>NZ_CP034118.1:2102083-2706111 GCF_003856495.1 Staphylospora marina | reverse complement strand
CAAAGTCCCTCCCTCCGGGGCCCGTTTTTTTCACCGATGCTTGTCCACAGGTCAAGGCCCGTTTGCGGAGCCGTTTTCCAATTTTTATCAACAATATCCACAGCCTGTGAATAACCTTATGCACATCCTGTGGGTTTCGGTGGAAAGAATTATCCACAAACTGTGGATGATCCTGTCGGATTGCGTCACTTATCCACGGGGAAAACACAAATAGAATATCAAAAGATACCAGTATTTACAATGAGATTTGCCCGGTTGTCCACAGATTCACAGTTTCCCGGGTTGATTCATCCACAGATTGCGGATTTTGTGGAAAAAAGGAGGATAACCGCGGGATAACCGGTGGATCGGCCGGACGGGTTATCCACATGTGAACAATTCCGAAAACATGTTTGTCCACATGTGGATGCTTTTGCCGAAAAAAAGAAGACAAATCCGGTGCCGGTGAGTGACGGCGGAAACTTGACGGAATACGGGTTGTCCGCCGCTCGGGGGGAGCGATTTCGGGATCGGGGAGCCGTCAACGCCGACAAGGCGGGAAGGCCCGGATTTCTTGACAGGTCTGGCTGAAAGTCGATATAATGATGGAGATTGTCCGTCGGGAATATTTTGACGTGAAGGGAGGTTTCCTGGAGCGGCAGCCCCTCCCGCACCGTCCATGCGGACGTGCCGGAGAACCGAAAGGGGCTGGGTCCGGCCAGGCTTGAACATGAAACGCACGTTTCAGCCGAGCAACCGCAAACGCAAGAACGTTCACGGGTTCCGTGCCCGCATGAGCACCAAAAACGGACGGAAGGTTCTTGCCAGACGCAGAAGAAAAGGCAGAAAAGTTCTGTCCGCTTGAGAGGCCACTCGTTTGATGTGGCCTTTTTTCCTGTCCGCCGTGCGATTCCCGGGAATGCCCCCTGTGAGGCGCGGTCAAATTGTGTGGTTTAATCCCGTCCGTTTTGCTCTATAATGGAATTGGACCGGATGAAGACGGGAGGAAAAGACCTGTGCAGAAAGAATACCGTCTGAAGAGGCGAAACGACTTTCGCAGGGTGTTCCAATCCGGCGAGTCCTCCGCCAACCGTCAGTTTGTGGTGGTGGTCCTCTCCAGGAAAGGGGACGGTCCCCCGCGGATCGGCGTTTCGGTGAGCCGAAAGGTGGGGAAGGCGGTGGTTCGCAACCGGATCCGGCGTCTGGTCAAGGAAGTGACGCGTCACTGGATTCCCGAACTGAAACCGGGGATCGATTTCGTGGTGATCGCCCGGACCGGCGCGGCTTCCATGGATTATCAGCAGGTGAAATCCAGCCTGCGGCATGTCTATCGCCGGGCCGGCATTTTCCGTGCCGCTCCTCCGTCCTGAATCCGGAAACGAAGGGGGAGATGGCGTTGAAACAAGTGCTGCTCTTTCTCATTCGTGTGTACCGGCGCTTTCTTTCACCACTCAAACCCCCGGTCTGCCGGTTTGTTCCGACTTGCTCGGAATACGGATTGATCGCCATCGAGCGTCACGGCGTTCTGATCGGCTTGTGGCTGCTCGTCCGGAGGTTGGTCAAATGTCATCCGTTTCATCCCGGCGGATTTGACGAGGTTCCCGAAAAGGTGGAATTTTGGCGCAAATCCCGCTGACAGATTGCGGGAAACCGCTTGAAATACAAGGAGGAGTTTTCGTTGAAACGGCAACGCTCCGCTGCAATCATTCTGCTTTTGGTCATGGCCGTTGTCCTGCTCTCAGGTTGCGCGCCCACTGATGTCAAGTACGAGATAGATCCCGAAAACGCCGGCTGGTGGGACAAACTGCTGGTGCTTCCGCTGTCCGGACTGTTGGACGGATTCAAAAACATCCTCGGAAATTTCGGGTTGTCGATCCTGGTGGTGACCTTCCTGGTCCGCCTGGCGGTCTTCCCGCTCACCTGGAAACAGCAAAAGAGCGCGGAAGCGATGAAACAGATCCAGCCCCAGATGGTGAAGATCCGCGAGAAGTACAAGAACAACCCGCAAAAAATGCAGGAAGAGACGATGAAACTGTTCCAGAAGGAAGGCGTCAATCCGATGGCGGGTTGCTTGCCGATGCTGGTGCAGCTTCCGATTCTGTTCGCGTTTTATCAGGCGATCATGTACAATCCGCACATCCGGACGTCCGAATTTCTGTGGCTTGAACTCGGCAAGGCGGATCCGTACTTCATCCTGCCGATCCTGGCGGCCGTCACCACTTACATTCAGCTGATCGCCACCGGTTCCGCCGACAACCCGCAGATGAAAGTGATGCTGTGGGTGATGCCGGTCATGATTTTCGTGCTGGCCTATCAGTTCCCGGCGGCGCTTTCCCTGTACTGGGTGTACTCGAACATCTTCACCATCCTGCAGTACCTGATTTTCTTCCGCAAGAAGAAAGACAAACTGGCGGAAGGGGCCGCGCGTTGAACAGGCTGGTCATCCGGGCCGCGAGCGTGGAAGAAGCGGTGAAAGAAGCTTGCCGCCGGCTCAAGGCGCCCCGCTCCCGGCTCCGGATCGAAGTGGTCCGCGAAGCGAAAAAAGGCTTCTTCGGCCTGTTTTCCAGACCCGCGATCATCGAAGCGGAGAAAGTGGTGACCGATCCCCGGGAAGAGGCGGTCCGGTTCATCCGCGGCGTGGCCGAACGGCTGGGGCTTCGGGTGGAAACGGAGATCACGGCTTGCGGATCTTCCCGGGCCGACCTTGAGGTGAAGGTCCTCTCCGGCGATGCGGGGCTGCTCATCGGCAAGCGCGGTCTGGTGCTGGAAAGCCTGGAGTTGCTGGTCAACGCGACCGCCAACCGCGATGCCGACAAGCGCGTCCGGTTTCGGCTGGACGTGGCCGAGTACCGGAAGCGGCGGGAGGAATCCCTGCTGCTGTTGGCGGACAGGATGGCGAGTCTCGTTCTTCGGACGGGGCAAGAGGTTGAGTTGGATCCGATGCCCAGGCATGAACGGAAACTGATCCACCAGCGGGTGAAGAAAACCCATCGGCTGAAGACGCGCAGCGTGGGCGAGGAGCCGAATCGCCGCGTGGTGATTCTGCCGACGACCTGACGCTTGGAGAATTCTTTGCGGTCCATCGTGCTCCCCGACGGGGGAGTTTTTTCTTATTCTCCTGTTTTTGCCGCCCTCAGGCGGTTATGCTAAGATGACAATACAGGCAAAACCCAGAGGTGACACCATGGAACACGATACGATCGCCGCGGTGTCCACCCCCGTCGGAGAAGGGGGAATCGCCGTGATCCGCATCAGCGGTCCGGAGGCGACGGACATTGCGGATCGGATATATCGGGGAAAAGCGAAGCTCAAGGAAGTTCCCTCCCATACCGTTCATTACGGGTTCATCGTGAGAATGGACACGGAAGAGAAATTGGATGAAGTGCTGGTGACCGTCATGAGAGCGCCCCGGACGTTCACCCGGGAAGACGTGGTGGAAATCAGTTGCCATGGCGGCATGATTTCCGTCCGCAACGTGCTTGAGGCCGTGCTCGATGCGGGAGCACGCCTGGCGGAGCCCGGGGAATTCACCAAGCGGGCGTTTTTGAACGGGCGGATCGATCTGTCCCAGGCGGAGGCGGTGATCGATCTCATCCGGGCCAAAACGGACCGGGCGGCCAAAATCGCCCTGGGACAACAGGAAGGAAGGCTCTCCCGCCTGATTCAAAAGCTTCGGCACGAGATCCTGGAAACGTTGGCGCACTTGGCCGTCAACGTGGATTATCCCGAATACGATGCGGAAGAAATGACCGCACGCTATCTGCGGGACCGCTGCCGATCGATCGGTGCGGACATCGAACGCATCCTCGCCACCGCCCGCCAGGGCAAAATTTTCCGCGAAGGCATTTCCACCGTGATCATCGGACGGCCCAACGTCGGAAAATCCTCGCTGATGAACACGCTCACCCAGGAGAACAAAGCCATCGTCACCGACATTCCCGGCACCACCCGGGACGTGATCGAGGAATATGTGAATGTCCGGGGGATTCCGCTGCGTTTGCTGGATACGGCGGGCATCCGGGAGACGGAGGACGTCGTCGAACGGATCGGAGTGGAGCGATCGAAACAGGCCATGGAACAGGCCGATCTCGTTCTTCTCGTGCTCAACGGGACGGAACCCCTGAGTGAAGAGGATCGGAGATTGATCGGTTTGATCCGGGAACGGACGGCCGTGGTGATTGTCAACAAGACGGACCTGCCGCAGCACATCGACCTTGACGAGGTGCGGAACCTGATCGGCGACAAGCCGCTCATCACCGCTTCGATCAAGGAGGAGCGGGGAATCGGCGATCTGGAGGCGGCCATCGAACGATTGTTTCGGACGGGGCAGGTGGAAGCGGCGGACGGGACCTACGTCACCAATGCCCGCCATGTTCACCTGTTGAAAAAAGCATTGCAAAGCGTGCGGGATTGCATTTCGGGGATTGATGCCGGGGTTCCGCTGGACATGGTGGAGATCGATCTGAAAAACGCGTGGCAGACCCTGGGGGAAATCATCGGAGATGCGGTGGCCGAAGACCTGATCGACCAGATCTTCTCCCAATTCTGTCTCGGCAAATGAAGAGGTGAAAAGAAATGGGATATGACGCCGGCCGTTATGACGTCATCGTCGTGGGGGCGGGACATGCCGGCTGCGAAGCGGCCCTGGCCTCCGCCCGCATGGGTTGTTCCACGTTGCTGCTCACGCTCAGCCTGGACACCATCGCCTACATGCCGTGCAATCCGTCCATCGGGGGACCGGCGAAAGGGCATGTCGTCCGCGAAATCGACGCCCTCGGCGGAGAGATGGCGCGCAACATCGACAAAACGCACATCCAGATGCGCATGCTGAACACCGGAAAGGGACCGGCCGTTTATGCCTTGCGCGCCCAAGCGGACAAAGTCCTGTACCAGAAAGAGATGAAAAAGACGTTGGAACACACGCCCGGGCTGACGGTTCGCCAGGACATGGTGGAACGCTTGATCGTCGAAAGCGGGGTGTGTCACGGAGTGATCACCCGGACGGGGGCGGAATACCGGTCCAAAGCCGTCGTGCTCACCACCGGGACCTATTTGCGCGGGCGCATCATCATCGGCGACCTGTCCTATGAGAGCGGTCCCAACAACCAGCAGCCGTCGGTCAACCTGTCCCTTCATCTGCAGGAATTGGGTTTTCAGATGGTGCGCTTCAAAACGGGAACGCCTCCCCGCGTCAACCGGAACACCCTCGATACCGACGTGATGGAGCCCCAGCCGGGCGATGACGTTCCGAGAGCGTTTTCCTACGAAACGACCGAATTCATCATGGACCAGCTTCCCTGTTGGCTCACCTACACCAACGAACGGACGCACGAGATCATCCGGCAAAACCTGCACCGGGCCCCGATGTACTCGGGCATCATCGAAGGAACGGGTCCCCGCTATTGCCCGTCCATCGAGGACAAGATCGTCCGGTTCGCCGACAAGGGACGGCACCAGATCTTCATCGAACCGGAAGGCCGGGATACGGCGGAGATGTACGTGCAAGGCCTGTCCACCAGTTTGCCGGAGGATGTTCAGCTCAAGATTCTGCGCACCATCCGAGGCATGGAAAACGCGGAAATGATGCGGACCGGGTATGCGATCGAGTATGATGCCATCGTGCCGACACAGTTGTGGCCGACCCTGGAGACGAAGAAGGTGGAAAACCTGTTTACCGCCGGACAGCTCAACGGGACGTCCGGATACGAGGAAGCGGCCGGCCAGGGCATCATGGCCGGCATCAATGCCGCGCTCAAGGTCAAGGGGAAAGAACCCCTCGTCCTCGATCGTTCGCAGGCATACATCGGCGTGTTGATCGACGATCTGGTCACCAAGGGAACCAACGAACCGTACCGCTTGCTCACTTCCAGGGCGGAGTACCGGCTGCTCCTCAGGCACGACAATGCGGACATGCGGCTCACGGAGATCGGCTACCGGATCGGCCTGATTTCCGAAGAACGTTACAGACGCTTCCTGGAGAAAAAAGAAGCCGTCGAACGGGAAATCGCCAGACTGCGCGCAACCAAGGTGAAACCCGTGCCGGAAGTGCAAGCCGTTCTGCGGGAAGCGGGCAGCTCCGAAATCAACAACGCCGTCGAGTTGGCCACCCTGATCAAACGTCCGGAACTGGGATACCGGGAAATCGCGAACATGTCCCCCGCCCCCGAGCCCGTTCCGGCGGAAGTGGCCGAACAAGTGGAAATCCAGCTCAAGTACGAAGGGTACATCAAAAAAGCCCTGGAGCAGGTGGAGAAAATGCGCCGCATGGAAGAAAAGCGGATTCCCGATTGGGTGGATTACGACAAAATCATGGGCATCTCCACCGAAGCCCGGGAAAAACTGAAAAAGATCCGCCCGCTCTCCCTGGGACAGGCATCGAGGATTTCCGGCGTGAATCCGTCGGACATTTCCATTCTGATGGTGCACATCGAACAGGGCGGCAAAGCGTACGTGAAGAATACGTGAGGGTGAAGGGCCCCGGGTGGCGCCGGGCCGGACGGAATCCGTGCGGTCCGGGGCGGCCCGTCCTTTTTTTGAGGAGGTCGGACGGTGAATCTGAACGAATGGCTGAGAGAGGAAGCGCGGGCGTACGGGGTGGAACTGGATGACCGGCAACTCGGGCAGTTCAGCATGTACCTGGACATGCTCACGGAGACCAACAAGGTGATGAACCTGACGGCCATCACTGAGCCTCGGGAAGTGTACGTGAAACACTTTTTGGACTCCCTGTCGCCCGCCAAGGCGGTGAACTTCGGGGAAGTCGGTTCGCTGATCGATGTGGGAACGGGGGCCGGATTTCCGGGAATTCCGCTGAAAATTGCCTTCCCGTCCCTGAAAGTGGTTCTCCTCGATTCCCTGAACAAGCGGGTCGGCTTTCTCAGGGAAGTGACGGAAAAGCTCGGACTGGAAGGCGTGGAGTGCGTACACGGCCGGGCGGAGGAAGCCGCCAGGAATCCCGCGTTCAGGGAGCGGTTCGATGTGGCGACGGCCCGTGCGGTGGCCCGCATGAACGTCCTGACGGAGTACGTGTTGCCGTTCGTCCGGGTGAACGGAACCTTCTGCGCGATGAAAGGGGCGGAAGTGCAGGAGGAGGTCCGGGAAGCGAAACGGGCGTTTTCGCTGTTGGGCAAGGCGACGGTCCGCGTGGAGCGATTGGAGCTTCCCCTGTCCATGGGGACCCGTCATCTGGTGGTGGTCCGCAAGAATGCTCCCACCCCCAAAGCATATCCGCGAAAAGCCGGCACTCCGTCCCGCCAACCGTTGGTTTGAACACAAAAGGCCGAAAGTTCCCGCCGGATTCACGGGAGACTTTCGGCCTTTTGTCAACCGAGGTTGTTGATGAGATTGTGCAGACCGCGAAGGGCGATTTTCCGTTTCTCCACCTTGTCGATCTCTTGCCGTTTGCGACTGCCCTCCGAAAACGGGGTCATGAATTCTTCCCACGAATTGTACCCCCCAAAGGCATCTTCCAGCTCGATGTCATCTTTTTTGAGTGCCTCGTGCGAATCGGAGGATTCCGGTTCCTTTTCGGAGGTTGGACGGCTGAATGGCTGGATGGACGGTTGTCCTCCTCCGAACAATCCCCCGGGGTAGGGGGAAAAGAACGACGGATCGGGTTCCTCCGCCGGTTGGGGTGCCGGGGGAGCCGCGGGGCGGGCTTCCGCCTGGATTTCGTCGAGTTTTTTCTGGATTCGGACTTTCTTTTGGGAGCGGGCGCGTTTGCGTGAAATCGGTTCCAATTGGAACAGTTCCGGTTCGGCCGGGGAAGCGGCGGGTTCATGGGCCGATTCCTTCACGGACTCTTTCACGTACGGTTGCGGTTCCGCAAAATCCGCAATCGGCTGATGCGACGATTCCGGCGGCATTTCGGCGGGACCGGTCTGGCTCAAACGGTTTGAGGCGAACAACCGCTTGCGCAATTTGAGTTCCCGCTCGCGATAGACCGGCGGTCGCGAGGCCTGCCACAGAGGATGGTCATCCCGTGCCGCATCCGCTTCCTGCTCCGGAGCGTATGAATCGGTGCGGGTCCATTCATCATCTTCCTCATCATCGCTGAGGGTCAGCCGTTCGAGCGTGTAGACCGGCATGTCGGTCTCCTGTTCCGGAGCGGCGTCCTGGAACGAGATCTTGCGCCGCTTGGACAATTTTTCCCTGAAAGGCGCCTCCCGTTCGCTCACGAACGTATAGGGCGAGGCGTATTCCACTTGTTCCGCTTCCAGCACTTCCGGTTCTTCAGACACGTTCCAACCGTCCGGTTCCGCTTCCCGGACGTCCTCTTCCATGTGCACTTCCGTGTTTACCGGTCTGTTTTCCGGGGATTCTTCGGCCGTGATCTGCAAGGTGTAGGTGACCGTTTCTCCGGCAGCGGTCCGGAAGCGCCGGCCGTACAGACGGATGGGCATTTCCCGGTCTCCGATTTGAACCGAAAGCGGCCGGGAGGGGGATTCTTCCTCGGAAGCGGGCGGGTTTTGGCTGATCAACGTCGCCACGGTTTCCGGTGCCAGTTCGATGTAAAACGCCCGTTTGCCCTGGTTTTCCAGAACGTTCAGCGTTTCCCGCCCGGATTCTCCCGCTCCGATGAGAATCACGTCATAGCCGGGTTCGAAGTGTGTCATGGTTCTCCCCCCTGATCCTCCTGGTTGCTGGGAACCCGTGCATGGACAAGTCTTTCCTTCCTATTATCCCTTTTTTGAAGCCGGCGTGCCACCGCATTTTTTGGAGGATGCGGGAGCCTTTGGCCGGTGTTGAAGAACGATGCCCCCAAGGAATCCTTGGGGGCCTGTGGATCCGTATGGTTCACCGGGGAGCGGTTCCGATTGTCGACGGCTTTCGAGAAGACATCGGAGGAACATGCCCCGGCGGACATTTCGATGCGGGTTACTTTTTGATTTTCCCGGCTTGCTTTTTCGAGGCGTCCACCGACGATTCGGGAACGGAGAATTCCTGATGGATGGCGGCGGCCGCTTCCAGCAAGTCGCGGCTGCTTACCGACCGGGCCTTGGACTGGGCGAATTTGCACAGTCCGAAACCGTTGGCGAACTGGGCTTCGATGCCGTAGTCTTCAGCGAAAATGAGTTTGTCTCCGAAGCGTTCCCGATAGAAGGGTTTGAACGGGATCGAGGCGCCGCCGGTCAGGATGATGTATGTGATGTCATCCGCATAGTCGAGACGGGTCCATACCTCTTCCACCAAAGCCTGTCCGATCTCTTTCACGCATTCGGCCACAATCGTGCTGACATCATGAACCTTTCCTTTGAAGCTGATCTCGCCGGAGCGGACGATGCGCGGCAATCCCCAGATCGGATACTCTTTTCCGAGTCCGTCCGGATCCACTTGACGGGTAAATTCAAGCAGGCGTTTCGCCAGCAGTTCGTAAACGGACAGCATGGCGAAACGGGACGTGAAGCTTTGCCGTTTGATGATGGTTTCGCCGTGCAGGGTTTCGATGTCGGACGTTCCGAAGCCGAGGTCGTGAATGCTCACTTTTTGGATGAACAGATCCTCGTTCAGCAGTTTGCCGTCCCGGTCGAGCGCAATGTGGAACAGGGTGGCCATCGGCTGGCTGATCACATACAGGTTCTCCATTTTGATTTCAAATTCGATTTTGCGCCAGGGAAGGTTGCCCTGTTTCACCTCGAAGCTGTGTTTTCCGACCAGCCTGCGCTTCAGTTCGTCCTTGTAGTCGATATAGCTGTCGGTCGGAAGGGCGACGGACACCACCGGTTCCGAGTTCCCCTGAAGCATCAGACCGGTGCTGACCCGGAACATGATCAGGTATTCTTCTTCACGGAACCAGGTCGGGCTGAACAGCCGGCGCTTGTGCGAATCGAACAGTTCATCGTCGCCGGCTTGCTCAATCGCCAGTTTTCCGCAGAACCATTCACGGTCCCCTTCGCGTTCCCGGTACATGATGTTGTGCGGGTCATTGTTGTAGGTGATTTCACCCACCCGGTTGGGAACCACCATGTTGCGGATGAACATTTTGTAAAATTTTCCGTTCGCCCGGGCAACGACCTTGGTGCCGTAGTACCCTTGGTCGTTCCCTATGTATACCTGATTGCTCATGAGTGGATTGCCTCCCTCAACCGTTGAAGTCCCTCTCTTTTCACGATTCTATCAATTGCTAAGGGAAAGGGTCAACAAGAGAAAGAAAACAACCCAAATTCTTTTATACATCCTTCATATATAATTTGTTTTCTTGTTGATAAACGTTCTTTATGACAATGTTCCACGTGAAACATTCCCCGTTTTTCATATCGGACAGGCCGGCGGAAGGGAAGGGAGAACGCGACCGGCAGCGAAATCAATAGAGGATGACAAGCGGTTTGGAAATGTATGAAGGTGGTGTCTTCAACCATGAAAGAACCCTTCAGCCGCTGGTTTGGCCTGATGGAAAAAGAGCCGGAACAAGAGCAGGTCAAGCAAATCCCCGTTGATCAAATCACACCGAGCCCTTATCAACCCCGGAGTGTGTTCGATGATGATCGAATCGAAGAATTGTGTCAGACCATTCAGCTTCACGGTGTGATTCAGCCGATTGTCGTGCGAAAACGGGACCGGAAATTTGAATTGGTCGCAGGCGAACGGCGTTGGAGAGCGGTCAAGCGCTTGAACTGGAAGACCATTCCGGCCGTGGTGCGGGAGATGAGCGACAGCCAGGCCGCTTCCGCCGCCCTGATCGAAAATCTGCAGCGCGAAGGCTTGACGGCGATTGAAGAAGCACATGCCTATCAAAAATTGATTGAGCTTCATCAATTGACCCAAGAAAGTCTGGCCCAGCGCTTGGGGAAAGGGCAATCCACCATTGCCAACAAGTTGAGATTGCTTCAACTTCCCAAAGCGGTGCAGGACGAATTGTTGAAACGCACCATCACCGAGCGTCATGCCCGCGCCCTGTTGTCGCTGAAGGATGAAGATACCCAGCTGTCGGTGCTGCGGGAGATCCTCGAAAAAGATCTCAACGTCAAGCAAACGGAAGAACGGGTCCGGCGATGGCTTGAGCCCAAAGAAACGTCCGCCAAACCGAAAAGGAAAGCGTTCTCCCGGGATGTGCGCATCGCCGTCAACACCATTCGCCAGTCGGTCGTGATGGTGAAACAGACGGGCATGAATGTGGAGACGGATGAACGGGAAACCGAGACTCACTATGAACTGGTCATCCGTATTCCCAAACAGCATGGATGACCTTCATTCATGCATGGAGCATCGGAAAGAATACCGGTCGGGCGGTCCGGAATCGGAAGTGCCGGGAGGAGATGGTGCATGCGCATGTACGGCGCTTCCGCCGCCCATCGGAACGTCTCATTTCCATCCTGCCGAGGGGAACCGGATCCGCTTCGATCGGAACATGTTCTCCGCGGAGATTGCAGACGGGTGGCATGAGTCCGCCGCTCATCACGGTTCATGTCCGTCTTGCAGGGGATTGATTCATTACATGACACTTTGATTTTGGTGAATTCTCTCTTTTGTTCTCTTTTTTGAGGGTTTACAATAAGAAGGGGAAACTTCGGGAAAAGCTCTGCTTGACCAGGGGATCGGACTGAAGGAATCTGTTGCGTGAGCGGAATCTGAAGATTCCGGAAGGATGCTTGCGGAGAAGTCGTGACGTGTCCGGTGGATCTGTCGGACGCTTGGGGGCACGGCAAGGCCTCAAAGAGTTGGCAAAAATCCCGGCCGGCAAGTGATTCATCCGGCGACGGGGCAGGTCGGCAACCGGCCGAATCGGAAGAGGCTGCAGGAAGCCTCGTTTTGTTTATTTTGCCGGCTCCGGACGGACCTTCCGTGTCGGCACGGTCCTCCGCTTCCGGTTGTGTGAATGTTGGGGAAATGAGGTGGGAGCATGGGGAAAGTGATTGCGGTGGCCAATCAGAAAGGCGGTGTGGGCAAAACCACCACATCGATCAATCTGGCGGCAGGGATTGCCCGTTTGGGCCGAAAAGTACTGATCGTGGACATCGACCCGCAAGGGAACACCACCAGTGGATTGGGCATCAACAAGGCGGATGTCAAACAGTGCGTCTACAACGTGCTGTTGGATGAGGTGCCGGCCTCCCAAGTGATATTGGAGACCGATACTCCCGGCTTGCACATCATCCCGGCGACCATCCAGCTGGCCGGTGTGGAAATCGAATTGTCACAAGCCATCTCTCGCGAGTTGCGTCTCAAGTGGGCTTTGCAACCGATGAGAGAGGTGTACGATTACATTTTTGTGGATTGTCCACCTTCTTTGGGCATCATCACCTTGAATGCCCTGACGGCGGCCGATTCGGTGTTGATCCCCATCCAGGCGGAGTTTTATGCTTTGGAAGGGCTGGGGCAACTGTTGAACACCATCCGGCTCGTACAAAAACACTTGAACAAGCACCTGGAGATTGAAGGGGTGCTGTTGACCATGTTTGACGCACGAACCAACTTGTCGGTTCAGGTGATGGATGAAGTGAAGAAATACTTCCAGAAGAAAGTGTACGAGACCGTGATTCCCCGCAATGTTCGTCTGAGCGAAGCTCCCAGTCACGGCCAGCCGATCATGACGTACGACGGTCGCTCGCGGGGAGCGGAGTGTTACATGGAATTGGCGAAGGAAGTGGTGATGATGAATGAGCGGTAAAGGACTGGGCCGGGGATTGAATGCCCTTTTCACCCAAGTGGATGTGGATGAGCGGGATCCCGTCAGCGAAGCCGAGCTGTCCGAACTTCGACCCAATCCGTATCAACCGCGGAAAAACTTTGACGATGAGTCGCTTCGGGAGCTGAGTGAATCGATCCGGCAACATGGAGTCGTGCAACCGTTGGTGGTTCGGAAAAGCATCCGCGGATACGAAATCGTGGCCGGTGAACGACGGTTCCGCGCCGCCAAGTTGGCCGGTCTGGAGCGTGTGCCCATCGTCGTCAAGGAATTCACCGATGAACAGATGATGGAAATCGCTCTGGTGGAGAACCTGCAGCGGGAAGATCTGAACCCGATGGAAGTGGCTCATGCGTACCAAAAACTGATGAAACATTTGTCCATCACTCAGGAAGAATTGGCGGAACGGGTCGGCAAAAGCCGCCCGCATGTGGCCAATTTCCTTCGTCTTCTGCAATTGCCTCCGGACATTCAGGATGATGTTTCACGTGGAACATTGTCCATGGGGCATGCCCGGGCTCTGTTGGGATTGAAAGATCCGGACCTGATGAAGAAGCTGGCGGAAAAAGTGATCAAGGAGCAAGCCAGTGTCCGGCAGCTGGAGGAGTGGGTGCAACAACTCAACCAAACGGCTCCCAAAAAGGAGAAACCGGCCCGTCCGGCCGAATCCTCTCCCAAAATCAAACGGTATGAAGAGATGTTGCAGGAAGCGTTCAGCACGCCCGTGCGCATCAAGCACGGACGGAAAAAAGGACGCATCGAGATTGAGTATTATTCGGAAAAAGAACTGGAGCGTCTCGTGGAACTGTTGCAGCAGGAGCACTGGTTCCAGTGATCGGAAAATACGGACATTCCCTCTGACCAGGCGGAAATCGCCGCGGCCGCAGGTTCGGCGGTCCGGTTCGAATTCATGTTCAGGGAGGGGACGTGCTCCCGGGAAAGATGCCGACCATTCATCGCGGACGGGCGGCTTCTTGCGAGCGCCTGTGCAGGTCTTCTGTGGCGGAGCAGGGAGCGGTCTCCGGGGAAACTTGTCAACGGAAACGTGTCAACTGCTTACGGGAGGAGTCCGGCTCCTCTCTTTCTTTTGTCCTTGACCGGGATGAAAGGATGACGGCGGAAATGGAGGGAAAGCAGGTTGCTGCTCGGAACGGTTGTCAATGCGCTGTTGATCTTGGCCGGAACGATGATCGGCCGGATGTTCCGGAATTTGCCGGAACACGTTCACCGCACCATCATGCACGGCATCGGGCTGGTGGTGGTGCTGATTGGCTTGTCCATGGCGCTCAAAACGGAAAAAATGTTGTCCGTGCTGATCAGCATGGCGGTGGGAGGAGCATTGGGAAGCGCGCTCGCGTTGGAAGACCGTTTGAACCGTTTCAGTGAAAACATGGAGAAACGCTGGGGAGGCAGCGGCGGACTGTCCACCGGATTTGTGGCAGGGACTCTCGTCTTTTGCGTGGGACCCATGGCCATCTTGGGCAGCTTGGACAGCGGTTTGCGGAATGATCATTCGATTTTGTTGACCAAATCCCTGCTGGACGGATTTGCCTCGATCGTTTTCGCATCGACGATGGGGTGGGGGGTTCTGTTTTCCGCGGTGCCGGTGTTTCTCTACCAAGGACTGATGACCGTGGGGGCTTCCTGGATCACCGCCTGGATTCCGGGGGATGTGCTGGAGATGATCATTCAGCAGGTGACGTCCACCGGTGGACTGTTGATCATGGCGATCGGCACCAATTTGCTGGGGATCACCCGGATCCGCGTGGCCGATTTCCTGCCTGCTCTCGTATTGACGGCCATCGCCGCTCCCTGGGTTTCTTTCTGAAGCGTGACAAGCCCCCTGGCGAACCGTTCATCGGACCGCAGGGGGTTGTCTTTATGCCGGGAACGGCCGGCTGTTTTCGGGACGGAACGGGAGATTTTCGGCGGTTTGGTCAGTGCAGGGGAATCCGGGTTCGATCCACGGCCTTGATGATGGCGGAAGCGATCACTTCCGCCATGTTCATCACCAGGCTGAGCCGGGTGTTCTGCAACACGAAGTACTCCATGAACCCGGAGACGTTCACGATTCCCGTGATATGGATATCGCCCACTTCAGGCAGCTGTTTGTTGACGCCTGCGCCGGGTTTGACCGGTCCCGGACCGACCTGGATCCAGCCGACACTGCGCGATTGTCCGAGGCATGCGTCCACGGCGATCACCAAGGCATCGGGATGGCGTTCCCGGATGGTTTCCAGGGTCGATGACAGGTTGAGCGCATGCACGGGTTCATCCAATGTCCCGTACACGCGGAATCGGGGGCGGGGATGACGGGACAAAAAACTGCCGACGAGCGGACCGAGGGAATCGCCGGTCGACCGGTCCGTGCCGATGCAAACACAGATCAATTCGGCGCAAGGGCCGTGCCTTTCCAGCAAGGAAGCAAGTTGTTCGGAAAAGTGAAGGTCGGCATCCGGCCAGGAATGCTGAACACGGTACGGGAACTCGAAAGAGCTCTCTGCAGCCTGTTGAACATCTCTCATGGCTCGTCCCTCCGGAAAAAAGTTCCTTACCAGTATACGGCTGTTTCGCCCCGTTTATACGCTCCGCTTTCAGGCAGTTCTCCCAATTCGCCCTTTTCCCGTTGAAACGGGCGGGGGAATGGCAAAGAATGTCTGTTTTGTCCGTCAGTTTCGAAATATAATGAAATGGGAAACGTTGATGGGAGCTGGACGATTTGTTCACCCAAAAACCGGAGACTGGAGGGCCTCCTGTGATCAAACGGGTGTTGAAACAGCTGCTTCGGGGATTTGTGCGTCTGTACCATCGGAGCCGGATGGAGGGACTGGACCGGATGCCGGACGGTTCCCTGATCATCGTCGGCAATCATGTCAGCTATCTCGATTCGTTTTATTTGGGAGCGCTCTGCCCCAGAGACATCCATTTCATGGCACGGGCCGAGTCGTTCGTCAATCCGTTGAGTCGACGGTTTTTGCGGATGGCGGGCGCGTTCCCGGTCAATCGGGCCAAACCGGAGATCCACACGATGCGAACGGCGCTGAGGCTGCTTTCCGAAGGAAAAGTGGTGGGCATTTTTCCCGAAGGCGGAATCCGGGGGGACAACACGTTTGAGGAGTTGAAGCAGGGAGCGGCGTTTCTCGCCGTGCGGGCGCAATGTCCGGTGATCCCCGTGTTCATCGATGGAACGGAGCGTGCGCTGCCGCCCGGAAAGTGGTGGATTCGCCCCGCAAAGGTGACGATCCGCTTCGGAACGCCGATCCACCCGCCCAAATCGGGAAACGTCAAGGAACGGCAAGAACAGATGACCCAAGCCATCCGGCATTCATTGATCACGCTGAAGAGTGCCGGCAATGAAGTTCTCACCGGGTGAAGGCATGGAGGGCTGCCCAAGTCGGTTGGAAGTCGGTGGAACGGACCGGGAAGCGCCCCTGACGGAAGCGATGCGGTACAGCGCTCCGAAGCGAATCATCGACGCATCACCCGCTTGAACTTTGTCCGCTCATGGTGTCGGAGGCATCCGTGGCCGTCTCGCGGCATGAGTTTCAGACCCTCGGCGAATGTTCCCCGGCCCCGTCGTTTCGGACCTTGCCCGTCATGCGTGACGGAACCGGAGAGGGAAGACGCTTCCCTTGGAAAAGCTGCGCTCCGGGCGTTGTAAGTCGACCGGCGAACATTTAAAATACGAGGTATGGTGAAGATGGATCGAAACCGGCAACCCACATGGCGAAGGCTTTGCCGGAAAGAGGAGAACCCGGCCGTTCCCGGACGGGGGACCTGCACCGGAGGACGACCTCTTTGAGGCAGCCCGAATGAATCCGGTTTCGCCCGGTTCCGTCGAAGCCGCTTGCACGGTTTGGGTCGTTCGTTCTTCAGGATCCGGTTGGAACCGAAAAAGTCGAAGAGTGTGTCGCCCGATGCAAATTTCCGTGAGAGAGTGATCGACGATTGCAAAGGAAAGAGTTCGGTCTCGGTGACATCGTTGAAATGAAAAAGCCCCACCCGTGCGGAACCAACCGGTGGAAAGTGATCCGCATGGGGGCGGACATCCGCATCAAATGCATGGGGTGTGACCACAGTGTGTTGCTCCCCCGAAGCCGGTTTGAAAGCCGGATGAAAAAAGTGCTGATCCCCGCCGGACAGGAAGAAACAGAGGCATGATCCGGCTGGACGGGATCCGTGTGCGGAAGGGATCATCCGTTCGGCGGAACGGACCGTCTTCCCGGCTCCCGGATTGGAACGGAGCGGGCGGACGGTCCGGTTTCATGTTCGCCTGCCGTCCGTCCGTCGGGGGATGAACCGCCCGTTGACGCCGCCGCGTCTTTCTCCGGGCCCCGCCGCGTGAGGCGGAAACCCTTCAAAGCCGTGGCCGGATTTCCGGTGAACCGGGGAGCACGTGCGGAAGACGACAGGCACCGATGTTCCGGATATGCCCGGAAGCGGACGGATGCTTTTCCGGCAAGCGGTGAACGGGCATCGGACGGGAACGGGCGAAGTGGACGACGGACAAGACACCTCCGAAGCCGGACTTCGCGGCGCTTTCGTTTTGGGACGACGGGGGGCGACGTCCCGGGCTGCCGGGACATGAGGACGTGTGGGCGGTTTGCTATGCGATTGAGCATCTTTTTCATTCATATCAGCCTGTGTTTATATAACTTCTGAAACAAGCATTTATACAATAAAATGGAGGAAAGTTGTCATGGCACTCGCTACTGGAATCGTCGGATTGCCCAATGTGGGGAAATCCACCCTGTTCAACGCCATCACCAAGGCCGGGGCGGAATCGGCCAACTATCCGTTTTGCACGATCGAGCCCAACGTGGGCGTGGTGGATGTGCCGGACGAACGGCTGGACAAGCTGTGCGAACTGGTGAAACCGCAGCGGGTCGTGCCCACTTCGTTCCGGTTTGTCGACATTGCCGGTCTGGTCAAGGGGGCCAGCCGGGGAGAAGGTCTGGGCAACAAATTCCTGTCCCACATCCGGGAAGTGAACGCCATCATTCACGTGGTGCGCTGCTTCGAAGACGGAAACATCACGCACGTGGCCGGGAAAGTGGATCCGGCGGCCGACATCGAAACGATCAATCTGGAATTGGTGCTGGCCGATCTGGAGACGGTGGAACGCCGTTTGGAGCGCCTGGCCCGTCAGAAGAAGAGCGGAGACAAGGCGGCCCTCAAGGAGTACGAGATCCTGTCCCGCCTGCAGCCGCTGCTCGCGGAAGGGAAACCCGCCCGTGCCGCCGGGCTGGATTCCGAAGAGAAAAAAGTGATCCGCAGCCTCAACCTGCTCACCATGAAAAACGTGCTCTACGCGGCGAACCTGAGCGAGACGGACATCGCCGATCCCGAATCCAATCCGCACTACCGCACGGTCCTGGACATCGCCGCATCGGAAGGTGCCGCCGTCGTGCCGATCAGCGCCCAGGTGGAAGCGGAAATCGCCGAGCTGGACGAAGAGGAGCGCAAAGCATTTCTGGAGGAGCTCGGGCTGGAAACATCCGGGCTTGACCGGCTCATCTCCGCCGCATACCGGCTTCTCGGCCTGATCACTTATTTCACCGCCGGGGAAAAGGAAGTGAGGGCGTGGACGATCCGGGAAGGCACCAAGGCTCCCCAGGCGGCCGGCGTGATTCACAGCGACTTTGAGCGGGGATTCATCCGGGCCGAAGTGGTTTCGTACAAGGACCTGGTCGCCAGCGGGTCCATGGCCGCCGCCCGTGAAAAGGGGCTGCTGCGTCTGGAAGGCAAGGATTATGTGGTGCAGGACGGGGACATCATGACCTTCCGGTTCAACGTGTGAGCCTGGATCGGAGAATTTGCGGGAATCATTGATTCTTCCCGGGCAATTTGCTAAAATACAATATCGTATGCAACAGTGGCTCCTTGCTCTGCCTGACGGGCAGGGCCGCTAGTCCAGAAGGAGGTGTAACGGATCATGGTACACAACTACGAACTGATGTTCATCGTGCGTCCGGATGTGGATGAGGAAACCCTCAAGGCTGCCCGTGAGAAAGTGCAAAGCACCATCGCGGCAAACGGTGGGGAAATCACCGACGTGCAGGACATGGGCAAGCGTCGCTTCGCCTATGAAATCGACAAATTCCGTGAGGGCATCTACACGGTGTACAAGTTCAAGGCGCCGACGACCGTGGTGAAGGAACTGGATCACCTGGTTCGCATCACGGACAACATCATGCGCCACCTGATCATCAACCTCGACGAAAAGTGATCGATTGCGCATAGACAGTGGGTTGGATCTCTGGAAAAGGGAGAGGATCGAATGATCAATCGGGTCATCCTGGTCGGCCGGCTTACCCGCGATCCCGAGCTCCGGTACACACAGAGCGGAGTGGCCGTGGCCCGGTTCACCCTGGCGGTGGACCGCAATTTCGTGAATCAGCAAGGAGAACGGGAAGCTGATTTCATCAACATCGTCACCTGGAGAGCTTTGGCGGAACGATGTGCCACCTATCTCAAAAAGGGCTCGCTCGCCGGTGTGGACGGACGGCTCCGGACGGGCAAGTACGAAAACCAGGAAGGGCGTACCGTGTACACGACGGAAGTCGTTGCCGATGACGTACGCTTTCTCGAACCGAAAAGCCGCAGCGAATCCATGGCTTCCGGCTTCGGAGGCGGGAGCGCTCCCGGGATCGGAGGCGGCTCTTACGGCCGTGGCAAACCTGCGGATGACCCCTTTGCCGATGACGGACAACCCATTGACATCTCTGACGACGATCTGCCTTTTTGAGTTTCGGAAACCCATCCCGTTTGACGGAAGGAGGCAGCAACCATGGCTCGTCGCCGCGGAAACAAGCGCCGCAAGGTGTGTTATTTCACGGTCAACAAGATCGACTACATCGACTACAAAGATGTGGATCTGCTGCGCAAGTTCATCAGCGAGCGCGGAAAAATCCTGCCGCGCCGCGTGACCGGCACCAGCTCCAAATATCAGCGTCAGCTGACCCGTGCGATCAAGAGAGCCCGCCAAATGGCTCTCCTGCCGTACACCAACGACTGATGGCCCCGGCCGCCTGACCCGGATCGTTCGCCGGTCCGGCCGAACGGTCGCCTTCGGTCAAAGAGCGAAAAGGGATTTCAGGGAGAACCGGACGACTCCGGAAACCCTCCTGAAATCCCTTTCTGCTATCAGCGTCCCCGCTCTTTTTTTCCCGAAGGCAGGAAAAGAATGGTTCATTGTGGAATCCTCTCCAGGAATTGGATGTGTGGAAAGAACGGAGAAGGAGTGGACCCAATGAGCCGGCCGGAACGCGGAATCCAATTTGCCAAAAGCATCAAGGTGGTCGATTGGCTGAAAACGGAGATCCTCGACCAAGTCGCCAGCTTGTTCAAGGGAATCCACCACGCCAGCCAGAGCGCGATGATCGACAGTCTTTCCGGACTGGTGATTTCCATTTATGTTTTGGCCCGGCGAATGGGCTTTTCCTTTCGTGAACTGGATCAGGCGGTCGTTCACAAGGCGAGGGACCTGGCGCAAAACGGTCACCAACTGGAAGAATGGTATGGCGATTTGTCCGCCCTGGATGAATACGTGAGCAAACGGTGAACCGCGGGGAATCCGGCGGGATCTGACACCGTCGCGAACGCGGGGGGGTTGCTCCCTGCGGGAGATTGGCGCCGGCACATTCGGGCGGCCAACGCCGTCTTCGCCGGGTCGGGAATTCCCCATCAACGGTCGCCGGGGAGATGACAAGGGAAAACGAAGGCTTGGGCGATGACCGGGAACATGACTCCGCGTTTGCGGGCGATTCCCAAGGGGTTTCGCCTTTTTCTTTGTCTTCCGCCGTTTGCGTCCGGTTTGTCCGTGACGGAAAAAAGGCGCGCAGCCGGGGGCAGTTGCCCACGGGAAGATCTGGGGTAAAATAATGAGTAATGGCTTGGTCATGACAGGTCAGAACCGCGAGCATCCAGTTTGAGGGGATTGATATGCCGAAATTCGTCATACAGCGCTGGCACGGCTATCACATGATTTTTGCGATGTGTTTCAGCTTGGTGTTGATCGCCCTTTTGTCCACATACCGTTGGGAGTACGGAGTCGTGGGGCTGGTGTTTTTCACGGTTCTGGCCGGTGTGATTTACCGTGCGGAACGGGCTTTTCGGAGAGATTTCACCGAATATGTCTCCACGCTCTCGGAACGGGTGAAAAGTGCCGGACAAACGGCCATGCACCGTCTTCCGGTGGGAATCGTGCTCCATGACCGGGACGGGCGCATCGAGTGGCACAATCCGTATGTCCAGGAAATGGTCGGGCGCGGAAAATGGATCGGGATGCCTTTGGAGGAAGTCTTTCCGGAGTTGAAAAAGGAACCCGATGATCCGGACCGGCCCTGGACGGTGAAGATCGGTGAGAGAATCTATCAGGTGATTCGTCAGGAGGAGGAACGCCTCTTCTATTTTCGTGACATCACGCGCGTGGAGGAGCTGCGGCAAGAGATCGAGGACGAACGGACCGTTCTCGGATTCGTTCATCTGGACAACTTCGATGAATCGGGGCAAGGGTTGTCCGACCAGGAAAGCACCCTGCTTCTGTCCAACGTGACCGGAGCCATTTCCAAATGGGCGCGTGAGCATGACATCACCTTGAAACGAATTGACACGGACAAGATGTTTTTTGTGACCCGCCAGGCATCCCTCGAAAAGCTGATCCGTTCCAAATTCGAGATCCTGGATGTGGTGCGGGAGATCACCCGGCAAAACAAGATTCCCATCACGCTCAGCATCGGCGCTTCCAGCTGGGGAAACACCCTGTTGGAACGGGCGCAAAACGCCCAGGCGGCGCTGGATGTGGCTCTGGCCCGCGGCGGGGATCAGGCGGCGGTTCAGAAAGATGAACAATTGGTGTTCTTCGGAGGAAAGACCAACGCGGTGGAGAAACGGACACGGGTGAAGGCGCGCGTGATTTCCCACGCCATGAGCAACCTGATCCGGGACAGCAACCGCGTTCTGGTGATGGGCCACACGCAGCCCGACATGGACGCGCTCGGGGCGGCGATCGGTGTGGTCAAGTTCGCCAGGCTTCACGATTGCGAAGCCTTTATCGTGCTGGATGAGGAAAACCCCTCGATCGAACGGCTGGTGGCCGCCATCCGGCAGCACGAATACCTCGGGGACGCCCTCGTGGCGCCCGACAAGGCACTGGCTTGGGCGGATGATCCGGAGACGCTGGTGGTGTTGGTGGACACGCACAAACCGTCTTTGGCCATCGACCCGCGCATTCTGGAGAAGGCCGGTCGGATCGTGGTGATTGATCATCACCGCCGGGGGGAAGATTTCGTCAAAGATGCCGTATTGGTCTATTTGGAACCTTATGCGTCCTCGACGAGCGAATTGGTCACCGAGCTTTTGCAATACCAGGAGAAACGATTGTCGATGGATACCCTGGAGGCGACGGCGCTTTTGGCCGGCATTGTCGTCGATACAAAGAACTTCGCGTTCCGGGCCGGATCCCGGACCTTCGAGGCGGCTTCCTATCTGAGGCGGCACGGGGCCGACCTGATGATGGTCCAGTCCCTGCTCAAGGAGGATCTGGACCAGTACGTGAGACGGGCCGAATTGATCAAAAACACCCACATCCTGTTCGGCGACATCGCCGTGGCCACGGGCGGCGACGACGAAGTCTACGATCAACTGCTCATCGCCCAGGCGGCCGACACGCTTCTGAACATGCAGGGCATCCGCGCATCATTTGTGATCGCCCTGCGGGATGACGGAAAAGTGGCCGTCAGCGCCCGGTCGCAGGGAGAGTTGAACGTGCAGCTCATCATGGAAGAGTTGGGAGGAGGAGGGCACCTCACCAACGCGGCCTGTCAGTTCAAGGGGATGTCACCCGCGGATGTCAAAAGCCGGCTGGTGGAAGTGCTCAAAGAGAATTTGGAATCCGGGGGGATGGAGAAATGAAAGTGATCTTGCTGGCGGATGTGAAAGGAACGGGCAAAAAAGGGGAAGTCAAGGAAGTGTCCGAGGGGTATGCCCGCAATTTCCTGATTCCGAGAAAGCTGGCCATTCCCGCCACGGACGGCAACCTGAACGCGCTGAAGGACCGGAAGCAGCGTGAGGAGCGCAAAAAAGAAGAAGAGTTGAAGAAGGCGAAAGAACTCGGCGAGAAATTGAACCAATTGACCGTTCGTCTCACCACCCGTGCCGGAGAAGGAGGACGCGTCTTCGGCTCGATCACGTCCAAACAGATCAGCCAGGCGCTGAAGCAACAGCACAACCTGGACGTGGACAAGAAAAAAATCCAGCTCGGCGAGCCGATTCGCTCGCTGGGCGTGACCAAGGTTCCGGTGAAACTTCATCCGGAAGTGACCGCCACGTTGTCCGTTCATGTCGTGGAAGAGTGAATCGGGAAACAACCGGTGATCACCCCGGTCCGCCGGGGTGCTTTTTTTCCGGAAGAAGGGAGGGAGAAACGTGAGCGAGCTGTTCGCCGACCGTCTGCCGCCGCACAGCCTGGAAGCGGAGCAGGCGGTGTTGGGGTCGATTTTCCTGGAGCCTTCCGTCATTTATCAGGTGACGGAACGGATTCGCCCGGAGGATTTTTACCGGCAGTCCCACCAAAAACTGTTTCAGGTGATGGTGGAATTGGCGGAACGGGGAGAACCCGTCGACCTGGTGACCCTGACCGCGGAACTCAGGGACCGCAAATGGTTGGAAGAGACGGGCGGATTGTCATACCTGACCGAGCTGTCCACGGCGGTCCCCACGGCGGCCAACGCGGACTACTATGCCCGAATCGTGGAAGAAAAAGCGATCTTGCGCCGGTTGATCCGCACTGCCACCCAGATCGCCGCCAGCGGTTATGCGGGCGGGGAGGAGCTGGGGGAACTCCTGAACGACGCGGAGCGACGCATTCTGGAGATTTCCCAGCGGCGGATCAAGGGAGCCGGTTTCGTGTCCATCCGTGACGTGCTGATGGAATCCTATGAGCAGATCGAGGCCCAGCATTTCAACAAGACCGGCATCAGCGGCATTCCCACGGGCTTCGTCGATTTCGACAAGATGACGTCCGGCCTGAAAGGTTCCGAATTGATCATTCTGGCCGCCCGGCCGAGCATGGGGAAAACGGCCTTCGCCCTCAATCTGGCGCAAAACGTGGCCGTTCGTCAGGGGAAAACCGTGGCCATTTTCAGTCTGGAGATGTCGGCGTCCCAGCTGGTCATGCGGATGCTGGCGTCGGAAGGCAACATCGACGCACAGGCGTTCCGGACCGGCAATCTGGACGAAGAGGACTGGGAAAAGCTGACCATGGCGATGAGCGCGCTCAGTGAAGCTCCCGTCTTCATCGACGACACTCCGGGCGTCACCGTGTTTGATATCCGCGCGAAACTGCGACGGCTCCAGGCGGAACATGGATTGGATCTGGTGGTGATCGACTATCTGCAGCTGATCACCGGACGCGGCCGGGAGAGCAGGCAGCAGGAGATTTCCGAGATTTCCCGTTCGCTCAAGCTGATGGCCCGGGAATTCGACGTGCCGATCATCGCGCTGTCCCAGCTCTCGCGCGCCGTGGAGCAGCGGCAGGACAAGCGGCCGATGCTTTCGGACCTCAGGGAATCGGGGTCGATCGAGCAGGATGCCGACATGGTGTGTTTTCTGTACAGGGATGATTATTACAACGAGGAATCGGAGAAGAAAAACATCGCGGAACTGATCATCGGGAAGCAACGGAACGGTCCCGTCGGCAAGGTGGAACTCTTGTTCCTGAAAAACTATGCCAAATTTCTCAGCCTGGAGATTCGAAATTCGGGGATTCCCGAATGATCCGCTCCCATGGCCGGCACGGAGCCGGCCTTTTGTTTTTCGGGGGATGTCGGCCGGACAATCGCATCGAACAATGGATCGGTAATTTTCGTGAATGTTCGTCTTTGTTGACATTCCCGGATCCTGTTGCTACAATGAGCGTGGTCTTTGAAACGAAAGTGCGGAAGTCAGGAGCCGCTTGAGGGGGATCGATCCATGTCCACCGTGGTTGTCGTCGGCACCCAATGGGGCGATGAAGGAAAAGGGAAAATCACCGACTTTCTGGCTGAGCGGGCGGAAGTCGTCGCCCGTTACCAGGGAGGGAACAACGCGGGTCACACCATCGTCTTCGGAGGAACCCGTTACAAACTGCACATGATTCCGTCCGGGATCTTCTACAGGGACAAGATTTGTGTGCTGGGAAACGGCATGGTGATCAATCCGGATGCACTGGTCCGGGAGTTGGATGAACTGCATGCTCAGGGGATTTCCACGGAAAACCTGCGCATCTCCGACCGTGCCCACGTGATCATGCCGTATCACCTTCGCCTCGATCTGGCGGAGGAGAAGCAGAAGGGCTCGGCCAAAATCGGGACCACCGGCAAGGGGATCGGTCCGGCATACATGGACAAGGCAGCCCGAACGGGAATCCGGGTCGCCGACCTGATGGACAAGGATCTGTTCGCGGCGAAACTGAAAAAGAACCTGGAGACGAAAAACCGGATCCTCGAAAATCTGTACGGGGAACAGGGGTTCACCTTTGAGGAGATTTACGGTCCGTATCTGGAGGCGGCCGAGCGGATGCGTCCTTACGTCACGGACACGTCGGTCGTGCTGAATGATGCCATTGATCAAGGCAAACGGGTGTTGTTCGAAGGCGCCCAAGGCGTCATGCTGGACATCGACCAGGGAACCTATCCGTTCGTCACCTCGTCCAATCCGGTGGCCGGCGGAGTCTGCATCGGTTCCGGCGTGGGCCCCACCAAGATCCATCAGGTGATCGGCGTCGCCAAGGCCTACACCACGCGGGTCGGAGACGGACCGTTCCCGACGGAGCTGCAGGACGAAACGGGTGACCGCATCCGCGAAGTCGGTCGCGAATACGGAACCACCACCGGACGGCCCCGCCGTGTCGGCTGGTTTGACAGCGTGGTCGTGCGCCATGCCCGGCGGGTGAGCGGCATCACCGGTCTGTCGCTCAACTCGCTGGACGTGCTGACCGGGCTGGATACGGTCAAAATCTGCGTGGCCTACGAATATGAAGGGCAGCGCATCGAACACTATCCGGCCAACCTGGAGATGCTGAAAAAGTGCAAACCGATCTATGAGGAGTTGCCGGGCTGGAAAGAAGACATCACCGGTGCCTCCAGCATTCATGATCTGCCGATCGAGACTCAGCATTATATCGAACGGATCACGCAGCTCACCGGGATTCCGCTGGCGATTTTCTCGGTGGGACCGAGCCGCGATCAGACCATCCAGGTCCGTCCGGTGTGGACTTGAGGGTTCCCGTTCTCCGCATCCCGTTCAGGGATGCGGAGTTTTTTTGTCACCGGATGGAAACGGGCGGAACACGAAAACAAAGACGGGGAGAGACGCTATTTGTGGTAGGTCTCTCCCCGGTTGATTTTGAAGGCACGGTAAATCTGCTCCAGCAGGAACACGCGGATCAGCTGGTGAGGGAACGTCATTGCGGAAAAGGAAAGGGCGAAGTCGGACCGCTTCCGGACATCGTCGGACAATCCGTGGGAGCCGCCGATCACGAAGGCGATCCGGCTGTCACCGTAGGTTGCGAGGCGATCCAGCCGTTCCGCAAATTGTTCGGAAGACAACGATTTGCCGTCCACTTCCAGGGTGATGACGCGGGTTCCTTCCGGGAGGTGCCGGAGGATCCGTTCTCCTTCTTTGGCCAGCAGTCGGCGGATGTCCGCGTCGTGAACGGGGTCTTCCTTTTCCTCCGGCACTTCGATCACTTCGACGCGCGCGTAAGCCCCCAGACGCTTCAGGTATTCATCGCAAGCCGCTTTCAGGTACTTTTCCTTCAGCTTGCCCACGGCGACAATCCGGATGTTCATGAGGCGTTCGCTCCGTTCTTCACCGCTTTGCGGGCATCCGGCCCTCCGCCTTCTCCGGGGCCCGCCTCCGTCGTCACTTCCACCCGGTAGCGGGCCGGACCGCCGCACCAAAAACAGGACGCGGCTTCTCTGTCTTCAAGCAGGGACAGATCCGGGGCGGTTCCGCTGGCATCGATCGCTTCATCGAGGGCGGCGTCCACATCTTCTCCACAGGCAAACCAAACGGAGGTTTCCGCTTCCCCCGCGGTTGGCTCATCCAAGGATTGTCGGGCTTTTTCAGGAATTCGGCTCATGATTTCACTCCAATTTCACAGAAAGTTATTCATAGGTTATCCACATTGTCCACAGAAACCATTTCCCTGCCGCCGGGGCTCATCGTCCGGACCATGGAATCTTTTTTCGGACATGGGGGGTGGACGGACCGGGAGGATCCGGTTTTCACGGCGAACAGGAAAAGCTCCGCCGGGCACGACCGGCGGAGCTTGACGATCACTCGACCCCTCTCGGCGCTCTCACCAGTTTCATGGTGGTGGAGCGTTTTTGACCGTCACGGTAGAAGGTCACGTTCAAGGTGTCCCCGATCTTCTTGTTTTTGTACAGATAACGACGCAATTCGGAGCCGTTGTTGACGGGCTGGTTGTCGAGCGCGACGATCACGTCCCGGGTGCGGAGTCCGGCAAGATCCGCCGGATATCCGGCATCCACGTTGCGGACGACCACGCCTCCGGTGACCGTGTCGGGGAGATCGAGGGCGGCCCAGACGGAGGGGGAAAGCCGTTGCAGGTCGACCAGTCCGACCCCCATGTACGGGCGGGGCACTTCGCCGTGACGAATCAGGTTCTCGATGATCGGGCGGGCGTCATTGGACGGAATGGCAAATCCCAAACCCTCCACGCCTCTCTCGGCGATTTTGAGCGTGTTGATTCCCACCACCTGGCCGGCGATGTTGAGCAGGGCTCCGCCACTGTTGCCGGGGTTGATGGCGGCATCCGTCTGAATGACGTCGGTGGACATGTTTTCGTTGACGTCGATCGTCCGCCGCGGAGAGCTGATCACACCGACGGAGACGGATTGTCCGAGTCCGAGCGGGTTGCCGATGGCGATGGCCGGTTCTCCTGCTTGGAGCGTGTCGGAGTCACCGAATTCGGCAACGCTGGTGACGTGACGGCCGTCAATCTCCAATACGGCCAGGTCCGTGATCGGATCGGAACCCAACACGCGGGCGTCCACTTCCTGTTTTTTCCCGTCCTCTCCGGGAAGGACCACCTTGAGGCGGGTACCGTTCTCAATGACGTGATAGTTGGTGACGATCCGGGCTTTGTCTCCCGACTTTTCGAAAATGATGCCGGATCCCGTGCCTTGTTGGACCATGTCGGGATTGAACGGATCATTCGATTGTCTCATGTTGATGATGGCCACGATCGCCGGTTGCGCCTTTTTGACCGCTTCGGTGATGGTGGAGGTCACCTGCACCTTGGCCGACACCGTGGGACCGGTGATCCGGGGGGATTGTCCTTCGGAAGGCAGGGCGAGAAGACCGCTGCGCACGAGAGACGGGATGGCAAGCAGGACCATCGCACCTCCGATCACCGCGGAAAGGATGCTGATCAGAACGGGTGAGACCGTTTGTTTTCGGTTCGCTTGTCCGTCCGTCTGGTCATAAAATCCCATTCGGTTCCCTCCTGATCGATGGTTTGAATCACCGGCGGTGGCGATCGGGATGCCGGAGCGCCGCCGATGCCCGGGAAGAAAGGTCGGCGGAGAGACGGAATCCCGGGCGCCCGTGCCGATGGTTAGCATGTAACCGGTTCAACGGTATTATACTAAATGCGCTTTCTTTGGTGTAACAAAACGCGCCACCGTTCATAAACGTTTGATATTCCCGGGGAGGCCGGTTATGGAACATAGGAAATTGGAAGAGAATGATAGAAAATATGGTTAATGGAAACACAGGTTGGGAGATGGGATTCATGGGCAGTGAACACCGGCACCCCCCGGATCGGTTCCAGGAGTTGGAGATCGGAAGTCAACTGGCGGACCTGAAACTGAATTTTTACCAGCAGAGTCTGTTGCTCACGGCCCTGTTGGATCTGCTCATCGAAAAGGGGCTGGTGCGCAAGGAAGAGATCGCGCTGATGGCGTCAAACATCGACCGGGAACTGTCGACGGAACTGGGGCCTCCTCCCGGTGACGACAAACAATGAGAGATTCTTCAGCTCCGCCATGTCAGGCGGAGCTTCCGAATGAAGGCCGGCCGGGCATGTCGCCTTGCCGGTCTTTGCCTGTTTTCAAGCCGGAATGCATGCGGTCCGTACCCCGGCAGGAAAGGGAACCCTTCCTTGAGCGACCGTTTCTTTCAGCGATCGTCCCGGCCGGGTCGTTATGTGAGTGCGGTCTCGGGAATCTCGCTTCATGGAAGCCTGATGGTTCCCGTGGAGGAAAGACCCGAGAGGGCGCGATCTCCCGACGGAACGCGGTCTTTTCCCGCCAGCATCGGTGCCCGTGCCCGGATCTTATTTCCGAACGGTCTGTCGCACTTCGCGAAGAGGGGTGGGCCGGTCGTCGTGGGTGGCGCAGAGTTCAACATCCCGTCCGATGTGAAAACCGGCGTCTTCCAGGATGTTTCGGACCGTCAGGTGGGCCAGTTCGGTCATGTTGTTTTCCTTGCTCAGGTGCGCGAGGTACACCTGTTCCCCGATGCCCTGCAGGATCTCGGCCAGTGCCTCTCCGGCATCTTCGTTGGAGAGATGGCCCAAGTCCCCCAGGATGCGCCGCTTGACATTCCAAGGGTACGTGCCCATGCGCAGCATTTCCGTGTCATGGTTGGTTTCCCAAATCAGGGTGTCCACTCCCCGGACCCGGTCGATGACGCGTCGGCTGGCATATCCCAAATCGGTGACGATGGCCAGGGTTTCCCGACCGTGACGAAGATGATAACCGACCGGTTCGGCCGCGTCATGGGAAATCGGGATCGATTCGACCACCAGATCATCCAGTTCCAGCGTGGTGCCGGTTTCGAACAAATGCACCAGTTCCCCGGGAATTTCCCCCACGGCGGAGGGGAGCGCTTTCCAGGTGGCTTCATTCATGTAGACCGGAATCCGGTGACGGCGGGCGAGAACCCCCAGTCCCCGGACGTGGTCGATATGCTCATGGGTGACAAAGATGGCGGACAGCGTGGAAGGATCCGCGCCGACGGATTCCATCCGCCCGGCCAGCTGTTTGCCGCTGAGACCCGCATCGATGAGAATTCGTCGACGGTCTGTCTCGACAAACAGGGAATTTCCGCTGCTGCCGCTGGCAAGCACGCTGAATTTCATGGCTGTCTCGTCCCTTTTTCTTCGGTTTCCTGATCACGCGGTTCGGCTTCCACTTCCTTGAACGTTCGGGCGTTGAGGAACAAATCCTGGTTCAAATTCTCGACGCGGAAGCGGTAATAGGGGACAAGGATGGACTCATCCCCCGTTCCCCGGGCTTTCGCCCGGTATCCCAAATCCACGGACGTGATGACGGAGCCTTTTTTCAGGCTCCAGTTGGTCAGCAGATGATACAGGGCCGTGTCCAAGGTCATCAGTTCGACCGGCTGAAGTTTGACCGATTCATAATGGACCACCCGGACGGATTGAACCCGGTTTCCGCTTTTCAGTTGGACTTCCAGCGTGGCGTCGAAGATGTACCGCCCTTCCACCAACTGATTGTACACCACCCGGGATCCCCGGGACAAAGAGAGCTTGTATTCCGAAAACCAGGGAACGGTTCCCTTGAGAAACTTTTCAAGATCCCTGAAATCGCGGACGACCGGAGCGTCCGGGAATTCGCGGGTGTAGCCGCCCCGTTCGTCTTTCTTCCACTCCGGCCCCATCGGGGTGATGTTCGCCTGATAGGCGACCAGGGAAGTGGGGAAGGACGTGTTTTGGTCTTTCGACAGGGTGATCCGGTTTTCCCGCATCATCTGGTCCACCTGTTCCCGGTTGATGTTGTCGGTCTCCATCAGGTTGGAGGTTTGCTGCATGGTCTGGACCAGCTGGGCTCCGAGAAACAGGTTGAGGATCAGAAAGGTGACGATCAGGATGGATTTGGCTTTGCTCCAATCCAATGTCCGGCTCCCTCCCTTCAGCGCGAAGTGATGAACAGGGGCTCCCGATGTTCCGTGAACACCACCCAGGTCGGTTCCAAGGTGACCCTTTTTCCGTCCGAAGACGGTTTGGCGAAATACGCCGGAAGAATTTGCAGGATGCTGGAAAGGGGCACCTTTTCCGAGGACAGTCGATTCAGGATCTCTTGTTTGCCGGGAAGCCGGCTTTCCGATTCTTGGGGATTGTCCCTCAGATACAGCAAGGATCGGGAGTACCTGCCCACTTCTCCGGAACCGGCGCTGAGCAGCATCACGTCCGGCGTGATCCCGTCGGTGCCCGGTGCATCCCAGTACACGGGGAATCCCCGGACGAACAGCCGGAACCGGTATTCCGTGATCCGCGATTCGGTCGGTTCCGTTTCGTCCAGCAGCCAGTTTCCGGTCCACCCCCGGTGCCTCTGGATGAATCCGTTGATGGTGTCAAGGTCCCCGCTTGCGGACGTGGTGGATGCGTGATCGGGCCGGACGGAGGTGTCATGGTAAGTGATGAAACGGCCGTTTTCGTTCCAGGTCAGCATCTTTTCATTGCTGATGTAGACGTGTTCTCCGGGTTTCAGGTTGATCGGCTCTTCATCGTGGCCGGTGAACAGCCAACTTTTCATGTCGTCGATCCGGATGGCGCTGAGCGGGAACACCAGCCGGGGAACGGGGATCTCCTTTTCGGGGAGATAGAGAACACGGGAAAACGGTTGCTTGTCCGCCGCCGGGTCCCACGGGGGGTGTTCCCCGGTTTGCACCGCCGCAAGGGGAATTCCGGAGGCCTTGGCGACTTCCGCCGACAGCGATTTGTCCTTCAATTCCACTTCCGCCTGAACGATGAGTTGCCGGCTGTCGGAGACAAACCAGATGAATGTCTTTCCGGCGGCCGGATCTTCAAAAAACCAAACCCGGCTGACGGTGGTCAGCCTTCGTACCTCCTGGTTGTGGCGGATGGTTTCCAGGAAAAAGGCATCCAGTTCGGAAACGGGCAAATCCCTGGGATAGACCAGCTCCACACCGGTCGTTTGGAAGAACAGCTTTTTCCACGCTTCCGCGTTCGGCTTGGAGATGCTCCTGATGTCTTCCAGCGAGGCGGTGCGCAGGAAGGAAGTGAGGGACTGGTAAGCGTCCGATTCCGGATGCAGCCGGAAGTGCGTGCCGTTTTTGTGAACGATCAGCTGATAGGGGGAAGCCAGTTGCCAAGGCAGCTTCCGGTTGTAGTTTCCGTCGTTGAAAATGTAGGGCGGCATCGTTCCCGTTTCAAACGGATCCATCGTCCGGGTGGGGGCGCTGCTGAACCACAGAAAACCGGTCTGAACGAAACTGATGACGACCAGAAAGACCAGTGCCGCCGTCTTCGCGGGTTCGATCCATTTGTTCTTCATCACGACCACCTCCCGCTGACCGTGGGCAGGGTGAAGGTGACCAACGTCCCTTTTTTCCAGACGCTTTCGATCCGGATGTCCCCGTCATGGGCGCGGATGATTTCCCGGGCAATGGCCAGACCCAGACCGGTTCCGCCCAACTCCCGCGAGCGGGCCTTGTCCACGCGGTAAAACCGTTCAAAAATGCGGCCCAGATCTTTTTTGGGGATGCCGATCCCCGTGTCCGCCACGCCGACCTCCACCATTCCGTCGGGACGCGTGCGGGCGGTGATGGCGATCGATCCGCCTTCGGGAGTATATTTGACCGCATTGGAAATCAGATTGTCCAGCACCTGGTCGATCTTGTCCCTGTCCGCGTAGACCCGGCGAATTCCCGGGGGAACGTACAGCGTCAGATCGATCGATTTCTGACGGCACTGGAAGGTAAAGCGCTGGTACGCATCGTCCAGCAACTCCAGGGTGGACAGGGGACGCTTTTGAAAGCGTTCCTTCCGCGCATCCAGCCGGGACAGGGTGAGCAGGTCCTGAATCAGTCGCGTCATCCGGTCGGCTTCCTGCCGGGTCACCTTCAGGAAACGGGTGGCCAGCTCGGGCTCATGGACGGCCCCGTCTTCCAGTGCTTCCAGATAGCTCTTGATCGTGGTGAGCGGGGTGCGGAGCTCATGGGAGACGTTGGCCACGAATTCCTTGCGCTGACGATCCAGTTTTTCCTGTTCCGTCACGTCCTCCAGCACGGCCACCAGGCCGGTCATTCGGTCATCCCCTCCCATTTTGACCGGGGTCAGGGTCACCTTCAAAATCGTCGGCTCCCCGTCCTGCGTCTCCCATTCGAGGAACAGGTGCCGCTCTTCACGGAGCGGAAGGCGAACCGGTTCGGTCAGAGGAAGCACGGATTCCAGCGGTTCTCCCAGCTGAATGCGACGCTCCAGCAGATTCTCGGCCCGGAGGTTTTTGACGATCACCCGGCCGTCGCCGTCGGTGGCGATCACCCCGTCGCTCATGTTGGCCAGCACGGACTGCAGTTTCTCCGTCTCTTCTTCTTTCTGTTTCAGCGCCACTCGCAGATGGGCGGCGAGATGATTGAACGCCATGGCCAGCCGGCCGATTTCATCCCCGCTTTTGACGGACACCTGCCGGTCGAAATCCCCGGACGCCATGGCCGTCGCCTGTTCGGTGATTTCCTTGACCGGGGACGTGATGGTTCGGGCAAGAATCACCACCAGAAAGCTGGTCAGAACCAGGGCGAAGAACGTGATCTTGATCAGGATCTTGCTGATGTCGCGGATGGTTTTGTATGTCTTGTCCAGCGGCATTTCGATCTGGATGGCGCCCACCCGTTTTCCGCCGTCCACCAGTTGGAGAATGTATCCCTGATAATCGACGCCTTTGGCCGCGTTCCAGGTTCTGTAGATGGTTTCCGGCTTTTGGACGTTGAAGGGGAAGGCGGGGCGCACAAAGTCCGGCTGTTGCTGTTTGGCGGTGGATGCGATGACGAAGTTGTTTTTGTCGATGACCCGGATTTCCGCATTTTTGAGAAACCGGAACGTGTCAAGCAATTTGCTGATTTCTTTTCGCTTCTCGTTGTCGGAGGTTTTGCGGCTCAGCTCGGTTTTCACGTACTGGCTGAGCCGGCCGGCCTGCAGGCGAAGGTCGTCATTCACGTCCCGGATGAGGTATTCCTCCAATTCCCGGAAGAAATAGACACCGATCAGTTGCAAAGCCGTGATGATGAGCAGGATGTAAATCACGACCAGTTTCCACTGAACGCTGTTGACGAGACGCATCCACTGTTTCAAGGAAATCACCGGTCCGACCGGGGATCGCGCATGGTGTAACCGATGCCGCGCCGGGTGATGATGTATTTGGGTGCGCTCGGGTCATCCTCGATCTTTTCCCGCAGCCGGCGAATGGTCACGTCCACCGTGCGGACGTCGCCGAAGTAGTCATATCCCCAAACGGCCTGCAACAGGTGCTCCCGCGTCAACACCTGTCCTTCATGCCGGGCCAGATACAGAAGCAGCTCAAATTCGCGATGGGTCAGGTCGATGACCCGGTCTTTTTTGGTGATGACGAAGCTGGACGGATCGATCCGGATGTCCCCCACCGACAGAGTGGAGGACGATTTTTGCGGCTTGGCCGATTCCGTCATGCCCGTCCGCACCCGGCGGAGATTCGCCTTGATCCGGGCGAGCAATTCCCGGTTGCTGAACGGTTTGGTGACATAGTCATCGGCTCCCATCTCCAGGCCGAGCACTTTGTCCAGTTCCGAATCCTTGGCGGTCAGCATGATGATGGGAAATTGATGGTGCTGCCGGATCGATCTGCAAACCTCGATGCCGTCGGCGCCCGGCAGCATCAGGTCCAAAAGCATCAGGTCCGGCGGCTGTTCGGTGGCTTTTCGGATGGCTTCCAGTCCGTCATGGACGCATTCCACCGTGTATCCCTCTTTTTCCAGGTTGAAGCGGAGAATGTCGGCGATGGGTTTTTCGTCTTCCACCACAATGATTCTGGCGCTCATGAAACGGGCCTCCTTCCGGAAGAAGATGATCTTTCCAGGATCGGCATCGCGGCGAAAGGCGGCCGCCTGCCGGTATGGTGTCGATGGCTGCCCCGGCGCCCTGCGGTGCCGGTTCAAAGTCTTCATGGAACGTCCGGTCGTTCGGACGGTTGCCCCGGAGCGGAAAGCGGCCTCGTGCCGCGGAAACCGCGCGGGTCTTCCGGGCTTGTCCGCTTTGCGCATCCGTCGTGAATGAGGATATCAACATTTTCCCATAATACGTCTTTCGGCACAATTGTCAGAGGATTGACCGTTGCGGAGAATCGGAAAAAAATGGGCGGGCTGTCGGCCGCGGGAAGAATATGATACGTCAAGAGCGATGACAAACGGGACCGCCGCCGGCAATCAGCCGCGCCCTGGACAGCATCGGGGCGGAAGAAACGGGGGATGGCGGATCTTGCGGTTTGTCGATGAACTCCGGAAATTTGTCGAACACGGGGGTACGGAACCGGAGATCCTGTTCCCCGGGGCCGGTCCGCCCCCGTTCGGAAGGGGAGCACGCATGAGAAAAAGAGGTTTGGGAAACCGGGAGATCGCCAGCAAAATGTTGAAAACGTGGGCGATGGCGAAAAATCCCTCCTTGCGAAGGCACATCCCGGAAACCTGCTGGTATCGTCCGGAAGCGCTCGGCGACATGCTCTCGCGTCACGGATTCGTGTTTCTCAAGCCGGACAAGGGAGGCGGAGGCGGAGGAGCCATCCGGCTCCGGATCCTCGGAAGCGGGGACGTGGAGCTCAAGACTCTGAAGCATACGCGTGTGCTGAAACCGGGAGATTCGATCCGTCGGGTGGAACAATGCATGATCCCCGGCAAGAGATACATCATTCAGCAGGGGATTCGTCTGGCCACGGTCAAGGGACGTCCGTTTGACATTCGGGTTCACTTGCAGAAGGTCAAGGGGGAATGGCTGGTCCTGGGCATGTGCGCCAAGGTGGCCGCTCCCGGAAAGATCGTGACCAATCACTGCAAGGGCGGCCAGCCGATGGAACCGGAGGAAGCCGTGAGAATGGCGAGCGGCAGCTCCTTTCGGGCTCGGGAGGTGACCGACGAGCTTCATGCATGTTCGCTCGACATCGCTAAAACATTAAATCATTCTTTTAAGGGAATCCGTGAATTGGGGATCGATGCCGGGCTGGACGAAAATTTCCTCATTTGGATATTTGAGGTAAACACCAGACCGGATTTCAAAATGTTTCGCTACTTGAAAGATCGATCGGTCTGGCGGAAAATCCGGGATATGCACCGCTTGCTCCAATGAGCAGGCGGTTTGTTTTTTTACAATGCCTTTGAACTTTTTATTCCGAACATTTCCGCTTGGACAGGCAAGCAAACACGCTCAGAATGTTTTTTTCGTTTCCGAGCATATATAACAGGATTCGACAAAGTATTCCCGTTGACGGATTTTATAATGAACTGCTACGATTTACATGAATTCAGGTTATTTGAAAATTTACAACCAGCGGAGGTGCTTTTCGGATGTCTTCGATTACTGTCGGTGTATATCTCGGAAAAAAGGATCGTCTGGTCCGTTACTGGTATGAAATCCTGCCCAAAGGCCAATTTCCGATGCTCGTGAAATACTGCATCCAGTCCTACCTGCGCAACAACTACTTCCCGCTCCAGTCCATCTGCGACGCGAGAGTGCTCAGGGAGCAGATCCAGAAGAAAGCCGAATACGTTCCCACCCAGCGGAATGTCACGTTCACGCCGGAAGACGGCCCGGTGTATCAATGGATCAAGGGGCTTGAAAGCGGTTACCGCAGCGAGGAGATCAAAAACATTCTGAAAGAGACCGTGGTTCACACCCTGCTGAACGACCAGCCGATGTACCCGGTGCGTCCCGTCGCCGGTCACGCCTTCACCGGCATGGAAGCGCATGAGCCGGTCGCAAGCTATTATCCCTATGGGGAAGAAGCACAAAAAGTGGCCGTGTTGAAACGGGAGCAGCCTTTGATGGACGAGCCTTACACCGGATGGGAAATGAGACACGTGCCCGGCATGGAGCGTGAAGGGGACAAGGAAAAAGTCGTGAAAGGATTCAATCACCTCGTCAACTATCTGGGATGATCGATGATGTCGAGAACCGGAGCCGCAAGGGAGAGTCAGCATGTGTGGTTGCGAACGGGGGAAGAAAGCGTCCGCGGAGGTTGCCGTCCGGCGATCCGGATGGGCCAAGGGATCGTCGGATGGCTGCGGCGGACAAGCATGGTCCGGAAAGAATGAGGGGAGTCCGTGACGTTTGTTGCGGACTCCCCGGTTTTTTTTTTGAGCCCGTTCGGTCAAAACATTTATCGAATTTTGATATCTATTGTCGAATCGAACGCAGACGGGAGGATTATTTTATTGAAGAGTGGAAGAAAAAGACCATTCATGCCCTCAAAATGTGTTTGATTTCGTCTGGATTTGACAACTTTTGGAAAAGGGGTGGAAAAAACGTGCTGGATCTGCAGGATACATACCGGATCGGCCCCCTGTATCGCGTCATCTCGGAGCTCTTTCTGCAGAATCCTTACGTGGCCTGGATTTGTGTGGGGGCCGTCACGGCCGGTTTGACCGTTCTCCTGTTCCTGGGACAAAACCGGATCTCGAGGCTCCCCGCTTACGGATACACGGTGGCCGTCCTGGTTTTCGTCTCTCTGCTGGACGTGTTTACCCAGACGATCCCGGTGCTTCCCGTCTATTTGTTCATGCTCGGCTACGTTCTGTTCCGTTCCGGGGAAGAGAGTTCCAGATTGATTGCACTTTTGTTTTCATCCGTTTATGTCGCGGTTTCCGTTCTCACGGTCTGGAACCGGTGGGTGTTGGTGGAACTGGCCGGGCACGTTCTCCTGTTTTTCGGGATCACCTGGATGAGCAACCAGATTCAGAGCGACCATTTCAACATCCGGAAGCTGCAGGAAAAAAACAGGCTGATCATCAACCAGAAAAACGAGGCGTACCGGCGGCTGCGCAACTACATGATGGAAATGGAAGAAGTGTATCTGCGGGACAATCTGACGGGCCTTTACAACTTCGGAGCATTCCGTGCGGAAGTGGTTCGGGGACTGGCGCGGTGCCTTCCGGGCCAATCCTATCACGTCGTCTGTCTGGACCTGAAGGATTTTCGCCAGGTGAACTTCCGGGAAGGGGTGGAAGTCGGTGACCGGATTCTGGTCCATATCGCCAGAAAACTCAAAAAGCAGTTGCCTGCTTCCGTCAAGATCGCCCGGTACGACGGAGACCAGTTCGGCATCGGATTTACCGGAGACTCCCGCATGCTCCGGCAGGTTCTCGACACCGTGGACCGGTTGATGGCCGACATGAAACAGGAGCTCGCCTATTTGGGGTATGCGGTGGGAACGGCCTCCTATCCGGAAGAGACCGTTTCGGGAGCCGATCTGATCCGGCTGGCGGAGGAACGGTTGGCGATCAAGCAACGACTGCATCGGAACCGGGAAGAAGAACATCGCCGTCATTTGGAAAAGCTGTCCGCCCTCGGCCAGCTGGCTGCGGGTCTCGCCCATGAAATCCGCAATCCGCTCACCTCCATCCGCGGATTCGTGCAGCTCTCCGCGAAGGAGTCGGAGGCGGTGAAAAAGTGGGAAACCATCATTTTGGAAGAGATTGACCGGATCAATGATTTGCTGAAGGAGTTCCTCAATCTGAGGGAGGCCAGACCGATGCAGGTGACGAGGTTTGACGTGGGTCAGTTGATTCAGGACGTTCTGCGGCTGCTTGGGCCCAAAGCCCTGCTGATGGGACATACCCTCACCGGTGAGGGACCGGATGCGGAACTGGAACTGGAGGCGGATTCCGAACAACTGAAGCAAGTGCTGATCAATCTGGTGCAAAACGGCCTGGAAGCTTTGGATGAAAAGGGTAGCGTGCGCGTCACGTGGCAGGGGTCCGGTGACTGGGTCATCATCCGTGTCGAAGACAACGGCAACGGAATCAAGCCGGAAAACATGAACCGGATCTTTGAGCCCTTCTTCACCACCAAGGGAGAAGGAACGGGCATGGGGCTGGCGATCTGTCACCGCATCATCACGGAACACGGCGGCCAGATCTTCTTCACCAGTCAGCCCGGACAAGGAACCGTGTTTCACATCCACTTGCCCGTCCGGCAGGTCCGGCTTCGCGTGGTGGAGGGAGGCAGCGGCAAGAAATCGGAGGCATCCGTGGGTGAATCGCGGAGCAAAAACAGGGAAACCGACGACGTGAAGGCTTTTGCCACGGCCGTGCGGGGTGCGGTACAATAGTGGGCGAGGAGGATGAAGCGGATGACCGAACGGAAAAAGAGCGCCCAATTCAACATCATATCCAACCGTTCTTCCACCACGCACGGAGATTATTACACCGGAACGATCAATCTTTCCAACCTGTCCGCCGTACTCATCGAGGGAGACAAAGCGAAGATCGACCTCGGCCTGCTTCATGCCAAAAGCACGGTGGAGCGAGGCATCAAATTCACCTCCAACCCGGACGAAGTGGAGGGAGGAACGCTTTACCGGGTGGTGTGGATCGCGCTGGACCGCGGGGAAAACGGTCTGTATTATGCGGGAGCCGCCGCCTGCTCGATGCGCATCAACCACGAAAAACGAATCGGCTGGAAGAATCTTGCCGATCACGTCAACCGGATGGACGATGCCCGCAAGCGCCGCTTCCGTCTGGACGTGCTGGACGAGCGGGAGCGGGCCGCGTTGCGTCGCCTGCTGATCGACAACAACGAGGACGCATGGAACCGAAGCCCGGATGAACTGAAGGCAGCCCTGGGTCAAAATTGAACGCTGTGTGAACAAACGCCCGGCCGTCTTGCCGCATTCCTCAGGCTTCAGTACATTTATAAATGGTAATCGGAATCTTTTTGCCAGGACACAAAAATGGCGGGGGCCTTCCCCCGCCGTTTTTGTTTGCGTTCTCACAATTCCTCCGTTGGGCGAACCCCCGTGAAAACGCCGCGGGAACAGGCTGATTCGGGTCGTGCGCTGATATTTCCCAGCTGTTTGGTTCAAGCTAGGGAAAAAGAGGAGGCGATGGTCCGATGGCCGAGTCCGGAAAAGGCGAGCATTTTGCCAAACATGGCGGCGTTCATTTCATTCCTCTGGTTCCGCCCGAGGAGATCAACCGCTTTGTGGAAAATTTGCCCGAGGAAAAGCGGGACAGCATGTATGAAGTGATGAAGGAATTGGTGGCCGCCGGAAAGATCTCTCTCCCGAACGACGGGGTATGGACCGACGGTTCGGGAAACGTCGGCGGAAGCGATGATTGTTGACAACTTCGCCTTGAACCTTGCGGGGATTCTGAGGAATCCCCTTTTTCCGTTCCAAAAAAGGCCCGGACTCCCCCCCGTGCGATGTCCGCCGCCGAAGCGTCGGTTTCGGTCCGCATCGTCGAAACGGCTTCCCGCTGTTCCGCGGGAAGCCGTTTTTTCAGTTCCCCAGTTCCCGGAACCATTGGATGAACCGGTCCAGGATGGACGAAGAACCGCTTCGGTTGTCTTCCGGATGGAGAGAGCAGGTGACCGTCGGTTCCGTTCCGCTGACGAAGTATTCCATTCGGGTGTGGGGGCAATTTCCGGTGGCGAGCTGACCGGTTTCCGTGTCGATGTTGACCTGTGTCACGCCGGAAGGGATGGGAAAGATGCGGGCGGGCTTGTCCCGGGTGGCCTGCTGCATGAACCGGCCCCAGACGGTTTGGGACAGTTTGGCTTTTTCATGCGGCAGGCTTTTCCCTTTGTCGTAGCCGACCCATACCGTGGTGACCAGGTCCGGCGTGTAGCCCGCCAACCATCCGTCGCGGTCGGTGGTGCCGGTTTTGCCCGCGGCCGGACGGGAGAATTCGTAGCGGACCCGGCTTCCGGTTCCGCCCGGTTCCAGCACGTCCATGAGCATGCGGGTCAGGACGTACGCATGGGCGGGGGAAACGGTGCGAACCGCTTCCGGCTTGTCCTCCGCCAGCACGCGGCCGTAGGGGTCGACGATCTTGCGGATCGCCACGGGTTCCCGACGGATGCCGCCCGATGCGAGGGTGGTGTACGCTTTGGCCAGTTCCATCGGCGTGATCGGATAGCTGCCCAGAGCCAGTGACGGCGTGGGACGAATGGGGCTGTTGATGCCGAGGCGCCGGGCCGCTTCGATTTGTTTGTCCAGCCCGATTTGCAGGGCGGTGGTGACCGCATAGACATTGTCGGAGCGGGCGATCGCTTCCCGCATCGTGATGGGACGGTTGGCATACTGATGCCGGAAATTGGCGGGGCGGTAGACGCCGCCTTCGTACGCGAACGCGGTCGGCTTGCTCATGATGCGGGTGAGCGGCGTGAAGCCGTTTTCCAGCGCGCTCAGATACACGACCGGTTTGAACGACGAACCGGGTTGCCGGCGGGCGAAGACGCGGTTGTATTGGCTCCGGTCGTAATCTTTTCCGCCCACCATCGCGCGGATTTCCCCGTTCCTGGGATCGATGGCCACCAAAGCCCCTTCCAGTTCCGGATCGGAGGCGAGGCCTTCGCGCACCGCCCGTTCCGCCGCCTCCTGCATGTCCGAATCCAGCGTGGTGTGGATCTTCAGGCCGCCCCGGCGAACGATGGCTTCATCCAATCCGAACCGGTTCACGGCTTGTTGGATGATAAAGTCGCGGAAATACCGGGCCCGGGCGGGAGCGGGCGAGGAGGGGGCCAGAACGGTCACCGGCTCCTCGGCGGCCTTTCGGGCCTCCTGCTGTGTGATCATGCCGTTCTTGACCATCAAGTCGAGAATGTGTTTCTGGCGTCGACGGGTCCGTTCCGGGTGCAGATGCGGCGAATACAGCAACGGCCCGCGGGGAATCCCGGCCAGATACGCCGCTTCCGCCAGCGTCAGCTGTTCGGGGGTTTTTCCGAAATAGATCTTCGCCGCTCTGCCGATGCCGTAAGCGCCGTGTCCGTAGTAGATTTCATTCAGGTACATTTCGAGAATCCGTTCTTTGGAGAAATGGAGCTCCAGCTGAACGGTGAGCAGCGCCTCTTTCCACTTGCGGGTCCAGGTCCGGTCGTGGGTCAGATAGAGGTTGCGGGCCAATTGTTGGGTGATGGTACTGGCCCCCTGCGTCACTTCCCCGGCCAGCAGATTGGCCCAGGCGGCCCGGGCGATCCCGGACAGGGAAAAACCCGGATGATCAAAAAAGTGTTTGTCTTCGGCCGCCAGGGTGGCCTTGACCACGTGATCGGGAACCCGGCTCAGGGGAACGGGTTCTCTTCGCTCGCCGGGATCCAGCACTCCGATTTCCTTGCCGGACGCATCCAGAATGACGGACGCGGCGTGGATGTCGGGGGGAGGAAGCGGACGGGAACGCAACCAGAGAAGGCCCACGCCGAGCAAAATCGCCGCGGACGTCAGGGCGATCGTTGTCACTTTCAGCATGCGACGGCACCATTGGATCCAATTCCTGAGCGGGTGATGCAGCGTCGGTTCCGAAGGGGCGGACTTGAATCCACTCATGATCAAGGCTCCTTTTTTCTCGGGAATCCTTCCATATTTTGGGGAAAGGACGAGAATATTATGCGAAATACGCAGGAAGAATATCCCTGAAAAAAGGATTGTCTGGAAAAACGTGCCGAACGGATCGGTGAACACGCCCATGCACCGCGGCCTGAAGGAACCCCTGCGCGGAATTTCGGAGTCCGTGCTTCCGTTCCGGCATGCCCGTCGGTTCCCGAAGCCCTCGTTTGACACGGGATGCGCCCGACTTTTTCCGCTTTGTGAACATGATTGTCACTGAAAGACACATGCATTATTCTTAGGAGAGTGTCAACTGAGACAGGAAGGCCGACCATCCGTGTTTGCGGATGGCGGAAAGGAGCCGGTGAGCATGAATTTTGAGATGGAATTGTGGTTCACGGAAAAACAGACGGAAAATCACGGCATCACCACGAAGGTGAAACGGACGCTGCATCATGAAGTGACGGAGTTTCAAAAGCTGGATGTCATTGAAACGGCCCAGTTCGGCAACATGTTGGTGCTGGACGGCATGGTGATGACCACCGACAAGGACGAGTTTGTTTATCACGAAATGATCACGCACATTGCCATGAACACTCATCCCCATCCGGAGCAGGTGCTGGTGGTCGGAGGTGGTGACGGAGGGGTCATCCGTGAAGTGCTGCGGTATCCGACGGTGAAACGCGCCGTGCTGGCCGAGATCGACGGCAAAGTGATCGAGGCGTCGAAAAAATATTTCCCGGCCATCGCCGGAATGCTGGATGATCCGCGCGTCGACGTGCAGGTGACGGACGGGGTCCGATACATTCAGGAAAACAAGGGACGGTTTGATGTCATCATCGTGGATTCCACCGAACCGATCGGTCCGGCCGTCGGGTTGTTCCAGAAGCCGTTTTACGAGGGCATTTCCGAAGCGTTGAAAGAGGACGGAATCATGGTGGCACAAACGGATACGCCTTGGTTCAAACCGGATCTGATCCGCCAGGTGTTCCGTGACATCTCTTCGACGTTCCCGATCGCCCGTACGTATACGGCGAACATTCCCACCTATCCGAGCGGCCTGTGGAGCTTCACGCTCGGCTCGAAAAAGTACGATCCGCTTGAAGTGAACGAGGACAACCTGAAGCGGTTTGACACCCGATATTATCGTCCCGAACTGCACAAGGCGGTGTTCCGGCTGCCGGCATTCGTCGAAGCGCTGGTGAGCGGCGGGGAGGAATGATCCATGCGATTTGACGAGCGTTATTCAGGCAACGTGTTCATCGGGGCCACCCCCGATTTGGACAAGGCCCAAGCCGTGATCTACGGCATGCCGATGGATTGGACGGTCAGTTTCCGGCCGGGCTCGCGGTTCGGCCCCGCCCGCATCCGCGAAGTGTCGCTGGTGCATGAGGAATACAGCCATTATTTGCGCCGGGACCTGTCGGAGATCGCTTACTTTGACGCCGGCGACATTCCGCTCGCCTTCGGCAATCCGGAGAAAAGCATGCGCCAAATCGCCGAATTCGTCGGCAAGGTGCTGGACCTCGGCAAGGTGCCGTTCGGTCTTGGAGGAGAGCATCTCGTCACCTGGCCGGTCGTGGCGGAAGTGCACAAACGGTATCCGGACCTGGCCGTGCTTCACTTCGACGCCCATGCCGATTTGCGCACCGACTATGAAGGGGAAATCTGGTCTCACGCCACCCCGCTTCGAAAGATCGCCGAACGGATCGGCGGTCCGAACGTGTATCAGTTCGGCATTCGCTCCATGACCCGGGACGAGGTGGAGTATGCCGAATCGGCGGGCATTCATTTCCATCCGTTCGATGTATTGGAGCCGCTGAAAACGTGCCTGCCGGAGCTTGCCGGTCGCCCGGTGTATGTCACCATCGACATCGATTGCCTCGATCCCGCACACGCACCCGGCACGGGAACGCCGGAACCCGGCGGCATCACCACCCGGGAAATGCTGGACGCCATTCATGCCATCGCCCGTTCCGAAGTGAACGTGGTGGGGTGTGATCTGGTGGAAGTGGCTCCCGCGTACGATCCGACGGAACAGACGCCGGTCGTGGCGGCCAAGCTGCTTCGCGAAATGTTGCTGGGCTTTCTCCGGTGACCTTCGGATGCCAAACGGACACCGCCGCACCATCGGTGTCCGTTTGCCGCATTTTCGCCCGTTTTCCCGATCAACAGGGATTCAGGGAAGCCCGCTTTGGCTGCGGGAGCACCCGAATCCCTTTTTTCGCATCGGGGGATGGACCGATTCGGAAAGGGAAACACCCCGGCGCGGGGAATTCCTTGTCTATGCGGGCTCCGTTTCCTGTATAATGATGCAATGAACCACCCAGAGAGACCCCGGAAAGGAGAACCGTTCTTGATTCCCGTCAGAATCTGGATCGAATCCCTCATTCAGCATGAACCGGACATCGAGCCGGAAGTGATCCGTCAGGAGATGACGGGGACCTTCCGGTGCCGTGAGAACGACGAATGGGTGATCCGTTACGTGGAGCAGGAAGGGCAGGAGGATGAAGTGCGAACCACCGTCAAATCCCTGCCGGAGTCGATGATCGTGATCCGTCAGGGAGCGGTGGCATACCGGCAAACCTACGTGCCCGGGCGGATGACGGAAAGCCTGGTGCACACCCCGGCCGGAATTACCGAAATGGAGGTTTCCACGCTTTCCTGCACCCGGAATCGGTCCGGTGGCGAAGGGGAAATCCGCCTTTCTTTTCTGCTCGGCATGGGCGGTGAAGACTTGGGAAGATATGAACTCAATCTGAGATGGATGGAGGAACGTCAGGATGAATCTGCTTGAGCGGATGAAAGACTCGTTGAGACAGGAAATCCGCCGGGCGGTGCTGTCGGCCGGACTGGTGGAGGAATCCTCCCTGCCGGAAATCGTGCTGGAAGTGCCGCGTGACAAAGCGCACGGAGACTGGGCCACCAACATCGCCATGCAGCTGACCCGCATCGCGAAAAGAAATCCGCGTGAGATCGCGTCCCTGATCGTGGAACGGATCGACCGGGAAAAGGGAAGCATTCGCGACATCCAGATCGCCGGTCCCGGATTCATCAACTTTTTCCTGGATCGCTCCTTCCTCACGCGCGTGCTCCCGGAAATTCGGGACGCCGGCGAGGCGTACGGTCGCTCGGATGCGGGAAAAGGCGAAAAGATCAACGTCGAGTTCGTCAGCGCCAACCCGACGGGCCATCTTCACCTGGGGCATGCCCGCGGAGCGGCCGGCGGCGACGCGCTGTGCAACATTCTCGACGCGGCGGGATATGACGTCACCCGCGAATACTACATCAATGACGCCGGCAATCAGATGCGCATGATGGCCTTGTCCATCGAGGCGAGATACCTGGAAGCCCTCGGCAAGGAAGCCGAGTTTCCCGAAGACGGGTATCGCGGACAGGAAATGGTGGAGATCGGCCGCGAGCTGGCGGAGCAGGAAGGGGAACGCCTGCTGGCCCTGGACCGGGAGGAGCGGCTGGAGTTTCTGAAAAAGGTGGGGCGTGAAAAACTGCTCGGCCGGATCGAAGCGCATCTGAAACGGTTCGGGGTGGAATTCGACGTCTGGTTCAGCGAGCTGTCTCTCTATGAGTCCGGCGCCATCGATGAGACGCTGGAAGCCCTGAAAAAAGGCGGCTACACCTATGAACGGGACGGCGCGTTGTGGCTTCGTTCCACCGTGTTCGGAGATGACAAGGACCGCGTGCTGGTGAAGCAGGACGGCACCTACACCTATCTCACGCCGGATATCGCTTACCACCGGAACAAGCTGTCCCGCGGCTTTGACAAGTTGATCAACATCTGGGGAGCGGATCACCACGGCTACATCGCCCGCATGAAGGCGGCCCTGGCGGCGCTCGGACATGACCCGGAACTCTTGGAAGTGCTGATCGCCCAGATGGTGAAGCTCTACCAGGGCGGGGAACTGGTCAAAATGTCCAAGCGGACGGGCAAAGCGGTCACCATGGAAGAACTGATGGAAGAAGTGGGCGTGGACGCAACCCGGTTCTTCTTCGTCATGCGCAGCTTCGACGCCCATCTGGACTTCGACATGGACCTCGCCGTCTCCAAGTCGAACGAAAACCCGGTTTATTACGTGCAGTACGCCCATGCCCGCATTTGCTCCGTGTTCCGTCAGGCGGCCGAAAAGGCGCTGGAACCCGCTTGGGACCAATCGCTCGGCCGGCTTGAGCTGGAAGAGGAACACGATTTGCTGGAAAAACTGGGCGAATTCCCGGCGGACATCGCCGCTGCCGCCCAGCATCGCGCTCCGCACCGGGTGGTTCGCTATCTGCTGGAACTGGCAACGATGTTCCACAGCTACTACAACGCCCACCGCGTCATCACCGAGGACGTGGAGCTTTCCCGGGCCCGCCTCGCTCTGCTGGCCGGTGTTCGCCAGGTGATCCGCAACGGCCTGCGGCTGATCGGGGTCAGCGCGCCCGAGCGGATGTAAGCAACAACCATCCGAACGTCAATCCTTCAAACCGCTTTCCGGCAGTCCGGAAAGCGGTTTTTTGATTTTCTGAACGAGTTGTTTGATGGATGGAGCGGGAAAAAACAGGTCGCACGGCAACGGAAACTTGTTCCGCACAAAAGGATGTGGCATGCTTCCGTCGCTGATCATCCATCCGTTCAGAGGAGGCGAAAGCAGTGCCCGACAGGCGCAAGTGGGGGGTGTGGAGCGGCTTGGCATGTACGACGGTGATCATCGGGGTGCTGGCGTGGGTGCTGAATTTTACGGGAATGGAATATGAGGGCATGCATCCCGTGCTCCTCACCCTTGTGGTCAATCCGTTCGGGGTGGTGTTCGGAATTATCGCGATGATCCGCAAAGAAAGAAAAGCCCTGTTATGGACCGTGCTCCATTTGTTTCTGTCCGTCAGCATCTTTCCGATGTGGTTCATCGGAACACTGTTGTTCGGACCTTGAAGGGAGGGATGAACATTGAAAAGCAATGCCGCTTCCAACCGGTGGAGCTTCCGTTCGTTTTTGGTGGCCATCGTTGGAATCATTCTTTGGCTGATCAATCAAGTATTCCTGTTTCCGGTGGATTGGTTCGTGGGAATGCTGTCGATGTCCGTCTTCATTGATTTTCTGGTGATGTTTGGTTTGGCTCCTCTTGGCATCATTTTCGGATGGCTGGCGCGAAAACACCGGAACCGGCATGCCGATTGGGCGATTTTGGCCAATGTGGTGTTGCTGTTGATTGATTATTTGATCCTATTTCCCATGTTCATCATCGAATGGCTTTTCCTGATGGGTTGATGAGTTTGCGGAACATTCTCCATTCATCCGTCAGGTTGTTCATCCGGCAAGACAAACATCGCAAGGTGCCTTGATGGAGCTGCATTTGCGCAGGCTGTCAGGTTCCGTCTTCAGGTCAACTTTCTTTCGTGAAACAGACCGCGGATGCAACCGGAGAGACACCAAGCTGGACTTCTTTCCGTCTCCCCGCTACAATAAAAGAAAAATGACGAATTTTCGGCACCTTTTGACAAGGTTTTGGCAGGTTGTATGGGGAGGGTGGGAAGATGGGGGTATGGTCTCCGGAAATTTCCCGGGAAATGATTGTCGAGTTTCTGGAATGTTTGGCGGAAGGCATTCACATCGTGGATGAACACGGAATCACCGTTTTTTATAATCGGGCCGCTTCCCGGATGGACGGGATGTCTCCGGAAGAAGTGCTCGGCGTGCATGTGCTGGAAGCGTTTCCGTCGCTGACGCAAAAGACGAGCACGCTGCTGCGTGTGCTGGAAACCGGGACGCCGATCGATGATCAACAGCAGACGTTTTTGAATCGCAAAGGACGCCGGGTGATGACGGTCAACCGCACGGTGCCGTTGGTGCTGGGCGGGAAGGTGGTGGGAGCGGCCGAGATTTCCCGGGACGTCACGCGCATGAAAGAGCTGTCCGATGAGGTGCTCCGGTTGCAGGAACGGATGCGGGAGCCGGCGGACAGGAAACGTCGCCTTCGCACCACGTACACCTTCGAGGACATCCTCACCCGGGATCCGGTGATGCAGCGGGAAATCGAACGGGCCAAACGGGCGGCGAGAACCGATTCGCCCGTGTTGGTGATCGGGGAGACGGGCACCGGGAAAGAGCTGGTGGTTCAGTCGATCCACCATGCCTCGCCCCGGGCGGGAAAGCCGCTGATCGCCCAAAATTGTGCGGCGATTCCGTCTTCATTGCTCGAAGGGATCCTGTTCGGGACGACCAAGGGAGCCTTCACCGGAGCGGAAGACCGGCCCGGTCTGTTTGAACTGGCGGACGGCGGGTCGCTCTTTCTGGATGAAATCCAGGCGATGCCGGTTGATCTGCAGGCCAAGCTTCTGCGCATGCTGGAGGAAGGCGCCGTCCGTCGGGTGGGGGACACCCGCGTCCGACCGGTGGATGTGCGGGTGATCGTCGCCACCAACGAAGATCCGATGGTGAGCATCCGCGAGGGTCGGCTGAGGCGGGATTTGTACTATCGCATCCACGTGGTGGGCATTCATCTGCCGCCGCTTCGGGAACGACCGGAAGACATCCCGTATTTGACCCGGCATTTCTTCCGGGAGATCAGCGGCCGGATGGGGCTGGAAGATGTCACGCTTTCCCCGGAAGTGCTGGAGGCGTTTGCGGCCTATGACTGGCCGGGAAACGTGCGGGAGCTGAAGCATACCGTGGAAGGAGCGCTCAACTTGGTGACCGGCGGAGAATTGGCATTGGAGCACCTGCCTCCCCACTTTCGGGAGAAATCCGCGGAACCGGTCATTCGCTTCCCCGTCGGCAAATGGACGCTGAGGGAAGCCGTCAATCGTCTGGAAACGGCCATGATCCGCGAAGCGTTGAAAGAGACGGGAGGCAATGTGCTCCAGGCGGCACGGCTCCTCGGAATTCCCCGGCAGACGTTGCAGTACCGGCTGAGAAAGCAGGGAACGGATCCGGAAGACGCGGAGGGGAAGAAGCGTTGAAGCGGCTTTCGGTTTGATAACGGGGAACGAGAGTCCGTCCGAAAGGAACAGTCGTTCATGATTCACCCGGAATGCGGCAGTGCATTCCGGTTTTTTTTGTTTGCACCGCAAACGACACGAATCCGGAGGCAATTTCTTGTGTCCGGTTGGTGAAACGGATGCCCCGGAGGCGCCGGCGGACGTCGGCGTCTGACCCGAATGCCCGAAAACGGGCACTTTTTTCCTGGGATTTCTGCCCCAAACCGCATCCTCCGTTGTCAGAAAGTTGGCATGAATCTTGCATGGTTTTCAACATGAGCCAAACGGGAGGTGGACCGATTGAACGACAGGCATGGCCATCCCTACGGACTGCATCGGGTGCTGGAGCCCGGCGGGGTGCTCCCGCAACCGGCGTGGCGGCTGGATGCAAGTCCGGAGATTTACGACAACGAACTCGGCATTGACGTGATCCGCCTGAACATCGATTCCGCATCCTTCGCCCAACTCAAAAAAGAGGCGAACGGGGATGCGGATGCCATCGGAAGACGGATCCTTCAGATCGTGCGCGAACGGGGGAAAATGCACAACCCGGTGACCGGATCCGGCGGCATGCTGATCGGCCGGGTGGCGGAAGTCGGTCCCCGGTTTCCCGGCAAACTGAAGCCGGGTGACAAAGTGGCGACGCTCGTCTCCCTGACATTGACCCCGCTGGTGTTGGAAGAAGTGAAGCGGGTTCACCTGGACACCGGCCAAGTGGATGTGAAGGGACATGCGGTGCTGTTTGAGACGGGTCCGTATGCGCTCTTGCCGGATGACCTGCCGGAAACGGTGGCGCTGGCAGCCTTGGATGTGTGCGGAGCTCCCGCGCAGACGGCCCGGTTGGTGAAGGACGGTGACCGGGTGGTGATCCTCGGGGCGGGCGGCAAATCGGGATTGTTGAGCCTGTATTACGCCTGGAAACAGGCGGGAACACGGGGACAAGTGATCGCCCTGGAAGCCGGGGAGCGTGCGTGTGAGGACATTCGCCGGCTTGGATGGGCCCATGAAGTGATTTGCATCGATGCCACCGATCCGGTGGCCGTCTACGAGTCGGTTTCCCGCGTGACCGGCGGGCGAATGGCCGATTTGACCATCAACTGCGTCAACGTGCCGGAAACGGAGTTTTCCGCGATTCTCGCCACACGGGACGGAGGAACGGTCTGTTTCTTCAGCATGGCGGTCCGGTTCACCACGGCCGCACTGGGGGCCGAGGGGCTCGGCAAGGACGTGAACATGTTGATCGGCAACGGATTTGTTCCCGGACATGCCGATCTCACCCTGCAAGCGCTGCGGGAAAGCCGGCCTCTTCGTGAATTGTTCGAATCGCGGTATGCCTGAAAGCGAGAGGAACGTGTTTTGGCAAGTTGTTGGAAGCGCTTGCATGAAATCCATTCCGCAAAGGAGTTGATCGGACGTGAAACGCCATTTCCGTGACATCGAGCTGTGGAAAGACGTGACCGACGAGCAGTGGAATGACTGGCTGTGGCAACTCACGAACACCATCAAGACTTACGAAGACCTGGCCAAGGTGATCAACCTCACCCCCGAAGAAATCGAAGGGGTCAAAATTTCCAAACAGACGATTCCGCTGAACATCACGCCGTATTACGCCATGCTGATGGATCCCGACGATCCGAACGACCCGATCCGCAAGCAGTCGGTGCCGGTTTCCGCCGAGCTGATGAGAACCCCGTATGACATGGAGGATCCGCTGCTGGAAGACACGGATTCCCCGGTGAAAGGCTTGACGCACCGCTATCCCGACCGCGTGCTGTTTCTGATCACCAACCAGTGCTCGATGTACTGCCGGTACTGCACGCGTCGCCGCTTCTCCGGACAGATCGGCATGGGCGTGCCCAAGAAACAGATGGATGCGTGCATCGAATACATCCGCAACACGCCCACCGTCCGCGACGTGTTGCTGTCCGGCGGGGACGGATTGCTGGTGAACGACCGCATCTTGGAGTACCTGCTGAAGAACCTGCGCGAGATTCCCCACGTGGAGATCATCCGCATCGGCACCCGGGCGCCGGTGGTGTTCCCGCAACGGATCACGGAAAATCTGTGCAACATCCTGAAGAAATATCATCCCGTGTGGATCAACACCCATTTCAACCACCCCAAGGAGCTGACGCCCGAGTCCAAGCGGGCCTGCGAAATGTTGGCCGACGCCGGCGTTCCGCTGGGCAACCAGGCAGTGATCCTCGCGGGCGTGAACGACTGTCCGCACACGATGAAAAAGCTGATGCACGAATTGGTGAAAGTGCGCGTTCGTCCGTACTACATCTACCAGTGCGACTTGTCCGAAGGGATCGGTCATTTCCGGGCCCCGGTTTCCAAAGGTCTGGAAATCATCGAATACCTGCGCGGACACACGTCCGGCTACGCCATTCCCACGTTCGTCGTCGATGCGCCGGGCGGCGGCGGAAAGATCCCGCTTTCTCCCAACTACATCCTGTCGCAAAGCCCGACCAAGACGGTGCTTCGCAACTTCGAAGGCGTGATCACCAGCTACCCGGAACCGCAAAACTACAAGCCGCACGATCCGTCCACCTGCGAATACTGCCGCGAAGCCGGCCCGCAAGTGGGCATCGCCGCCCTGATGAGCGACCAGCATCTCAATCTCGAACCGAAACAGTTGCCGCGTGAAGACCGGCGCTATTTCCGGATCGACGAGGCGAGAAAAGCGGAAGAAGCGGCGGCGGCCAAAGAAGCGGCGGAACAACGGATCCAGGGATGAAAGAGCTGGCGCTCCGGATCCGGGAAGCGGGGATCCGCTCCCTGGCGGTGACGGGTCTTTCCAAAAACGCCGGCAAAACCACTGTGTTGAACGCACTGGTCCGGGACCTTCGCCTCCGCTTCCGGATCGGGCTTTTGAGCATCGGAGTGGACGGGGAAGAACGGGATGCGTGGAGCGGCCGGGAGAAGCCGGCCATTCCCGTCTTTCCCGGCATGTTGGTGGCGACCGCGGCTCCGGAGATTGATGAGCGGCCGGGGGACTGGGAGCTTCTGGGCTTCACGGGAATCCGTTCCCTGCCGGGAGAAGTGGTGATTGCCAGAGCCGTTCGCCCCACCCGGGTGAAGCTGGTCGGCCTCACTTCCCGATCGACGGTGCAGGCGGCGGTGGACGCGCTGGAGAGAGCCGGGGCGGAACTGGTGCTCATCGACGGAGCCTACGATCGCAAAGCGGCGGCCGGTCCGGACGTGGCGGGAGGGGTGGTCCTTACGGTGGGGGCCGCATTGGGACGCACTCCGGAAGCCGTGCGGAACAAAGCGGAAGAGTGGCATCACCATCTGACCCGACCGGAAGCGGAAGACCACGGGCCGCGGCGGGTCGGACTGGAGGCGGAAACTCTCCGGAAAGTCGTGGCGTGGGAAGGGGAGCATTCGGTGGTGCTCCCCGTTTCTTCACTGGTCGAGTGGAAGGCACGCAAGAAAGAGTGGGCGGGGAGGAAGTTTGCCGCATTGGGGGTGCCGGGGGCGCTGACCGACCGGATGCTGCGGACGCTCCTGGACGAGCGGGACGTGTCCGTGCTGGTGGTGCCCGATGCCACGCGGATCATGGCTTCGCTGGATACGCTTTCGAGCTGGTACCGGGCCGGGGGAGACGTGCGTGTGCTTCGTTCCGTCCGGTTGCTGGCCGTGGCCGTCAACCCGGTGTCGCCCGACGGATACGCGCTGGATCCCGGATGGTTGCGGCAGGAAATGTCCCGGTTGTTTTCCCCCGTCCCGGTCGTGGACGTCGTGCGGGATCCGGCGGGTGAAACGGGAGGGAACGAAGATGTGGATGGATGAAGAGATCCGGGTCGAACTGTCTCTGGAGCAATGCTTGAACCGTTTTCGCCCGCTCACCCCGATGGGCAGGGACGCCGCCCGGGAACCGGCACCGTTTTTGCCCGGTCAGGAAGAGGCGTGGAACCGGCTGTTGGATGAACAGGTGCTGATTCGTGGCTGTCTGTCGGGGCATCCGCAAGCGAGTGCCGCTCTTCGGGAGGTGTTGGAAGCGGTCCCGGATCCGGAAGAAACCCTGCGGGTGCTGGAAGCGGGGGAAAGTCCAACCCTGAGCGGATGGTTTCGGCTGAAGCGTTTTTTGTGGCAGACGGGAAAATGGAACGAATGGCTGGACAAGGTGAACGTTCCGGAAAACCTGCGGCTTGACAGTGAATCCGCGGCGCTTTGCGATTTCATTCTTCGGCTTTTGAATCCGGATCCGCCGCTGAAGCCTTCTTTTTCCCTGGACGACGGGTTTGATGACCGGCTCGGTCCGCTGCGGCAGAAGATCCGCAAGCTGGAATACGCGCTCGGAGAGAGGCGGCGGGAGCGTTCGCTGGCGGTGGAGCGGGATTGGGGAGTCCGTCCCAACCGGTTCGGGGAATGGATTGTCGGCCGGAAGACGCCCCTCGAAGCCGGATTCCGGCAGGATCCGCGTCTTCGCCTCGTCCGTGAAACACCGCTCGACGGGGTGTACGCGTTGGACGATGCGCCCGATGCCGAATGGTTGGATGAACTGGCGGCGACGCGGAGGGAGCTGGAGTCGGTGGAGCGGGAGGTGTTGGAGCGGTTGGCTCCCGCCGTGCGGCCGCATGTGCCGGCTCTTCGAGGGATTTGCGACCGGCTGGTTCACTTTGACCTGCAATGGGCAAGGATTCGCGCCGCGGATACATGGGGCGGAACAAGGCCGCTAAATGACCCGCACGTCTTCCGGATGACCGGAGCCGTGCATCCCGCGGTGGAGGCCTCCCTTCGGGAACGGGGGTTGTCGTTTGCTCCGCTGGATCTGGAAGTGGCGCGGGGCGTCACCGTCGTCATCGGGGCCAACATGGGGGGCAAAACCATGGCGCTCCGGACGGCGGGGACGGTGGCGGCGCTGGGACAATTGGGATTTTTCGTGCCGGCGGATTCCTGCAGAATGCCGTTGTTTGCCTGGATCGGCGGGGTGATCGGCGACAAACAGGACGTACGGCAAGGCCTCAGCAGCTTCGGTGCGGAAGTGATCCGGCTGAGGAATTGTCTCAGGCGGACGGAACCCGGCCTGTTGCTGCTGGACGAAGTGGGCCGCGGAACCAATCCGCCCGAAGGAGCCGCCTTGGCGCGGGCGGTGACGGAAGTGCTCGCAAGCGGAACCGCCTGGAGCATCCACGTGACCCATTTCCGGGAGGCGCTCATCCCCGGCGTCCGGGGATACCGGACCGCCGGACTTCGTCGTGAGGCGTTCCCCAACGGTGAAGGCATGGATGAGCGGGAGCTTTTGCGCCTGCTTTCCGAACGGATGGATTTCCGGCTCGTTCCGCTCGACGGGGAAGCGGAGATTCCGGAAGAAGCCCTGGTGATCGCCGAGGCGCTGGGTCTGCCCGCGGACGTGATTCAAAGGGCAAGGCGGTGGCGAGGCGAAGCGGACCGGGGGAACGCGGATGGATGAAACTTTGCCGTGGAGTCGGAAACCTGGAGAACGGCTGCCGTCTTCCTTCGTTTGCCGGTGGTTTCGGGAGGACTTGAATCGGGTTTTTGCAATGTTTCCCGTGGAACATGAAGTGTTTTCCGAATCCGGAAGGGATTGTGTGTGCCGGTCGCTTTCCGCCGAAGCGATTCGTCCGAAGAGAAGGAATGGCTGCGCGCGTTATTCGGCGGCAATCGGAGATGAACGTCCGTCAAGAAAGGAGAGGAAATGAAATGGAACCGAAACTCAGACTGGATCCGGAGAAAATCGACCGCGCCCGGCGGGCGGCGCGCGAGATCGCCGGCCAGGTCGACCGGTTCATCGCCACGCGGACCACGCTCGCCGTGGAACGAACCGTGCTGCGACTGCTGGGCATCGACGGGGTGGATGCGGAAGGAGTTCCGCTGCCCAACGTGGTGGCGGATCATCTGCATGCCCGGGAAGCGTTGGCATCCGGCGCGGCGACCCCGGTGGTGAACGCGGCTTTGCAGCTCGGCATTTCTCCCCGGGAGGTGGCGGAGCGGGTCGCTTCCGGTGTGCTTGATTTGACGGAATTGCCGTCGGCTTCCCGGGATGAGATCCTGATCAAGGGACGGGAACTGGCCGCCGCCAGCCTCGACCGGATCCTGGAGAATCGCCGGGAGCGGGAGCGGCTGATCGACCGGTTGGGGGAAGGGAAACAGCCGTATCTGTACGTGATCGTGGCCACCGGGGACATCTACGAAGACGTGGTGCAGGCCCGGTCGGCGGCGCGCCAGGGGGCGGACATCATCGCGGTCATCCGCAGCACCGGACAAAGTTTGCTGGACTATGTTCCCTACGGCGCCACCCGGGAAGGGTACGGCGGGACGTTTGCCACCCAGGAAAACTTCCGCATCATGAGAAAAGCGCTGGATGAAGTGGGGGAAGAGGTGGGGCGGTACATTCGCCTCTGCAACTACTGCTCCGGTCTCTGCATGCCGGAGATCGCCGCCATGGGCGCCCTGGAACGGCTGGACGTGATGCTGAACGACGCCCTGTACGGCATCCTGTTCCGGGACATCAACATGCAGCGCACGCTCATCGACCAGGCGTTTTCGCGCATGATCAACAGCTATGCCGGCATCATCATCAATACCGGAGAAGACAACTACCTGACCACGGCGGACGCGGTGGAAGCGGCCCACACCGTGCTGGCGTCCCAGTTCATCAATGAGCAGCTGGCTCTGTTGTCCGGCCTTCCGCCGGAACAAATGGGGTTGGGGCACGCCTTTGAGATGAATCCGGATCTGGAAGACGGTCTGCTGATGGAGATCGCCCAGGCGGAAATGGCCCGCCAGATCTTCCCGGACGCCCCGCTCAAGTACATGCCGCCCACCAAACACATGACGGGGAACATTTTCAAGGGGCACGTGCAGGACGCCATGTTCAATCTGGTCAGCATCCTGACGGGGCAGGGCATCCAGTTGCTCGGCATGATGACCGAAGCGATGCACACGCCGCACATTCACGACCGGCAGCTGGCCATTGAAAACGCACAGTACATCTTCAACAACGCACGCCATCTGCGGGAGGAAATCCTGTACGCGCCGGGCGGGCGGATCGAGCGAAGAGCGCGCGAAGTGCTGGACCGGGCGGTCGCGATGCTGGAGGAAGTCGGTGACATCGGTCTGTTTGAAGCGATCAACCGCGGCATGTTCGCCGACGTGAGAAGGTCTCCGGAAGGCGGCAAGGGATACCGGGGCGTGCTTTCGAAAGCGGAGGATTATTTCAATCCGTTCGAAGACGAACTGCGGCGGCGACTGGGACTGGAAGAAAGGGAGGGGATCGTGCGATGAACGTGGATCTCACCCGGGTGAAACCCTACGGAGACACGATGGATGACGGGATGGTGCAGCTCAGCTTCACCCTGCCCGTGCCCGCGGGGGAGGAAGCAAGGGAAGCGGCGCGACAGCTGGCGTCCAAAATGGGACTGGAAGAACCGCAGGTATACCACATGAAAGACCTGGGGGAGAATTTCACGTTTTTCATCGTGTACGGGCGGTGCGTTCACAGCGTCGATTTCACCGCGATTCGCGTTCCCAAAGTGGAGAGCGAAGTGATGGATTTCTATGAGATCAACCGCTTCATCGAACAACACATCGGTCGCAAACTCGTGGTGGTCGGGGCATGCACCGGAACGGACGCCCACACGGTGGGCATCGACGCCATCATGAACATGAAGGGGTACAACGGGGAATACGGGTTGGAACGGTATCCCTGGATCGATGCCTACAACCTGGGAAGCCAGGTGGAGAACGAAGAACTCTTGGCCAAGGCGATCGAACTGAACGCCGATGTGATCCTCGTTTCCCAAGTGGTCACCCAGAAAGGGGTTCACATCACCAATCTGACGCACTTGGTGGAACTGATCGAAGCGGAGGGACTTCGCGACCGTTTTCTGCTCATCTGCGGGGGACCGCGGATCAGTCATGAACTGGCCCTGGAGCTCGGGTATGATGCCGGTTTCGGTCCCGGATCCCTCGCTCCGCATGTCGCCTCGTATTTTGTTCAGGAAATCGCCCGACGGGAGCGGGAAAAACAGCGGGCGTGAGTGCATGCGTGTTCCGGTTTCGCGCAAGGAATCGGTTTGGATCTCCGCATCCGGCAGAAAAACGGCCTGTCCGGTGAACTTCCGGAGCAGGCCGTCTGCATGTTTCGCGTCGGTCCCGGGCGCACGCTTTCCTTTCCCGGTTACAGATTGCGGCGGATGTGGCGGAACGAGGGGATTCCGTCATCGTCGGGGAGCACCTGTTTCACCCGGACCAAATAATAGGAGCGGAATTCCTCGTGTTCGATCGGGGACCATTCGATCAGGCCTTTTTCCGCCAACCCTTCGATCAGCAAAGCGGTCAGCGAGTAGGCCATGTCAAGTTCCTTGGACATCCGGTAATGGCTGGTGATGAACGCCCCTTTGGGAACCGGGATCTTGAATGTCTCATCCACCGTATCCACCGGGGACCCCAGGCGGCACAGTTCATAGTAGACAAATCGCTCTTTCGGTGTCAGTCTTTCGACGACCGAGTACGGAATCTGAAACGTATGAGGCCTCATCCAATCCACTCTCCCCATAAGGTGTTCAGAAGTCGAACGGCATGCCGCTGGCCTTGATTTGCTGGTATGCCGCCGTGGGACGGGAACGGTCCGTCAGACCGCCCGCGGGCAGAGATCCCGGTGTCATTCCCGGTTCGGGGCGGGCGGCGAGATGTCCCATCCGGTATGCGAACAACAGGTTTTTCACCAGACCGGAAAAATTGATGTCCTTCCGGTCCACAAACTCCAGCAACTCCCGCTCAACGGCGTCTTCCGTGTTGAAGGAAACCTGACGCCGTTCCCGCTTCTTGTATCCGCTCATTCACCCAGCGTCTCCTTTCCGAGGGCATAGTATCCCAGCGCGTTGGCGAATTGCGGATCCTCCACCGTGGTCGCGTAGAGGAAGCCGGCTTGTTTGAACGGTTCCAGGAGATCGCGCGCTTTTCCGCCGATAATTTCCACCACGTCGGACGGATCCCACATTCCGCCGAGATGTCCGACGATCATCGCCGCCATTTCCTCCGGATCCGCTTCCCGCACATTGTCCCATCCTTTGGGCAGCGTCCCGCTTTCCCGGTCGATGAACACGCCGTCCTTGAACGTCGCGTAGTTGGTCGTCCGCGCACCGGGGTCCACGATCCGCACGGTTCCCATCCTCCGGTGAATCCAGTAGGATGCGCCTCCTTCAATCGTGATCGCCGCGCGACGGATGTTGATTTTCCGGTACGTCCCGTTCAGGACCACTTCGTGCTCTCCCTCCAGCCGCGCTCTCAGCCGGGACCGTTCATCCTCGCGATACATGTTGATCGGTACCCCGGTGACCACTTTGACGTCTCCCACCACTCCCGCCTGGAACAGCGCGGCCAGGATCAGCAGTACCGTCTCCGTGTTCACCTTCGACTCCGTCATCATCTGCCTCGTGAACGATCCCTCCCTCTCGGCCAGCTGTCCGATGAAATACTCCTTCCCCATGTATGTAAGCTCCATGTCCCCTTCCAATGTCTGGACAAACGTTCGCTTTCGCGCTTTGGAAACCTTGCTCGGAAATGAGAATTTCCGGTTCCCCACCACGGTTTTGACATATGCGCGTCCTGCATCCACTGCAACGAGCATGCTCGGTTCCCTCCTTGGGTGTTATTGACCAAAGTCCGTACCAAGGTCATCCGAAAACGGCTGTTGCGGACTTTGGTCCGGACGGAAGTCAGCGAAAATCGGGGTTGTGGTGACTCGTGGTCATGACCGTGGTCCGTTTCGGACGTCCGGTCCGTCTCGTAGTCATGACCATGGTCAATTATAACAAAAAACAATGAAATTGAATGGAATTATGTTTGAAAGAATTGAAAACAGCAGCTTGTGCCATGCGGATGGTTGCTGGCATGTTTCCCATGTACCGGAAGAGTCCTTGCCCGGTTGCCTTTCGGGTTGTGGACCGGCCTTTCGATTTCTCTCTTGGCGCGCGGCGGATCCGGCCCGAACCCGAAAAAATTTTCCTGTCGACACATATTCGACAATCAATGAATCTTATATATAATTGAATCAAAATGCATTTTTAGCCTTTTTGTTTATATCGGAACAGAAAGAATAATGAATGAATGGCCACTCATTTTCTGCTACAATGGATAGCGACGGGAAATGAAAACGGAAACATGCCGGACAAGACGGTTTATTCTGAATCAGGGCAATCGCCGGGAAAGGGGAGGAGCTGCTCATGACTTGGCTTTCCGTACTCAATCTGCTGGCATTCCTGGCAGTGGCCGGGTATGCGTTTTACCTGTTCGGCCGGGTGGTTCACAGCCGGTGGATGTACCTGAAGCTGGGCAAACCGGTTGAATTGAAGATCGACTGGAAACGGGCGATGGACGAAGTTTGGGTCAACGTTTTCGGGCAGAAAAAGCTGTTGAAGGACAAAAAGAGCGGCATCATGCACGCCGTGATGTTTTACGGATTCATCATCATTCAATTCGGTGCGATCGATCTGTTCATCAAAGGGCTGATTCCGGGCGCCCATCTGCCCGTGCCCGGATACGATGTGTTCCTGTTCATCCAGGAAATCACCGTGTTCGGTGTGTTCGTGGCCACGCTGTATGCCTGGTGGCGGCGCTATGTGGAGAAGCTTCCGCGGCTGAAACGGGGCTTGAAGTCCGGTCTGGTGGTCATTTTCCTGCTGTCTTTGATGTCTTCGATTCTTTTGTCCGGAGCGTTTGAAAAAATCGCCCTGGATGAGGGGCCGACCTGGTACACACCGGTATCTTCGCTGCTTGCGGCTCCGCTTTCCGGCATCGGACCGGCGGCCGGGGAAGTGCTGTTTTACGTGTTCTGGTGGGTGCACGCATTGGTTCTGTTCAGTTTTCTGGTCTATGTTCCGCAGTCCAAACACTTCCACTTGCTGGTCGCGCCGGTCAACGTGCTGCTGAAGCGGCAGGGAGCGCCGGCCAAACCGTCGCTCATCGACTTCGAGGACGAGTCGGTCGAAGAGTATGGCGTGGGCAAGATCGAGGATTTCAATCAAAAGCAGCTGCTGGATCTGTATGCGTGCGTCGAGTGCGGTCGCTGCACGAGCGTCTGCCCGGCGGCCGGCACCGGAAAGCTTTTGTCTCCGATGGATTTGCTGGTGAAAATGCGCGATCACCTGACCTTCAAGGGAGCGGCCGTCACTTCCCGCTCACCGTGGATGCCGGCCTTTGCGTTTGCCGGGGCGAATGAAGCGGCACTCTCTTCCGGAAAAGAAGGAGGAGAGGTTCGGCTGATCGGCGACGTGATCACCGACCAGGAGCTGTGGGCCTGCACCACGTGCCGCAACTGCGAAGAGGCGTGCCCGGTGATGAACGAGCACGTGGACAAAATCATCGACATGCGCCGCTATCTGGTGATGACGGAGGGGAACATGAGCCCCGAAACCTCCCGCGCTCTCTCCAACATCGAGCGTCAGGGGAATCCGTGGGGAATCTCCAAGAAAGACCGGGCGAAATGGACGGAAGGTGCCGACGTTCCCGTGCCGACCGTCAAGGAAGAGAAGGAGTTTGAATACCTGTTCTTCGTCGGCTCCATGGGCTCGTACGACAACCGCAGCCAGAAAATCAGCCGCGCGCTGGTGAAGCTCTTGAACCATGCCGGCGTCAAATTCGCCATCCTCGGCAACAAGGAGAAAAACTCCGGAGACACCGCCCGACGTCTGGGCAACGAGTTCCTGTTCCAACAACTGGCGGCGGATAACATCGGCCTGTTCAACAAGCATGGCGTGAAGAAAATCATCACCATCGACCCGCACGCGTACAACACGTTCAAGAACGAGTATCCGGAGCTGGGGCTGGAGGCGGAAGTGTACCATCACACCGAGGTGCTGGCCCAACTGGTGAAAGAGGGACGACTCAAACCGGTCAAGGAAGTGAAAGAGCGCATCACCTGGCACGATTCCTGCTATCTGGGCCGCTACAACGGCGTGTTTGATCCGCCGCGCTACATTTTGTCGCAGATTCCCGGCGTCGAACTGGTGGAAATGGAAAGAAACCGCGAAAACGGCATGTGCTGCGGGGCCGGCGGCGGTCTGATGTGGATGGAGGAGAAAGAGGGCGTGCGTATCAACGTGGCGCGGACCGAACAGGCTTTGCGGGTCAACCCGACCATGATCGGTTCCGGTTGCCCGTACTGCCTGACCATGTTGTCCGACGGCACGAAAGCCAAAGAAGTGGAAGATCAAGTGAAGACGATGGACGTGGCGGAAATCCTCGCCCTCTCCGTCGACTTCGGCCCGGAAGCCACGGAAGAGCCGACGGAACTGGTCCATTGATCGCAACGTTGCACGGAAACGGCACAAACCCCCGGAATGCCCGACTTCGGTCAGGCACCGGGGGTTTTTTGACGGCATGTTGCGGCGTCGTTCGGATCCGGGATTCATAAAATTCGACGTTTCAGGCCAATGTAACAACAAATGCCATTTCTATTTTCCGTTTGTCTGTCGGAAAGGAACAGGCTGACATCACGCGAATCAAAGGCAGGTGCGATCAAAACATGGATCACGTTCAGGACCTGAAACACACGCTTTCCTATCTTCACTCCGAGCTGAACCGGATCGAAACGATGGCCGGCACGCTTGCATCGGTGGAACAGGAACATTTCAACCGCTTGAGCAATTTCGATCACCGGGAGCTCATGGACATCGCCGTGGAAGAACAAGGCGCGGCGCGTCAATTGGGAACGATCAAACAGATGTGCCTGGCCATGGCGCAAAAGGTGGAAGAGCTGAAAAACGCCATCGAATCGGGCGGACGCGAGGGGCGTGCCGGACGCGATGGGACTCATTAAACGCTGGATCCGTTCCATCATCAACGAGACGGTGGATGAAGCGATCACCCGCACCATCCGGGACCAGTACATCGAGAACGTGTTCGAAATGGTTCCCGCGATGAAAAAAGTGGGCGTCACCAACCTGATGGAAATCACCATGCGGGCCAATCAGGGAACGCCGATTTCCCGGCCGCTGGGCACTCCGCTTCATCTGTCTCCGTGGGAGAAGCTGCTGTTCAACCCGGTCCACCTGTTCCGGTTTCCCACCCCGGATAACGTGGGCATCGGGACATCGGTCACCATCGGACCCCGCGCCCGGAAACCGCTGACCATTTCCATCCCGATCATGATCGCGGCGATGTCCTTCGGCGGTGCCCTCAGCAAAAGCGCAAAAATCGCGCTGGCCAAGGCCGCCACAATGGCCGGCACGGCCACCAACTCCGGAGAGGCCGGTCTGATGAAAGAAGAACGGGAAGCGGCCCGGTTGTTCATCGGGCAATACAATCGCGGCGGCTGGATGAACACGCCCGACAAGTACCGCATGCTGGATGCCATCGAAATCCAGTTGGGACAGGGGGCGCAAGGATCGGCGCCGCAGCGGACGGCCGCCCACAACATCGGGGAAGATTTCCGCGAGGTGTTTGAACTTCGCGAGGGAGAAGATTCCCGCATCCATTCCAGGCTGCCCGACGTGAATTCCAAAGAGGACTTCATCCGTCTGGTCCGGCGGCTCCGTACGGAGACCGGTGTGCCGGTTGGTCTGAAAATCGCGGCCACGCACCATCTGGAAAAGGAACTGCAAATCGCCGTGGAAGCCGGCGTCGATTTCATCACGCTGGACGGAGCGGAAGGCGGAACGCACGGCGGAGCGCCCACCCTTCAGGATGATCTGGGCTTGCCGACGCTGTTCGCCGTGACCCGGGCGCACGAGTTCCTCGTCCAAAAAGGCGTGAACCGGGACATCAGCCTGATCGCCACGGGAGGTCTGGTCACGCCGGGGCACATGTTGAAAGCCCTTGCTTTGGGAGCCGATGCCGTTTACATCGGCACGGCCGCCTTGATGGCCCTTGTCAGCGAGCAAATCGTGAAAGCGGCTCCGTTCGAACCGCCGACCAGTCTGGTGGTGTACTCCGGAAAGTTGACGGATCAGCTGGACATCGATCAGGCGGCCCGGAACCTGGTGCGTTACCTGAACGCCTGCGTGCGGGAAATGGAGCTGGTGGCCACATCGCTCGGGAAAACGGCTCTGAGTGACTTGAACAAGTCGGATCTCTGCACATTGGATCCGTTTGTCGCCCGCGCCACCGGCATTCAGCTGGGGTATGTCGCGCCGGAACACCAGTCCCGCTTCTTCGCGGAGACCAGGGCGCTGTTTTCGGGGGAACGTGCCGTGTTTTTCCCGCCGGAAACCGCGGACATCATGGAAGAACAGCCGAGGCACTGAGGCGGGGACGTTGCAGCTCAAGGCAGGCATGCAACCGAAGAGTGATCGGTCAAGGGATGCGCATGATCCCGGTTCGGTTTCCGTGGAAACAGCCCGGAAGAAACGTTTCTTCCGGGCTGTTGGTTTCATGGAATAATGATAGACAGAAAATTTACGTTTCAAGGAATAGAATATTTTATGTAAATAGATGTATTCGGTCAACTATTGTTAAAAACGTTTCACACATGGTAAGCTGGTGATGAAGGCGTTTTCATGGCGACAAGGATCGAACGAACGCTCGATAGAGCCACACTCTCCGGAGGTGACAGTTGGAATGAAAACGGCGGTGATTTTGGGCGGAGCGCGGACGCCGATCGGCAAATTCGGCGGAGCGCTGAAAGATTTGAAAGCGGTGGAATTGGGCGGGATCGCCATCCGCGCCGCGCTGGATCGGTCCGGCGTGCCGGATGATGCGGTGGAACATGTGATCATGGGCATGGTGTTGCAAGGAGGAGCCGGACAGATTCCGGCCCGTCAGGCGGCCCGTCAGGCCGGACTTTCCTGGGAAACCGGTGCCGAGACGATCAACAAGGTGTGTGCGTCCGGCATGCGGAGCGTGACGCTGGGTGAACTGATGATCCGCGCCGGGGATGCCGACGTGATCGTGGCCGGCGGGATGGAAAGCATGAGCCAGGCCCCGTACATTTTGCCGGGAGCGCGGTTCGGCCAACGCATGGGCGACGGAAAAATGATCGACCTGATGGTTCATGACGGTCTCTGGTGTGCCTTTCACGACGTGCACATGATCGTTCACGGCAGCAACTGTGCCGCGGAACAAGGAGTCAGCCGGGAAGAGCAGGACCGTTGGTCCCTGCTCAGCCATCAGCGGGCGTTGGCCGCGATGGAAGCGGGACGCTTTGATGAAGAGATCGTACCGGTGAAAATCCGGGTCAAGAAACAGGAGATCACGGTGGATCGCGACGAGTCTCCGCGGGCCGACACCAGCCTGGAAAAACTGGCCGCGCTCAAGCCGGTGTACCTGAAAGACGGTTCCATCACCGCCGGGAACGCCCCGGGAGTGAACGACGGAGCCGCCGCACTGGTGCTCTCCTCCGAAGAAAAGGCGGCCGAATTGGGGGTGAAGCCGCTCGCCCGCATCCTGGGACACGCGGCGATTGCGCTGGAGGCCAAAGATTTCCCGATCACGCCGGCCCACGCGGTGAAGAAGCTGCTGGCCAAGCACAACCTGGAAGTGAAAGACATCGACCTGTTCGAGATCAACGAGGCATTTGCCGCGGTGGCCCTCGCCAATGCGAAGCTGCTGGGCATTCCGGAAGAGAAACTGAACGTGAACGGCGGCGCCGTGGCATTGGGACACCCGATCGGCGCGAGCGGTGCCCGCATCCTGTTGACGCTGGTGCATGAGCTGAAGCGTCGCGGCGGCGGACTGGGCGTGGCGGCCATCTGCAGCGGAGCCGCACAAGGTGACGCGGTGCTGGTGAAAGTGGACTGACGGACGCTGGAACAGGCACGAACCGAAATTTGAAGAAGTGGCATGGATTTATTTCGGGAAGGTGAAGGAATCGATGGCAATCAAACGAGTGAGCGTGATCGGCGCCGGCCAGATGGGCGGCGGGATCGCCCAAGTTTGCGCACAGGCCGGATTTGACGTGGTACTGGTGGACACCACGGAAGAATTTCTGCAAAAGGGACTCGGACGGATCTCCGCCAACCTGGACCGGGCCGTTTCCAAAGGCAAGATGAGCGAGGAAGAAAAAGCGGCGGTGCTCGGCCGCATCCGTCCGACCGTTCATCTGGAGGAAGCCGCCAAAGACCCGGACATCGTCATTGAGGCGATCATTGAAAACATGTCCGTCAAACAAGACGTGTTCCGTCGGCTGGATGAGCTTTGCCCGCCGCACACCGTACTGGCCAGCAACACCTCGTCCCTGCCGATCACCGAGATCGCCGCGGTGACGAAACGGCCGGAAAAAGTGATCGGCATGCACTTCATGAATCCGGTTCCGGTGATGAAACTGGTGGAAATCATCCGCGGACTGGCCACGTCGGACGAAGTGTTCCAAGTCGTGGAACAGATGGCCAAAGACCTCGGCAAGGTGCCGGTGGAAGTGAACGATTTCCCCGGATTCGTGTCCAATCGCGTGTTGATGCCGATGATCAATGAAGCCATCTACACCGTGTACGAAGGGGTGGCCACCCCCGAAGCGGTCGACCAGGTGATGAAGCTGGGCATGAATCATCCGATGGGACCGCTGCAGCTGGCTGACTTCATCGGGCTGGACACCTGTCTGTACATCATGGAGATCCTTCATGAAGGATTCGGCGACAGCAAATATCGTCCGTGCCCGCTGCTCCGGAAGTACGTGAAAGCCGGATGGCTGGGCCGCAAGACCGGACGCGGATTCTACGTGTACGACCAATAATCGGGGGAGCCGGCCGGTCGCCTTCGGTGTGGAGAGAGACCGAAACGGAACGGACAACCCATACAGAGAAAAAGCGGACGGGCGGATGCGTCTCCGCCCGTCTCCGAAGACTCCGGACGGCATTTCCCGCCGGCGCGGAATCTTCTTGAGAACGGCTGCTCCGCCGGTTCCGGTGCTCAGGGCCGGGAGGATTCCCCGGGAAATACCGGATTTCCGCTTCCCCGTCCGCGAACATTCCCGGCTTTGTCCCGGACGCGCGTCCCCGGACAAACGGACAAAAATCCGGGGACCCGGGCGGCATGGCGATGCCGGACAGAGCCGGTTGCGTTGTCATGGTGGAAAGGGAAATGGAAGCGGTTTCGAAGGGCGGGAGATGGCGGGGCCACCATCGCGCCGGTCCTTGTTCATGCCAAACGATGTATAAAAGCATTCATCAACGGATTGATTGTCGGGTTGGTCAGGGAAGGGAGTGACATCCATGCACTTTCGGTTTACGGAAGAGCAGGAAATGATGCGCAAAATGGTGCGCGATTTCGCCCGGGCGGAAATCGCTCCGCACGTGGAGGCGATGGATGAGGAAGACCGCTTCCCGCGCGAAGTCGTCAACAAAATGGCCGAATTGGGGTTGATGGGGATTCCCGTCCCCGAGGAGTGGGGAGGCGCGGGAGCCGATTTCATCTCCTACATTCTGGCGCTGGAGGAGATTTCCCGGGTCAGCGCCACCGTCGGCGTGATCCTCGCGGTGCACACGTCGGTCGGAACCATGCCGATTCTGCGCTACGGCACCGATGAGCAGAAGAAAAAATACGTGACCCGCCTGGCTTCGGGCGAGTACCTGGGGGCGTTCGCCCTGACCGAGCCGCAAGCCGGTTCCGATGCGTCGGCGCTTCGGACCACGGCGCGCAAAGAAGGGGACAAATACATCCTGAACGGGTCCAAAGTCTTCATCACCAACGCCGGCGAAGCGGACACCTACGTGACGTTTGCCGTCACCGATCCGGAAAAGGGACCGAAAGGGATCTCCGCGTTCATCGTCGAGAAAGACACGCCCGGTTTCCGGGTCGGCAAAAAGGAGAAAAAGATGGGACTCGGCGGTTCCAACACTTGCGAGCTCATCTTCGAGGAAGCGGAAGTGCCGGCCGAAAACCTGCTGGGACGCGAAGGACAAGGATATGAAATCGCCCTGTCCAACCTGGCCGGGGGCCGGATCGGCATCGGTGCCCAGGCGCTCGGAATCGCCACCGCCGCCTATGAACATGCACTGGCTTATGCCAAGGAGCGGAAGCAGTTCGGAAAGCCGCTCTCGAAGATTCAGGCGATCCAGTTCAAATTGGCCGACATGGCCACCCGGATCGAAGCGGCCCGCCTGTTGATCTATCGCGCCGCCGATCTCCGCCAGCAAGGGCACAACTGCAAGCTGGAGGCGTCGATGGCCAAGATGTTTGCCAGCGACACGGCGATGCAGGTGACCACCGAGGCGGTCCAGATCTTCGGCGGGTACGGTTACACCCGCGAATATCCGGTGGAGCGCCTGTTCCGTGACGCCAAGATCACCCAGATTTACGAAGGGACCAACGAAATCCAGCGGATTGTCATCAGCAACGAATTGATCAAGGGATGACGTTTCACCGGTCATCCGCAAGGAGTGGAAGCCATGCAGTTCAAATTGAGCGAAGAACATGAAATGATGCGCAAAATGGTGCGCCAGTTCGCCGAAGACGTGGTGGCGCCCACCGCGGCGGAACGCGACGAGAAGGAAGAGTTTGACCGTTCCATCTTCGACATGATGGGCGAACTGGGGCTGACCGGGATCCCGTTCCCGGAAGAATACGGCGGAGCGGGCGCCGATTATCTGAGCTACGTCATCGCCGTGGAAGAGCTGTCCCGCGTCTGCGCCTCCACCGGGGTCACCCTGTCCGCCCATCTGTCGCTGGCGAGCTGGCCGATTTACAAGTTCGGCACCCACGAGCAGAAATTGAAATACCTCAAGCCGCTGGCCGAAGGGAAGAAGCTCGGAGCGTTCGGTCTGACGGAACCCGGGTCCGGTTCGGACGCCGCGGGCATGAAAACCACCGCCCGCCGCGAAGGCGATGAATACGTACTCAACGGCAACAAGATTTTCATCACCAACGGAGGCGATGCGGAAATTTACGTGGTGTTCGCCGTGACCGATCCGGAGAAACGCCACAAAGGGATCACTGCGTTCATCGTGGAGAAGGGCACGCCCGGCTTCAGCATCGGCAAGAAAGAGAAAAAGCTGGGCATCCGTTCGTCCCCCACGACGGAGATCATTTTCGAAGAATGCCGCATTCCGGTTTCTCAGCGTTTGGGTGAAGAGGGAGAAGGCTTCAAAATCGCCATGATGACGCTGGACGGCGGTCGCAACGGCATTGCCGCCCAAGCCGTCGGGATCGCCCAGGGGGCGTTTGACGCGGCACTTGCCTACGCCAAAGAGCGGAAACAGTTCGGCAAGGAAATCGCCAAATTGCAAGCCATCCAGTTCAAGCTTGCCGACATGGCCACCGAAATCGAAGCGGCCCGCCTGCTCACCTATCAGGCCGCCTGGCTGGAGAGTGAAGGCCTGCCCTACGGCAAGGCGTCCGCCATGGCCAAACTGTTCGCCGGAGACACGGCGATGAAAGTGACGACCGAAGCGGTGCAGATCTTCGGCGGATACGGCTACACCCGCGAATATCCGGTGGAACGGATGATGCGCGACGCCAAGATCACCCAGATTTACGAGGGCACCAACGAAATTCAGCGGGTCGTCATTGCCAACTATCTGTTGAAGGACTAAGCCCGAAGCCGGGGGGAGTTTGCAATGCCCGAATCGGTGAAACAGGGAGACAAGCGGCAGATTGCCCGGCTCATCAGCCGCATCGAAAACGGCGATCCGGCCCGGGAAGAGATCCTGGAAGCACTGGTTCCGCACACCGGTCGCGCCCATCTCATCGGGGTGACCGGTCCTCCCGGTGCGGGCAAAAGCACCTTGCTGGACGCCCTCATCCGTGAGCTGCGGAAGCGGGGGAAAACGGTCGGCGTGATCGCCGTCGATCCGACCAGCCCGTTCACCGGCGGGGCCATCCTCGGAGACCGGGTGCGCATGACCGGCCACGCCCTGGATCCCGGGGTGTTCATTCGCAGCATGGGCAGTCGGGGGCATCTGGGCGGATTGTCCGGCGCGGCCCGGGAAGCCGTGATGGTGCTGGATGCGGCGGGCTATGACGTGATCCTCATCGAGACGGTGGGCGTGGGCCAGGCGGAACTGGACATCATGCATCTGGCCGACACCGTGGTGCTGGTGCTCAATCCGACGGCCGGCGACGTGGTGCAGGTGTTCAAGGCCGGCATCATGGAGATCGCCGACCTGTTCGTGATCAACAAGGCGGATTTGCCGGGAACGAAACGGCTCCGGGCGGAGATCGAAGATTTATTGGATCTGTCCAAACACGATGCCGACTGGAGGCCGCCCATCATTGAAACGGTGGCCACCCGGGATGAAGGGATTTCCGACTGGTATGAAAAGCTGGAGGAGCACCGGGAGTTTCAGGTTGCTTCCGGAGAGTGGGACCGGCGTCGCCGCCTCCGGCTGGAGAACGAAGTGAGGCAGCGGATGGAAGAAGAGTTCCGCAAGCGACTGGAGGAAATCTGGGCGGACCCGAAGTTTCAGGAAGATTTGCAAAGCGTGGCGAGGCGTCTGAAAAAGCCCGGTGAAGTGGCCGTGGAGTGGATGAAACGGACTCTGCGCGGGCAGAGCGGGAGGTGACGCTCCGGGTGGACAAAGAGAAGCTGATTCCCTCGATGATCAAGGACCGGAGACTCATTCAGCAACGAAGGCGGCAAATCATTGACGGGGCCGTCCGGCTGTTCGTGGAAAAGGGGTTCCACCGGACGACCACGCGTGAAATTGCCCGGGAATGCGGTCTGTCGATCGGCACGATGTATGAATACATTCAAAGCAAGGAAGACGTTCTCTACCTGGTGTGCGAACACATTCACTCCGAACTGGAGTCGCGATTGAAGGAAGCGGTGTCGGAAAAGGATTCCGGCATCGAATCCCTTCGCAAATCGCTCCGGCAGCTGTTCCGTGTGATGGATGAGATGCGGCAGCTCGTGCTCCTCATTTATCAGGAAACCAAGTCGCTGCCGAAGGAGCAGATGAAATACGTGCTTTCCAAAGAGGAAGAGATCACCGGCATCTTTGAGCGGATTCTCGAAAAAGGAGAGCGCGACGGCACGATCCGTGTCGACCCCTCGTCCATCAAACTGATGGCCCACAACATCATGGTCATGGGTCAAATGTGGACCTTCCGGCACTGGTCGCTGGGGCGCCACTACGACCTGGACACGTTCACGGACAAACAGATGCAGCTTTTGCTGGGAGAATTCACGGCAGGAGGGAAGCGGAATGGAAACGGAAGCGATCAAACCGAAACATAACATCCGGTTTGTGACGGCGGCGTCGCTCTTTGACGGACACGACGCCTCCATCAACCTGTTCCGGCGCTTGCTTCAGGCGTCGGGCGTCGAAGTGATCCACCTCGGTCACAACCGGTCCGTCGATGAAATCGTCAAGGCCGCCATTCAGGAGGACGTACAGGGCATCGCCGTCTCTTCCTATCAGGGCGGTCACATGGAATTTTTCAAGTATATGATCGATCTCCTGCGGGAGCGCGGAGCTTCCCACATCAAGGTGTTCGGCGGAGGCGGCGGTGTGATCGTTCCCCGGGAGATTCGCGAACTGGAAGCGTACGGCGTGGCCAAGATCTTCTCTCCGCAGGACGGACGGGAGATGGGGCTCCAGGGGATCATCAATCACATGATCCGGGAAACCGACTTCTCCGTCGTTCGCGGAATCACCGATGAGCCGGCGCGTGCCCTGTCCGGCGACAAGCAAGCGATCGCCCGTCTGATCACGCTGGTGGAAGAGGCGGCCGAACAGGAAAGCCTGAAAGAGACGGCTTCCACGGTGCTGGAGGAATTGAAACGGTCCTCCGGAGTCGAAAAGGTGATTCCCGTCGTCGGCATCACCGGCACGGGCGGCGCGGGCAAGAGCTCGCTCACCGATGAACTGGTGCGTCGCTTCGTCAATGATTTTCCGGACAAGCGGGTGGCCGTACTGTCGGTCGATCCGTCGAAACAAAAATCGGGCGGAGCACTGCTGGGGGACCGGATTCGCATGAACTCGGTGAATCACCCGAACGTGTACATGCGTTCGCTGGCCACCCGCCGCACCCGCTCCGAATTGTCCGGCGGCATCCGGGAAACGATCGAGATCGCCAAACGGACCGGCCATGACCTGGTGATCGTGGAGACGAGCGGCATCGGGCAGGGCAACTCCGACATCGTCGGCGTCAGCGACGTGGCCGTATACGTCATGACTTCCGAATACGGGGCCCCGTCCCAGCTGGAAAAGATCGAAATGCTGGATTTCGCCGATTTGGTGGCGATCAACAAATTCGACCGCAAAGGGTCCGAAGATGCCCTGCGGGACGTGAAAAAACAATACCGGCGCAACCACAATCTGTTCCACGAGCCGGATGAGGACATTCCCGTCTACGGCACCATGGCCAGCCGGTTCAACGACCCCGGCACCAACCTCTTCTACCGGGCCCTGATCGACACCATCAACAAAAAGACGGGCACCGACTGGGAATCCAAGTTGGAAGTGAAGGGGCAAAAACCGGAGGTGCGCCACATCATTCCGCCGGAGCGGACGTATTACCTGCGGGAAATCGCCCAGACCGTCCGCAAGTATCACGAAGATTCGAAGCAGCAAAGCGAGCTGGCCTCCCGCCTGTATCAACTGAAAGGGACGGAAGAACTGCTGAGCGGGGAAAAAGACGCCGACGGACTCCGCGAACGGCTGAAAGCCAAAATCCGCGAGATCGAGGAGCGCCTCACTCCGGAAAACCGGAAGCTGCTTGATGAATGGCCGAACATCGCGGAAATGTACCGTCAGCCGGAACTGGTGACCAAGGTGCGCGACCGGGAAATCCGCTCTCCGCTCTTCACCGAGACGCTGGCCGGCACCAAGGTTCCCAAGGTGGCACTGCCCAAGTTCCGCGACTGGGGAGAGCTGCTGCGCTGGCTGCACAAGGAAAACCTTCCCGGACGCTTCCCGTTCACCGCGGGAGTCTTCCCGCTGAAGCGGACGGACGAAGATCCGAAGCGCCAGTTTGCCGGAGAGGGAACCCCGGAACGGACCAACAAGCGATTCCATTACCTGTCCAGGAACGATTCGGCCAAACGCCTGTCCACCGCTTTCGACAGCGTCACCCTGTACGGGGAAGATCCGGACGAACGACCGGACATTTACGGCAAAGTGGGTGAGTCGGGGGTCAGCATCTGCACGCTGGACGACATGAAAAAGCTGTATGCCGGGTTTGACCTGTGCGCGCCCAACACCAGCGTGTCGATGACCATCAACGGACCGGCCCCCATCATCCTGGCGATGTATTTCAACACCGCCATCGACCAGCAGTTGGAGAAATTCCGCGAAGAGCACGGTCGTGACGCGACTTTGGAAGAGGCGGAAGAGATCCGCAAACGCACGCTGCAGACCGTGCGCGGCACCGTGCAGGCCGACATCCTGAAAGAGGATCAGGGACAAAACACCTGCATCTTCTCCACCGAGTTCGCGCTGAAGATGATGGGGGACATCCAGGAGTACTTCATTGAAAACAAAGTGCGCAACTACTATTCCGTCAGCATCAGCGGCTATCACATCGCCGAGGCGGGGGCCAACCCGATCACCCAGCTGGCCTTCACCCTGGCCAACGCCTTCACCTATGTGGAGTATTATCTCAGCCGCGGCATGAAGATCGACGATTTCGCGCCCAACCTGTCCTTCTTCTTCAGCAACGGCCTGGACGCCGAATACTCGGTGATCGGCCGCGTGGCACGCCGAATCTGGTCGGTGGTCATGAAGCACAAGTACGGGGCCAATGAACGCAGCCAGAAACTCAAGTACCACATCCAGACGTCGGGACGGTCCCTGCACGCCCAGGAGATTGATTTCAACGACATCCGGACCACCCTGCAGGCGCTGATGGCCATCTATGACCAGTGCAACTCGCTGCACACCAACGCCTACGACGAAGCCATCACCACCCCGACCGAAGAATCGGTGCGCCGGGCGATGGCCATCCAGCTGATCATCACCAAGGAACTGGGCTTGGCCAAAAACGAAAACCCGCTTCAGGGTTCCTTCATCATCGACGAACTGACCGACCTGGTCGAAGAAGCCGTGTTGCAGGAATTCGAACGGCTCAGTGACCGCGGCGGCGTGCTCGGCGCGATGGAACTGATGTACCAGCGCGGCAAGATCCAGGAAGAGTCTCTCTACTACGAGATGAAGAAACATTCCGGAGAGCTGCCGATCATCGGGGTCAACACCTTTGAAAACCCGAACCCGCCGGAAGATTACGAGATCGAGCTCACCCGCGCCACTCCTGAAGAAAAGGAAACGCAGCTTCGCAACCTGCGGGAATTCCAGGAGAGACACAAGAACGAAGCCCCCGTTGCCCTCGAGCGCCTGAAACAGGTGGCTCGTTCGGGCGGCAACATTTTCGCCGAACTGATGCGCACCGTCCGCGTCGCCAGCCTCGGCCAGATTACCCGGGCATTGTACGAAGTGGGCGGACAATACCGCCGCAACATGTAAATCATCAGAAAACCCTTTCCCCATACCGGGGAAAGGGTTTTTTCGTAGCATCGAAAACACAGGAAAACGTCATCATGTTGTCTTTTTCTGGATTCACGAGATGTACACAAATTTTTATTTATTTTTGGACCAAAAAACAGATTTATACATCGGATTTTATTCATGAAAAGGTTAATAAACAAAATAATTACATAAAAGGAGAGATCTGCATGAAGCGGTTTGCAACCGGACTGCTTGCGATGGCCCTGGTCTTCGCCGCGGCCCTGCTGCCGGGAACTGCCTTCGCTGCAAGCGATGCGGATATGGTGACGGATCTGGTACAGCTGGAAAACGGCAACATCAAGGTGACCGCTGAACTGAAGAATGCCAAAGAAGCAACCGGTTTCTGGTACATCGGGGTCGGACCGGCCGGAGATGAAAATGCGGAACCGGTGGCGGAAAAAGAAGCTGAAGACTACAACGGTACCAGCTTCACCGCCGAATTTGACATCAGCAAGTTCGAAGCCGGGAAGTATGAAGTTTTCATCATGTTTGCAGGCGTCGTTGACGGTGAAGAAGCATTCTTCATGGATTCCATGGAACTGGATGTTGAAGGTACTGACGACGGCGGAAATGAAAAACCGTCCGTGACCCCGAAACCGGGGAAAGATCCGGTGAAAGTGGATCCGGAACAAGGAAAAGAACTGAAAGATAAAGTGAAAGGCGGCAAACTGCCGAAAACGGCCACCACGCATCCGACGGGTGCCGCAGCCGGCCTGGCTCTGCTCATCGGCGGTCTGGCCCTGCTGAAACTGCGCCGCACCGCCTGATCCAACCGGCAAAACGAATGCTGCCGACGGGAATGATCCCGCGGCAGCGTTGACCAACCTGCCATGAAACCGGTGCCGCTTCCCGTGCGTGCCATTGCTTGTGCAACGAAACAAGCGGGAAGCGGCATCCGGCGGGCGGTTGAAAAAAGTGAAGCCGACGGGAAACCCCGTCGGCTTTTTACATTTGCTGATGGATCCTCAATCGGGCACGTTCCCCGCAGCCGAAACAGGGGTGACGGCGAAGACCACACCATGGAACGTGCAATGAGAGTGGTCGGGCATGCCGGATTTCACATTTTTCCACGGGAAACAGGTCTCATTTTGGCTCGAAAAACAGTCCGATCTTCGAATCCACACAGTGGGAAGGACATTCCTTCCTTCTGACGCCTACCGGTTCCGGAACGTTCGTTTTTCACGAAATGTACACAAAAATCAAAGTGTTTCTGCGCCAAAAATCGTGATTCGTTTCGAATTTCATAAATGAGCCGCCGATAACAATATTTTTACATAAAAGGGGAGATTTGAATGAAGCGATTCGCATCCGCTCTGCTGGCGGTGGCCCTCGGCTTTGCCAACTGGTTCCCTGCAGGGACGGCAAATGCTGAAGAGGCCCCGGCGCTTAAAGTGGGGTACAAGATGGAAGGCGAAAAGGCAGTGGTCACCGCATCACTGGAAAACGCAAAAGAGTCCAAAGGAACCTGGACCTTTTCCGTTTACAACGAAAAAGTGATTGAGTATACGGAAGTCACCGATTTGGAAAGAACGTATGTTTTCCAACCCGAGATTGGAAAGCAGTACCCGATCAACGTGGAGTATGTCGGCAAAATTGACGGACAGGATCATCAATTCAAAGAACAAGTGATCGTGGAAGTCAATAATAACCAAGGCAGCTCCCAACCGGGCGGGAATGATCAAAACAACGGTTCCTCCGAGCAGAAAGAGCAAGTGGAATTGGTGCTGGATGCGGCCCTGTTCCCCAATGAAGAAGTGGGAACCTATGAACTCGCCCTGTTCGGCCACATCAAGGATGCCAAAAAAGTGGACGGTACCTGGACCGTGGAAACGGGAGGCAAAAAGCATCAATTCAAGGGAGCAGTCCTCGGAGGGAAAGAGGATCCTGCATACATCTCACTCGGGAAAGGCAACCGCTTCACCGTGACCGTCAGCTTCAGCGGCACGGTGGATGGAAAACAGGTGACCGGCAGCAAGACGCTGGAAGTCAACGTTCCGGTATTCAAGGTTGACTACGAGGCAGTGGGCGGTAAGCATAAGCTGAGCGGCAAGATCGAGGGTGCCAAGAACGTGGAAGGCGACTGGATCATCGGCGTGGCCGATCCGGAAACCTATGAAGAGGTGGTTAAAACCCTTGAGGTGACAGGATCCAAGAACATGGCCATGTCTTACGAGTTTGAGCTGAAGAAAGCCGGTGAATATTTGGGGGTTGTCATGTTCGGAGGTTATGTGGACGGCGTGTTCATGATCCTCGGTGACGAAATTCCCTTTGAAGTGACCGGCAAAGGCGGCGTCAAAAAGCCGTCCGAAGGCAAGGACCATTCCCCGGTTCTGAACCCGGAAGAGGGCAAAAAACAACTGGATGAAGCCAAAAAAGGCGGCAAACTGCCGAAAACGGCCACCACGCATCCGACGGGTGCCGCAGCCGGCCTGGCTCTGCTCATCGGCGGTCTGGCCCTGCTGAAACTGCGCCGCACCGCCTGATCCAACCGGCAAAACGAATGCTGCCGACGGGAATGATCCCGCGGCAGCGTTGACCAACCTGCCATGAAACCGGTGCCGCTTCCCGTGCGTGCCATTGCTTGTGCAACGAAACAAGCGGGAAGCGGCATCCGGCGGGCGGTTGAAAAAAGTGAAGCCGACGGGAAACCCCGTCGGCTTTTTTCCACGTGGATTCCGTTTCATGAACCGGCTTGTTTCCGGGAAGGAAAGGCACGGCTGTACGGCAGGCACAGCGGCGTGCCGCAGACCGGGTCTTCAATGATACGGCAGCGGAGACCGAAAACGGTCTGGATCAGATCGGCGGTGATGACATCTTCCGGTCTCCCCTGCGCCACGGCCCCTCCGCCGTGGACGGCGATGATGTGATCGGCATAGCGGCAGGCCAGGTTCAGGTCGTGGAGCACCATCACGATCGTGCGCTTTTGCTCCCTGTTCAGTTCATGCAAAAGATCCAGAATTTCGATCTGATGGGACAGGTCCAGGTAGGTGGTCGGCTCGTCCAGCAAAATGGTTTCCGTTTCCTGGGCCAGTGTCATGGCGATCCATGCCCGCTGGCGCTGTCCGCCGGACAGGGAATCGACGGGATGCTCGGCCAGTTCGGTCATTCCGGTTGCCTGCAGGGCGTGGTTCACCGCCCGCTCGTCCGCTTCGGACCAGCTCCGGAGCAGCTGCTGGTGGGGATACCGCCCTTGTCTGACCAACTGGAGCACGGTGAGCCCTTCCGGAGCGGACGGGGACTGCGGCAGGATGGCCAGCTTTTTGGCCACTTCCCGCGTGGGCAGCCGGAAGATGTCTTGGGCGTCCAGCAGAACCGTTCCGCCGGCCGGTTTCAAAATGCGCGCCAACGACCGCAGCAGCGTCGACTTTCCCGAGCCGTTGGCACCGATCAGCACCGTGATCTTGTTTTTCGGGATGGCGAGATTCAACCCGTCAATGACGGCCTTTTCACCGTATGACAGGGTGAGCGCCCGGGTTTCCAGAGCATTCACCGCGTTTCCTCCTTTACTGGTTGCGAGTCCGGTACAAAAGCCACAGGAAATAGGGGGCACCCAGAGCGGAAGTGAAAATCCCGGCCGGTACCTCCAGCGGCGCGAACGCCGTACGGCCGATCAGATCGGCGCCCGCAGCCAGGATTCCTCCGAGCAGAGCGGCGACCGGCAGCAGCGCTCCGTGTGCCGAACCGCACAGTTTCCGGGCCATGTGCGGGGCCATCAGGCCGATGAATCCGATGTTTCCGGCGAAAGCCACGGCCGATCCGGCGAGCAGGGCGGACAAAAGAAGCAGACTGATTCGGCTTTGTTCCACCCGGATTCCGGCGCCGGTGGCCAGCTCATCTCCGAACGACAGGAGATTGAGTTTCCGGACGCCGAGAAAGAGCAGGACGAGCAACACGAGGATGACCGGTGCGGCAATGCCGACATGGGACCAGTTCGTGCCGTTGAAGCTGCCTGCCATCCAGATGTGGGCTTGCGTCGCCAGATGAAGCGGGCCGCCCAGGATGATCGTGGTGGTGATTGCCTGTGCGGCCGCCGACACTCCCACGCCGATCAGCACCAGCCGAAACGGGCGGACTCCCCGTTTCCATGCGAGGATGACGGTCAAAAGCCCTGCCAGAATCGCGCCCAGACACGCAGCGGCCGGAAGGAACCGAAGATCGACGGTCAGCGTGTTGACCCGCTCGTCTGAAAACAAGGCGAGAAACGACACGGCGGCCACTGTCGCTCCTCCGGTGATGCCCAGCACGTCGGGAGCGGCCAGCGGATTGCGAACCAACCCCTGCAGGACCGCGCCCGAACAGGCAAGGGCGGCTCCGGCGAGAAAGGCGAGCAGCACCCGGGGCATGCGGAAAGAAAAGATCACCGTTTGATGGAGTTCCGGACCGGTACCGGTCAATGCCGCCACCACTTCCGCCGGAGTGAGAAAGAGCGTTCCGGTGCCGACGCTCAGAATGAACAGAAAGATTCCCGAGAGGAGCAAAAGAAGCGAGATCCATGCCGCTTTCCGGTCCACCAGCACCGAAAACAGCGGGGTGCGCAACGGGCGATATTTTTTCATCATGCGCTCACACTCCTCCGGGCGATGACAATGAAGAACGGAACCCCCACCAAGGCCGTCATGACGCCCACCGGAACCTCTTCCGGCATGATGATGAACCGGGCGCCGATGTCGGCCGCCACCAGCAGCGAGGCCCCCAACACCATGCAAGCGGGAAGCAGCCAGCGATGATCGTTGCCGAAGAGGGCTCTTGCCAGATGGGGAACCATGATGCCGACGAATCCGATCGGACCGGCCACCGCCACGGAACCGCCGGCCAGCAGGATCACGACCGCGACCGCTGCCGTTTTGACCAGTCCCGTGCGCATGCCGAGGCTTTGGGCCACCTCATCCCCGAGCATCAGCAGGTTGAGCGGCTTTGCCAGCAGCAGTGCCCCGATCCAGCCGGCAATCATCCAGGGAATCACCGGCAAAAGCAGATCGAGACTGCGCCCCTGCACAGAGCCCACCAGCCAGAACAGGACTTCCTCCAGGGTTTTTTCATGGACGACCAGAACACCTTGGGTCAGCGATGAAAACATGGCGGTCATGGCGGCGCCGGCCAATATCAATTTGAGCGGAGTGGCGCCTTCCCTTCCCAGGCTGCCCGCGGCGAACACCGCGATGGCCGACACCGCCGCACCGAAGAAGGCGATCCACGAAAACGCCTGAAGCGAAGAAAAGGAAAAGAAGCTGACGGCGATGACGATGAAAAATGCGGCTCCCGCATTGATGCCGAACAGTCCGGGCGAGGCGAGCGGATTTCGCGTGAGCGCCTGCATCACCGCACCGGCCGTGGCAAGGGAAGCGCCGACCGCCATTCCCACCAGCGTGCGGGGAATCCGCTGATGGCGCACCACGATGTGTTCCCGGGAACCGTCGTATCCGATCAGTGCATCGACGGCCTCCCGCCACGGGATCCGGGTGTATCCGAGCATCACGCCGGCCGCAGCCAACGCCACCATCAACACGGCGACGATCAGGAGGCCGATCATCTTCCGCGGATTGGATTTGAAGTATTCTCCCATGGAACGATCCTTTCAATATAAATGATTTCTCTCATTCAAGTGTAGGAGGGCCGGCCTCATGCTGTCAATGATTATCATTATCAATCAATCGTTGACAGCGGGGGTTCCGCTGTTTTATGCTGGTAGTGGTTGCGAATGAAATTCATTATCAAGTAATCGTTGCAGGAGGTTCTGATGGTCATGTTTGGTACGCTCAGACGCTGGGGCGTCGCTGCACTGAGTGCGGTCGTGGCGATGTCGTTGGTCGCCTGCGGCAAGGCTGACGAACAGCCGAACGCAGAGTCCGGCCAGGACTCGTCCCTGACCGTTCAGCACGCCATGGGATCCACGCCGATCAAGGGAACGCCGAAACGGGTGGTCGTTCTCACCAATGAGGGAACGGAAGCCGTGCTTTCGCTCGGCGTGAAGCCGGTGGGGGCCGTCAAGTCCTGGCTCGGGGATCCGTGGTACGCCCACATCAAGGATCAGATGCAAGGCGTCGAAGTGGTGGGGACGGAAAGCGACATCAACCTGGAAGCCATTGCCGCTTTGAAGCCGGATCTGATTTTGGGAAACAAGATGCGTCAGGAAAAATGGTACAGCCAACTGAGCCAAATCGCGCCGACCGTTTTCTCCGAAACCCTGCGCGGGGATTGGAAGAAAAATTATGAGCTGTATGCCAAGGCGTTGAACAAGGAACAGGAAGGAAAGGATCTGATCGGGAAGTTTGACGCCCGCATCGAGGAGCTGAAAGGAAAATTGGGCGACAAACTGAACACCAAGGTTTCCATCGTTCGGTTCATGCCCGGCTCCGCGCGCATTTACCAGAAAGATTCCTTCTCCGGCATCATTCTGGATCAGCTGGGCTTCAAACGCACGCCTTCCCAGGACAAACCTGACTTTGCCGAGGAAGTCACCAAGGAACGCATTCCGGACATGGACGGGGACATCATCTTTTACCTGACCTATGATCCGGACAATGAAGGAAACGGCTTGAAGACCGAGCAAGAGTGGACGGCGGATCCGCTTTGGAAAAACCTCGGTGCCGTGAAGGCCGGCAAAGCGCACAAGGTGGATGACGCCATCTGGAACACGGCCGGCGGAATTCTGGCCGCTCACAAAATGCTGGATGACATCGAATCCTTCTTTCTGAAGTGATTCCTCCATCCTCCTGCACGGAAACGGGAGGCCTGCCGGACCTGCCTTGAGCCTGCGGTCCGGCGGGAAACAGGGGTCCGCAAGCGCCTGTCGTCAGCCTCGGGATCCCACAGCCGCCGCGAGGCGGTGCCGTATGTTGTCTTCACGTGAATGCATGGTCAAAAACTTCATGGAACCGGTACGGGATCTCTTTGCGCCTGCGTTCGAACGAGAGCGCACGGGAACCGCCCGGGCCGACGGGAACGCTTCCGTCGGCATTTTTTTTGGTCTCGTCATTCCTTTCCCGGATGTTGGGATTGCCGAGTTGACTTGACCCCGTTTTTGGTTAAAATAGTTGTACGAAACGGCAAGGAGATTCGGATTCCGACGCCATTTTCGTTTCGGATGATCCGCCGGCGTGATGCACGACCCCGCCCCGGACCGGTGGTCGTTTTCCGGAACCCCCTTTCGGTGCCCGGCCGGAGCGGATGCTTGACGCCGCCGGCCGGAACGCCGAATGGCTGAGACTCTTTGGAAGGATGTGGCCCTCGTTGAATGACCTGGTAATGGAAAAAATGCGCGAGACCTCGATGGTGGATCTGGCGTACGATCTTTTGAAAAATCAGGGGGAAGCCATGCGCTTCGCGGACATCATGGAGGAAGTGGCCAAATTGAAAGGCTTTTCCGACGAAGACGTGGAGCGTTACGTGGCGCAACTTTTCACCGAGTTGAACATTGACGGCCGGTTTGTCCGCGATCAGGATCGCAAATGGGGCCTGAAAGAGTGGTATTCCATGGAGGAAGTGGCCGCGTTTGCCGTGGCGGCCAACACCAAGGAAGATGACGACTTTGATTCCGTGGCGGAAGATGAAGAGTTTGATCCGTACTCCGAGGACGACGAAGAGTTCGAAGGAGACGCCGAATCCGATCTGGATGACGTCGAGTCGTTTGACTACGAGGACGAGGAAAGCGAGCCGCCGTTCGAAGATGACATGGAAGATGACAAGCTGGAAATGGACGAAGAGGACGAAGACCTTTGAACCTTGACAACCGGTGAGGTCTGGGATAGACTTTTATTTGGGCTCGTTTTGAACGGAAACACGGAGCGCCCCTGTATTCGGGGGTGCTCTTTTCTTATTTGCAACTGTTTTTGGGTATCATGGATACAGGAGGAAGATTGGAGATGGCCAAATACATTTTCGTGACCGGAGGCGTGGCTTCTTCGCTGGGGAAGGGGATCACCGCATCCGCACTCGGCCGGCTTCTGAAAAATCGGGGACTGAAAGTCACCATCCAAAAATTTGATCCTTACATCAACGTGGACCCGGGAACGATGAGTCCGTACCAGCACGGGGAAGTGTTCGTGACGGATGACGGAGCGGAGACGGACCTTGACCTCGGCCATTACGAGCGGTTCATCGACATCAATCTGAACAGAAACAGCAATGTCACCACCGGGAAGATCTACTCGGCGGTGATCAACAAAGAGCGTCGCGGAGATTATCTCGGCGGCACCGTTCAGGTGATTCCCCACATTACCAACGAAATCAAGGATCGCGTGTTCCGGGCCGCCCAGGAAACGGGAGCGGACGTCGTGATCACCGAGATCGGCGGCACCGTCGGCGACATCGAGAGCTTGCCGTTTCTGGAAGCCATCCGACAGATCAAGAGCGACGTGGGCCGCGGCAACGTCATTTACATTCACTGCACGCTGATTCCGATGATGCGGGCCAGCGGGGAACTGAAAACCAAGCCCACGCAGCACAGCGTGAAAGAGCTGCGCAGCATCGGCATTCAGCCCAATGTGATTGTCTGCCGCACCGAGTATCCGCTGTCTGAAGAGATCAAGCGCAAAATCGCCCTGTTCTGCGACATCGATTACGAAGCCGTGATTGAGGCGCGCGACGCGGAGACGCTGTACGAAGTCCCGTTGATGCTTCAGGCGGAAGGACTGGATGAGATCGTTGTGAAGCATCTCGGTCTCGAAGTGAAACCGGCCGACATGGGCGAATGGGTCAAGCTGGTGGAAAAGGTGAAAAACCTGACTCATACCACGCGCATCGCCATTGTCGGAAAATACGTGGCGTTGCCCGACGCATACATGAGCGTGGTGGAAGCGCTTCGGCATGCCGGTTTTGAATCCGACACCGAGATCGACGTAAAATGGGTCAATTCCGAAGAAGTCACCGACGAAAACGTCGAAGACCTGCTCGGGAACGTGGACGGCATTTTGGTTCCCGGCGGTTTCGGTGACCGCGGCATTGAAGGGAAATTGATCGCCACCCGGTATGCGCGCGAGAAACGGATTCCGTTTTTGGGCATCTGCCTCGGCATGCAAATGGCTTGCGTCGAAGGGGCGCGCAACCTGTTGGGGCTGAAAGACGCGCACAGCTCGGAGATCGATCCGACCACCGCGCATCCGATCATCGACCTTTTGCCGGAACAGAAAGAAATCGAGGAAATGGGCGGCACGATGCGGCTCGGTTTGTATCCCTGCAAGCTGGAAACCGGCAGCCTCGCCCATGAGGCGTACGGCACCGATCTGGTGTACGAACGTCACCGCCACCGCTATGAATTCAACAACGAATACCGGAAACAGCTGGAAAGCGTGGGCTATCGCTTCTCCGGAACGTCTCCGGACGGCAGGCTGGTCGAAATCATTGAATACAAGCATCACCCCTGGTTTGTCGCTTCGCAGTTCCATCCGGAATTCATCTCCAGACCCAACCGTCCGCAGCCGCTGTTCCGCGAATTCGTGAAAGCGGCCCTGCTCGCCCGAAAGCAGGAACATGTCCGGGTTTGAGTGACGCTTTCCCAAGGCTTCGTCACCGGCCCAAACCGGCATCATCATGCCGGTTTTTTTCTTTGAAAGAAGTCTGATGATTCTGTATAATAGAAAGTGACGGATTTTTGAACGGAATCGGGAGGGACGGGCATGGAACCGAAACCGGAACCGCGGATGACCCCGAAGGTGCGGACGCAAACGGAAAGTGCGTGGAAATATGTCTTTTCGTTTTTCTGGATGATTCTCTTCACCGCCATCTCTTTTTGGATCGTGCTGGAAGGAACACTCGGAACGGAAGCCACGTTCTGGTCCATCACCGCTCTCGCGGCCGTCCAGGTCGTTTTGCAGTTGATCACGTTCATGCACCTCGACTTTGGGAAATACCGGTTTGTGGCCATTTTTATGGCACTGGGCATCTTCATCGCCGTGGTGTCGGCGATCGGGATCGTTCTGATGCCGTGAAACGGTGGGTTCGGCCGATGACCGGGGAGCGTTGAAAAAAAGGGAAAGGTGGATCTTTATTCCGGCCGTGCGGACCGGTTTTTTTTTTGTTTTCCGGCATTTTCCCGAAAAGGCTTGCATGAGCGGAAGAAAGACGGTGCAAGCTGAGAACGACGCACACGAACAGCGCATCCGCTTCATCGGGGGTTTGTCTTCCCGGAATAAGGGAAGGGGACAAACAACCCGCCGGATGTCGGAATCCAATTTTTCGCAAGGGAGGGAGGCGGTTTCCCCGCCCGGTTGAGCATCACGCGCGGGGACCGTGCAAACCGGATGCAATTTGTCAAAGCCCGAGCCGATCAGTTGGACGAAATCGTGAACATGTATCGCCTGGCGACCCGAAAATTGAACCGTCAGGGGATCGAACAGTGGAACGAGGAGTATCCCGCACGCGAACGTCTTCGCAAAGACATCGCCAAAGGAAACATGTACCTGCTCATGGACGGGAATCAGGTGGCCGCTTCCGTGGTGCTGGATCAACACGAAGATCCCGAATACGACGAAGTGGACTGGAAAGATGAACGGGGGGAGCCTCTCGTCGTTCACCGGCTGTGCGTTCATCCCGGATGGCAGGGACGCGGGTTGTCCAAGCGGCTGCTCCGGGAAATCGAACGCATGGCGCGCCAAAAGGGGTATACCAGCATTCGCCTGGACACCATGATGAAGAATGAGCGGGCGGTGAATCTATACGATTCGCAAGGATATGAACGACGCGGAACGATTCGTCTCGCCGATTTCGGCGATGAGGAGTTCCTGACCTTTGAGAAGAAATTGGAACCTTCACGGGTTCTTCATTGATACTAGACGGAAACCGCATGAGGTGCGACAAAGGGGCTGCCGTTCCGTTCGAAACGGCAGCCCCTTTCAGGTGACCGGGCATACAGGCGCCCGGGCGGGGATGTTCCGGTTGTTCCCCCGTTCCCGGCCCGTTCATCGGGTCTGTTCATACGCCTTGAGCGAAGCGTAGACGGCCTTCAGCAGCGGGAGGTCGGTACCGGGCGGGGCCATTTCGAGCAGGCTGCCCTGGAGATGGTCCGCTTCCACCGGCAATCCCTTCTCCATGTCGCGAAGCATGGAAGATTTCATGGATTCGTTGAGGGATTCCATTTGCGCGAGAATCGTGGCGGCCAGGTCTTCCGGAAGTGACGGCTCATGGTGACGGGCCACGGCGTGGATTTCCTCCAGCAGGCGAAGATAGGTTTCCTTTCCTCCCGGCGCCTTGAGAATCGGCCCCAACGGGCTGCGCATCAGGCAGGTCATCCCGCTGAATCCGGCGATGAACGCGTATTTCATCCACATGTCCTTCATGATTTCCGTGCTCAGGCGGGATTCCATGTTCGCGCCGGCTAACAGGGCCTGGATCCGGCGGACCCGGGGAGAATCGGAACCGTCCGTCTCCCCGTACACCAGCTCATGCCTGGGGCTGTATTGCAGGACGTGCCCGTGTTTGTTCAGGGTGGCTTCCACGAAACAGAGTCCGCCGAGCACTTTTTCCGGACCGAACCATTGCTTGAGCAAATCCATGTGACGGATTCCGTTGAGCAGCGGCAACACGACGGTTCGTTCTCCCACGGCCGCACCGAGGGATTCGCGGACGTCCGGGAGATGATACGCCTTGACAGACAGGATGACCAGATCAAAGGGTTGGCGGATCTCGTCGGAAAGGACCGTTTTCACCCGCAGAAGCGCGTCCCCGTGACGGCTGCGGATCACCAGCCCTTCGCGCTGCAGTTGCGCGGCCCTGCGCGGACGGACCAGGAATGTGACGTCGGCGCCTTTTTCCGCCAGGCGACCGCCGAAATATCCCCCCACCGCACCGGCTCCGACCACCAGTGTGCGCATGATGCAAGCCTCCTTTTCGCTTCGGCTGTTCTGAACAACCGTTCCATTTGAAATTGTACCATTATTGAACAGGTGGTATCATTCGGGTTATCACATCTTTGAAGCAGGTGAGAACATTGATTGAAGAGAGAAAGCGGGGGGCCTTGCTCGGACTGGCCTGGGGAGACGTTCTCGGTTGCCCGGTGGAAGGTTGGCGCGACCGTGAAATTCGGGAAGCGTACGGGACCTATGACAGGTTGCCCGAAACGTATCCGCTTGAACGCATTCCGGAAAAGAGGAAAAAGAAGTTGCGGCCGCCGGGGCTGCATTCCGATGACACCCAGCAGGCAATGGGATTGGTGCTGACGGTTCTGTCCGGAGGGTGGAGCCTCGATCGATGGACCCGACTTCTCGTGGACGGATGGAAACGGCAAGCCTGGCGGGGAGTCGGTCGCAATTTCACCGCTGCGGTGCACCGGTTGGCGAAAGGGGAAGAGGCCCGAAGATCCGGCAGCCCTTCGGCCGGTATCGGGGCGGCGATGCGGACGGGCCCCCTGGGGGCGCTGATTTCGGACCCGGAAACCAGGTTGACGGTGGCGTTGGAATCTTCCCTGTCCACCCATTCCGACCAGCGAGCGGCCGTGTTTGCGGCCGTTGTGGCGGAGGCGGTTTCCTTGTTCATCGGGGGAAAAACGCCTTCCGAAGTGCCGGGCCTGCTGTCATCCTTCGCGAGGAAAGCGGAAGAGCGGGTCATGCAGTGGAAAGAGGCCGGATGGAACGTGGAAAACGCGGATTCCCGCCAGGTGTCCGATGCGCTCGGGGGGCTGGCCTCCGCGATCGGAGATGAACCGGAAGAGGTGCGCCGCTTGATTTCCGATTCGGCACGCCCCCATTTGGCCGAAGGGTTCATCCGTGCCCATCCCAATCAGGGCTTCGTGCTGCTCGGCGGGATTCACGCGCTCGCCATGGCCTGCCGCAGCGACATGGGGCCGAACGAAGTGTTGCTTTCCATCATTCGGGAAGGATTTGACACGGATACGGTGGCCGCCATCGCCGGATCCCTCTTGGGAGCCCGGTTCGGCACGGACTGGATTCCCGCGGACCGTCTCGCGGACGGCGAACGGATCGGGAGATATGCCGATGCGCTGATCATCGGCCAACCTTTCGAAACCGCGGAAGAGTTTTTCGTGAAAGAGGCCGGATGGACGTCAATGGAAACGCAATACCGGCGGCAACGGACATCACCGGCGGCGGGATGAGCCCGCCCCGGTTTTTGTTTTGCCCGATTTGAAAAAAGAGGGGCAAAAAACCCGGAGGAGTTTCGAATAAATAAACAGGAGCCGGCGGTTTTGTCTTCCGGCAAATTTGTGTCAACGGTGTCCGTTTCCACGGATTTCAGGTACGATATTTTCGGGAAGGTTTGAAGCATTGTTGCAAGGTAAATAAAATATAGGTACGAACTATCAAATACTTTTGATTATGCAGGGGTGGAGGATATTTCGAGCGAAGGAGTCTGGAACCATGTCAACCGTCATCGGCATCGAAATCTCCCCCTCCATGTTCAAATTGGCGGGAGTCAAGAAACGGGGAAAGAAATTGAGAGTGCACCGGATGGTGACGCATCCGTTTCCGTCCGTGTGGATGAAAAGCCCGTTCATGTTTGAAAAAGAAGAGTTTGTCCAGTGCGTGCAGGAAGCTCTCATGGCGAGAAACATTCGCGGGAGCAAGGTTCATGTGGCGATCAGCGGCAGGCACGTCGTCCTGAAGCGGGTGATGGTGCCGGAAATGAAGCCGTCCAAATATCGGGCGTTTGTTGCCGAACATGTTCTTCCCCTGTTGGACCTTCCGTTCGAAGATCCTCTGTTTGACATCCAGCCGGTCGGGGAGGTCTGGTTCGATGATGACCCGCAGGAATTGCTGGTGGCGCTGGTTCCCCGAAAATACGTGGAATCCCTGACGGCCTGCCTGCGGTATTGCGGACTGGATCCGGTGAAAGTGGATCTCGCCCCGTTGGCCCTGTATCGCTGGGTGGATGTGGCGCGGGGAGTGCGCACGCCGCGATCCCTGTTTCTCGGGATCAGCAAGTCGGAGGTGGAAATCAGCCGCTTCACGGACGGTGTGCTCAAAGATGTGCGCGTCGTTTCCCTGGACATGGCCGCTTTCAGGAAAGAGGAGGATCGTCCCCGTCCGGATCCCCTGATCCCGATTCTCGGGGAAGGCGAAGAAGTGGAGGCCTACGGCCGTTCGTTGCTGGATGCCGTGATGGGCGGCATCGACGAGTGGGAGCGGGATGCCTGGACGCGCAGCGGAACGGAATGGTTCCTCTCCGGAGAAGGGATCGATCTGTACAAATTGGAAAAAGCCCTGAAGCGTGCGGCCGCTCTCCCGGTGAGCGTGGCACCGCCGGCGGAACCGTACATGAGCGAAAGGCTGCGCGAAAAAGCGTCGCGTTGGGTCGGTGCATCCTTTTCGGTTGCTTTGGGACTGGCCCTCAACGGGAAGGAGGAGGAGCTCAGGTGAATTTTCTTCCTCCCCGTCCGCCGGGTGAGCGGTATTTTGCCGTTTGGTTCACTTTTTTGCTGCTTGTGTCGGCTGCGGGGGCTCTGGGGCTTTTTTTGATGAAGGATCGGATGGACGAGCGGTTGGCGGTCGTCCGCGCGGAAACGGCCCGGTCCAGGGAGACGTTCAAGAAGGTCATGGATCGGAAGAACGCCGAAGAACGGCTGAACCGGGAACACCGCTCCCAATGGAAGTACCGGGATGTCACGGATCAACTCAACAGCGCCCGGACCGACTGGAAAAAGATCATCGAATGGACGGAAACCGCATTGCCTGCGGGAGCCCGCTTGTTTCATCTCAACGGGGCGGGAAACCGCCTGGAAGCGGCGGGACTGTTTCCGGACATGCACAGCGCGGCCGAATTTGTGAAGCGGCTCGCGGATGAGCAATCCGGGATTGAAGAGGCATGGATTGATTGCGCCGGGTCCGGTTGCGCGACCGTGCCGCCCGAATTGTCCGGGGAGCAGGCCGGGAAAACGGTGATCCGATTTCACATCACCGTCCGCACGGAGAAAGGAGGGGAAGGATCATCCGACGCCCGGTCACAAGACGGTGGAGATCCTCAAGGACTCTGATCGCTCTCGGCTTGGTCGGAGTGGCCGGTTGGTTGACGATATTGGCCACGGTGATCCGACCGGTCTGGATGGAATTGGAATCTCTTGCGCAGGAAAAGCGTTCGCTTCAAACCAATTTGCGCCGGTATGCCTCGTATGCCGATGCGACATACATCCCGCCTTCTCCGCCGTCCGGAGCGGAACTGGAGGAGCGGGACAAACGGGTTCCGGTCAACCGGAACGGCCCCGAAGTGGTGGTGGCGTTTGAGGAGGCCGCTTCCCGTGCCGGCGTCACGATCCGGTCCGTCGAACGGATCGGGGATCCGTCCAAGCTCCCTCTCCGCGTGTCGGGAGAGGAAGAGTCCGCCGCGGAGGAGGCCGCCGAAACAAAATGGCGCCAAGCGCTCGGTGTGCCCGCCGATCCGGCACTCAAAGCCACCTGGTACAAGTTGGACGCGGATGTGCCGAGAGAAAAACTGGCTTCATTCATGGATGAACTGGAAAAAGGGGAGAGACTCGTCACCGTGGCGGGCTGGGATTATGTTTGGGGCGATGCCGCCTCCCCGGGGACGCTCGCGGTCTATGTGATCGTTTGGCATTACCTGGATCCGGGATTGAACGTCGGGAATCCGGCCCGTCTTCCTCCCACCGGTCCTGAACCGGCACCGGCGGGGGTCATTGTTCCCTTCCAATACTGAAAATTGGTACGATTTTCGGTCGACCGCGCATCTTCGGTCCAGTCTGCCGGGGCGGGAATCCCCTCCCTCCGGGCGGCCGGACCCAAAAGCACGGATCTTGCAGGGAAAGGCGGAACCCACGTGAGTCATTATCTGTTCATCGACTTTGAATTCACGATGCCGGAAGCGGGGGAAAATGCCCGCGGGTTTTTTGCGGAAATCATTGAAGCGGGTGTGGTGTCGGTCCGGAACGGACAGCGGGAAGCGTCATTCGGGACGTTTGTGCGTCCGGAAGTGAATCCGGTCCTGACCGAACGATGCAAGGAGTTCCTCGGGATCACCCAGGAAGACGTTGACGGAGGCATTGCTTTTGCCGATCTGCTGAAGCGGCTGAGGGAGTGGACCGGTCCCGACACGCGCGTGGTGACATGGGGGAACATGGACCTGCACGTGCTTCGCAAAATGTGCGAGCGGGTGGAGGAATCCTTTCCTTTTCATGATGACGGGATCGACCTGTCGATGGAATACAAGCGATTTTACGGCGACCGCAACCAGACGGGACTGATGAAGGCGCTCAGCCTGTACGGCCGCGAGTGCGACCGGCGGCATCACCGGGCACTGGATGATGCCATGACCACCTTCGAGATCTTCCAGCTGCTGGAGAAGGACCGGTCCTGGCTGACCAAGCCGGAGGGAAACCGGATCGGTGATTTGATCGATCTGTCGAAGCTGAAGGAAGGCCTGGCCTGAAACAAACGTCGGAAGGACAAAAGTCATGCCGTGCCGAAGGGATTCATGCCGGGCCCCGACCATGCCGTCGGGGACGGCATCCGTCCGTGTCACGGGAATCCCGGTCCGCTGAACGGAATTGATTTTTTCGCGTTCCGGCAGGAAAAAGGCATGCCGGTCAGTAAATATAGTCCTAACGACGTTTGACTTTCGGCGGACGGTCCGTTGTGCGGGAGGTTCGATGGATCATGGCAAAAAAGATCTTGATCGTGGACGACCAGTATGGCATCCGTTTGCTGCTGAAAGAGGTCTTCTCGAAGGACGACATCGAAGTCTTTCAGGCCTCAAACGGAAAACAGGCACTGGAGATGATCCGGACCCAGCAGCCGGATCTGATCCTGTTGGACATGAAGATGCCGGGGATGGACGGGCTTGAGCTTCTGAGGCGACTCCGCCGGTTCGACGTCCGGACAAAAGTGATCATGATGACCGCTTACGGCGAACTGGACATGGTGGCCGAGGCGAAAAGCCTGGGGGCACTCACGCATTTCACCAAGCCGTTTGACATCGAAGATCTCCGCCAGGCAGTGATCCGCCATCTCGCGTCGTGACTTGTTTCCGTTCCTTCAGCAGGACAGATCAACAAGAGGAGCGATTGAACCGATGGTCGAAGCCAAAATCCGCATTCGCATGAGCCAGTCAGACGCCCATTACGGAGGCAATCTGGTGGATGGAGCAAGAATCCTTTCCCTGTTCGGGGATGTCGCCACCGAGATTCTGATTCGACATGACGGTGACGAAGGTTTGTTTGTTGCTTATGATCTCGTCGAATTCAAGGCACCCGTTCATGCCGGTGACTATATCGAGGCGGTGGGACGGCTTGAAAAAGTCGGGAACACCAGCCGTCGCATCGTCTTTGAAGCATACAAGACGATCGAAGCGGGCATCGACCCTGCCCGGCCGTGGAAAGCCCGTGTCCTGGAAGAGCCCCTCCTGGTCGCTCGGGCATCGGGTACCTGCGTGGTGCCGAAAGGTCGCTGAGGCGGCGTTTTTTTGTGAGGAGGAACCGAAATGGACAAGTTGATCATCACGGCAGCGTTGGTGGGGGCCGAGGTCACCCGTGAAGACACTCCCTGGCTTCCGGTCACCCCCGAGGAGATCGCCGAAGCCGCCATGGAGGCGAGGGAAGCGGGGGCGGCCATCGCCCACATCCATGTGCGTGACGATGCGGGGAATCCCACCCAGGATCGCGAGGTATACCGCCGGGCCATTGAATTGATTCGCAGGAAGACGGACATCATCATCCAGGTGTCCACGGGCGGAGCGGTGGGAATGAGCGCCGAAGAACGGCTTCAGCCCGTGTCGCTCAAGCCGGAGATGGCCTCGCTCACCACGGGAACGGTCAACTTCGGCAACGGGGTGTTCATGAATCCCCCGGACATGATTGAACGGTTTGCGGAGGAATTCGAACGGTACAACGTGGCCCCCGAATTTGAAATCTTCGAAGCGGGAATGGTGGAAAACGCGCTCAGGCTTGTCAGAAAGGGATATTTCAAGGACAGGCACCTGCATTTTGATTTCGTGATGGGGGTGCCCGGAGGAATTCCCGCCACCGCCGATCATTTGCTTCATCTGGTGCGGCAACTTCCGCCGGGTGCCACCTGGACCGTGGCGGGCGTGGGACGTCACCAGCTGCCGATGTCCGCGCTCGGCATCGTGCTGGGCGGTCACGTTCGGGTGGGGCTGGAAGACAACATTTATTACCGGAAGGGCGAGTTGGCCACGAACGCACAGCTGGTCAGGCGCGTGGTTCGCATTGCCCGGGAAATGGAGCGGGAAGTGGCCACCCCCGATGAAGCCCGGAAGATGCTCGGGCTCGTCTGAGGGCGGAACGTCGGGGGCGCCGGTCAGGTCGGAACGGATCCGGCCGACCGGCTTTTTTCATCGGCCGGCGGCGGCATCCGTCTTGGGTTCGGCGTTCCCCCTCGCACAGGCGGCAGGATTTTGTTATCATTAAGCCGTAAAACAGAAGTCCCTGTACAGAAGCGAAAAAGGAGGCCCTTGTATGCCGCTTGTTTCCATGAACGCATTTTTGCCTCGCGCCAAAAAAGAAGGCTTTGCCGTCGGGCAATTCAATATGAATAACCTGGAATATGTGCAAGCCATCATCGAGGCCGCGAAGGAAGAACGTTCCCCGCTCATTTTCGGCGCAAGCGAAGGCGCCATCAAGTACATGGGTCTGAACAACGTGGTGGCTCTCGCCAAAGTGGCCGCACGTGAATCCGGCCTTCCGGTGGCGCTTCACCTTGACCACGGCAGCAGTTTCGAAATGGTCATGAAGTGCATTCGCGCCGGATTTTCTTCCGTCATGTTTGACGGTTCGCACTATCCGTTCGAAGAAAACATCCGCCTGACCAAAAAGGTGGTGGAAGCCGCCCATGCCGTCGGGGTTTCCGTCGAGGGCGAGCTGGGAACCATCGGAGGCGTGGAGGACGACCTGAACGTGGCGGAAGAAGACGCCATGCTGGCCGATCCGGATGAAGCGATCCGCTTCTGGGAAGAAACCCGTGTCGACGCCCTGGCGATCGCGGTGGGCACCGCTCACGGCATGTACAAGGGCGAACCGAAAATCCGCTTTGACATCATTGAAAAAGTGGCGAAAAACATCGAGGCGCCGATCGTGCTGCACGGCGGTTCCGGCGTGCCGGACGAGTCGATCCGGAAAGCGGTTTCACTCGGCGTCGGCAAGATCAACGTGAACACCGAAAACCAGGTGGCACAAACGAATGTGGTTCGCGAGCTGCTGGCCAAAAATCCGGACATGATCGATCCTCGGAAATATCTGGGTCCGGCCCGCGAAGCCATCAAGGAAGTCGTCAAGGGCAAAATGCGCCTGTTCGGAAGCTCGGGCAAGGCCTGATCGCCGTCTGATGACCGAAAGAGATTGCCGGGGTTTGACCGGTTTCCGGCGGGGGAAATTGGGAGATGATGGGTAGTGAAGTTCTTCTTGGACACGGCGATCGTCGATGAGATTCGCAGGGTGAACGAATGGGGCATTCTGGCGGGAGTGACGACCAACCCGACGCTGGTGGCCAAGTCGGGGCGCCCGTTTGAAGAAGTGCTCCGGGAAATCCTCGAAATCGTCGACGGACCCGTCAGTGCGGAAGTGATGAGCCGCGATGCCGGGGGAATGATTGAAGAAGGCGAACGGTGGGCCGCATTCTCCGAAAACGTGACCATCAAAGTGCCGATGACGACGGAAGGTCTCAAGGCGGTCCATCATTTCGCAAAGCAGGGGATCAAAACCAACGTGACACTCATTTTTTCCGCCAATCAGGCACTGATGGCCGCACGGGCCGGTGCCGCGTTTGTCAGCCCGTTTGTCGGACGGCTGGATGACATCGGGCATGACGGAACGGCGCTGATCCGTGAAGTGGCGGAAATTTTCCGGATTCACGGGATCGGAACGGAAATCATTGCCGCCAGCGTCCGGCATCCGGTGCACGTGACACAGGCGGCGTTGGCGGGAGCGCACATCGCCACCGTCCCCTTCAAGGTGATGGAACAGATGACCCGCCATCCTCTGACCGATCTCGGAATCGAGAAATTCGAAGCTGACTGGAAAAAAGCCGGTTTCGGCAAATGAGGCGGAATCTGGCGGCGGGCGCGGTGCCTTCCGCCGGATTTCTTATACCAAGCGAGCGAGGTCTGGGTATGGGCAAATGGATCATCCAAGGTGGAAAGCCGCTTGTCGGAACGGTCACGATCAGCGGGTCGGCGAAAAGTGCACTTGCCATGATACCCGCCGCACTTTTGGCCGATTCGCCGTCCGTGCTGGAAAACGTCCCGATGGTCGGTGACGTGGAGCGGTACATCGAACTCCTTCAGGAATTGGATGCGACGGTATCCGTGGACCGCGGCAATCGGACCCTCACCATCGACCCCTCTTTGGTGCCGAAATCACCGGTGCATATCCGCCATCCGCTCTGGTCCTCCCTGTATCTCATCGGAGCCTTGCTCGGACGATTCGGAAAGGTGTCCGCCCGGTTGGCCAATGCCGGCTATCTGACGCCCCATCTGGACCAGCATCTGAAGGGATTTGAAGCGATGGGAGCGAATGTGGTGCTGCGGGGAGACCGGCTTGAGATCGAAGCGGACCGGCTGAAAGGGGCCCGGATCTACCTGGATGTGGTGAGCCCGTACGCCACCATCAACATCATGCTCGCCGCCATGGGAGCCGAGGGGAAAACGGTGATCGAAAATGCCGCCAAGGATCCCGAAGTGATCGATGTGGCCACGTTCCTGTCGGCCATGGGGGCCGAAGTCAAGGGAGCGGGAACCGACGTCATTCGCGTGGAGGGAAACCGTCGGCTCAAAGGGGCTTGTCACGCCCTCATTCCCGATCGGTTTGAAGCGGGAATGTGGATGATCGCCGCGGCCGCCACGGGCGGGGAAGTGCGGATGGAGCCGGTGATTCCCGAACATCTCGAGTCAGTGGCTGCAAAATTGAAAGAAATGGGTGCCGGCATCCGCGGGGAAGATGAAGCCGTCATCGTGTCGGGACGGAAAGGCTACGGCGCCGTCGACGTGAAAACCCACCCCTATCCCGGATTCCCGGCCGATCTGCAACCTTCGTTTTCATCGCTTCTCATCCGTTCATCGGGAACCAGTCTGATCGTGGACAACATTTTCTCCAGGTTTCATCATGCTCCGGAGCTCCGCAAAATGGGAGCGAAACTCAAGGTGGAGGGAAGAGCCGCCGTCATCGAAGGGGAAAGCCGTCTCTATCCGACTTCCCTTCAGATTCGCGATCCCGAGACCGGAGTCGCTTTGCTCATTGCGGCGCTGCAGACGGAAGGAATTTCCGAACTCAACGGAACGGAGACGTTGGGACGCCGATTGGAAAATCTGAAAGCCAAACTGGCCGGACTCGGCGTCCGGTTCCGAGCGGAATCTGCCTGAGGAACTGTCCGTTTGCGGAGATATGTGTTACTCTATTTGTGAGTTGTGACATACTGTTGTCCAACGAACGGAGATGCCGCAAACATGTCGCGGATGCAAGATGAAAACGAGGAGTTGTCAGAGGGATGGAACGCAGTTTGACCATGGAACTGGTTCGCGTCACGGAGGCGGCGGCCATCGCCTCCGCCCGCTGGATGGGGTACGGCAAGAAAGATGAGGCGGACGGTGCGGCCACCGAGGCGATGCGAGCCGTCTTCGACACGATCCCGATGCGCGGGACGGTCGTGATCGGCGAGGGAGAGATGGATGAGGCTCCCATGTTGTACATCGGCGAGAAATTGGGAATGGATACGGGGCCCGAACTGGATGTGGCCGTCGATCCGCTCGAAGGAACCAACATCGTGGCCAAAGGCCTGTGGAATGCCATTTCCGTCGTGGCGGTCGCCGACCGGGGGTGTCTGCTGCACGCCCCGGACATGTACATGGACAAGTTGGCGGTGGGGCCGAAAGCCGTGGGTCAGGTTGACATTGACGCACCCGTGGAAGACAATTTGAAAGCGGTGGCCCGTGCCACCGGCAAAGATGTGGAAGACTTGGTGGCCGTGGTGCTGGACCGTCCCAGACATGCCCGGCTGATCGAAGAGATCCGCAAGGCAGGGGCGCGCATCAAGCTGATTCCCGACGGAGACGTGGCTGCGGCCATTCACACCGGCTTTCCGGACACCGGGGTGGACATCCTGTTCGGTTCCGGAGGTGCGCCGGAAGGAGTGCTGGCGGCCGTGGCGCTCAAGTGTCTCGGAGGGGAAATCCAGGGACGTCTGCTTCCCCAAACGAAGGAAGAGATGGAGCGCTGCCTGAAAATGGGGATCAAGGATCCGGGCAAAGTGTTGCGGATGGAAGATTTGGTCAAAGGGGACGACGCCATTTTCGCGGCCACCGGCGTGACGGACGGGGAGCTGCTTCGCGGCGTCCGCTATCAGGGCAGCATCGCCACCACCCATTCCGTGGTCATGCGCGCCAAGACCGGAACCGTCCGCTTCATGGACGGAACGCACCGTCTGGAGAAAAAACCCAACCTGGTGCTGTGATCATTGGCAGAACCGGGATCTCATTGATGCCGGTTCCGGAGAGGAGGAGGTTCGGGAGACCGGGGCGGCACGGGCCGGTTTCGTGTTTCCGCGAACCTTCCGCCTCCGCTCATGGGAAAGAAACGGAGGCGACCCGTACGGGACAGGCAAAGGAGTTCCGCTTTCGTGAGCCCGACGCCGGACGGGCTCGCGAAGGCCCCTCTTGTTCAAACCTCCTCGTCCATCCGGGGAGATTTTCAAAAAATCGAGTGGTGATGATCCCATGACGGACGGACTAACAATCAGCGAACTGGAAAACCGCCGGTTGGTGGATCTGTACAAACTGGCGAAGGAATATCAGATTCCTTACTATTCCCAAATGAAAAAGAAAGAGCTCATCTTCGCCATTTTGAAGGCAAAAGCGGAGCGAGACGGTCTGATGTTCATGGAAGGCGTGCTGGACGTGCTGCCGGAGGGATACGGATTCCTCAGGCCGATGAATTACATGCCTTCATCGGAAGACATATACATATCCGCCTCCCAGATCCGACGGTTTGACTTGCGAACGGGCGATTTGGTGTCCGGCAAGGTACGTCCGCCGAAAGAAAACGAACGGTACTTCGGACTTCTGCACGTGGAAGCGGTGAACGGCGAAGACCCCAATCACGCCGCGGAACGTCTGCATTTTGCCTCCCTGACACCGCTTTATCCGCAAAAACGCCTCATTCTCGAAACCACGCCGGATCGAATCTCCACCCGGATGATGGATCTGATCGCGCCGGTCGGTCTCGGCCAACGCGGTCTGATCGTTGCCCAGCCCAAAGCGGGAAAAACCATGCTTCTCAAGGAAATCGCCAACAGCATTTCCGAGAACTACCCGGACATTGAGCTGTTTGTGTTGCTGATCGATGAACGCCCCGAAGAAGTGACCGACATGCAACGGTCCGTCAAAGCGGAAGTGGTGAGTTCCACCTTTGACGAATTGCCGGAGCACCACATCAAAGTGGCGGAACTGGTGCTTGAACGTGCCCAACGACTGGTGGAGCACAAAAAAGACGTGGTGATCCTGATGGACAGCATCACCCGCCTCGCCCGGGCGTACAATCTGGTCATTCCGCCCAGCGGCAGAACCCTTTCCGGCGGGATCGACCCGGCCGCGTTGCATCGGCCGAAGCGCTTTTTCGGTGCGGCCCGCAACGTGGAGGAAGGGGGCAGCCTGACCATCCTGGCCACGGCGCTGGTGGAGACGGGTTCACGAATGGATGACGTGATTTACGAGGAATTCAAGGGAACGGGGAACCTCGAGCTCCATCTGGACCGCAAACTGGCCGAGCGGCGGATTTTCCCGGCCATCGACGTGCGCCGTTCCGGAACGCGTCGGGAAGACTTGCTGCTCTCCAAACAGGAACTGGAAAAGCTGTGGCAACTGCGAAAATCCCTCGGAGATTCTCCGGATGTGACCGAGGCGCTCATCAAGCGGCTGAAAAACACGAAGACCAATGCCGATTTTTTCGCTTCGCTGGAGCCGAAAACGGTGAAGCAGGCTTCATCCGTGTCCTGAAACCGGGCCGGCCATCCCTTTCGGGAGGGCCGGCCTTTGTGTTCGGGCGAAAACGGGGCCATCCGCGTTCGGGACGCGTCAGGCGGAACGTGCGGGAGCGCCGGGTCCGCGGCTTGCGGCTTCAGCGGGTCATATGTCGAGCACCCCGTTCATAAAGATGGAACCGGGGTGACCCCCCACACTCTTCCTCTCTGTGAGGTGCTGACATGTCTTCCAAACGAGCGCTGGTTGCCGCATCTCTGGCGGTCTGTTCCGCTTCGGCGTCTTGGCTCGCGGGATCCGGCAAGCATCCCGTGTATGCCAGGGAAGCCGTCCCGGGGTTGGACCAGGGTGATGAGAAAGAAGCGGTGCACGGTGTGACCGGGTACCTGCTCAATCCCATCTTCTTGGCTTCGGATGGGCAATTGGCCGCAAGGGCGGAAACCACACCGCTCACCTGGCAAGTGAAGAAAGGAGATACACTGACCAAAATCAGCGGCCTGTTCGGAGTTTCCGTCGGGGAACTGGCGGCATACAACCGCTTGCCGGATCCTGATTTGCTGAGAGTGAACCAGGAGCTGAAGATTCCGCTTTGCCGCAAATGGGTGCCGCTGAAAGGCGGCGATACCGCGGAGAGCCTTGCCAAGGAGCACAAAACGACTCCGTGGCTGATTCTGTGGCTCAACCCGGCCCTGAAGAATCCGGAAACCATGCATCCCGGACAGCTGGTGGCTGTCCCGTACCGGTTGGAAGAGCAGAAAACCGCGGTGTACCGTTCCGTGGCAAAACAGAAGAAAACGCGCAAGAAAAGCAGTGTCCGCCTTGCCGATCTTCCCGACCTGAACCTGGGACCGGTGTCATTCAGTTGGCCGGTCAGGGGAAGCATCACGAGCAAATTCGGCTGGAGATCGGGGCGGCAGCACAAAGGGATCGACATCTGGAGTTCGGCCCGTTCCAACGCGCTGATCCGGGCGGCTGCACCCGGCGTGGTCAAGGAAGCCGGGTATTCGGGCAATTACGGGAACATCGTGGTCATCGATCACGGCGGGGGATGGACCACGGCCTATGCTCACCTCAGCCGGATCGGGGTGAGCAAGGGAGAAACCGTTGAGCGGGGCCGCGTGATCGGAAACATGGGACGGTCCGGGAACGCGACCGGATATCATCTGCACTTTGAGGTCAGAAAAGACGGCCGGCCGATCAATCCTCTCTCGGTGTTGGGCAAGTAATCATTTCCAGATCATGTCTCCGGCCTTTTGACAGATAGAACGAATCACGAAACGGGGGCGCCCCGACGACCCGGTTCTCCGGCGGAACGTGCGATGAATCACCGGAGGACCGGGTCGTTCATCCTTTCCGGGCGGGTTCGCTTTTCCGGGCCTGTCACGCCGGAAGAACGGTTGGTCCGCGCGGGACGGAGTCGCTTGCCCTATCATTCGGAACATGCTATAATACACCAGTGATTGACTTCCTTGAACGGCAATGAAAAGAGGTGATAACGATGAAAGCAGGCATTCATCCGGCTTACAAGCTGACGACCGTCACCTGTGCGTGTGGAAATACATTCGAAACCGGATCCACCGTGGAAAATCTGCGCGTTGACATTTGCTCCGAGTGCCATCCGTTCTACACCGGCAAACAGAAAATCGTGAACAAGGGCGGACGCGTCGATCGTTTCAAGAAGAAATACAATCTGAAATAATGCGGGAAATGAAGGGCAAGCACATCGGTCTGCTTGCCTTTTTGCTTGAACGGGGAAACTGGAGGATCGCAACAATGAAACATGAACATCCTCACCTCGCGCGCCGAGGTTGGATTGAATTGATCTGCGGCGGGATGTTTTCGGGCAAAAGCGAGGAGTTGATCCGTCGAATCACGCGGGCACGGATCGCGAAGTTGAGGGTCCAGGCGTTCAAGCCGGCGATCGACAATCGCTATCATCAGGAGGCGATCGCTTCGCACAACGGATGGATGGCCGAGGCCAAGGCCGTCACGTCCGCGGCCGAGATCCTGGAACATGTGTTGGAAGATACCGATGTGGTGGCCATCGATGAAATCCAGTTTTTCGAACCGGAGATCGTACATGTTTGCCAACAGCTGGCTGACTCGGGAAAACGGGTGATTTGCGCGGGACTGGATCAGGATTTCCGCGGAGAACCGTTCGGACCGACGCCGGTGTTGCTGGCGGTGGCGGAATCCGTCACCAAGTTGCAGGCCATTTGCGTGATCTGCGGCGGACCCGCCAGCCGGACGCAGCGGTTGATCAACGGTCGTCCCGCCGCTCCGGATCAACCGGTGATTCTGGTGGGAGCTTCGGAGCAGTACGAAGCCCGTTGCCGTCATTGTCATGAACTGCCGGAGAGCTCAAACGGTTGAAAACGGTCCGGAGGGAAGGTTGGCGGAGGACCGGAAATCAGGCAGGTTCGCTCGCCAAGCAGGATGTGCCACTCGCTTTCACGGAAGATCATGTTTGTGACCGGTGATGATGATGAAGGAAAAAAGCAACATCGGCATCCGTCCCCCGTTGACCGGAGAAGACCGGCAATGGCTGAGGGATTTGTGGGTGTCCGAGTGGGGCGGAGAAACGATGGTGACAAGAGGAAAGACACATCACGTTGGGGACTTGGAGGCTTTCATTGCATGGGACAATGAGACCCGTGTCGGTGCGGCGACCTATCACCCGGGGACAGAGGAATGGGAGCTTTTGAGTCTCAACGCCACGGTTGGCGGTTCGGGGATCGGAACCATGCTTCTGACCGCCTTTGAACAGGCCGCCCGTCAAGCCGGGGTGCGCCGGGTATGGCTGATCACTTCCAACGACAATTTGGATGCGTTGCGTTTCTATCAACGTCGCGGATACCGGATCGTCGCGGTGCATCCCGGCGCCATTGATGAGGCACGCAAACGGAAGCCCGCGATTCCCTTGGTGGGATCTTACAACATCCCCATCCATGACGAACTGGAACTGGAAAAGAAGCTGTAAGCGTCAGCGGGCGGGAAACACACGTCGCTTTTGAATCGTGATGCAAAACCGCTTTGGCTGCAGCTTGATACTGAACGCCCCCGGCCCCGGAAGGAACGGGGGTGTTTCATCTCATTCGCTTCGCATGTGTCTCTTCCGACCCCCCGGGTCGGTTTTTTCGTAACGAGCCCATGTACAGGCTCCATACTCCCGATCCGATGTTGTACGTGGCGTGGATCACCATGCACATCACCATCCCCTCACGCTGCCGCACCCATCCGAGACACAGCCCCAGCAGGAGCACCACCAAGGTGGCAACGGAGAGGCCGTAATGGAAGTGGAAGAGGGTGAACAGGACCGAGGTCAAGAGCAGTCCGAAGCGAGGTTGAAGGGCTCCCCGAAACAGGGTTTCTTCTCCAATGGCTGCCAGCCCGAGGCTCAGAATGCCCATCGGGGATGTAAGAAGAGGTCCCGTCCATTTTTCCGTCAACAATTCGACATATAGGTCATACTGCCATTGAACGTTGGAAGCCAGTTGATCCGCAAACGCCGCCACCACCGTCAGGACCAGACCGACAACCACTCCTCTGAAGACGGCTCCGGGGGAAGGTTGGGTGAATCCTAGCCGCTTCAGGACTTCTTGCCCGCTTCGGCGGATGAGCCAACCGACGCCAAGCAGCGAAAGCATCAAGAGCAGAAGATTCTGAAACCGCAGGAAAGCCATCGCTTCCCAAAAGTCAAGGGAGGGGACGGCCAGGCTGAGATTCTCCATTCCGATGGAAAGCGTCAATCCTGAACAGATGACGATCAACATGCTCAGTGTCAGGGCACCGGTGTGCACACGGTTTTCCGGATCAATGGGGATCCATCGGGCCAGGAGTTTGCGAACATCGATAACGAGCAGCAACAGGGCGAGCAGTGCCGGAACCCATATAGCCATTCCGAGCATGGTCATGCCTAACCATTCCTCATTTTCGGGATACAAGGAATACGCGAGTCCCCCGACAGAGGTCATGATTCCGAAAAAAAAACCATCAAGTACAGGGCAAAGATCAAAAAATAAGGGAGGACGATCCAAGGGTTTCTGATTCGAAAACCCAATTTCACAAGTTCTTGCATGAAAGGCGGTAATCCCCCCGAGGGGCGATATTTTTCGGACGTGTTCAGCAGAATCACGATCACAATCAGGAAGAACAAGACAAAGACCAGCAGTTTCTCAATCATGGCCTTAGTGTGTCCTCCATTCGAATTCTCTTTCTCATTCCATGATTCCGGGTCCCCACGGTCAAGGGAACGGGCGAAACGGCTCAACATGGCCTGAAATTCGAGTACCCCGGCCCTGGAGGGACCGGGGGTGTGTCATCTCATCTGCTTCGCATGAGTCATTTCCTCCAACCCCCATGGGAGTCTTTTCCCTCACGAGCCCATGTACAGGCTCAATACCCCCAAACCCATGTTGTACGTGGCGTGAATCACCATGCACATCACCGTCCCCTCACGCTGCCGCACCCATCCCAGATAAAGTCCCAAAAGGAACACCACCAATGTGGCCATGGAAAGGCCGTATTGGACATGGGAAAGGGTGAACAGGACCGAGGTCGGGAGCAGTCCGAAGCGCGGTTGAAGGGCTCCCCGGAACAGGGTCTCCTCTCCGAGAGCCGCCGCCAGACCGAGCGTCAGGATGCCCAGCGGAGATGTCAGCAGAGGCCCCAGCAATTTTTCCGTCATCTCTTCGACGTGCGGGTCATACAACCATTCCACGTTGGCAGCCAGCTGTTCCGCCAGCGCCGCCACCACCATCAGCACCAGACCGACTCCTGCGCCTTTCAGGACGGCCACGGGGGATGGCCGGGTGAATCCCAACCGCTGCAGGACTTCCCGTCCGCTTCGGCGGATGAGCCATCCGACGCCGAGCAGTGAGATCAGCAGAAACAGAAGATTTTGCGACCAGATTTGGACCAACACCTCCGAAAAATCGGGGGTGGCGGCGTATTCGCTGAGATCTTCCAGTCCGAAGGCCAGCGTCGTCCCCAGATTGATAGCGATGATCATGCTCAGAGACAAGGCACCGGCGTGCAGACGGTTTTCCGGATCGATGGGGATCCATCGGGACAGAAGCCTGCGAACGGCGGGAACGAGCAGCAACAGGGCGAGCAGGGCCAGGACCCACATCACCATCCCGATGTTCGTTTCCGTCATTTCAGGGTCCAGGGGGAGCAAGGCTCCCGCAAAAGACAAGATGATCCCGTTCAGAAACATGATCGAGTACAGGACAATGATCAAGGTGAATGCCGGCCATCCCGTTTCCTTGCCGCCGGTCCCGAGGCGGCGATACTTTTCGGACAGGTTCAGCAGGATCACAGTCAGGGTGATCCAAACAAACAAGATGATTTCGGCCAACAACTCCCAAGTCATGGACATGCAGCGCTCCCTTGATTCGGTTTTTCTCCCTCATCATATCACGAACGGGCGCGGACCGGTTCACTTTTCCAAACCTTCGCCCGTATGGTACAATCAAATGACGTGATCAAGCGGACGGCAAGATCATTGTTGCGGACGAATCGGGAGATGAGGTCCCGTTCCGAGTGAATTTCCGGTTTCTTTCGTCGAATGGCCGAACGATGCTCTTAACCACCTGGATGTTCGGGAGTGAGAAAACGTGCTGGAACGTCTTGAGGCGATCCACAAGCGATATGAGGAATTGAGCCGGCTTCTGTGCGATCCCGACGTGCTGAACGACGCCGGGAAATTGCGGGAAGTCTCCAAGGAGCAGGCGGCACTGGAAGAGCAGAACCGGGCTTATCTGGAGTACCGGGACGTGGTGCGGCAGCTGTCGGAAGCCAGGGAGATGCTGGCGGACAAGCTTGATGAGGAGATGCGGGAACTGGTGAAAGAAGAAGTGAACGCTCTCACCGCCCGCAAGGAGGAATTGGAAGAACGAATCAAGATTCTCCTTTTGCCCAAGGATCCGCATGACGACAAAAACGTGATCGTGGAGATTCGCGGTGCGGCGGGCGGGGAGGAAGCCGCTTTGTTTGCCGCGGATCTGTTCCGCATGTACACCCGCTACGCGGAACGGCAGGGATGGAAAGTGGAGCTGATGGAAGCGAACGCCACCGGCCTCGGAGGCTTCAAGGAAGTGGTGTTTTCCATCGTGGGGAGGGGAGCGTACAGCCGCCTGAAATACGAAAGCGGGGCCCATCGGGTTCAACGGGTGCCGGAAACCGAATCGGGCGGACGCATTCACACGTCCACGGCCACCGTGGCGGTGCTCCCCGAAGCGGAAGAGATCGAAGTGGAGATTCACGAAAAGGATCTCCGAATCGATACGTTCTGCTCCAGCGGTCCCGGAGGGCAAAGCGTGAACACGACCAAATCCGCGGTCCGCATCACCCATTTGCCCACCGGCATCGTCGTTTCCTGTCAGGATGAGAAGTCGCAGAACACCAACAAAGACAAGGCTCTTCGCATTTTGCGCGCCCGGCTGTTCGATCTGAAACGGCAGGAAGAGATGGCCAAACGGGCGGATGCCCGCCGGTCCGCCGTGGGAACGGGGGATCGTTCGGAGCGGATTCGCACCTACAATTTCCCGCAGAGCCGCGTGACCGATCACCGGATCGGTTTGACGATTCACAAGCTGAATCAGGTTCTGGACGGCGAGTTGCAGGAGATCATCGATGCCCTGATCCTGCACGAACAGACCGAACTGCTCAAACGTCAGCAGGAAGCGGCCTCGCCGACTTCCTGAGGAGGGAACGGACATGTCTTTTCCGCGCACCGTTCGTGAAGCCTGGCTGCGGGCTTCTTCTTTTTTGCGCGAGCATCGGGTGGCATCCGCCGAATGGGAAGCCGAAGTGATGATCCGGGAATTGACCGGTCGGGACCGGACCCGGTTCTTTTCCGGGCTGTCGGATCCTTTACCGCCCGAAACCGCTTCCCGCCTGGAGGAATGGCTTCGGCGCAGGACGCAAGGGGAACCCCTCCAGTATTTGTTGGGACATCAGGACTTTTTCGGGCGGACGTTCCGGGTCACCCCCGATGTGCTGATCCCGAGGCCGGAGACGGAAATCCTGGTGGAGACCGTGATTCGGGACTTGAAGGACGTTTCCGGGCAACCGATCCACTTTGTCGACGCGGGGACGGGAAGCGGCGCCATTGCCGTCACCCTCGCGCTGGAATTTCCGGAGGCACGGGTGACCGCCGTCGACGTGTCGGAAGCGGCGCTTGCCGTCGCACGGGAGAATGCGAGGATGCACGGAGTGGAGAACCGGATCCACTGGGTTTGCGGCGATTTCCTGAAGCCTTTGGCAAACCGGGGAATTTCCGCGGACGTGCTGGTGTCCAATCCGCCCTACATCCCCACCGGAGACATCGGAGGGTTGCAGCCGGAAGTGCGTGACCATGAGCCCCGTCTGGCCCTCGACGGCGGGACGGACGGGCTCGGGCCTTACCGGGTGATGGCGGCGGAGCTCAGCCGATGGCCGGGCCGGCCGGACCGGCTGTTTTTCGAAATCGGCCATGACCAGGGAACGGCCGTCCGGCAAATCCTCAAAGAAGCGTTTCCGGATGCCGAGGTTCACGTGCTGCCGGATCTGGCGGGAAAAGACCGGATCGTGAAAGCGCGGCTGTTGCCTTCGGTGTGAATATTTGAAAAACAATCGGGTTAAATCTCTCCGCCCCTGTCCATACTGAGTAACAGGAACAGGGGAGGGACGAGGGATGAAACGGAAAGTTCATCGCCGGAAACCGAAAAAGCACGGTTCTGCCGGATTCATGATCGGACTCATTGCACTCATTGTCGGTGTGTATGTCTGGTGGATTCATTCGACCGCGGAAACGGCGGAGATTCCGATTTCCTCATCCGTCGGTGAGATTCCCGAACAGGCGATCCGCCTGCGCATTCTCGCGCACAGCGACCGTCCGGAAGACCAGTGGATCAAACGCAGAGTTCGCGATGAACTGGTGAAAAGCATCGGCACCTGGAAAGATCAACCCCGAAACATCGAGGAAGCCCGGTCGCTGATTCAAAGCCGCATGCCCGAACTGCAACGGCTGGCTTCCCGCACCGTGAAAGAGAACGGATTTGACGAACAGGTGGAAGTCACGTTCGGAAAGGTTCCGTTTCCCACCAAGCTCTACGGGGAACGTCTTTATCCCGCCGGTGAGTACGAAGCGCTCCTGGTGAAGATCGGCGACGGCAAGGGGGAGAATTGGTGGTGCGTGCTGTTCCCGCCGCTCTGCTTCATCGACATGCAAAACGGAGATGCGATCAAGCCGGCCGGAAATCCCGCATCGTTCACCGCTTCGCTCGGCACGGTGGAGGATGTGTACGCCGCCGGGGATTTCCGTGAGGAGCGCCCCGTCTCCCCGGAGCCCTTGGAAGTGCGGTTCTTTCTGTGGGACGCGATCAAGGAATGGTTCGGAGAATAAACCGCGGGGGTGGACTGCCTGTTGCCTCCGCACGCCCGACAGCCTTCCCGCCGCCGGAGATCTTCCGGCTTTTTTTGTTCTGTCCGGGTGACTCCCTGCATATGGCTGAAAGGGACAAGGTGTGCAAGGGAAGGATGGTGGCAACGTTGTTTCTGGTCAGAAGGGCGTCGGAGGAAGACTTGTTCCGGGTGAGACGTCTCTTGAAAGAAGCGGGGCTCAATGATCGGGGCATCGAGCCCCACATTCGCCATTTTTTCGTGGTGGAACGGCCGGAAACGGAGGGCGTGCCGGAGATGGTCGGTGCGGTCGGCATGGAAGTGTACGGGGAGTTCGGATTGATCCGGTCATTCGTGCTCAAACGGGGACCCTGGAACGGAAAAGTGGGCGTCCAGATGATGAAATTCCTGATGGAATATGCGAAAGAACTGAAGTTGTCCCGGGTGTACCTGTTGGCCGGAGCCTCTTCCTCGTTTTTTCGGGAATGGGGATTTGAAGAAACGGACCGGGAATCCCTGCCCGAAGCCTTGCAAAAATCCGAACACCTCGGACACTCCCGCGGAGGTGTTCCGATGGTTTGCCGCATCACCGTCCCGACCGGGGAGAGGAACGCCGGAGGCGGATGACCGGCTTTTCGGGCCGGTCCTGATCCGGTGACAGCCGGCGGGGCATCGCTGGACAAGCCTTTCGCGATTTGTGGTATCATGGGGAAAGTCGAACCGGGAATGTCCGGTGATGCGGCCCGCGCGGACCGGCGGGGGCCGGACGGCCGGGTCCCGGGAACAGGCAACGAACGGTTGCGCAAAAGGGGTATGAACATCTTGGACAGCAAGGAGACTCGGTGGTGGAAACTTCCCCGGGGAGGGGATGAGCGAAGTCTCCGCTCGTCGGAAGAGATTCGCAAGGCGGCCGAATTCCTCCGAAACGGAGGGTTGGTGGCGTTTCCGACGGAGACGGTGTACGGATTGGGAGCGGATGCCACGTGCGACGAGGCCGTGTCCGGCATTTTCGCCGCCAAGGGGAGGCCGTCCGACAATCCACTCATCATTCATCTGGGGGATGCGTCCGGTTTGGCGGACTGGGTGGAAGAGATCACGCCCGCTGCCCGGAAATTGGCGGAGGCGTTCTGGCCGGGACCGCTGACCTTGGTGCTCCCTCACCGCGGAAATCTGTCGCCGCGGGTGACGGCGGGACTGCCGACGGTGGCGGTGCGGGTGCCGTCCCATCCCGTCGCGCGGGCTCTCATCCTGGAGGCGGGAATTCCGGTGGCCGCTCCGAGCGCCAACCGGTCCGGCCGTCCCAGTCCCACGGAGGCGCGACATGTGTTCGAGGATTTGCGCGGACGGATCGATGTGTTGCTGGATGGAGGGCCTTGCGGCGTGGGCGTGGAATCTTCCGTGGTGGATGTGACGGGACCGGTTCCGGTGCTCCTTCGGCCCGGCGGCATCTCCGCGGAAGAGATTCGCCGGACGGTCGGGTCGTTGGAAGTGGACGGCGGCGGGATTTCCGCAAGCCGGGCCCCCAAGTCCCCGGGCATGAAATACCGGCACTATGCTCCGCGGGGGGAGCTTTGGCTCGTGGCGGGCTCTCCCGAAGAAGCCCGCAAGCGGATCAACCGGATGTTGGAAGAGGCCCGCAGACAAGGAAAACGGACCGGCGTGCTCACCACGGAAGAAAGCGAGGATCATTACCGGGCCGACGTGGTGGTGAGTTGCGGCCGACGATCCGACCCCTCCAGTGTGGCCCGGGCGCTGTATGCGTCGCTGCGCCGGTTTGACGAAGAGGACGTCGATCTGATTCTGGCGGAGACGTTTCCGGAAGAAGGGTTGTTTCACTCCGTCATGAACCGGCTGCGAAAAGCGGCGGAAGGAAAGACATTCATCCCGGATGACGAATGAACCGGGGAAACGGGTTCAGGCTCCCTCGGCCGATGGCGGCCGCAGGGAGATTTTTTTGTGATCCGGAACCTTGATGTGCGCGGGATGCTTGGACCGGGAAACTCCGGTTCTTTTTCCGTCGGGCGGTACATAAGCTGGAGACGAGCATGTACAAGGGGAGGGGGTTCCGGGATGGATTGGTCCATGCCCCAATGGGGACAATTGATCACCATGTCTCTGATTGCGGTGGCCTTGGGAATGGACGCCTTCTCCCTCGGAATCGGTTTGGGCATGAAGCGGCTTTCCCCGTGGATGATGACCCGGCTCAGCCTGTCCATCGGTGCGTTTCACGTCTTGATGCCGTTGGCGGGGATTCTGCTGGGACAGTGGTTGTCATCGGTGATGCGGGAAATTGCCGCGGCCTTGGGGGGAGCCATGCTTTGTCTGTTGGGAGTCGGCATGCTGCTCCAGGTGTTCCGGGGAGAGCCGGAAGAAAAGGAGCGAAGCGTGTCGGTCAGCTCCTGGGCGGGTGTTCTGTTGTTTTCCGTCAGTGTCAGTCTCGATTCCCTGTCCGCGGGACTCAGTCTGGGATTGTTTTCCGCCGATCTTGCGATGGCGATTCTTCTGTTCGGCTGTGCCGGCTCGATCATGGCCGGAACCGGGCTGGCGGTGGGACGGTTTGTGGGAAGCTGGGCGGGCACCTACGGAGAAGCGCTGGGAGGTCTCATTTTGGTGATTCTCGGGAGCAAATTCCTGTGGTAAGGAACCGTCTCCGATCGCGAGCGGTTCATGCGTTTTCGGCGGAAGTGTCGGCGATCCGGGCAGGGAAGCCTATTGCCCCGCCTCTTTTCATTCTGTAAAGTAAAAAGAGAGGGGATACTCCCTCTTTTTCGGCATGTTCCCTGCCCTGGACATACACACGCCGGACACGGCGATCACATAAGCCAAAAGCGACCCCGTCCCGGGAAACGGAGAAACGGTTTTGAAGCGGGAGGGGCGACCGACCGGTCGGGTTGTCGGGCTCTTTTTTTGTGCATGCGGTTTTCCGTCCGTGACCTCCGTCAGCCGGAGGGGGAATCATTCCTGCATATCATCCGTCTGTTCCACCCATCCTGAGAACAGGCGAATTGAGGTGAACCGTTTTGCTGAGAGTATTGTTCGTCTGTACGGGAAACACTTGCAGAAGCCCGATGGCGGAAGCGCTGCTGGCAAAAATGGCCCGGGAAGAAGGACTGGACGTGAAGGCGCGTTCGGCGGGAGTGGCCGCGTCGGACGGATCGGGAGCTTCCGCCCATGCCGTCCGGGTTCTCCGGGAACGTGGGATCGAACTCACGCACCGTTCGCGCTCCCTGACGAGAGAAGAGGTGCGCCGCGCCGATCTGATTCTGACGATGACCACCCGTCACAAAGCGCTCATCATGCACGATTTTCCGGAATCCGGTGACAAAGTGTTCACGCTCAAGGAATTCGCTCTCCTGGACACCGGAGTGGAAGAGCTGTATCGAAGATTGGACAGGCTTTACGTGGAACTGGAGGAAAAACGTGCGGAATTGCAACGCCGCTTTTCCATTCCGGCCGGGGGCCGCTGGACGAAAGAAGCGGAAGAAGCTTGGAACAGGGAGTCGAAAGTCCTGCTCGAAGAAGAACGGGATTTGCTGAAGCGCATCGGTCGGCTGGACGGGAGTCTGGACGTTGCCGACCCGTTCGGGGGTTCGGTCGAGGAGTACCGCCGCTGCGCCGATGAACTGGAAACGGCGATCCGCAGGATTCTCGACCGTCTCAAGCGGGAGAGGAATCCGGACGGACCGCGTGAACGATGACGCCGTCATTTTGAGGGAAAACCAAGGAGGAGAGAAGGTTGCGCGTGCTTTTGGGATCCGACCACGGGGGACTCAGACTGAAGCGGGAAATCAAACAGCTGCTCGAGGAAATGGGTGTCTCTTACGAAGATGCGGGTTGCCACGGGGAAGAATCGGTCGATTATCCGGATTACGCCCGCCCGGTGGCGGAACGGGTGGCTTCCGGGGAATTCGACTTCGGCATCCTGATCTGCGGAACGGGCATCGGGATGTCCATCGCGGCCAACAAGGTGAAAGGCGTTCGTTGCGCCGTGGTGTCCGATGAATACTCCGCCCGCATGAGCCGCGAACACAACAACGCCAATGTGCTCGCGTTGGGTGAACGGGTGATCGGACCGGATCTGGCCCGTTCCATCGTCCGGGCTTGGCTCTCCACCGACTTTGCCGGAGGCCGCCACGGGCGACGCGTGGAGAAAATCCGTGCGCTTGAGGGGTGACCTTCATGGCTGACGTGGATCTGGTCCGGATTCGTCGCGAGGTCCGGGAAGCGCTGGAGGATTTGCTGAGCGTGAAGCCGCTTTCATCCCGCCATCTGCTGGTGGTGGGTTGCAGCACTTCGGAGGTGGCCGGACGTCGCATCGGAACGTCGGGAAGTCGGGACATTGCCGCCGCCCTGTTCGAAGGAATCCGGGAAATCCGGGACAAGCATGGATTTCATCTGGCGTTTCAGTGTTGCGAACACCTCAACCGGGCATTGGTCGTGGAGGCGGAGACGTTGGAGCGGTTCGGGCTCACGGAGGTCACCGCCGTTCCCGTGCCGGAGGCCGGTGGGGCGATGGCGGCCCACGCCTTCCGGCACCTTCGGGACGCCAGATTGGCCGAACACGTACGGGCGGATGCGGCCATTGACATCGGGGAAACCCTGATCGGCATGCATCTGAAGCCGGTGGCCGTCCCGGTCCGGCCGAGGAGCAAAACCGTGGGGGAAGCCCGCGTCACCCTGGCCGCGACCCGACCCAAATTGATCGGCGGCGCCCGCGCCGTTTACGAACTCAAGCAGGAAGCCGGCCCGTCCGCGCGGGAATGCCGTTGAATCCCGCCGTATGCCGTGTTTCCGGATGACAAGGGGGAAGAGACATGCAGCATTTGAAGCACACGGATCCGCAAGTCGCGGAAGCCATTCGTGAGGAACTGCACCGCCAGCAAAGCAAGATCGAGCTCATCGCTTCGGAAAACTTCGTCTCCCGGTCGGTGCTGGAGGCCCTCGGCACCGTGTTGACCAACAAGTATGCCGAGGGGTATCCCGGCCGCCGGTATTACGGCGGATGCGAACATGTCGACGTGGTGGAGGAGCTGGCCAGAAACCGCGCGAAGGAATTGTTCGGCGCCGAACACGCCAACGTGCAGCCGCATTCCGGAGCCCAGGCCAACATGGCGGTGTATTTCGCCGTGCTGAAACCCGGAGACACGGTGCTCGGCATGAATTTGGCCCACGGCGGACACCTGACGCACGGAAGCCCGGTCAACTTCTCCGGCCAGCTGTACAATTTCGTCGCTTACGGCGTCGATCCGGAAACGCACATGATCGATTATGAGGAAGTGCGGAAAGCGGCCCTGGAGCACAAGCCGAAACTGATCGTCGCCGGCGCCAGCGCGTATCCCCGCGTCATCGATTTCGCCAAATTCCGTGAGATCGCCGATGAAGTGGGCGCTTATCTGATGGTGGACATGGCGCACATCGCCGGTCTGGTCGCCACCGGACATCATCCGAGCCCGGTACCGTACGCGGACTTCGTGACCACCACCACCCACAAAACCCTGAGGGGCCCGCGCGGCGGCATGATTTTGTGCAAGGAACAGTACGCCAAACAGATTGACAAATCCGTGTTCCCGGGCATTCAGGGAGGCCCCCTGATGCATGTGATCGCCGCCAAAGCGGTCGCCTTGGGAGAGGCGCTCACCGATGATTTCAAAGCCTACTCGGCCGCCATCGTGTCCAACGCCGCCCGCCTGGCCGAAGGTCTGAAAAGCCGCGGTTTCCAACTGATCTCCGGCGGTACGGACAACCACCTCATTCTGATCGACGTCCGCAATCTGGGTCTGACCGGCAAACGGGCCGAGCACGTGCTGGACGAAATCGGCATCACCACCAACAAAAACGCCATTCCGTTCGATCCCGAGAGCCCGTTCGTCACCAGCGGCATCCGGATCGGCACCGCCGCCGTCACCAGCCGCGGCATGGACGGGGAAGCGATGGATGAAATCGCGGACATCATGGCGATCACGCTCAAAAACCCCGAGGACGCGGAAACGCTGGAAGCCGCCCGCAAGCGGGTGAACGAACTCACCAAGCGTTTCCCCCTCTATGAAGATCTCGGTTGACCGACCTTTTCAACCGCCCGTTGCGGGCGGTTGTTTTTTATATCAGAAGGAAAAAATATTCAAATGCCATCAAAAGCCTACGAAGCGGTTGTGGGCATGGCCCATCTTGTGGTTAACTATCAGATGGGCAAGGAAGAAGCGATTCAAGACGGAGGTGGAGACCGGTGGGCAATCTGTATGTGTTTGACCATCCGCTCATTCAGCACAAACTGACCCACATTCGCGACAAACGGACCGGAACGAAAGAATTCCGGGAACTGGTGGACGAGGTCGCGGCACTGATGGCGTACGAGATCACGCGTGACATGCCGCTTCGCGAAGTGGAAGTGGAAACGCCGGTGGCCACGGCCAAATGCAAGGTGCTGGCCGGAAAGAAAATCGGACTGGTTCCGATTCTGCGCGCGGGCCTCGGCATGGTCGACGGCATTCTCAAATTGATTCCGACGGCAAAAGTGGGGCATCTCGGAATGTATCGGGATCCCGAAACGTTGGAGCCGGTGATGTACTATTCCAAGATGCCGTCCGACATCGGCGAGCGGGACCTGATCGTGATCGATCCGATGCTGGCCACGGGAGGTTCGGCGGCCGCAGCCATCACCGAGCTGAAAAAGATGGGAGCGAGAAACATCAAGCTCATGTGCCTGATCGCCGCGCCCGAAGGCGTGAAACGGGTGCACGCCGAGCACGATGACATCGACATCTATGCCGCCGCGGTGGATGAGAGACTCAACGAAAAAAGCTATATCGTCCCCGGGCTGGGAGATGCGGGAGACCGGCTGTTCGGCACCAAGTGACCATCTTTGATCACGAACGGACAAATCACGGGGGAAAACGGCTTGGCCCGACAGGTCGAACCGGCCGGATTTCACGGGGATCATGCGCTCCGTCCCGAATGCAAGAGGGTTTTCGGCGGAGAATTTGCACAAATTGTGAAGAATTGTTCAAATGTCTTTTATAGAAAGCGTTGACAATATTGTTTCCGCTCCTTTACTATAGGCAGGGGAAAGCATCCTGTATCCGCAAATGTTGCTCGGAACGTTCCAGGAGCTTCGCAACACACTGACGCCTTCCCCGGAATGGATCCGGAAAGGGGTATTTCTGTGAAACGGAATGGAAATCCTTGGAAGGTGGTCGCCGTTGTCGGTTCAATGGGAACGGAGGTCATTCTCCTGGCAGTGGGCGGAGCTTGGCTGGGTAACAAGCTGGACGCTTCCTGGGGGACCAAACCGATTCTGCTGATCGTCGGAGCGATTTTGGGTTTGGGCCTCGGCTTTCTCAGCGCGTTCATGACGCTGAAGGCATTGATGAAGGACTGAACTCCCCATGGAATTCATTCAAGCCATTCGTCGCAGAGTGGTACTCCTCACTGCCGGTATCCTCACCGTGCTTTTGGTGATTTGGACGTTTACCCCTCATAAGCCGTTGATCGCCGGTTTTATCCTCGGAATCAGCGTCAGTCTGTACAACACTCTCTACACGGCGTACAAAATGCAATGGACCGGCGAAATGGTCGTCTCGTCCGGTCGGAACGGTCGAACGAGAGGCACCGGTATGATCCATCGCTTTCTCATGGCGACCCTGGCGATCATCATCGCCGCGCTCAACCCGGATTTCTTCGATGTTCGGGTGGTACCTCTGGGGTTGCCCATTTGTTATATACTGATCATTTTGCTCGAGTTGTGGGATTGGTTGCGCAAGTCCACACCTGACGGAAAGGGGTGAACCAGGAGGACATGGAAAAAACACCGAAGCTTTCGTTTGAAGTGGCCGGTTTCCCCGTGGTGTTTGACGTGACGGTCATGATCACGACCACCGTGACCTGCGTGCTGGTGTTCCTGCTGGCATGGTTTGCGTCCCGAAAACTGCGCAAAGTGCCGAGAGGAATCCAGAACGTGGTGGAGATGATCATCGAATTCGTCCAGGGCATCGTCAAAACCAACATTCAGGGGAAAACCGCAGAACGCTTTTACGGGTTTGCGTTCACGCTCTTCTTGTTCATCTTCATCGCCAACCAGCTTGGTTTGATCTTCAACGTGATCACCGAGCCTCATGAGCCCATCCCGTTCCTGGGAATTGAACCGGCTCACGGAGACGAACATCATGCTTACGCGTGGTGGAAATCCCCGACGGCCGATATCAACGTGACCATTTCCATGGCGTTCGCCATTACCATCGTGGCCCACTTTCTCGGTTTCCGGAAATCGCCGAAGTCATACATCAAGCATTATTTCCAGCCATTCGCGGTGATGTTCCCGCTTCACGTGATCGACGAAGTGGCCAAGCCGGTCACTCACGGCATGCGGCTTTGGGCAAACATTTTCGCGGGGGAAATCCTGATCGCGGTCATGCTCATGGGCAAAAACCTGTTTCTCGGAGCGCCGCTGATCGTTTGGCTGGGATACTCCATCTTCGTGGGAACCATCCAGGCGTATGTGTTCACCGTGTTGGCCATGGTGTACATGTCACAGAAGCTGGCTTCTGATCACTGATCACATCCTGAACCACAAATCATCCATAAGGAGGAATTCTGAATGTCCATCATCGCTGGTGCTATCATGATCACGTTTGCTGCAGTCGCAGGTGCTATCGGTAACGCAATGCTGTTCAGCCGTTATCTGGAAGGAATCGCCCGTCAACCGGAAGCTCGTTCCCTGCTGTTCGGACAAACCTTCATCGGAATCGGTCTGGTCGAGGCTCTGCCGATCATCTCCGTGGCATTCGGCATCATGGTTCTGCTCGGCCTGTTCTAATCGACGGTTGTTTCAGGATCACAAGAGGACGGGGACATCACGCCTTCCCCGTCCCAATTATGATTGGAACGGTCCGAAGAAACGGTCCGATACTTTCTGATCGATGAATCGGAAGGGAGTGAACGGGGATGAACCTGGAACTGGGCACCATGTTGTTTCAACTGGTCGCTTTCCTCATTTTGATGCTTCTTGTCAGTCGTTTCGCCCTTCGTCCGATGCTGAACGTGATGCAGAAACGCCAGGACTACATTGAAGAGCAGATCCGGGGCGCCGAAAAGAATCGCAAGGAAGCGGAAGAACTGCTGGAGAAGCAGCGGGAAGAACTGAACAAGGCCCGCGTGGAAGCCCGTGAAATCATCGACCGCGCCAAGGCGCAAAGCGAGCGCGAAGCGGAAGAGATTCTCAAAAAAGCACAGGAGCGCGCGGAGCGCATGATCGAAGAGGCGACGATCGAAATCCGCCGGGAGAAGGAGAAAGCGCTGGCCGACCTTCGGGAAGAAGTGGCCGGTCTCGCCGTGGGAGTCGCATCCAAGCTGCTGGAAAAAGAGTTGGATGCAAAAGGACAATCCCGGCTGGTCAACAGCTATCTTGAACAGGTAGGAAGATTGCAATGATCCGGTCAGTCGTGTCCAAACGCTATGCCAAAGCGCTGTTTGAAGTCGCCTCCGAACACGGCGCTCTGGAACAGGTGAAGCATGACCTGGAACGGGTTGCGGCAACGTTTTCCGCCTCCGCCGATCTGGTGGAGTGGCTGGCGCATCCCGCCACTCAAGCGGAACACAAAAAAGAAGTGTTCGCACGGATCTTCGAAGGACTGAATCCTTACACGCTCAACCTGCTCTTCCTCCTGGCCGACCGTCGCCGGGAATCGGAGATCCCCGGAATCGCCGCCGAATTCAACCGGCTGGTTGACGAAAAGAACGGCGTGACGGAAGCGTTGGTGACGACCGCCTTCCCGCTGAAGGACGAAGAGCGGAACATGCTGGTTCAAATGTTCGAAACGATCGTCGGCAAGAAAATCCGCTTGACCGAAAAAGTGGATTCCGACATTCTTGGCGGCGTTGTGGTGCAGGTGGGAGATCGCCTGTACGACGGAAGCCTTCGTACCAAACTTGTCCGCTTTCAGGAGCAACTGAAAGGAAACCGGGCGGGTTGACAAACCAGAGCGAACGGATTGGGGTGAAAGACTCATGAGCATCAAACCCGAAGAGATCAGCTCGCTGATCAAGCAGCAGATCGAGAAATACCGCGCCGAAGTGGAAGTGACCGAAGTCGGCACCGTGATCCAGATCGGTGACGGAATCGCCCGTGCTCACGGTCTCGCCAACGCCATGGCCGGTGAGCTGGTGGAATTCCAGAACGGTGTCATGGGCATGGTTCTCAACCTGGAAGAAAGCCATGTCGGTATCGTCATTCTCGGTCCCTACACCGACATTCGCGAAGGGGACCAAGTGAAACGGACCGGCCGTCTGATGGAAGTTCCGGTCGGCGAAGCCCTGCTGGGCCGCGTCGTGAACCCGCTGGGTCAACCGCTGGACGGAAAAGGCCCGATCGAAACCACGCAATTCCGTCCGGTTGAGTCTCCGGCTCCCGGCGTCATTGATCGTCGTTCCGTTCATGAACCGTTGCAAACCGGGATCAAGGCCATCGACTCCATGATTCCGATCGGTCGCGGTCAGCGCGAGCTGATCATCGGTGACCGTCAAACCGGTAAAACCACCATCGCCATCGACACCATCATCAACCAAAAAGGCACCGGCATGGTTTGCGTGTACGTGGCCATCGGTCAAAAGCAATCCACCGTTGCTCACGTCGTGGAAAAACTGCGTCAACACGGTGCTCTCGATTACACCATCGTCGTCGTGGCCAGCGCATCCGATCCGGCGCCGCTCCTCTTCCTGGCACCGTACGCCGGCTGCGCCATGGGTGAGTACTTCATGTACAACGGCGGACACGTCCTCTGCGTGTACGACGACCTGTCCAAACAGGCAGCCGCATATCGTGAGCTTTCCCTGCTGCTCCGTCGTCCGCCGGGCCGCGAGGCATATCCGGGTGACGTCTTCTACCTGCACTCCCGCCTGCTGGAGCGCGCGGCCAAACTGTCCGATGCCAAAGGCGGCGGCTCGCTGACCGCTCTGCCGTTCATCGAAACCCAGGCCGGTGACATTTCCGCCTACATTCCGACCAACGTGATTTCCATCACCGACGGTCAGATCTTCCTTGAGGCGGATCTGTTCCACTCCGGGATCCGTCCGGCCATCAGTGTCGGTACCTCCGTTTCCCGGGTCGGCGGCGCCGCCCAGATCAAAGCGATGAGCAAAGTCTCCGGTACCTTGCGTCTGGACCTGTCCCAGTACTTCGAACTGCAGGCGTTCGCCCAGTTCGGTTCCGACCTGGACAAAGTGACCCAGGCGAAACTGGAACGCGGTAAACGCGTGATCGAGATTCTCAAGCAGGACGAGCACAAACCGATGCCGGTCGAGAAGCAGGTCGTGTCCATCTACACCGTGACCCGCGGTCATCTGGACGACATCGAGGTGCAGGATGTGCGCCGCTTCGAAGAAGAGTTCCACGCATGGCTGGATGCCAACGGCAAGGACATCCTGAACGCCATCGTCGAAGACAAAGTGATCAAGGAAGAGACCGAGAAGAAGCTGGTGGACGCCATCAACAGCTTCAAGAAAACCTTTGTCTCCTCGAAATGACGGCTCTTTGACGGCAGATTGCTTGATTTGAACCGACACCATCCAATCACGGCGAAGCATCGTCCGGGCTCCGTTCGGACAGGCCCGGACGGGTGTCGCCCAGCGGAAAGGCGGTGAACTTCATGGGGCAATCGATGCGGGACATCAAGCGGCGGATTCGTTCCGTTGAAAACACGAAACAGATCACCAAGGCGATGAAACTGGTGTCCGCGGCCAAATTGCGCCGGGCCCAGGATCAGGCACAGGCAGCCCGCCCTTATGCGGAAAAGCTGCGTGAGGTGATCGTGAACATCGCCCGGGGAACCAAGTCCGACCACCCGATGCTCGTGTCCCGTCCGGTGAAAAAGACGGGCTATCTGGTGATCACCTCCGACCGCGGTTTGGCGGGGGGTTTCAATGCCAACCTGCTTCGGATGCTGCTCAATACCCTGAATAAGCGGCACAACAGCACGGATGAGTATGTTCTGTTCGTGATCGGGCGCAAGGGTCGCGACTTCCTCAAACGCCGGGGCTTGCCGGTGATCGGGGAAGTGACGGGTCTTTCCGATTCTCCCCGTTATGACGACGTGAAAGAGATTGCCAAGCAGGCCGTTTCGTACTATGCGGACGAGAAGTACGACGAGCTGTATCTCGTGTACAACGAGTTCATCAGCGCAGTGGTGCAACGTCCGGTCGAAAAGCGTCTGCTTCCGCTGGCCGGAGACGATCTCGATGAAAAGTCCGTGGTCAATACCGATTACGAATTTGAACCGTCCCAGGAAGAAGTGCTGTCCGCATTGCTTCCGCGCTATGCGGAGACGCTCATCTACAGCGCGCTGCTTGACAGCAAGGCGAGCGAACATGCGGCACGAATGACGGCGATGGGCAACGCGACCGACAACGCGTCCCAGCTCATCGACACGCTGGTTCTCCAGTTCAACCGGGCGCGTCAGGCGGCGATCACGCAGGAGATCGCGGAGATCGTCGGCGGTGCCAACGCGCTTTGATCCCCGGGGTCGGACTTATACTCCAAAGCGTGCAGTCAGAAAAGACAGGATCGTCCTGTTTTCATAGATCGTTTCTCTGTCCCTTTTTCTCCCGGAAAAAGAGCTCAAGGAGGGAATGTGATGGCTACTGGACGTGTACTTCAGGTCATGGGTCCGGTCGTGGACGTCGAGTTCGACAGCGGACACCTGCCTGAAATCAACAATGCGATCAAAGTGAAGCGCTCCGACGGAAGCGAACTCACCCTTGAAACCGCCGTTCACCTGGGTGACAACGTGGTCCGGACGGTTGCCATGGCTTCCACCGACGGTCTGGTTCGCGGGGCGGAAGCGACGGACACCGGTGCACCGATCACCGTTCCGGTCGGTCGGGAAATTTTGGGTCGCCTGTTCAACGTGCTCGGTGAAACCATTGACGAGGCCGGTCCGGTTGAATCAAAAGACAAGCTGCCGATCCACCGTCCGGCTCCGAGCTTCGAAGATCAGTCCACCAAGCAGGAAATGCTGGAAACCGGGATCAAGGTCATCGACCTGATCTGCCCCTACCTCAAAGGCGGAAAGATCGGTCTGTTCGGCGGTGCGGGCGTCGGCAAGACCGTTTTGATTCAGGAGCTGATCAACAACGTGGCCCAAGAGCACGGCGGTCTGTCCGTGTTTGCGGGCGTCGGCGAACGGACCCGTGAAGGAAACGACCTGTACCACGAGATGAGAGACTCCGGCGTCATCAACAAAACGGTGATGGTGTTCGGTCAGATGAACGAACCGCCGGGTGCACGGATGCGCGTGGCTCTGACCGGTCTGACCATGGCCGAGCACTTCCGTGACAGCGAAGGTCAGGACGTGCTGCTGTTCATCGACAACATCTTCCGTTTCACGCAGGCCGGTTCCGAAGTGTCCGCGCTGCTCGGTCGGATGCCTTCCGCGGTGGGTTACCAACCGACGCTTGCCACCGAGATGGGTCAGCTGCAAGAGCGGATCACCTCGACCAAAACCGGTTCCATCACCTCGATCCAAGCCATTTACGTGCCGGCCGACGACTACACCGACCCGGCTCCGGCAACGGCGTTCGCCCACCTGGACGCCACCACCAACCTGGAGCGTCGCCTGACCCAGAAAGGGATCTATCCGGCCGTGGATCCGCTGGCTTCCACTTCCCGGATTCTCACCCCGTCCGTGGTCGGCGAGGATCACTACAAAGTGGCCCGCGGCGTTCAGCAAATTCTGCAGCGCTATCAAGAGCTGCAAGACATCATCGCCATCCTGGGGATGGACGAGCTTTCCGAGGAAGACAAGCAGCTGGTTGCCCGCGCCCGGAAAGTGGAGAAATTCCTGTCTCAGCCGATGCACGTGGCCGAGCAGTTCACCGGTCAACCCGGTGTGTACGTTCCGGTCAAAGAAACCGTGCGCAGCTTCAAGGAAGTCCTCGAAGGCAAGCACGATGATCTGCCGGAAGACGCTTTCTACATGGTCGGAACGATCGAAGATGCCATCGAGAAAGCGAAGAAACTGGGTTATACCCGCATGATCTGACCAAGCCTGACTGCCTGGCCGAATCGGGTTCGGATCTCGCCCGGCCAGGCAGTTCATCCATCTGGAGGACAAGGCAACTCCCCGGTTGAAGGAGGTGCAAGGTTGCTCTCCGCAAGGGCATGACCGTCCGGAGATTCTTTTTCCGGTCGCGGAAGCCCGGCGGACCGCAGCCGGATGGCCATGAGCAAAGTGCAACTGGACATCGTGACTCCCGAGCGCATCGTCTATTCCGACATGGTGGACATGGTCATCACCCGCGCCGTTCTGGGAGACGTCGGGATCCTGCCGAAGCATGCTCCCTTCGTCACCCCGCTCAGGGAAAGCGTGGTGGTGCGCGTGAAAAAGGACGGACGGGAAGATCACTACACCGTGAAATCGGGCTTCCTGGAAGTCCGCCCCGACAAAATCACCATTCTGGCCGAATCGGCCGACGTGCCGGAAACGGACAGGGACTGATCCGTATCGGGACTGAAAAAAGACAGGCAGTTTCCTTTCGGGAAATGCCTGTTTTTTGTCTGACCGAAAAAAACTTCCCGGGCTCCGAATGCCCGTCCGGCGACTTTTACCCGGGGTGGAATGCGCATTCCCCCAAGAATTCATGCATGTTCAGAGCCGCGCGCGGTTCACAGGGCGAGCGGCTCCCGAACCGGTTGTGCCACCGCAACAGGGACATCGTCTCCATCCTCATGGTTCTCCGGGCAGGCGTGGCCCCGAGGGGAGTTCCGCCGGGGGAAACCGCGGATCGCAGGCACCACCAATCTTCTCACAATTGACAAAGTGATGTATAATCAAACAATAGGGGCCCCGTCCCGGACTGCTGATCAGATGACCGGTGCAATTGTTGTCGCACTGTCGGCATTTTCGGTACATCAGGAGTTTTCCGGAATTTTTTTCATGGAAATTCAACATCCATCCGGTTGGATGTGTTTATTTTTGAACAATTTGTGTCCGATCGGGGGTCGCTCATCTTCCGAAAGACGATTCGGAAGGGTTTTCGGGAAGAAAATACAGGAAACAATGGATCGGACAAGAGAATTGTTGCGGTGCCGGATGGGCCATCTCCGGCGTACGGAGCCCCGCGGAAACATTTTTTCCGGATCTTGCGGAGACGGAACATTCGTCCATGGGCGCGGACATCTTCGCTTGTCCATGGAAGCGTAACCAAGGAAGGCAGGGGTGAAATGCTTGAAAACCGATGCCGCGCATTTGACCATCGCCGTTTTTTTTCTGGTCGGATTGGCGCTTCCGGCCGTTGCTCTGACGATGGGTCGGCTGCTCAGACCCCATCGGCCGACGCCTGCGAAAGCGATCACATATGAAAGCGGCGTGGACCCGACCGGTGACAGCTGGGTTCAGTTCAATGTCCGCTATTACCTGTTTGCGCTGTTGTTCGTGATTTTCGACGTCGAAGCCCTGTTTCTCTATCCCTGGGCGGTTGTGTATGACATGCTCAGAGGGGAACTGGGATGGTTCATCCTGATGGAAATGGCTTTGTTCCTGTTTTTCCTGGTGTTGGGTCTTGTGTATGCCTGGAAAAAGAAGGTGTTGGAATGGAAGTGAACAAACCGGATCTGAAGCCGGATTCCGTTCCGGTCGGGGTGGATTTCGCCGATTTGACCCCGGAGGAGGAGCGGGAACTTTCCCGGAATGTGTTGACCACCAATCTGGAGATGATCAAGGCGTGGGCGCGCAGCAGTTCGCTGTGGCCGCTGACGTTCGGTCTTGCCTGTTGCGCGATCGAGATGATGGCGACGGGCGGAGCCCACTACGACTTCGACCGCTTCGGGGTGATTTTCCGTGCGTCTCCGCGCCAGGCTGACGTGATGATCGTTGCCGGGACCGTGACGAAAAAGATGGCTCCCCTGCTTCGGAGGCTGTATGACCAGATGCCGGAGCCGAAGTGGGTGATTGCCATGGGCTCCTGCGCCACCGCCGGAGGACCGTACGTCAAATCGTATTCGGTGGTCAAGGGAGTGGACCAGATCGTCCCGGTGGATGTCTACATCCCCGGATGTCCGCCCAATCCGGCGGCATTGATTTACGGCGTCCACAAACTCCAGGAGAAGATTCGTTATGAAGCGAAGCACGGGAAGAAGGTGACCGGTCAGTGAGCGACGATCGCAAAGATCAGGGAATGGACGAACGTCGGCAGGCCGGCATTTCGCCCGAAGCCCGCGAGGGTGCGGATGCATCCGGTACGGAGCAAACGGGCCAGCCGGCCGGGCAGCCGTCTCCGGCCGCTGACGGGAAAGGAGAAACTCCCGCCGCCAAGACCGGAGATCCCGGAAAGGCAAAGACGGATGCGGAGTCGACCGGAGCTTCGGGAAAAGCGGAGGCTTCCGGCGACGGTGCACAGCCCGCTTCCGGTGCAAAGGAAGAGCCTCCCGCGGCGAGCAAGGCGGATGCCGGATCTGATGGAGAGAAGAAAGCGCCGATCCGCAAAACCGCGGAAGGGGGCGCGGAAAAGCCGGCCGCGGCCCGAAGACCCGTTCCGGCGGCGCCGGGAAGAGCGAGGCCGGCGGGACCGGCGGCGAGGGGGACCGCGGCCAAAAAGGAGGAAAAACCGGAAGAGCCTTCCCCCAAGCAGCCGCTGTTGGACAAGTTCGTGGCCATCGTGAAAGAGAAGGTGGACGCGAACGCGGTGGAAGAATCGTTCATCAACCGCCCGTCCGGGCATGTGCCCGTCATGGTCATCCGCAAGGAGGATTGGCTCCGGACGGTCACATTGATGCGCGATGATCCGGAATTGTCGTTTGACTATCTGCGGCTCATGTCGAGCATCGACCAGCAGACCCATCTGGAAGTGGTGGTGATGCTTCACTCCTTCCAGCACGGGCATCAGGTGATGTTGAAGACCAAAACCGACCGGGAGGAAGCGGTGCTTCCCAGCATCTCCGGGGTCTTCAAAGGGGCTGACTGGAACGAGCGGGAAATCTGGGACCTGATGGGGATCCGGTTTGACGGCCACCCGGACCTGCGCAGGATCCTTCTTCCGGAAGACTGGGTGGGGCATCCGCTTCGCAAAGACTATGAGCCGCTGGACCAGGGGGTGTGAGCCATGCTCCGAACCGAAGAGATGCTGCTGAACGTCGGACCCCAGCATCCCAGCACCCACGGTGTGCTCCGGCTGGTCGTGCGGATCGACGGGGAGACGATCGTGGAAGCGGAACCCGTGATCGGTTATCTGCACCGGGGAACGGAAAAGCTGGCGGAAGATCTGAACTACACCCAAATCATCCCGTACACCGACCGGATGGATTATCTGTCCGCCATGACCAACAACCAAGCCATTGTCCTCGCGGTGGAAAAGCTCATGGGGCTGGAGGTTCCCGAGCGGGCGGAATATCTGCGGGTCATCGTGACGGAACTGAACCGGGTGGCCAGCCATCTGGTGTGGCTTGGAACGTATCTTCTGGATCTGGGAGCGATGAGTCCGTTCCTGTATGCGTTCCGCGACCGGGAGATGATCCTGAATCTTTTCAACGAATTGTGCGGTGCCCGACTCACATACAATTACATGCGTGTCGGCGGCGTCAAATGGGATGCTCCGCCGGGATGGATCGAAAAGGTGGCGGAGTTTGTCCGCTACATGAAAGAGAAGCTGGATGAGTATCACGGTTTGATCAGCGGCAACGAGATCTTTCTGGAACGGACCCGCGGAATCGGGATCTACGATCGGGAAACGGCCATCCGGTACGGATTGTCCGGTGCCAATCTGCGGGTGACCGGGGTCAAGTGGGATCTGCGCAAAGACATGCCGTACTCCATTTACGACCGGTTTGAATTCGACGTTCCGGTCGGAGAAACGGGAGACCTTTTGGACAAATACCATTGCCGCATGAGGGAGATGGCCGAATCTCTCCGCATCGTGGAACAGGCCGTCGAATCGTTTCCGGAGAGCGGTCCGGTCATGGGCAAAGTTCCGCGCGTGCTCCGTGCACCCGAAGGCGAGGTGTATGCCGCCATCGAGTCCCCGCGGGGAGAATTGGGCGTCCACATCGTGAGCAAAGGAAAAGACAAGCCGTGGCGACTCAAATTCCGCCGTCCCTCGTTCCAGAACCTGCAAATTTTGCCTGAACTTCTGCGGGGGCAGAACATCGCCAACCTGGTGGCCATTCTGGGAGGCATCGATATCGTGTTGGGAGAGGTGGACGGCTGATGCAGGTGTCGATGGTGCTCGGGCCGGTGTTGCTCATGCTCGTCGTGCTCTTGTTCGTCACTTACGCCATTTTGTTTGAACGGAAAGTGCTCGGATGGATTCAGAACCGTCCGGGTCCGAACCGGGTGGGCCCCTGGGGGCTTTTGCAAACGGTGGCGGACGTTCTGAAGCTGTTGATCAAGGAAGACGTGGTGCCCCGCAAGGCGGACGCATCGCTGTTCAAGTTTGCGCCGGTCATCGCCTTTGTGCCGGCCTTTGCCGTCCTGGCCGTCATTCCGTTCACCGACACGCTCAAGTTTTCCGATTTTGCGGTGGGACTCCTGTACTACATGGCGATTTCCAGCATCACGATCATCGGGATCATGGCGGGTTCCTGGGCCTCCAACAACAAGTACGCCCTCCTGGGCGGCATGCGGTCGGCGGCTCAGATGATCAGCTATGAAATCCCGCTCGTCATGTCGGTGGTCGGAATCATCATGACGGTCGGTTCGCTCAATCTGGAAGAGATCGTCCGGGCGCAGAAAGATGTTTGGTTCATTTTTCCGCAGTTCGTCGGATTCATCGTCTTTCTGATCGCAAGCGTCTCCGAACTGAACCGGACTCCTTTTGACCTGCCGGAGGCCGAATCGGAGTTGGTGGCCGGGTATTTCGTGGAATATTCCGGGTTCCGGTTTGCCTTTTTCATGCTGGCCGAATACGTGTACGTGTTCGCCATGGCTTCGCTGACCACCGTGCTGTTCCTGGGTGGATGGAACGCGCCGTTCGGACTGACCTTCATTCCCCCGATCATCTGGTTTGCCGTCAAGTTTGTGGCGATCGTGTTTTTCCTGTTCTGGCTTCGGGGCACCATGCCGAGGATCCGGGTGGACCAGCTGATGCAATTTGCCTGGAAAGTCCTCTTGCCGCTGGCGATTTTCAACATTTTCCTGACGGCTCTCTTCAAGGAGCTGCCCGTCATCGGAAATTGGTACTGAGGCCGGAGCGCGAGTTTTCCGCCACTTTCCGGAAAAGGAGGGATTCGGCGTGCTGGGACTGGTCAAAGGGCTGGCGATCACGCTGAAGAACATGACCAAACCCCGGGTGACCCATCGTTACCCGGATGAACCGCTTCCGATGCCGGATCGGTTTCGGGGCATCCAGCATTTCGACCCGGAGAAATGCATTGTCTGCAATCAATGCGCCCGGATTTGCCCCACCGATTGCATCACGCTGACCGGAAAGAAAAATCCGGATCCCGAGAAAAAGGGAAAAGTGATCGACACGTATGACATCAATTTTGAGACCTGCATCCTCTGTGACCTGTGCACGGAGGTGTGTCCGACGGAAGCGGTCGTGATGACCAACAACTATGAACTGGCGGTATACAGCCGGGATGAACTGTTCAAGAATCTGGAATGGCTGCATGCCAACAACACCCATATCCGTTCGGAGAACAGCATGAATCTGTTGCCGGGGGGGAAAAAGCAATGAATATTCCCGTCACCGGCGAAACCGTCGCCTTTTTGATCCTGGCCATGATGGCGATCGGTGGAGCGATCTTCATGATCTTTTCCACCCGGGTCATGCACATGGCGCTTTCGCTCGCGTTCACCTTTTTCAGCCTGGCCGGGATCTACCTGATGCTGGATGCCGAATTTGTCGCCGTGGTTCAGGTGCTGGTTTACACCGGGGCCGTCACCATCCTGATGTTGTTCGGCATCATGCTCACCAAACAGCAGAGCGAAGAGGAACAAGGGACGGAAGAGGGACCCCGTCGGACGAATGTGCCGCGAAGAATGTCTCACGTTTGGCTCAGCCTGATTTTTGCCGGAGCGTTCTTCGGCCTGCTGTACCTGGTGTTGTACAACTCCTGGATTCCCGCCGGACATGCGGACTCCCGGGAGCTGTCGCTCGTGAAGCTGGGGGAAACCGTCTTCAAGCAATACGTGATTCCGTTTGAGGTGGCGTCCCTGTTGCTTCTCGCCGCGCTGGTCGGTGCGGTGATCCTGGCGAGAAGGGAGGATCCGTGATGGCCGGTTCTTATCTGCTGTTGGCAGCGACGTTGTTCTGCATCGGTCTGTTCGGTGTTTTGATCAAACGGAATGCGGTCATCGTGTTGTTTTCGATCGAACTGATGCTGAACGCAGCCAATCTCAATCTGGTGGCGTTTTCCAAGCTGGGGATGTTTCCTTCGGTCTCGGGGCACGTGTTCACCCTGTTCACCATCGCGGTGGCCGCGGCCGAAGCGGCGGTGGGCATCGCCATCCTGATCGCCCTGTACCGCCATCGGGAAACGGCGGAGGCGGACCGTTTCGATTCACTGAAAGGATAATGACCGGAAAACGCAAAATCCCTGAAAAAAGGATGGATCGCGCATGGTTGCCAAAGGAGCCTTGCTGGTTCCCCTTTTTCCCTTGGCCGCCTTCCTGGTGCTGACGATCGGCCGTGGATGGCTGAAGCGGGAAGCGGCCGCCTGGACCGGCATCATTTCCGTCCTTCTCTCGCTGGCGGGATCTGTATGGCTGCTCCCGGACAGCCTGGGAGGAAAAGCGGAACGCTTCGTCGTTCCATGGTTTGAGGCGGGCGGAACCACGATGCGCATCGTCGTGGAACTGATGCCGCTCAACGTGTTGATGCTGGTGATCGTCTCTCTTGTCAGCCTGCTGGTACATATCTACTCGCGGGGCTACATGAAAGAAGATGAACGGATCACGGTGTTTTACGCCTATCTGGCCCTGTTCACCTTCTCCATGCTGGGACTGGTGATGTCGGGCAACCTGTTGCAGCTTTACGTGTTCTGGGAACTCGTCGGTGTCTGTTCGTTCCTGCTGGTCGGGTTCTGGTACTTCAAACCGGAAGCGAGAGCCGCCGCCCGCAAGGCTTTCATCGTGACGCGGGTGGGAGACATCGGTCTGTTCCTGGCCATCCTGCTCGTCTTTTGGCACACGGGCAGCCTGGAACTGGAGGCGTTGCGCAAGGCCGTATCCGCGGGGGACCTCGCGCCCGGGATCATCACGTTGATCGCGCTGTTGGTTTTCGTGGGGGCGATCGGAAAATCGGGGCAATTCCCGCTTCACACCTGGTTGCCGGACGCGATGGAAGGTCCCACTCCGGTCAGTGCCTTGATTCACGCGGCAACCATGGTGGCCGCGGGCGTGTGGCTGGTGGCCGGTCTGTACTTCCTGTTCGAGGCTTCCGATGCCGCATTGACGACGGTGGCTTGGATCGGCGGGTTCACGGCCATCTTCGCCGCGTCGATCGGTCTGGTGCAACATGACATCAAACGGATCCTGGCATATTCGACCGTCAGCCAGCTCGGCTACATGATGCTGGCACTGGGAAGCGGCGGAGCCGTTGCCGGTGTGTTTCATCTGACGACGCATGCCTTTTTCAAGGCCCTTTTGTTCCTGGGAGCCGGTGCGGTGATTTATGCGCTGTCCCACGAACAGGATATCCGCAACATGGGAGGTCTCTGGAAGCGCGACCGGATGACCGGCGTATTGTTCCTGATCGGCTGTTTGGCCATTTCCGGCGTGTTTCCGCTGTCCGGTTTCTTCTCCAAGGATGAAATCCTGGTGGCCGTTCATGCTTCCGGACGCACGGGGCTGTTCATCCTTGCGGTGATCGCCGCGTTTTTCACCGCGTTTTACATGTTCCGGCTCTTTTTCAAAGTCTTTTGGGGAGAACCGGATCCGGAGCGCAAAACGGAGCCGGTGCCTCTGACCATGACCGTTCCGATGGCGGTTCTGGCCGTCCTGTCGGTGATTTCCGGATTTATGAACGTTCCCGGGGAACATCTCCATCACTGGCTGACCGGAGCGGGATCGCTTTCCGCGGACTCTCCGGACGGACCGCTCTGGATTCCCGTCTTGTCGACGGTGGTTTCGCTGGCGGGAATCGGGCTGGCCTGGCTGATGTACGGAAAGCGGAGCCTTTCTCCTGACAAGGTGGCCGGTTCCGTTCCTCTGCTCCACCGGGTGCTTTACCGGAAGTATTACGTGGATGAGCTGTACAAGGGAATATTGGTTTGGCCGCTCAAGTTTTTCGGCTGGTTCCTGACCGGTTTCGACCGGTTTGTCATCGGCGGGCTGGTTCTTCTTCAGGCATGGGTGTTCCGCGCGCTCGGTGCGGTCGCCTCCCGCCTGCAGAACGGTCAGGCCCAGACGTACGCCTTGGTCAGCCTGGTCGGTTTGGTCCTCTTGCTTGCGGGATTCACCGCGAGGAGGTGGTTTGAATGAAGGAATGGTCCACGGCTTTGCCGACGTTGGTGACCTTTGCTCCGCTCTTGGGCATTCTGGCGTTGCTGCTGCTTCCGAACCAACGGGTGGTCGTCCACCGGCTGGTGGCATGGGTGTCATCGGTGTTGACCCTGGCCCTTGCCGTATGCCTGTACGCGCATTTTGATCCCGCGGCGTCCGGCATGCAAATGGCCGTGTCGGTTCCCTGGTTCACCATCTCTATGCCCCAATTCCAATTGGAGTGGGTGTTTCATTACGCCATGGGTGTGGATGGACTGTCCATGCCGCTGGTGCTTCTGACCGCCGTCGTCACCGTGCTGGCGGTTGCCGCGTCGCGCTACGTGCGCAAGCGCCTCCGGACGTACTACATGCTTCTGTTGCTCCTTCAGACCGGGATGCTGGGGGTTTTCCTGGCGAACAACTATTTCCTGTTCTTCGTCTTTTTCGAAGTGACCTTGGTGTCCCTGTTCTTCCTGGTGGGGCTGTGGGGATATCTCGGACGGGAGAAAGCCGCCAACCACTTCCTTCTTTACAACGGGCTCGGATCCGGCTTTCTGCTCATTTCCATGGTGGGGGCCATGGTTTTGGGGCGGTCGCTGCAATATGACGAAGTGGCCAAGAAAATCGAGTATATGCTGAACGCTCCCGAGGTACATCCCGTGCTCGAAACGTTGTCGTGGGTCACGCTGATTTCGCTGCTGATCGCCTTCGCCATCAAGCTGCCCGTCTTTCCGTTCCACTCATGGATGCTTCGCGTGCACGTGGAGGCACCGATTCCCGCAGTGATGATCCACTCCGGCGTCCTTCTGAAGATGGGGGCTTACGGCATGATCCGCTTCGGTCTGGGATGGTTCCCGGATCAAATGCGGGAAGTGGCCGGCTGGCTCGCCGTCCTGGGGCTCGTCAACATTTTGTACGGAGCGGTCCTCGCCTTCGTGCAGAAGGAACTGAAACGGGTGTTGGCCTATTCCAGTGTCAGCCACATGGGCATCATCCTGTTCGGACTTGCGTCCCTGAACGGAACGGGGTTGCAGGGAGCGGTGTTTCAGGCGGTGTCCCACGGTCTCATTTCGGCCTTGCTGTTTTTCCTCGTGGGAAGCCTCTACGAACGCACCCGGACCACCGAACTGGATGAGTTGGGCGGATTGGCCAAGGCGATGCCCGTCTTTTCGGGAATCCTGATGGTGGCGGCCATGGCGTTGCTCGGCTTGCCGGGGCTGTCCGGATTCATCAGCGAATTCCTGGCCTTCCTCGGATTGTTTGAGACCCGTCCGGTGCTGACTTCCGTCGGTGCACTCGGATTGGTCCTGGCTGCCGCTTACACGCTTCGCGCCTTGCTCAAAACCACGTTCGGTCCGCTCAAGGCGCGACTGGTGGCGGAAGGGGATCTGGTGCCCGGCGAGACCGTTCCCATGCTGTCGCTGACCGCGCTGATCGTGCTGATCGGAGTCTGGCCGGCCGTACTCGGCGATCCGATGCAGGAGACATTAAAGGTGATCGTATCCAAGATCGGAGGGTAGGGCATGGAACAAACGCTTATATCGATGGACTGGCAGGCGATGGCGCCTGAGTGGACCGTCGCCGCGGGTGCCGCCCTGCTGCTCCTCCTGGATCTCTTGGCGAAACGGTCCGTTTCACGCGCCTGGATCGGTGCGTTGGCCCTGCTGACGGTCTTCGTTTCCGGAGGTTTCCTGCTTGCGCAGGCCGGAGAGCCGGCCACGCAAATCCTGGAGGGCAGCTATCGGGCCGACTCGTTCGCTCTCGCGTTCAAGGCGCTGATGTTGACAGGGACGGCGCTGGTCATTCTGCTGTCGTTCGTGATGGGAAAAGAGGAGTTGGAAAACCGCGAAGGAGAGTACTGGTATCTCTTGCTGTTCGCCTTGCTGGGCGGCATGATGATGGCTTCTTCCACCGATTTGGTCACCCTGTTCGTGGGATTGGAACTCCTTTCCATCTCCTCTTACATTCTGGTCGGTGTCAGAAGGAAACATCCCGCTTCCACGGAAGCGGCCTGGAAATACGTGGTGCTGGGCGGGGTGGGCTCGGCATTCACCCTGTACGGAATGTCTTTCCTCTACGGAATTTCCGGCAGCACCGATCTGTTCACCATCCAGCAAATGGTGCCGGAAGCGCTGTACAATGGAAGTGAAGGATTGGTCTGGCTGTCGCTGGCACTGATGATCGTCGGATTCGGGTTCAAGATCTCTTCCGTCCCGTTTCACATGTGGACCCCGGATGTGTATCAGGGGGCGGCGACGCCGGTGACGGTGTTTCTCGCCGTCGTCTCCAAGGCAGCCGCCTTCGCACTGATCATCCGCGTTTTGCTGATCGGGTATTTGCAATTGTGGATGATCCGTGAAGCGTTTGAGACGGTGAACTGGATGCTGATGATCCTGGCCGCGGCATCGATGCTGGTCGGAAGCGCGGCGGCCCTTCGTCAAACCGACGCCAAGCGGCTCCTGGCGTATTCGTCGATCGCACAGGCCGGTTTTCTGCTGGTTCCCTTGGTCTCCGTCAAACAGGGAATCGGGACGACGCTTCTTCCGAGCCTGTTCTTCTATCTGGCGGTATATGTGCTCATGACCGCCGGTGCGTTCGCCGTGACCGAACGGGTGACCGCGGAAGCGGAAACCGGTGACATCCGGGCATTCGCAGGGCTAGGTCGCCGGCGGCCGTGGCTGGCGTTCATCATGAGCGTCCTGCTGCTGTCGCTCGCCGGCTTGCCGCCCGCAGCCGGATTCCTCGGCAAGTTCTACCTGATGACCGGGGTCATTTTCGCCGGGGAATATTGGCTGGCGGTGGTCATGGTGGCAGCCACGGTGGCTTCCTATTACTACTACTTTGCGTTCATCCGGCAGATGTATTTCCGTTCGTCCGGACCGGAGGAGATCAAGGAGCGAAGAGCCTGGCCCGCGGTGGTGGTCGGAGGGATTTGCGCGATCGGCGTGTTGATTCTGGGATTGTGGCCGGATCTGCTTCTCGAACCGATGAACGTCATCGACTGGGTTCAGGCCATCACCCCGGTTTCCTCTTCCGTCATGGAGCCGTGACATGAATCGGGGGCGCCATTCCCGTCTCCGGAACATCGTTCCGGATGTTCGCGTGGCGCCCTCTCCGCATGCTTTTCATTCGGTTTGGAGAGAAAAAAATTCATAAGAGACAGAAATACCCCGTTTTCAAACGACGCGAACACGGGGTATTCTGTTGTCGGAGAGACCGGATGTAACCGGAATTCACGGACTTTCAAGAAATCGCCTTTGCGCTTCCCCCGATTTTTTTGTACCATGGTGACATGGTTGTCGCTCGGATCGGACCGGAACAAGGCTGAAATGGGGTGCATAACATGGATGGAACCGTGCAGCTGGGAATCAGCTCACTGGTCAACATCCTGATCTCGCTCGCCTGCATCGTTCTGTGCTGGTGGGTCATCATCGGGATCAGGCTGGAAGCGGCCTTCAAAAAGGGGAGAACGACACAGGCGAGAATGCTGGCCGTCATTTTGTCCGTCGTGTTGGGGCATGGTCTCGCTTCGTTCCTGATCGATTACATGTCCTGGTCCCGCTGGATGGGCGCCCTCTTTACCTGATGTCCGTATAATCTTCCCGATGGGTGAGAAAAATGGGAATAGTCTCATTTTTCCCGGAGGGAAGTTCTCATGAAGCGGACGATCCGGTTTTTTCTTGTTCTTCTGTTTCTGTTTGTGACCGCGACGGGATCGGGGTTTTCCGAGCCGGAGGACCGGCTTCTCCGGATGTTGCAGGCTGAAGGGGCTCATGTGGAGAAAGTGGTGCTCCATCACGGACAAAGAACGTCATCCCCCCTTTCGCTCGCGGAAAGCCGCCGGTTGGCGGAAGAACTGGCCCGTGCGTTCGGGCTCGGCCGTCTGAGCGAAAAGCGGAACCCCGACGGAGTGGTCTTTACGGCGGAACGGGCGGAAGCTTCGGGGATTCGGACAGGGGTGACTCTGATTCATGACGCGGCATCGGACCGGAAGATTCGTCCGTATGTTTCGGTTCGGGTCACGTCCGGGGGAGGATCCCCCGCGGCACTGGAGCGACGGAAGCGTCGGGTGTCCAAAGTGTTGCACTCATTCGGCATCATGCCTCAATACCATGTGAATGTGCAAGGCAGCAAACCGGCGGCGGGGTCCGATGCACGACTGGAAGTCCGTCGATTGCTTGAAAAAGCCGATGCCCGCGAAGTGGAGGCGATGCTCTCCGGTCAAACCGTCAGCGTGTCGGCCTATGCTTCTCCGTTTCCGGAAGGGCTCCGGACCGCAGGTGGAATCATGAACCTGCAGATCGCCGCAAGACTGAATCATCATGAGAATCGGTTGGTCCTGACGTTGGGGACTCCGATCATCACCATAGAATATTGACAACGGGGGGAAGAGAGTTGGAAAAAATCATCGTTCAGGGTGGAGCACGTCTCAAGGGCAAAGTGAAAGTGCACGGAGCCAAAAACGCCGTTCTCCCGCTGATCGCCGCATCTCTTTTGGCATCCCGCGGAGACATCGTCATTCATGATGTGCCGATGTTGGAAGATGTGAAAACCATCACCCAACTGCTCGCCCGCATGGGAATCCGGATCCACTTGGACAACGACAAGGTCACCATCAATGCCGAACACGTGGGTTCCACCGAAGCACCCTACGATCTGGTGCGGAAAATGCGGGCTTCCGTGCAAGTGATGGGACCGCTGCTCGCCCGCAAGAAACATGCGAAAATCCCCCTGCCGGGCGGATGTGCCATCGGAAGCCGGCCGATTGATCTTCATCTGAAAGGTTTGGAAGCTTTGGGGGTGAAGTTCGAAATCGGCCAAGGCTACGTGGAAGGGTTCGTGTCCGGCCGTCTGCGCGGCGCTTCGATTTACCTGGATTTCCCGAGCGTGGGTGCCACCCAGAACATCATGACCGCCGCGGTGCTCGCCGAAGGGCGCACCATCATCGAAAACGCAGCCTGTGAGCCGGAAATCGTCGATCTGGCCAATTTCCTCAACGCGATGGGAGCGCGGGTGCGGGGAGCCGGCACGAACGAAATCCGCATCGACGGCGTGGACTTCCTGCGCGGCACCGAATACACCGTGATCCCCGACCGGATCGAAGCCGGCACATACATGGTGGCCGCCGCCATCACCCGCGGGGAAGTGTTTGTGGAAGGGGCCATCGCCAGCCACTTGACCCCGCTGACCGCCAAGTTGCGTGAAATGGGCGTTCATGTCATCGAGGCGGAAAACGGCATTCACGTGCGGGCCGAAGGGGAACTGAAACCCGTCGACGTGAAGACTCTTCCCTATCCCGGTTTCCCCACCGACATGCAGTCCCAGATGATGGCGCTGCAGCTCACGGCCAACGGTACCTGCATGTTGACGGAAACCGTCTTTGAAAACCGGTTCATGCATGTGGAAGAATTCAAACGCATGGGAGCCCGGATTCGCATCGACGGTCGCACGGCCATCATCGAAGGCGGTCATCCGCTTTCCGGAGCCCGGGTGAAAGCCACCGACCTGCGTGCCGGAGCGGCGCTCATCCTCGCCGGTTTGGTGGCGGAAGGTGTGACCGAAGTGACCAACTTGCATCACGTCGACCGCGGTTACGTGGACATCGTCGGAAAACTTCGCGGTTTGGGCGCGTCCATTTCCCGCCTGCCGGCCATCGACGTGGGCGAAGAAGAGGCCGACAGGGAGTCGCTGGCGTGACCGAACCGGATTCTTCGATCATCCGGCGGCACCGGTGCAAAACGGATCCCGGTTCGCGGCCGCTTGCGTGAAAAACAACGTTTCAAAACGGTTGGACATCGCATTCAAGCCGGAGTGATCACTCCGGCTTTTTTGTGTTCATCCGATTCTAAACACCCGTCCCTTTCTCATAGATTGAGAGAGAACAAAAGAACGGAACGTTCCGGTCGTGGCGGGAGGGCGAATACGGATGCGAAAACAATTGATCGTGTTGGTCGGGGTGCTGCTTTTGCTCATTCTTCTGGTTCCCGCGGTGCTCGTGTCGTTGGCGGATGATCCCGGAACTTCGGACGTTCGAAACGAATCGGAAAAAGGCGTGCCGACCGGCGGTCCGAAGGTCAGGGTTTGGCTGACGCGGGAACAGCGGGTGGAAGAAGTTCCCCTGGAGGTTTACATCCGGGGAGTGGTGGCTTCCGAGATGCCGGCCGATTTTCATCCGGAGGCTTTGAAGGCACAGGCGTTGGCGGCGCGCACCTACATTGTTTCCCGATTGATGAAAGACAAGCTGTCCGACATGGAGAAGTACGGCAAGGAGGGAAGCAGCGCCCACGTGACGGATACCGTCACCCATCAGGTGTATTCCACCGACCAGGCCCTTCGCAAGGCTTGGGGGAAAAAGTATGCGGAAAACCTGGCCAAAGTGGACAGAGCCGTCAGGGAAACGGCCGGGCAAATCATCACGTACGAGGGAAAGCCCATCTATGCGGCGTTTTTCTCCACCAGCAACGGGAGAACGGAAAACTCGGAGGACTATTTCACGTCCGGGCATCCCTATCTTCGAAGCGTGGATTCCTCTTGGGACCGGGAATCCCCCCGATATCTGAAAACCATTTCCTTTCCTCTCAAAGAGATGATTCAAAAGCTGGAACAGGGGACCGGCACCCGGATCGCCCTTCAGACCACGGGCGGGGAACCGTTGGTGCAAGTGCTGCAGCGAACCGCCGGAAACAGGGTTTCGAGGGTGCGGATCGGAGACGAGGTCTTTTCCGGGAGAAAGGTGAGGGAAGTGTTGGGGCTTCCCTCCTCCGATTTCACCATGACGGTCCGCGGAGACACCGTGCAGATCGTCACCCGGGGATATGGTCACGGCGTCGGCATGAGCCAATGGGGCGCTCATCTGATGGCCACCCGGGGCGAAACCGTCGATCGCATCATCCGCCATTACTACCGGGGTGTCAGCATCGTGCCGGTGGAGACCGTCTGGAAAGCGGATTCCGAAATTGCGAAAGTCAAGTGAGATATTGAATCACCGCATGGGGGAACCATCGGGAGATCCATCCTTCCATCGATGACCGGATTTCTTGCATCCGTTCATCGGGATACACGTATTTGACATGCCCGTGTTTCCCCCATTTTTTCTTGCGCAGGTTTTCGTCCATCTCCAGACCCGTCTTCGGGTACCGTTTCTCGATCACGCGTTTGGCGGCCTGGGTGAAGCGATGGGTGATCAGTTCGAATGTCAGGTCGGGCAAATCCGGAGGAATCATTTTGGCCAGAAGGCGGAACAACTCTTCATATTCGGTTTTCCAGCCGTTGAACAACATGATGGGCGCGACGATGAAGCCGAGCGGATATCCGGCCTCCGCCACCCTTGCCGCCGCACGGATCCGTTCCTCCAGCGGCGACGTGCCCGGTTCGAACCGGGTGGTGACGGAAGGGGCGTTGACACTGAACCGGAATCGGGTGTGCCCGCGGTGATCCGCCCGGAGCAGGGGATCGATGTGCGCGTACTTGGTGACGAAGCGGAGCCGTCCGAATTCCTGGCGTCCCATGAACTCGATCGCCTGCCTCAGGGAGCCGGTCAGGTGCTCCAGCCCGACCGGATCGGTCGTGCACGAAGCTTCAAACCGGGTCACTTCCGGCGCGCGTTCGTCGATGTATGATTTCGCGGCGTTGAAAATGTCTTCCAGATTGACGTACACCCGGATGTAGGGGCGGTTGCCCAAGGTGGTCTGCAGATAGCAGTAATGGCAGTGCCCCATGCACCCGGTGGCCAGCGGGAGGGCATATTCCGCGGACGGTTTGGATGTATCGAAGCGGAGCGTTTTGCGAACGCCGATCACCAGCGTTCGCTTGGCGATGCGGTATTTTTCCGCTTCCGTCTTTCCGGGAAGGCCGGTGACCCGGTTGTGGGAAGTGGTCATCCGGACCGGAATTCCCATCGAGCGGAATCGTTCGTAAAGCTCCCGGCCCAGGGGATACTCCAGCGCGCCGGGCTCCGCGTATACCAAATCGGGCTGAAACGGTTTCATCCCTTCCCTCTCCTTTCGCGCATAGCATCTGTCATCGGGACGGGGTTGATGCGGAACCGGCGAACGGATACGAAATATACCAAAAATTGGACAACTTGGGTATAAAGGGCATCGGGGCGGTCGACACTGGTTCCTGAGGTGATCAATCATGAAACCTGAAGAACCAGGAAAACAGACCGTTTCCCTCGACCAGGTGAAGCGGCGCATGAAATGGAAAAAGCTTCTTTCAACCAAATGGTTTCTTCCGGCCGTATACGTGGCAACGGCGGGAGTGGTATTGCTGATCGCCTGGTGGATGCAAAATGACGAGACCCGCGAAGTCAGCAAACCGGTTCCCCCGTCTGACACCGTATTGCCGGTGGAAGAGCCTGCCGGTGATGACATGATCCTTCCCGTGGCGGAAAAATCGGGAGCCGTTCCCAAGATGGGGTTTTATGATGAAGCCGATTCCGCCAAAAACAAGGAAGCCTCTTTGGTGAAATACGCCAATACGTACTGGCCGCACTCCGGCATGGATTTTGCCCGCAAGGACGGCAAAAGTTTTGATGTGCTGGCCGCGCTTGACGGCAAAGTCGTTCGGGTGGAGGAACACCCGGTGGTCGGGCATCAGGTGGAAATCGAACATGAAAACGGCCTCATCACCGTATACCAAAGCCTGGACGACGTGAAAGTGTCGAAGGGGCAAAAGGTGAAAAAAGGGGAAGTGATCGCCCGCGCCGGCAAAAACAACTTTGAAAAGGATGCCGGCATTCACCTGCACTTCGAAGTTCGGGGGAAAAACCAACAAGCCATGAACCCCGGGCAATATCTGCCCGACAAACATTGACCGGGAATCGGCCGGCCAATTCCGCGGGGGATTCCCTCCCGCGGTGCAAGCTTTCGGGGAGAATGACTCCCCGAAAGCTTTTTTCGTTGGCACGGAACGCGCTTGTCCCCGGATCTTCCGCGGTTTGAAGAGAATAACCGGGAGGACGGCCCAATATAATGTACCAAACCCTAGGGAAAGGGGGGCCTTCATCCCGTGCATGATTACATCAAGGAACGTACGATCAAGATCGGCAATTATTTTGTCGAGACGCGCAACACCGTCCGTATGATCGCGAAAGAATTCGGCGTGTCCAAGAGTACGGTGCACAAGGACCTGACCGAAAGGTTGCCGGAGATCAACCCCGAGTTGGCCAGCAAGGTCAAGGAAATCCTGGAGTACCACAAGTCGATTCGCCACATTCGGGGCGGTGAAGCCACCAAAATCAAGTACAAGCGCAAAGCAGCTTCGGAAAGCGGCAAACAGAAGGCCGTGTCCGTAAAGGTCTGAATCGGACCATTTCCCGAAACCGGCACCGGAAGCAATGATCCTGTCAAGACGCAAGTTGCCTCCCGCACTGATTTCCCGTTATCTCCGGTGCTCCCTTTTCATGAATTTGAACGTTTCGACACCTGCGGGCTCCAACTGTGGACTTATGCCTGCAGTTACGATATATTCTAATATGACAGCCGGTTGAGTTCCGTTTTTTGGCTTGAGAGATTTCAAGACGGGACGAGCTTGCGGCGGGTCCCGAATCAGCCAAAGGGTTGGAGAGGAATGCCAGATGAGTTATCCGGATCAGGAAAAGAGATTGGAAAAAGATTCCAAACAGCTGGACATCTCCCAAAATCCGAAACGCTTTCCGGACGAGGTCAAAAAACCGGAACCGGACGCCGGTTTGCCGGTCGGAAAGCTGAAATGGAGCAAAGAACAGGAGGAGAACGCGGACGGACCGGATGAAAGTCCCAAAAAGATCCCGTCGGGAACCAGGAAGGACTCGAAGTCACCTCGGGAAGACCTGCGTGAAGTGGCGGCCGGAGCCGAGGTTCCGAAACCCGCTCCAAACGCCGTGAAGTTCCCCGGACCCAAGGACTCCGGCAAATCGTCCGTGGGTGAACCTCGCGAACCTGAACCGGTCCGATCCGAATCACAGTCGAAGCCGTCCGGTCAGGAACCGGCCTCCCCATTCCCGAAACGGCAGGAATCCCCTGATCCCTTCCAAGCGGGAAAAGAATCGCGGGAACAGGCCTCCGACTCCGAAAGCTTCTCCTCTCTGCCGCCGAAGAGACCGCTTTCACTGGAAGACACGTTGACCCCGATCCACTTCAAGGAATATTCGCTCGATCCCCTTCCCGATGAAAAGAATCAGGAAGAAACGGATCTTCGGACCGGACTCACGAGACCGCTCAAGATTGTCCCGGAATCCGCCACGGATCAACGAACATTCCCGGATGCCGAGGATGATGAGAGCCCGGAAAATGACACGGCCCGGCGTGTGTTGCGCATGGCCGTCAAGATTTTGTGGCTGCCGGCGCTGCTTCTCACATCCCTGGTCGTGGGTCTGATGATCGGTCATTCGGCCATCGGCAATGAGCCGGCCTCCGACGTTTTTGACCTGGACATGTGGGAGCATGTGTATCGTCTCATTTACGGATAAACGACCCGTCTTCTCCGGCTCAGTCCCACCGGGTCGGAAAAGACGGGATCTTTCTTGTTGGCGGAAACGGCAACGCTGAAGCGGCAACCTGAGAGGAGGGATCCTGGATGAACTTGCCCAATTTCCTGACAATGGTTCGTTTTCTGCTGATACCTGTTTACCTGATGGTCTTTTTTTCCGACCTGTCGGGGCGCATGTACTGGGCGTTGGGGATACTTCTTCTCGCAGGGCTGACGGATGTGGTGGACGGATATCTTGCCAGGCGCAACAAGCAGGTGACCCAGCTGGGGATCATGTTGGATCCCCTTGCCGACAAACTCATGATGATCGCTGTCTTTCTGTCGTTGCTCTTTTCCGGGAAGATCAGCGTGGGGGCGGCGGTGGCCATCTTGTTCAGGGATTTGGCCATGATCGTGTGTTCCGCGTTCTTTCACTTGCGGGGCAAAAAGACGGTTCCGGCCAACCTGATGGGGAAAATGACCACCTTCCTGTTTTATGTCGTCCTGGTCATGCTCATGTTCGGCCTTCCGCATGCCGGGGTGTTACTCTGGGGGGTCATCGCGCTTTCTTACGTCACCACCATCATTTACATGTTCCAGTTCCGGGCGGTGAACCGTGTCTGAAAGGGAATGGCGGTTCGGCGCCCGCGTGCGATCCGGTCCGGAGGATCGCCGAAGCGCCGGGCACGCATCAGGAGACCGGCGCTTTTTTCGGACCTTATCCCGCTGACCCGGAATTCGGCGGTTCCCAAAACGGCATCATGGCGTTCGGCGTTCGCGCCTCTATGGTCACCGGATCTTTCAGAGAGCCGGTTCTTTTTTTGTGCACGGGGATTTTGGTATGATAGAAGTTCAGGAGGTGCGCGAATTGTCAGGACGCAACGTGACACGAACCATCATCGTAGAAACCCCGTCGAGACCGGGCAATCTCGGACGGGTGACCACGGCCATCGGGCAATCGGGCGGCGACATCGGAGACATCACCACCATCAAGATCGGTCCCATGTCCACGGTCCGGGACATTACCGTCCATTGTGAAAATGACGAACAACTCGAGCGGATGTTGGAAGCTCTTCATGCACTGGGAGGAGGCATCCGCATCCTGTCCGTCTCCGACGAAGTGCTCAAAGCGCACGAAGGCGGCAAAATCCGCACGGTCAGCCGGATGGACATCCGGTCGTTGGCCGATTTGAGGCGCGTTTACACGCCGGGAGTGGCCAACGTTTGCCGGGTAATTCGCGAAGATCCGGAAAAAGCCCGGTATTACACCGGGATCGGCAACACCGTGGCCATCGTCACCGACGGTACCGCCATTTTGGGACTGGGCAACATCGGGCCCCTCGCGGGCATGCCGGTGATGGAAGGGAAAGCCGCTTTGTTTGACCGGTTTGTCGGCATCAGCGGCGTTCCCGTTTTGCTGGGAACCAGCGATCCGGATGAAGTGGTTCGGACGCTCAAGAACATCTGGCAGGGATTCGGAGGCATTCTGCTGGAAGACATCGGGGCTCCGCACTGCTTTGAAATCGAAGAAAGATTGAAAGAGGAGTTGCCGATCCCCGTCATGCATGACGATCAGCACGGAACGGCAGTGGTGACGCTTGCGGCGGTCATTTCCGCCTGCCGCCGGAGCCGGGTGAGTCTCAAGGACGCATCGGTCGGCCAAATCGGTCTGGGGGCGGCCGGTTTGGCGATCAGCCGGATGTTCATGGCGTACGGAGTGAAAGAAATGTGCGGGGTGGACACCCGTCCGGATGCGCTGGAGCGTCTGGAACGTTATGGAGGAATCCCTCTCTCGTCGGTGGACGAACTGATGGCGCGCTGCGACATCGTCATCGCCACGACGGGAGTTCCCGGACTGATTCGTCCGGAGCAGATCCGTCCCGGACAGATCGTGCTCGCCCTGTCCAATCCCAAGCCTGAAATCGAACCGGAAGAGGCATTGAAAGCGGGCGCATCCTTTGCCGCGGACGGCCGTTCCGTCAACAACGTGTTGGGATTCCCGGGCATCTTCCGCGGTGTGCTCAACGCGGGAGCCAAAAAGATCACCCACGGCATGCTGGTGGCGGCGGCGAAGGCCATTGCCGATCACACACCGGAGGGTGAATTGGTCCCGCATCCTCTCGATCCCCAGGTTCATGTGAAGGTGGCCCTGGCGGTCGAGCAGGCGGCATACCAAGAGGAAGTCGCTTTGGCTTGATCGGGTCTTTCAAGAGCTCAAAGGGTTCGGGATTGCTTTCGTGCGGAAGCGTCCCCGAACCCTTTTTTGGCGAAAGGTCGCTCTGCGATGGCGAAATTCCGTTTTGCGGGATGTTCCGGGTCGCCGCTTGTGCCGGTTCGTGGGATGCACTTCCACGTCAAACGCCATCGTTTGCGGCTGCTCCGTCGCTGATTTCAGCATGGCTGCCCCCTCTTTGATTCGCCATTTTCCGTTCATGGCAAACGGGGAATGCATTCGCTATAATGGATGTCAATGATACCAAGCGGACGAGCTGCGAAAGGAGACTTTCTTGCGATGGAAATGGATGTCGTCAAGATTCAGGAAATCATTCCCCATCGGTATCCCTTCCTGCTGGTGGACCGGATTGTGGAGATGGAGCCGGGCAAGCGGGCGGTGGGATTGAAAAACGTGACGATCAATGAACCGTTTTTCCAAGGGCATTTTCCCAGGTATCCCGTCATGCCCGGAGTCCTGATCATCGAGGCCCTGGCCCAGGTCGGGGCGGTGGCGGTGCTCGGAATGGAAGAAAACCGCGGAAAGCTCGCGTTTTTTGCGGGAATTGACAAGGTTCGGTTCCGGGATCAGGTCAAACCCGGAGACGTGCTCACGCTGGAAGTGGAAATGACCCGTGTCAGGGGAAGCATCGGAAAAGGCCGCGGAGTGGCTCGGGTCGGGGAGAAGATCGTGGCCGAAGGTGAATTGATGTTTGCCCTTTCCTGAAAATCACCACCCATCTTGACGGGGACGGGAAGGTCCGGTTCGGACCTTCTTCTCTTTGTTGTTTCCGGATCACGCGTCACGGGAGCAGCCGGGAAAGAAGCGCCCAGATCAGCCACCACAGCGGAAGGCTGAGAATCAGGGCGCTGAAGATGCCCCGGAAGCTTCGGACCGGGTCCTCCGGCAGCCCTTTTTGATTCATGATGATGACTCCTTCCGGTTCTTTTACCGGAAAGGATTCCCGCCCGGTCGACCATTCATCCCGGAAACGGCAGAAGGATATTTGCGGAAGGAAGAGGATCGAACCATGCGTGTCCTGGTCATTTCCCATATGTATCCCAATCCGGTCAATCCCATGTCCGGCATCTTTGTGCACAACCAGAACAGGGCATTGGCGGGCAAGGGGGCGGAGGTGCGCGTCGTCGTTCCGATTCCCCGCTTTCCGCTTTATCCCAAATGGAAAGGTTACCGGTCGCTCCCGGCGCAAACGGTGATCGACGGAATCCTTGTTCATCATGTGCCGACCTTGATGTTTCCCGGCGGCTTTTTCTTTCGGATGTACGGGGATTTGTACATTCGCTCCCTGAGGGAGGCGATCCGAAACATCCGCGAAGCGTTTCCGTTTGATGTCATTCATGCTCATACCGCGTATCCGGACGGTTTTGCCGCGGCGGCTTTGAAAGAGGAATTCGGGGTTCCGGCCGTATGCACCGCCCACGGTTCGGACCTTCTTCTGTATCCGGCCAGAGACCGGAAGGTGCATGACCGGACGGTGGAATCACTTCGGGGCAATGACCGGGTGATCACCGTGAGCCGCCGCTTGGAACGGGAAGCCCGGAAGATGTGTCCCGAGGCCGACGTCCGAACCGTGTACAACGGCTTTGATCCGGAACGATTCAAGCCCGTGTCCCGGGAAGAGGCGCGAAAGCGGCTGGGACTGGGAGTGACGGGGCCGATGATCCTGTATGTGGGGAATCTGCTTCCTGTCAAGGGTGTTCATTTCCTGCTCCAGGCATTCAAACGGGCCGAAGCGGCGGAACTCGGCGCAACGCTGGTGTTGGTGGGGGACGGACCGCTTCGCGCTTCCCTGGAAAGGCAGGCGAGGGAGCTCGGCATTGCCGGAAACGTCAAGTTCATGGGGAGACGCCCGCATGAAGAAATCCCCGACTGGATTTCCGCGTCCGACATGGTGGTGCTCACCAGTTTGAGCGAGGGGCTTCCGTCCATCCTGCTGGAATCGATGGGGTGCGGAAGACCGATGGTGGCCACCGACGTGGGCGGCATTTCCGAACTGTTGGTGGACGGGGAAACCGGCTTGTTGGCCCGGCCGAAAGATCCGGAGCAGATTGCGGAGTGTCTGAGGAGAATGCTCACGGAGGAAGGACTCCGGGAACGGTTGGCCGGCCGCGCGCTGGACCGGTCCCGCGAACTGGTCTGGGAGCAAAACGCCAATACGGTGCTGGCTTGTTTCCGCGAGTTGACGGAACGAAAAACTTTATGACTTTTTCGGCACGGGGATACCCAAGAGATTTCAGTTGTGTTACAGTGGATGATAGGTTTTGTAATGTTGCTGTAACATAAGCGATTGACCTTGCAAGGTTTGACATAAGGAAAGCAGTTTCTGACAAAAAGGAGAGATCCTCGTGATCCGCTACGGCATTGTAGGTTGCGGCCATATCGCCAAGAAGCATGTCGCGGCGATCGAAGCGGCGGACGGAGCAAAGCTTGTAGCCGTGTGCGATACCAACGAAGCCCGTCTCGCGGAATTTGCGACGGGAGAGGTCAAGGGATTCACCGATCTTGCGGAAATGCTGAAAACGGACATTGACGTGGTGTGCATCTGCACGCCCAGCGGCCTGCACGCCCGGCTCGCCGTTCAGGCGGCCGAAGCCGGCAAGCATGTCATCGTGGAAAAGCCGATGGCCCTGACGCTGGAAGATGCGGACGCCATCATCGACGCGTGCGAACGGAACGGAGTCAAGCTGGCGGTCGTCCACCCCAACCGGTTCCGCCCGGCCGCGGTGGAGCTGAAACGGATGATCGATTCCGGAGCGTTCGGCAAAATCGGACACGTCAACGCGACCGTTCGCTGGAACCGGAACCAGGCTTATTTTGATCAGGCTCCCTGGCGCGGAACCCGTGCGATGGACGGCGGCGTACTGATGAACCAGGCCATACACAACATGGATCTGCTTTTGTGGATGGCGGGGGAAGTGGAAGAAGTGTTCACGTATGACGCCACGCGGATTCGCGACATCGAGGCGGAAGACACGTCGGTTTCCGTGATTCGTTTCAAAAACGGCGTGCTCGGCGTCCTGGAAGCGGCCGTGACCATCTATCCGAAAAACCTGGAAGAGTCGCTCAGCGTGTTCGGGGAAAAGGGAACGGCCATCATCGGAGGACCGACGGCCAACTGGATCCGTCACTGGACGTTCGAAGGTCTGGATGAAGCGGAAGCGTCCGCCGTCATTCAACGGGTGGAAAACGATCCGTTCGGGGTTCCGGGTCATCAGTGCATCATCGAGGACATGAACGCGGCGATTCGCGAAGACCGGGAGCCCACCGTTTCAGGCATCGACGGCAGGAATGCGCTGGCTTTCGTCATCGCCTGCCAGCGGTCCGCCCAGGAACGTCGTCCGGTGCGGATCGAAGAGCTTGCGAGGAAATGACGGAACGCGGCTTGTCCGGATTCGTCGCGGCGATTGCCGCGATTCCCGATGATTCACCACATTATTGACCGGAAAAGGAGATTTCACGAACATGAAAAAAATCCCTCTTTTGGATTTGAAAGCACAACTGGACACCATTCGTGAAGACATCTACGCAGCGGTTCATCGCGTGCTGGAAAGCGGTCACTACATCATCGGACCGGAAGTGAAGGCGTTTGAAGAGGAAGTGGCCGCTTACATCGGCGTGAAACACGCGATCGGTGTGGCCAACGGAACGGATGCGCTGCAACTTGCGCTTCATGCCGCCGGCATCGGTCCGGGAGACGAAGTGATCACGACGCCGTTCACCTTCTTCGCCACCGCGGAGACCGTCTCGCAGCTGGGAGCCGTCCCGGTGTTCGTCGACGTTGATCCGAAAACCTGCAACATCGACGTGGACCAAATCCGCTCCAAAATCAACGAACGGACCAAAGCGATCATTCCGGTGCACATTTTCGGTCAACCGGCCAATATGGATGAAATCATGGCGATTGCGAAAGAACACGGGCTGTTCGTGCTGGAGGACGCCGCACAGGCCATGGGATCGGAATTCAAAGGCGTCCGGATCGGCGGACTGGGTCACGCCGCCACCTTCTCTTTCTTCCCGACCAAGAACCTGGGAGGCTACGGGGACGGCGGCATGGTGGTGACCAATGACGATGAACTCGCCCGGAAGATTCGCATCCTTCGGGTTCACGGCAGCAATCCGAAATACTATCACAGCATGATCGGGTACAACAGCCGTCTGGATGAATTGCAGGCCGCCATGCTGCGCATCAAGCTCCGCCATCTGGATGCGTGGAACGACGCCCGCCGGGAAAAAGCCGCTCTGTACGACGAGCTGCTGAAAGACGTTCCGGTGGTGACCCCGCATCACGCCGAAAATCGCAAGCATATTTATCACCTGTACATCATCCAGGCCGAAGAGCGGGACGAACTGATGGAACACCTGAAACAACACGGCATTGCCTCCGGCGTATACTATCCTGTGCCGCTGCACCTGCAGGAGGTATACAAAGAACTGGGATACAAAGAAGGGGACTTGCCGGTGGCCGAATATCTGTCGAAGCGGACGTTCGCGTTGCCGCTTTATCCCGAGCTTCCGGAAGAAGACATCCGCTTCATCGTTCAAACCATCCGGGATTTTTACGCCGGCAAACAATGACCAAAGGGGGGAAGGTCCATGCACGGAAAACGGCTTCTGGAGAAAATCAATGACAAAAGTGCGGTCATCGGCGTGGTCGGCATCGGCTACGTGGGGCTGCCGCTGGCCGTGGAAAAAGCGAAAGCAGGATACCAAGTCATCGCGTTTGACATTCTGCAGCACCGCGTCGACATGGTCAACCAGGGGATCAATTACATCGGCGACGTGGTGGATGATGAACTGAAAGAACTGGTGCAAACCGGCCGCCTGAAAGCCACCACCGACTACGGGCTGATCGCCGAAGTGGACGCCGTGGCCATCTGTGTGCCCACGCCGCTGGACAAATATCAGCAGCCCAACATCACCTACGTCGAATCCTCGGCCAAAAGCATTGCCGAACATCTGCATCCGGGCATGCTGGTCGTTCTGGAAAGCACCACGTATCCCGGGACCACCGAAGAAGTGGTGCAACCGATTCTCGAAGCGACCGGACTCAAGGTGGGCGTGGATTTCTTCCTCGCCTATTCGCCGGAACGCGTCGACCCGGGCAACAAGGTGTTCAATACCAAAAACACTCCCAAAGTGGTCGGTGGCGTGACCGAACGTTGCACCGAAGTGGCAGCGGCACTGTACCGTTCCGTGCTGGAAGGGGAAGTGCACGTCGTTTCCAGCCCGAAAGTGGCGGAAATGGAAAAAATCCTGGAAAACACCTTCCGCAACATCAACATCGCTCTCGTGAACGAAATGGCCATTCTCTGCAACCGGATGGGCATCGACATCTGGGAAGTGATCGACGCCGCACGCACGAAGCCGTACGGTTTCATGGCGTTTTACCCGGGGCCGGGACTCGGCGGACACTGCATTCCGATCGACCCGTTCTACCTGACTTGGAAAGCCCGGGAGTTCAACTACCACACCCGGTTGATCGAAGTGGCCGGCGAAATCAACAACGAAATGCCCCATTTCGTGGTGGACCGGCTGATGAAAATCCTCAACCGGCACGGCAAGGCGCTCAAAGGGGCCAAAGTGGTCGTGCTCGGCGTGGCCTACAAGAAAGACATCGATGACTACCGCGATTCGCCGGTGCTCAACATCGTTCAGCTTCTGGAGAAATACGGCGCGGACTTCGTGACGGTCGACCCGCACATTCCGAGCTTCAAAGCGGGCGGCAAAGAATACGAAACGACGGAGCTCACCGACGAACTGCTGGAGTCGGCGGACATCGTGTTGATCACCACCGACCATTCGGCCTTTGATTACGGGAACATCGCGGAAAAGGCCGCCGTCATTTTTGACACGCGGAACGCACTCAAAGGTGTACCCAAAATCAAAGCGGATTACGAAAAACTGTAATAGGGCGGGTTCCATATGAACAATTTCGTGCATCCCCAGGCCAAGCTGGGTCAAAACGTCAAAATCGGTCATTTCTCGGTGATCGAAGCCGGCGCGGTGATCGGAGACAACGTGACGATCGGCAACAACGTGACCGTCCACGCCGGCACGGTCATCGGTTCAAACGTGTTCGTTTCGGACAATTGCGTGTTGGGACGCTGGCCGCGTCCGGCCAAGACTTCCACGGTGAAAGTGGATCAGGATCTGCCGCCGTTGGTGATCGGTGACGGCACCACGATCGGTGCCTGTTCCGTTCTCTACCGGGGAAGCACGTTCGGCACGGAAGTGATGATCGGGGATCAGGCATCGGTCCGGGAGAAGTGCGTCATCGAAAACAATGTGGTGATCGGTCGGGGCGTGTCCGTGGAAAACCAAGTGAAAATCGGAGCATACACCAAAATCCAAACCAATGCCTACATCACCGCCTACACCACCCTGGAGGAGCGCGTGTTCATCGCGCCCGGTGTCACCACCACCAACGACAACTTCATGGGCCGCACCAAGGAGCGGTTCAAGTTCCTGCGCGGGCCGCATGTGAAACGGGGAGCCCGTGTGGGCGGCGGTTCCATCCTGCTTCCGGGAGTCACGGTGGCGGAGGAGAGCTTCATCGCCGCCGGTGCGGTGGTGCATCGCGACACGGAACCGGCAAAACTTTACGTCGGCGTCCCGGCCAAGGTGTTGCGGGACGTGCCCGAACGGGAGAAGCTGGAAAATCAGGACTGACAGCCTGATGATCCGAGGGAGCGAAACATGAGGCAACATTTGAAACGCCTGTTTTCCGACTCCGCCGTATTTGCCATTGCCACCATGGGGAACAAGCTGGTTTCGGCCATGCTGTTCCCCCTTTACGGACTTTATCTCACCTCGCAGGGCGAACTTGCCGACTGGGGTCTCACGAACACGATCACCCTGATTTTGACGTACCTGTGCATACTGGGAACCGATGCCGCCATGGCGTTTTATTTTTATGACGCGAAAGACGTGACGGAGCGTCGCCTGTACTTCACCAATGCCGTTTTGTTCAGCGGAGGGCTTTGTCTGGGGCTGACCCTGTTGATCACGTTGGTGAGGGAACCGCTCACGTCCTTGGTGTACGAAAAACCGCATGGTTATGAATTTCTCCTGCCCGTGGCTTTTTTGGCCACCTTCGGAGCCATTCTCATCCAGCACATATTGGGATACGCCCGCTACAGCCGGAGAGTCTGGCTGTTCAACCTCTTCAGCATGTCCTACGTGATCGGCTCCTCGCTGCTCAGTTTCTGGTTTCTGGCTGAATGGAATGCCGGCGTGATGGGACTGTTTTACGGCCAACTGGTGGGCCAGTTGCTGGTGGCCGCCATCTTGCTGGTCGTTTTCCGCAATGAATTCGTCTGGAAGTTTTCACCCCGCCACCTGAAAGATCTTGTCCGGTACGGAGCTCCTCTGCTCCCCACACTGATGGCATTTTGGGTGATGTCTTCGGTGAGCCGGCCGATCCTGTACCATCTGGACTCCATCCATAACGCAGACATCTACGAAGCATGCATGAGACTGGCCAGCATCATCGTCTTGATCACTTCTCCGTTTCAATTGGCCTGGCGTCCGTTTTCCATGTCCATCAAGGATCGGGAGGACGCTCCCGGATTGTACAGCGTCATCGGTCGGGGACTTCTTGTGGCGGGAACGCTCGCAATCATGCTGCTGACCTTCTTCATGCAGGACATTTATGCCCTGTTCACGTCCAACCGGCAGGACCTGGCGGAAGGATATCTGTATGTTTGGGCGCTCTCGCTCGGCACCCTGTTCAACGTGTTGGTGAACGTATTCGGGGTGGGTCTTCTGATCAAGAAACAGACCAAATTGATTTCCCGCGGATTCCTGATCGCGGCCATCCTGTATTTGGCCGGCAACCTGTTGTTCGTGCCGGTGTTCCACATCTGGGGCGCCGCGGGAAGCACCGTTGCGGCCTACCTGTTCGTCATCGTTTGGGTGTATCGGCAAAACCAGAACCATTATCCGATCCCCTTCAAGTTCGGATCGGTGAGCGCCTATCTCGCCGTCTTTCTAATCGCCATGGCCGTCGTCAGTTGGGCTCAGGCAAATCGTCTGGATTTCCTCTGGGCGGTGGAAGCGGCGGCGCTGGGGGTGACCGTCGCCGCGGTGTTCGCAACCGGGCTGTTTTCCGTTCGCTCTTTGAATCGGGTGGGGTCATTGCTACCCAAACTAGGAGGAAAAGGGTGAGAGATGGTGAATGAGTTGCTGTTCCCCAGGCAAAACAGGTTGGAACACCTGTTCTATTTCATGATCGCATTCGCCTTGCTCGGGCCAACCTTGGGGATTCCTCTCACGGAAGAATTCAACCTCACCTTCTTCCGGATCGCTTTTGTTCTCTTGGCCGGCGGGCTGATCATACGATGGGCCATGCAAAAAAATCTGGAAACGGTCTCGCTGTACCCGGTTCGCTGGTACGCCGCGTTTTTTGCGTTTTGGTTCGTGTACGGCGTCATCTCGCTCACCTGGGCGGTCAGCATCGGGCACGGCATCCGCTACCTGATTTTCCTGGGAATGATGATGCCGCTTGCGCTTTCGTTTCCGTACTTCATCCATTCCGGAACCAACTTCTGGAGAACGCAACGTGTCTTGTTCTGGGTGTTTGCCGCCATTGTCTATTTTGCGGTGATCGAATCGATCACGCTGATTCATCTTCCGTCGTCCCGGGCGTTCGGCACCGATCAGGCCACGGTGACGTCGGTGTTCACCAACCAGAACGACCTGGCCACCTGCATCACGCTGGGATTGCCGTTTTTGGCGACCGCACTGTTCATGCTGGATCTTGAAAAGAAACACAAGATTCTCGTCTACGCGACCGGGGTGTTGGCCATTTACGCTCTTTTGGCCACCGGATCCCGCAGCAACACGTTCTTTGCACTGCCTCTGGCCGGGCTGGCGTTGGCGGTGCTGGTCCCGCAAGTCGTGCCCCGTGAGAAACTGACCAAGAAAAACATCGGCCGCGCTCTCATCGCCTTGCTGGCGGCCCTGTTGATCGCCAACGTCCTGTCCGCCATCTTCCTGTCGGATGAAGCCCGGGAACAGGCGAGAACCAAATTGGCCAGCACGCTCGGATTTTTGCTCGACATCAACAAGGGGAGCTGGGACCTTGAAGAGGGAGGCCAGGAAGTGGTCCAAGGGGAAACCGGACAGAGTGCCACGGTCCGCAAATACCTGGTTCTCAACGGTCTCAGGTTCCTGCAGGACAGCCATTTCCTGGGGGTGGGGCCCGGCAACATCGAGCCCCTGATGCAAGGAGCTCCCAAAGTCAACAAGGTCAACATGCACAACTGGTGGGTGGAGGTCCTGGTCAATTTCGGCGTGATCATCTTCGCGCTGTACATGTTCCTTTATTTCTGGATGCTCTGGCGGCTGTACAAACTGGCCAGCCTCAAACATTCACCGGAAGTCGGCCCCGTCATCCGCTGGGGAGCGACGGCCAGCATGCTCGCGCTCACCGGGTATTTCTTCGGGGGCATGGCTCCGAGCACGGCCATCCATTTCACCCCGATGTGGATCTGTTATGGAATCGGTCTGGCGGTCATCGCATTGGGGGAAAACCGGAAAAAGCAATTGATGGAAACGGGAAACCGGGAACAGGCGGCTTGACAACATTGGAAAAGATTCCGGAGCTGTGAGTCGGCGGCGGGCAAATTCCCATGAATTTGCCCGCTTTCTCACAGAGAGGATCCAGCGACGGATTCCTTGCCATGGAAAGAGGGGAAACGGCTTTGGCACCGAAAGTGATGATTTTCAGTTCGGTCCATCCTTACGATGACTCGCGCATCTTTCACAAGCAGGCCAAATCGCTCGCGGCACACGGATTTGAGGTGGAGCTTCACGCCGTGGCCGACTTTGCGGAAAAAACGGAGGACGGCGTCCGGATCGTCGGCTTGGCCCGGCGAACCGGTTGGAAGCGCCTTCTGGCCGGAAGACAGCTGTATCGTCGGGCCGTCCGGAGCGGAGCCGACATCTTTCATTTCCACGACCCGGAACTTCTTCCGTGGGGAGTGCTGTTGGCCTGGCGGACCGGGCGACCGGTGATTTACGATTCTCATGAAGATTTGCCGAAACAGATCCACACCAAGCCTTGGATTCCGAAAGCTTTGCGGGGGATTTTGTCCCGGATCGCCCACGTGGTGGAAAAGGGATTGGCCGGCCGATTGGCTGCCGTGATCACCGCCACGGAGTCGATCCGCGATCAGTTCGCCCGGGTCCGTCGCACCGTGGTGATCAAGAACTGGCCGCTGCCCATGCCGGCTCTCAACCGGGAAGAGGACGGGGTGAACCGGATTCTGTACGTGGGAGGCATTTCCTATCTGAGGGGATACCGGGAAATGATCCGCATGATGGATCATCTGCCGAAAGAGCTGGACGCCGAGCTGCACCTGATCGGACCGCTTCAGCACATTCGCCCGGAGGAACGAAACGAGGAGGAGCTTCGCAAAAAGAACATTCACTTGCACGGCCGGATTCCGTTTGAGGAAGTGCGGAGCTGGTTGGCCAAGGGAAAAGTGGGGCTGGTATGTCTGCATCCGGTGGAAAATTACCGGGAATCGTTGCCGATCAAGATGTTTGAGTACATGGCGGCCGGTTTGCCGCTGGTGGCCACCGATTTTCCGCTGTGGAAAGAGATTGTGGATCAAAGCGGATGCGGGTTCACCGTGAACGCGCTGGATCCGGCGGAAATGGCCGAAAAAGTCGCCCGCATCCTGCAGGACGAACGGCTTCGCCGTCAGATGGGAGAAGCCGGGCGAAAGGCCCATGAGGAGACGTACAACTGGCAAGTGGAAGAGCGGAAGTTGCTGGAACTTTACAACGAGTTGCTCGGTGCGGACGGGTTGGCGGAGAAAAAAGCCTCCGCTTCCTGACCGGGAAGGCCTGAAAAGCGGAGGGATGCTCAGCGGGAGGCGTTTGCGCTCGCCCGGCGTTCGGTGGCTTCTTCCAAGAGCGAGCGAATCCGGTTTTTCTCTTTGTCGGAAGCGGCGAGATACCAGATGCCCCGCAGTTTGACCGAATTGGCGCGAACGCTGTCCGTTTGGACGGCGGAGGCGTCGATGCCGGACAGCCCCTGTTTGAGCCGGATCCAATCCATCGGAGGGATGTCCGTTTTCAGGTGTTCTCCGGCTTGCTTCGCCACGTCGTCCAAGCGGGAAAGCGAGGACCAGTCGGACAGGCGCTTGACGATGCCGAGCATCACGGCCTGTTGCCGCTTGATGCGCCCGTAGTCTCCGCGGGGATCCTCTTTTCTCATGCGGGCAAAGGCCAGCGCTTCCCGGCCGGACAAATGCATGGTCCCCTTGCGGAAGCGGATGCCTTCAAACGTGAAATCAAACGGCACCTCCACGTCCACCCCGCCGAGCGCATCCACCACCCGGGACAGACCGTCCATGTCGACGCGCACGACTCCGTCAACGGGGAGTCCCGTCCAGGCCTCCACCGTGAGACGGGTCAATCGGGAGCCCCCGTACGCGAAGCTGTGATTGATTTTGTCCGGCATGCTTCTTCCGGGAATCGGGACGATCAAATCCCGCGGGAAATTGACCAGCAGCACGTTCTTTCGGCCCGGATGAATGGCGGCCACGGTGATGGAATCGGCCCGCCCGACGTCCCCGGACCGTTTGTCCACGCCGAGCAAAAGCAACATCACCGGGTCTTTGTCGGCGCTGATTTCCCCGAACCGGGAAGTGCTTCCCGAGAGCCCGGGTTCGTACACGTTCCGGGCCGCGGTCCAGAATGTAAGCAGTCCGTACAGGAACAGTCCTGCACAGCATGTCACCGCCAGCAAAAAAAATTTTTTCAACCGATGCACCTCCACATGCCGGAGACGGCCTTTCATGAGCATTATACATTTTCCATATATTGGTTGACAATTCCGCGGACGGGAGGGAGATGACAGTCATGAGAACGGGACGCCTGTGGATCGGCGGTCGATGGGTGGATGCCGCCCAAGGACGGACGTTCGGAGTGAGGAATCCCGCCACGGGGGAGCAGGTGGGAACGGCGGCGGACGCGGCTTCGGAAGATGTGGAAAAAGCGGTGGAAGCGGCGCATGCCGCATTCCCGGCCTGGTCGGCGAAGACCGCCCGCGCCCGTGCCGATGTATTGAGGAAGGCTTGGGAACGGATGCTGGAAAGGGAAGACGAACTGGCGGAAGTGATGACGCTGGAGCAGGGAAAACCGCTGGCCGAGGCCCGCGGGGAGGTCCGGTACGCGGCCGAGTTCCTGCTCTGGTATGCGGGGGAAGCCGAGCGGATTTACGGAGAGACGGTTCCGGCATCCCATCCCGGCAAACGGATTCTGGTGATCCGGCAGCCCGTCGGAGTCACCGTCGCGATCACGCCCTGGAATTTCCCCGCGGCGATGATCACCCGCAAAATCGCTCCCGCTTTGGCCGCCGGCTGCACGGTGATTGTCAAACCGGCCGAACAAACTCCGCTGACCGCATGCCTGTTGATGGACATTTTCCGGGAGGCGGGGATACCGGACGGGGTGATCAACCTGGTGACCGGTTCCGATCCGCGGGCCATCGGAGAGGTTCTGCTGTCCGACCCCCGTGTGCGCAAAGTGACCTTCACGGGCTCCACCGAAGTGGGCAAGGAAATCATGCGCAAGGCGGCCGCCACCGTGAAACGGATCAGCCTCGAACTGGGGGGCAGGCACCGCTTCTGGTGTTTGAAGACGCCGACCTGCCGCACGCCGTGGAGCAAGCCGTCCTGAGCAAATTCCGCAACGCGGGACAGACCTGCATCTGTGCCAATCGCCTGTACGTTCACGAAAGCGTGCTGGACAAGTTTGTCAGCCTCCTGGTCGAACGGGTGAAACGCCTCCGGGTCGGAAACGGGCTGCAAGAAGGAACCGAGATCGGACCGCTGATCGACGGCTCCGCCGTGGCCAAGGTGGAGCGGCATGTGGCGGATGCCCTCTCCAAAGGGGCACGCGTGGTGTGCGGCGGTCACCGTCTTCCGGAGTTGGGACCGAACTTTTACGCCCCGACGGTGCTGGCGGGAGTGACGCCGGACATGCAGATCCACCGGGAAGAAACCTTCGGCCCCGTGGCTCCCGTCATCGCGTTCCAGGACGAACGGGAAGCGGTGCGATTGGCCAACTCCACGCACTACGGTCTGGCGGCTTACGTATATACCCGGGATCTGGCGCGGGCCGTTCGGATATCCGAGGCTCTGGAATTCGGCATCGTCGGCATCAATGACGGACTTCCCTCCACCGTCCAGGCCCCGTTCGGCGGCATGAAAGAAAGCGGAATCGGCCGCGAGGGCGGACGGGAAGGAATCGGAGAATTCCTGGAGACCAAATACATTTCATTGGCAAGCATCGACCGACCGTAAACGGTCCGATTGCGCCGACAGGACACGGGAGGAAGTTCCGGACGCGAAGCCGGGATCTTCCGTCCAACCAGATGAGTGGAGAGGAGCAGTGGTGATGAACGTATTGGTAACCGGCGGTGCCGGATTCATCGGTTCGCATATCGTCGACCGCCTGATTGCCGAAGGCCATCGGGTGGTCGTGGTGGACAACATCTCCACGGGCAAGGAAGAACAGATTCATCCCGACGCGGTTTTTTATCGCACGGATCTGACCCGTCCGGAGCTTCGGGAAGTGTTTGAGAAAGAAAAGCCGGAATTTGTCATCCATCAAGCGGCGCAAATCCATGTGAACACGTCCGTGGAAGATCCGGCCTTCGACGCTTCCGTCAATATCCTGGGAACGATCAATCTGCTGGAAGCCTGCCGGAACGTCGGCGTGCGCAAGGTGGTGTATGCTTCCTCGGCGGCCGTCTACGGGAATCCGGAAACCCTTCCCCTGGATGAACGTCATCCGGTCAGGCCGCTGTCCGGATACGGGGTGTCCAAATACACGGTCGAGCATTATCTGAACGTCTACCGGCATCTGTACGGAATCTCTTTCACCGCTCTGCGCTATGCCAACGTATACGGCATTCGCCAGGATCCCCGCGGGGAAGGCGGCGTGATTTCCATTTTCGTCGACCGGGTGCTGCGGGGGTTGCCGATGACCATCCACGGTGACGGGGAACAAACCCGGGACTACATCTACGTGGAAGACGTCGCACGGGCCAACCTCGCGGCTCTGGAGGCCGGGGACGGGGAAATCCTCAACATCGGCACGGGCCGTCAGTCTTCGCTCAATGAAGTGCTGCGCCTGTTCCGGGAGATCACCGGACAGGACGTCGAGGCCGTGTACGGTCCCGAGCGTCCCGGCGACATCAGGCACAGCGTGTTTGACATTTCCAAGGCACGCCGCGTTCTCGGCTGGGAACCGAAGGTGTCCCTGGAAGAAGGCCTTCGCAAAACCGTTGAATATTACAGGGAGCAGTATCGTACAATGGACACTGACCGGTAAACGGTTCGCACCGAACGCGAGACGCTCCCGTGGATCTTCGGAAAGGCCGCGTGCCGGACCCGAGTGCGGTCATGCGGAAAACGCGTCGATCCGGACCGCGTGATGCCGGAAGCTTTTCCCCGCGAGAGCCTTGTTCGCTGCCGCGCGACACGAGCGGGGAGAGGCTCCGGCTTCCGTTTTTCCGTCACCCGGGAAGGACCGTGTTCCCGGCATTGTCGTTTTTTTATGACAAATGATCACTTGCCATGGCGCATGAAGTGAAGTATACTGGGAATCGTAATGGATGTGAAATATAGCTGTAATGTTTCTGTCATTTTGGCTTTACATACAAGATCGCCCGGGATCGGAACAGTCAGCGGGGAGATCACAAAAAACAGCAGGAGTGGTTGGCGATGCGTTCCAAGACGGCATATCACGGCAGCTCGCATCTCCTTCAGGGAGAAGGATTGAATACGTCATCGGTCTACCCCGTGGTCAAACGGGTGTTGGAGGTCATCTTCTCCGTCGCTTTGCTGATCTTCACCTTGCCGGTGCTCGTGCTGGTGGCGATCGCCATCAAACTGGAATCGCCCGGCCCCGTGTTCTACAAGCAGGAGCGGGTCGGACTCAACGGAAAAGTGTTCAACATCATCAAACTTCGCTCCATGCGCACCGACGCCGAAAAGAACGGACCGCAGTGGGCGGCCAAGAACGACCCCAGGGTCACCCGGGTGGGCAAATTCATCCGGAAGACGCGCATTGACGAACTGCCCCAGCTCATCAACATTTTGCGCGGGGACATGAGTCTGATCGGTCCGCGGCCCGAGCGTCCGATGTTCACCGAGCAATTCGACAAGGAAATCCCGGGCTTCAAAAATCGGCTCAAAGTCAAACCCGGACTGACCGGCTGGGCACAGGTCAACGGGGGATACGAAGCCACTCCGGCCGAGAAGCTGGAGATGGACCTGTATTACATTCGCAATCAATCGCTCAAATTGGATATGGAAATTTTGTTCCGCACCGCGTGGGTGGTCATCTCCGGAAACGGTGCAAGATGAAAACGGGTCGCCTTTCGGAAAGGCCACCCGTTTTTTCTTTGAAAAACCGTTTTCCGGTGAGTGTTCAACGAATTGGCGATCTCAAAGATCAGATCTTCCCTGTCAACGGTTCGTCCGGCCGGGTCAAAAGACCAAGCGCACACACCAATAAAGCAAGGCCCACAGCGGAATACTCATCATTGAAGCATTGAACACGCCGAACCAAAAATGCTTGCTCACGGTGCAGCACTCCATGGCCGAACACCTCCTGCGGGATTTACCGTTATTATATGCCAATCGCCGTTCATTCAGCGCGAAATCGACGGATTGTAAGCCAAATGTAATGTGCGGGTAATATTGAAAAATCCCTGCAATTCAAGGCTTTCCTCCGGACATGCGCGCTTCTTGACAACGAAAAACCGGCTGTGAAATGCTGGTGGGGCTATATACCGGAAGGACTGCTTTCAACAGGGGCACCTCCCTTGAAAGATCCCGGAAACGGTGGCCCTGATGGTGAAAAGCCGCTGAATCCGTGATGCTGACGGCATCGGCAGGGTGGATGCGGCACGATTGCATGACCATACGCCACGCAGGCACCGGGTACATGTCTTCCGGTGGCCGGGAATCCGCAAGACCAGGATGGGGGATGGGGGTGATTCCCGTGAAAAGGGTTGAAGCCGTTTCAGGAGTTGGAATCCATCGGGTCGGTTCCGCGGGGACGAGATGTTGGCGGAAATTCCGGTTCTTTTTTTCGGAATCTTGGAATGGATGACATTTTTCCTGAAATTTCAAAGGGTCATTGACGGATGTTGGGGTCTGTGGTAAGTTATTTGTCAGTAACTTGAAAGTTATATCGGCCGACAGGCTTTCTCATCCAGAGAGGGGAAGGGAACAGGCCCGATGATCCCTCGGCAACCATCCGGAGGTTTGGTGATCGCTTCGGAAAGGTGCCAATTCCTGCAGGGTAACGGCCCTGACAGATGAGAAGGACCGGCGACGTCTGAATGCGGACGAAACCAATCCTTCTCTGTGTGCGGGCAGAGAAGGGTTTTTTTGTTGGCTGACAGGGAGGTGAGAACGGCGTGATTGAGTTCAGGGACGTATCGAAAGTATATCCGGGTGGAGTCGCCGCACTTCAAGATGTGACGCTGACCGTTGAACGGGGAGACATTTTCGGTGTGATCGGAGTGAGCGGCGCGGGGAAAAGCACGTTGCTCCGGCTGGTCAACGGACTGGAAACCCCCACGTCCGGAAGCGTCATGGTGGACGGACTGGAAATTCCGCGCTTGAGTCCGGCCGAATTGAGGAAAGCCCGTGCGCAAATCGGCATCATTTTTCAGCATTTTCATCTGCTTTGGTCGCGGACGGTGCGTGAGAACGTTGCGTTTCCGCTGGAAATCGCCGGGCTTTCTCCGAAGGAAATCCGCCAAAGGACCGATGAGCTGCTGGAGCGGGTGGGGCTGGCCGACAAGGCGAACAGCTGGCCGTCCCAATTGAGCGGAGGACAAAAACAGCGGGTGGGAATTGCCCGGGCGTTGGCCAACCGCCCGAAAGTGTTGCTCTGCGACGAGGCCACCTCGGCGCTGGATCCGGAAACGACGGCCTCCATTCTGGCGCTTCTGAAGGAGATTCATGCGGATACGGGCATCACCATGATGTTGATCACCCACGAAATGAGCGTCGTGCGGGCGATCTGCAACCGGATGGCCGTGATGGAAGCCGGACGGGTGGTGGAGACCGGATCGGTCCGCGACATTTTCAAGCGTCCGTCCCATCCGTTGACCCGCCGCTTCCTCGAGACAAGCGAAGAAAACGGAAACCGGGAATCCTCCGGTGAGGGGACGCTCACCCGGGTTGCGCTCGCGGAATTGACGCGCCTCAAGGAGCGGGGAGTCACGTTCCGCGTGGAAGGGGACATCCGTCCGGACACGGATGAAGTGGCGATCCGCATTCTGGACGGAGAAGACCGCTTGCAGCTTGAGGAATCCGGAAAGGAGGAGTGTTCCCGTGTTTGAGGACCTGGATCTGGAGCAGATACTCCTGGCGACCGGGGAGACGGCATGGATGGTGGGAATCTCCACCCTGTTTTCGGCGCTTCTCGGGATCCCGCTCGGCGTGTTGCTGGTGGTGACCGACAAAGGGTACTTCCTGGAGAATCGGTGGCTGAATCGCCTGTTGGGAATGATCGTCAACGTGTTTCGGGCGATGCCGTTCATCGTGCTCGTACTTCTCCTCTTTCCCCTGGCCAAGTGGCTCACGGGAACCACGCTGGGACCGACGGCCGCCACGATTCCTCTGATCGCGGGAGCGGCACCCTTTTACGCCCGGATGGTGGAAACGGCGATCCGGGAAATTGACCGGGGTGTGATCGAAGCGGCCGAAGCGATGGGAGCCACCCGGATGACGATCGTGCGCAAAGTGCTCCTGCCGGAAGCCATGCCGGCACTCGTTTCCGGGCTCACCGTCACCTGCGTTGCCCTGATCGGGTATTCGGCGATGGCGGGAATCGTGGGAGGAGGCGGATTGGGAGACGCCGCCTACCGGTTCGGCTTCCAATCGTTCAACGATGCCATGCTGTATGTCTGCGCCCTGCTCCTGTTGGTGCTGGTGCAAATCGTGCAAGGAGCGGGAGATTGGATCTCCCGTCGCATCGACAAACGTTAAAAAGGGGGTTTTCCGGGATGAAAAAGTGGTTTTTGGGCCTGTTGGCCGTTGTGATGGTGTTCGCCGGTACGGCTTGCGGCAAAGCGGATGAGGAAGCCGGCAAAGTGATCAAGGTGGGGGCATCGGCCGTTCCCCATGCCGAAATTCTCGAGTTCGTGAAGCCGAAGCTGGAAAAAGAGGGCGTTCAATTGGAAGTGAAAGTGTTCCAGGACTACGTCCTGCCGAACAAAACGGTGGAAGAAGGGCAGCTGGACGCCAACTACTTCCAGCATATTCCCTGGATGGAAGCGAGCAACAAGGAACAGGGGTGGCATCTGGTCAAAGTGACCGGCGTTCACCTTGAGCCGATGGGGGCTTACTCCTCCAAAATCAAAAACGTCAGCGAGCTGAAAAACGGCGCCGTCGTGGCCCTGCCCAACGGCACCAGCGAGATCACCCGCGTCCTTCTGCTTCTGGACAAAAACGGACTGATCAAACTGGACAACCGGGATGGCAACAAAACGCTGCAAAACATCAAGGAAAATCCGAAAAACCTGCAGTTCAAACTGTTGGAAGCCGCCACGCTGCCGCGGGTGCTCGGGGAAGTCGACCTGGCCGTGATCAACACCAACTATGCCCTGCAGGCCAAACTCAACCCGATGAGCGACGCTCTGTTCATCGAGGACAAAGATTCCCCGTACGTGAACGTGCTGGCCACCAAACAGGGGAAAGAAAACGACCCCGCCCTGAAAAAGCTGGCCGAGGCCCTCAACTCTGACGAAACGAAGAAGTTCATTGAAGAGAAGTACAAAGGCGCGGTCGTTCCCGCATTCTGACCAAGGCCTCTTCAAAACGGAAACGGCTCCTCCCGGGAGGAGCCGGTCAAAACCGTGTGCCGGACGCAAACCCATGCGCCGGCCATTTTTTTGTTTGTCGCGGCCCCGACGTCCGCGCCGTCTTACCGCGATTCTCCGATCGGTACGTCCCGGTATTCTTCGGGGCCGGATTCGAAACGGGCCTGTCCGTTCGTCCATTGGGTGACCTGAGCCGTGAGCTCCCCTTCCTCTCCCGCGGGCACCCAGACCGGCCAACGGACGACTTCGCTGAACCGTGGAGCGTCCAGCACATATCCCGTTCGTTGCAGATGATGCTCCAGTTTTCCCATGAACGGATAATCAAAGGTGATGATCACCTGACGATGCAACTGACGCCGGACGATCCCGGCCGCTTCGACGGCCGCGGCGGCCCCCTGGCTGTAAGCGCGCACGAGGCCGCCCGCCCCCAGCTTGATTCCCCCGAAATAGCGGGTGACCACCACCGCCGTTTTCACCAGCTTTTTGGCCTGGAGAACCTCCAGCATCGGGCGGCCCGCGGTACCGGCAGGCTCTCCGTCGTCGGAGGATTTCATCTGTGATTCATGGATCAGCCAGGCATAACAATTGTGCGTGGCGTCCCAGTGTTTTTTGCTGATCTCTTCCACGAACCGGACGGCTTCTTCTTCGGTTTCCACCCGCTTCGCCCGGCAGAGGAAGCGCGATTTTTGGATGATCAATTCCGTTTCCCCGTAAGATCCGATGGTGAGATAAGAATCCGGCATGCAAGCGTCCCTTCCTTTCATATCCATGTTACTGCGGGCGAAAGGGAAAGGCAAAAGGAAAAGCGGCGGTCACCGGCACGGGAACCGCCGCTTCGGGCCTGTTTTCCAATTTCATCAGGTGCGTCACTCGCCGTCTTCGATGCCGCCGGATCCGTCATCCAATGACTCTCCGGTTTCCTGGCCCGGTTGGCCGTGATCGTCGGCCGGCAACGGCTGTTTGGGAGTGAATTGCAATTGTTGCTGCAAGGCCGCCCGCACCTGCTCGAGGGATTCCTGCCTCCACCCGATCACCAAACTGGATCCGACTTTCATGTCATAATACTCGCCTTGCAACGTTTCGATGTTTTGTTTGGGAATGTTCTTGTATACGGCCATCAGGCTGGGCATTTCCGTCAGGTCGAAGCTGTATTCGAAGTTTTTGCCCAGTGCTTTGGTGATTTCGCCGAATTTGGTCACGCCGTCCAGGCTGACGATTTTGTCGATCAACTGGGAGACCACTTCCCGTTGGCGCTGGTTGCGGCCGAAGTCGTTGCCGCAAGCGTTACCTTTCCGGCAGCGGACGTAAGCGAGCGCTTCCGGACCGCTCAGGTGCTGGGGTCCCGGCGTGAAATGGGCAATTTTTCCGCCGATCATGGCCTGCTTGAATTCTTTTTCAACCACCACGTCCACGCCGCCGAGCGCGTCGACGATGTCTTCAAATCCTTTGAAGTTGATCCGGGCGTAATAGTCGATCGGGATGTGGAGGAAGTTTTCCACGGTTTCCCGGATGCACTCCACCGGCCCGTAGCCCGTTCTGTGACCCCAGATGGAGGAGTGGGTGATCTTGTCCTTTGTCCGCTTCGTACAGGCGATTTTCACGTATGAATCCCGCGGGATGCTGATCACCTTCGCCGAGTTGGTTTTGGGGTTGACCGCCACCACCATCAGCACGTCGCTTCGCCAGTCGTCCGAATTGGCTTTTCGCTGGTCGGTGCCGATGAACAGAACCGTGAAGGGATCCTCCTTGATCTTCACTTCCTGTTCGCCGCGCAGCTTGGACTTGGACAATTCCGTCTTGCTGTCCGCGAAGGCTCCCCAGATCTGCGCACCGAAATAAAGGCCGATCCCCAGCAGGGTCACCAGAACCATTGAAACAACCCGGATGGTCCACTTTTTTTTCCGTTTTTTTCTGACCCGGTCGATCCGGCTTTGGTCCACTCTCTCGATCATCTTGTATTCCCCGCTTTTTCGACATGGATAAGTCCCGTTGGCTTGTCGTTGTTGTCAGAAGAGGTCAGGGAAAAACAAAAAAGACTTTGATGCAAACATGGACAATTGCCCGATTCTGATTGAAGCTACCTGTTATTCTATCGGAAAAAAATGCTTGTTTCCACAATTCATTTCCGGCGATTTTATGAAACCTTCCAAAAGATCAAGGAATAATGTCGAAGAGTTGTTGAACGAATGACTTGAACAGATCCTTCGTTTACATTGGTTCATCAGGTTTTCCGCACTTTCCTCCGCCCTGATTTCCGTTTTTCCGACATGAACATCCAAAGAGGCTTTCCATGAGTTTTCCAATGTTTTCAAGAGGATATTCGAAGCGGTGGCCGGTGACGGGAGTCCGGGAAGGATGCGCCCGCCCGTTCCTCGAAATCTGTTCGGGTAAATCTCTTGTCCACGTTTTTTCCGGCTGCTCACCGGGGCGGGCCGACCGAGGCAGCCAATCCTCCTCCGATCCTCTCCTGGAGCATTTCCCGTTCACCGTCACGTCCTCGCCGCGTTTCGGCCGGGAACCACGGAGATTCGGCGGAACAGACATCGGCCGATCGGGGCGGCCCGTAAAGAAAGATTCAAGGTCAAGGCGGGATGCGGATGTTCGGGAAAAGGTGGTGCTCGTGCGTGTTGGCGGCGGTGATGCTCACGCTGTCACTGCCCGGCGCGGGAATCGACCGGGCATGGGTGGCGGGATCGTCGGAGGAAGCGGAAACGAGCGAGGAGTGGGTCATTCGGTGGAACGGTCGGGCCGATCCCGAAATCATCCGGGAAGCCGAAGTGATTCGGCGCCACACGATGCAAGACGGCTCCGAAGTGATGCTGGTGCGCCCGAGAAGCGGGACGGAAACGGAACGGTTCGTGGAGAAATGGAGTCCCCGGGCCCGTTACATGCATCCCAATTTTCCGCACCGTCTCGGGGAGGTGAGCGGGGATTCCCTCTCCCCGCATCCCGAACCGTTTTATTATCTGAAGCGGATCCGGGCGGAAGAGGCATGGCGCCTGGCGGAAACGCAGAGACATCCCCGCGGCCTTCCGCGGCCGGTGATCGTGGCGGTGGTGGACACCGGGGTGAACCTCGACCATCCGGTGCTGAAGCCTTTGTTGGTTCCGGGAATCAACGTGAGGAACAAGAAGGAACCCCCCATGGACGAAATGGGGCACGGAACGGGCGTTGCCGGTGTGATCGCCGCCGTTTGGGGGGCGTTCTCCGGACAAAAAGCGGAGGAGATCGGCAGGATCATGCCGGTGAAAGTGATGGAAAACGGAGATGACGGAGAGATTTACCACACCGTGGAAGGAATGCGCGAGGCGGTGAGGCGGGGGGCGAACATCATCGTCCTTGCGCAGGGGAGCTGGACTTGGTCGGAATTGATGGCGGAAGCGGTCCGGGAGGCGGAAGCCGCCGGCGTGTTGGTCGTGGCTGCGGCGGGAAACGCCGTCTACGGAACGGACGGAAACATCGTCTATCACCGGCCGCTCTATGTCCCCGCCGCCATCGGGGAAGTGCTTTCCGTCGGCTCCGTTCGGATGGACGGAACGCATGAGCCTTCGTCCAACGCGGGCCCCGGCCTTGATCTGGCGGCTCCGGGGGAGTGGATCCAGACGGCCGGTCTCTTTCGAGACATCGACATGGATTCCGGCACGTCCTACGCGGCTCCCCAGGTGGCGGGTGTGGCGGCCATGGTCTGGCAAACGAAGCCCACGTTGAAACCGGCCGAATTGCGACGGCTGCTTTGCCAGACCGCGGACCGGCCGAACGGAGAAGACCGTTGGGATGAACGGACGGGGTTCGGAGTGGTGAATGCCGCACGGGCTTTGAAGGAAGAATTGAAGCCGGACCTTTATGAGCCCAATGACCGTCCGCAGGAAGCCTTTCCCGTTTCCACGGCGCACGAATTGCAAGGGTGGCTGGAACCGGGAGACAGCGATTGGTACCGTTTTTCCTTCAGGCATCCCGGAACCCTGACGCTGAAGGTGACGGGCGGTGACGCAAAGTTCCGCCTCACGGCGCTTCTCCCGGACGGGAAACGGACGGAAGCGGCGACTGACGGGCCCGTGCGGCTCACCGTTCCCGCCGGTTCGGTGCGGATCGGACTTTCCGCACGGGAGAACAGGAAGTCGGTGGCGTACCGTTTGTCGGCGGAATATGCTTTATTGCCCGATCCGTTTGAGCCCAACGAGGCCCCGTGGCAAGCAGGGAATCTGCCCGCGACGACCGGAAACGCCGCTTGGGAAGCGACCCTGCACCGGGCCGGTGATGAAGATTGGTACCGGGTTCGCATTCCGGAAAACGGTCGTTTCGATCTGGAAGTCCGCCCGCTGTCTCCGCGGTTTGACCCGGTGATCACCCTGTTGCCCGGCAAAAACATCCCCGGCGGGAAAGTGGACCGGGGCAACGAAGGAGAGGCGGAACAGATCTCCATCTCCGCATCCGATCCGGAAGAGCTGATATTCAGGGTGACGGACTACGGGAGTGCCTCCGGAGACGAACCCTACCGGATCTTTTTGCGACGGCGGGAAGGGGAAGGAGAGGGTTTCGCGGGCCGGGAGATGCCATCCGCCGCCCGAACGTTGAAAGACGGAAGTCGGTGGCGCGTTCGGGTGGATCCGGGCGCTGACCGGAATTGGGGAGTGGTGGAACTGACTGAGCACTCCACGGTGGAGTGGAGCCTGTTTTCGTCCGAACATCGGTTGCATGTGGAGTGGACTCTCCACGATTCCGGGCTTCGCGTCCGGGACTCGGGAAGCGGGGAGTTGACACCGGGAAAGTGGCGCACTTGGACCCGCGTGCTTCCGCCCGGTCGATGGTATTTGCGGATCCGGATGCAAAGCCATGTGAGCGGATGGTATCTCCTTCATTCGAAGGTGAAAAAGTTGCCAAGTCGAACGCAATAGGTTTCATGCAAAGGGCAGTTGTATTTAACAGGGCGTTGGGTTATTCTATATGTTGATTGAAGAAAGAACAATGTCCGAAAGCCGCGAGGTTCAAAGAAAGCGACAAGGAACCGACCGGTCTTCCGGCTCCGTCAGTCTCGAGGGCCCGGTCCTTCAAAAAACCGCCGCCTTTCCTCGAAGGAAAGGGGTGAACCCTTTCCACGCCGGCGAACTTCCCGCGGTCGTCCGCCATGCGGGGAGGGCGTCGGGCGAAACTTGGGGGCAGTCTGACCTTTCCTCGAAGGAAAGGGTTTTTTATTTGCCCGAAGCCACTCTGTGAAAGACGAGGGGGAGAATCAAATTGGCAGAAAACAAACGCAGCCTGTTTACTTCCGAATCGGTGACGGTGGGTCACCCCGACAAAATTTGTGACCAAATTTCCGACGCCATCCTGGACGCCATCCTGGCCAAGGACCCCAACGCCCGTGTGGCTTGCGAGACGTCGGTGACCACCGGTCTGGTGCTGGTGGCCGGAGAAATCTCCACCAGCTGCTATGTGGACATTCCGAAAATCGTTCGCCAGACCATTGCCGAAATCGGATATACCCGTGCCAAATACGGTTTCGACGCCGAAACGTGCGCCGTGCTCACTTCCATTGACGAGCAATCGCCGGATATCGCCATGGGCGTGGATGTGGCCCTGGAGAAACGGGAAGGTCAAATGACCGAAGAAGAAATCGAGGCCATCGGAGCCGGCGACCAGGGGCTCATGTTCGGATTCGCGTGCAACGAGACCCCCGAGTTGATGCCGCTGCCGATTTCCTTGGCGCACAAGCTGGCCCGCCGTCTGCATGAAGTGCGGGTGAACGGTACCATCGGTTATCTGCGTCCCGACGGAAAAACCCAAGTGACGGTCGAATACGAGGGAGACAAACCGGTGCGGATCGACACCGTCGTCGTTTCCACCCAGCATTCCGAAGACGCCACCTTGGAGCAAATCAAGAAGGACGTCATGGAACATGTGGTTCTCCCGGTGGTGCCGGCCGACATGCTGGATGAAAACACCAAGTACTTCATCAACCCGACCGGCCGTTTCGTGATCGGCGGTCCGCAAGGGGATGCCGGACTCACCGGCCGCAAGATCATTGTTGACACGTACGGCGGTTACGCCCGTCACGGCGGCGGTGCCTTCTCCGGAAAAGACCCGACCAAGGTGGACCGCTCCGCCGCATATGCCGCCCGTTACGTCGCCAAGAACATCGTGGCCGCCGGTCTTGCCGACAAATGCGAAGTGCAGCTGGCTTACGCCATCGGAGTGGCCCGTCCGGTCTCCATCCGCGTCGAGACGTTCGGTACCGGCAAAGTGAACGAAGACAAGCTGGTGGAACTGGTGAAAAAACACTTCGACCTGCGTCCCGCCGGCATCATCCGTGCCCTGGACCTGCGCCGTCCGATCTACCGGCAAACCGCCGCATACGGACACTTCGGACGCACCGACATCGATCTGCCGTGGGAACGCACGGACAAAGCGGAAATCCTCAGAGCCGATGCCGGACTGTGAACCGGCTCCGGTCCGACAAGTGCAAAAAAGCCTCCGTCTGCGCGATGAGCGCGGCGGGGGCTTTTTGATTGTCAGGGCAAAAAGGGCGGCAGACAAGGCAAAATCGGTTTCAATGGGTCGATCTTCGTGGTAAAATTTAAATATGGGTGAATATTGCGAGAAAGGGGTGAACCCCTTGACCGGCAGATCGGCGCAAGCGAATGCCGTCACCGGTGACTCGCCTTCCGGCGAGACAATCCGGGTGCTCGTGGCGGACAGTGATGCGGGATTTCGCGGACTGCTCCGCGACGCGCTGGCGGAAGAGAAAGGTCTAGCTTTGGTGGGAGAGTGTTGTGACGGACAGGATGTACCGCTTCTGTGTTCTTCATTGGCTCCTCATGTGGCCGTCCTCAACCTCCATCTTCCCCGTGTGGACGGAGCGGAAGCCACGTTCAGACTGTGCCAGACGGCCCCGCAGACGAAAGTCCTGGTGATCTCCGATGGTGACGATCCTTGCGCGATCGAGGCGATTCGTTCCGGAGCAACCGGATACTTGCTCAAAAACATGGGAATCGAATCGATTGTCGAAGCCGTGAAGGTGATTGCCCGGGGTGGAGTCTATATTCACCCGATCGCGATGGTCCGGCTGTTGGGAGAATTTCGGCGGTTGAGCCGGATGGAGGGGGCCATGCACCATCTCCATACCGAATCGCGCGCCGTTCCGTGGCAGGAAGTGCTCACCGCCCGGGAGATGGAAGTGTTGAGGCTGATGTCACAAGGGAAGAACAATCGCGCGATCAGCGAACATTTATATATCAGCGAAAAAACCGTCAAAAACCATGTGAGCAACATTTTGTACAAACTGAATGTCCAGGACCGGACACAAGCGGTGCTGGCGGCCATCCGGTACGGTTGGGTCCGGCTGCTTTGACGGGTTTTTCCGGAATCATCGGTTTCTCTCCGCCGTTCGGACCGTGCCTTCCTTCCGGCGGAGGAAGGTCCCCGGGGCGGAACACCCCCTGAAGGAGGGCGACACATGGAAATGTGGATCGTGTGGAGTGCGCTGCTCTGCATCGGCCTGTTTTGGCTGATCAAGAAGCTCTCCGTGTGGATCGGTGAATCGTACCACAACAAGGCCGTCCACTTGGTGATCCTGACCCGGAACAGCCAGCATTCGATTGAATGGATGATCCGGTCATACCACTTTTGGAACGGAGCCAAGGGAAAGAAGGGGGCCATGACTTGCATCGATACCGGTTCCACGGATGACACGCTGTTGATTTTGGAGCGGCTGAAACAGCGATATCCGGAACTCGAAGTGATTCGCTTCGGGCCCGTGGACGGTGAAGACGCCATCCATGAATGGCTGCAGAACCAGGATCAGAACCGGGAGAAACTGATTGTCCTGGATCTTCGGGAACCGGAAGCGGACAGGGAAAACGAGCGGCATCCAGCGTGAAAGTCGGGCACCGGGCCCCACCCGGGGACGCCCGGCCATTTTTTTTCGGGAGGGCGTCGGCATGTTTTCGTGGGTGAAAGTCGCGGGAAAGCCCGGGCTTCGGGTGAGCCTTGCTCCGGAAACGGACGGGCTGTGGTGGAAAGAGCAGGGCAAACGGATATGGATCGTGGGAAGCGTACGCTCCGCGGAATCCGCTTTTCGCCGGGCTGCGGAAGATCCGTCGGCCCCGGAGGGAGGAGAGCCCCCCGATGCGGACGGGATCGACCTTTTCGGGATCCGGGAGCTGGCGGAGGATTGGAGCGCCCTGTTGGCTGGACGCCGCCTGCTTCCGGAAGAATTGAAAGCCGTGCTGGCGACGGGGAGCCGGGATGTGCCGAAGCGAACGGTTCGCCGCGTGTTGCAATGGATGATCCTGGAGGGAATGTGCCGAATGGAGCCCGCGGTGACCAAAGGTCCGGACGGAACGGCGCTTTGCCGGCGTTGCGGGTCACGGACACGGATCGTGGAAAGTTTCTGTGCATGGTGCGGGGACAGGTGTCTTCTGTGTGAGGAGTGTCTTCTGTTGGGGCGGGCCCGAAGCTGCCTGCCCCTGTTCGAATTTGCCGTTCACCGGGCTCATCCGGCGGTGGCCGTTTCCGCCGCCTTTTCGGGGCCGCCGCTGACTCCCGCGCAGGCGGGAGCGGCCTCCCGATTGGAAGAACTGGTGGAAGGCGGGCAGCGGCGAATTCTGTTTCACGCGGTCACGGGAGCGGGGAAGACGGAAACGCTCATGCCGCTCATCTTGCGGATGCTCCGGGAAGGTCGGCAGGTGCTTTGGGTCACTCCGCGCAAAGACGTGGTGACGGAGCTGGCCCCCCGTTTTCGGGCGGTCTTTCCCGGGACGGAAGTGAGGGCGCTTTGCGGAGGCACCGGGGAATGGCGTCTGGACGGTTCCCTGTTCGTGGCCACGGCTCATCAGACCTTGCGCTTTGCCGGAAAGTTCGATCTGGCGGTGGCCGACGAAGCGGACGCGTTCCCCCTCTACGGAAACGAGGCGCTGGAAGCGAGCGTGCTTCGTTCGCTTCGTCCCGGAGCTCCGCTCATTTTGCTCACGGCGACACCTCCGGCGGGATGGAAGAGTCTGGCGAGGCAGGGGCGATTGTCCGTCGTGGAACTTCCGGTCCGCTATCACGGACTTCCCCTCCCGGAACCCAAATTGGTGAGGTTCCGGGGGCTGAGAAGACGCATTCATGATCTTCGGCCCGTTCCCCCGCTTTCCGCGTGGTTGAGGGAAGTGGAACACACGGACGGACAGGCTTTTTTGTTCGTTCCGGTCGTGGAAGATGTTCCGGCGATGCTGAGGTGGCTCAAGGAGCATGAGCCGGACTGGGGACTGTCTGCCGGAGGAGTGTTTTCCCGGGACCGCGGCCGGGATGAAAAAATCGCCAAGTTCCGGGAAGGATCCTTGAGGCTGTTGGTCACCACCACCATTTTGGAAAGGGGGGTGACCGTCCCGCGTGCCCACGTGATGGTGATCGGTGCGGATCATCCCGTGTTCGGACGAGAGGCATTGGTGCAGATGGCCGGAAGGGTGGGAAGGTCGCCGGAATACCGGGCGGGAACCGTCGTCTTTTTGGGAGAAGAGTCCACCCGAAGCCAGGTTCTTGCCCGAAATGAGATCCGCAGGCTGAATGACAGGGCCCGGGAAGAAGGAATTGCGGAGGAAAGGACGTATAAACATTGACAGAGTGGTGGTTCAAACTGTTTGCTCCGCCGGCGGGCTGCCCGATCTGTGAACGACCGGTCCGGGCGCATCCGTGGGATCCCGCCGTTCGTCGGATTTGTGCCGGTTGCCGGCAAGGGATCCTGCCGATCGAAGGGGAATTGTGCGAGTCTTGCGGACGGATGCGGGAACCGGGGGATTTCCCCCTGTGCGGGGATTGTCTCCGGGTGGATGCATCGGAGCGCGTTCCCTGTCGCAGTGCCGTTCGTTACGACGGCGAAGCCGGGGAGTGGATCCGGACACTCAAATATCGGGGAAAAGAGAGCCTGGCCGGTTTCATGGGCGAGTGGATGGCGGAGGTGGTTCGGAAACACTACGGGCATTTGAACATTGACCGGCTGACGGCGGTTCCCCTTCATCCGGACAGATTGAGGGAGAGGGGATTCAACCAGTCCGAATTGCTGGGCCGGGTGATCAGTGAAAAAACCGGCATTCCCATGGCGCGGGTTTTGGAGCGCGGGCGGCCGACCGCATCCCAGGCCCTCGGAAGCCGGAGGGAACGGCTGGTTTCCTTGCGGGGAGCTTTTCGATTGGCTCCCGGATTTGTCAAGAAAGATCTTGGCGGCAAGACCATCTTGCTGGTGGATGACGTGTACACGACCGGAACCACGCTCAGGGAATGTGCGGAACCGCTCAGAAGGGCCGGCGCCGGCCCGATTCTTGCGGTGACGTTTGCGAGATAGATGGTTTCAATTGGTATAGAATCCGGCGAATGAGGCAACACAAGGGAATAGGAATTCTCTTCCAACCTATCAAACCGACAAGGAGAGTTGTGAAACATGAACAAGGCGGAACTGATCGATCGGGTGGCCGAAAGCACGGGAAAGACCAAGAAAGAAGCCGGAGCGGTGGTGGAGGCCGTTCTTTCGTCCATCTCCGAAGCGCTCAAAAACGGTGAAAAAGTGACGTTGATCGGATTCGGAAACTTCGAGGTCCGCGATCGTGCCGCCCGGAAGGGGCGCAACCCGCAGACCGGCGAAGAAATTCACATCGAGGCAAGCAAAACCCCCGTCTTCAAGCCCGGCAAACAGCTCAAAGAGCTGGTCAACGGCTGATTTTGCGGGGAAACGGGTCCGCCCGCGGTGACGGTCGACACGGAATCATTCGATCATCCTGCGGGATCCCGACAAATTGAAAGGAAAATTTCGGAATGAAAAGTTGGCTGACAGCCCCTTTCCCGAATCATGCGGGACAGGGGCTTTGTTCTTGTCGAAAATGTGAATTGAATTTGTGTCAGGGCTTGTTTTATAATGAGACAAAAAGTTGTTATTTCACTTTTCGAAACTATTTTTACTCTCGAAACGTTTTTTCCAAACCTTGACAAGGAGAGAAGGGATTTGCTGAGGCTGAAATCATGCAGGTGGTTCCTGGCGATTGTGGGATTGGTGTTGATGTTGACAGGGTGCGGAGGCGGGGCCGTCAGCGGCGGGGAGAAAAAAGCCGTCACGATCAAAGTCGGGACCGACGCCCAATTTCCCCCGTTCGAGATGAAAGATTCCTCCGATCAGCTCAGCGGGTTTGACATCGATCTGATGAAAGCGATTGCTTCGGAGACGGGACAGGATGTTCAAATCATTCATACCGGCTGGGATCCGATGTTTGAAAAGCTGAAGTCGGGAGAAATCGACGCGGCCATTTCCGCCATTTCCATCACGGAAGAACGAAAGAAGGATTTCGATTTTTCCGCTCCTTATTTCGAAGCGACCCAAATGATTCTCGTACCGGCCCATTCACCGATCAAGTCATTCAAGGACGTGAAAGGCAAGAAAGTGGGCGTTGCTTCCGGCACGACCGGGGAAGAACTGGCCGAGGAACGTCTTGGGAAAAACGATCCGGGGATCCGGAAATACAAGGATGTCGGTGAAGGAATCAAGGATTTGAAGGCCGGACGCATCGACGCGGTGCTTGCCGACCGGGGGCTGATCCTGTATTGGTTGAAGCAACTCGGGGATGAACAGTTCAAGGTTGTGGAAGATCCTTCGTTTCCGTCCGAACAGTACGGCATCATGGTCAAAAAAGGGAACACGGAACTCTTGAAAATGATTGACGACGGTCTCGACAAAGTCCGGAAAGACGGAATTTATGACCAGATCTTCCTGGAATATTTCTCGGCGATTGAGTCTTCCGTTCCTCTTGAATGACAAGTGGAACGTTCGACCGGAACCGGGTTGCCCCTTTTGCGTCCGTCGGACGGAATAAAGATGGGTGATAATACGGATTTTATAGAAAACTATTCCAATTGCATGTTCATGCAGGAAAGTTTTATAATATGAACCGTGATTCACGAAGATCATGCCCGGGTGACCGGCTTCACGTTCGGTTCCGGTTTCAGGAAAAGGAGGAGCACTTCAATGATGAAACGAATCGGACTCGTGCTTTTCGCCCTGCTGTTGTCCTTCTCGGTGCTCGCCGGCTGTGGCGATGCGGGCAAGGAGCAAACCGGCGAAGGCGGCAAAACCGTTCTGAAAGTGGGAACGGACGCGCAGTTCCCGCCGTTCGAAAAACAGGAAGGCAACGGTGAAATCACCGGTTTTGACGTGGAGATCCTGAACGCGGTGGCCAACGCCGGCGGGTTTGAAGTGCAGCTGCAGCACGTGGGCTGGGACCCGCTGTTTGAAGGCATCGACCGCGGCAAGCTGGATGCCGCCATTTCCGCCATCACGATCACCGAAGAGCGGAAGCAAAAATACGACTTCACCGAGCCGTATTTTGATGCAAAACAGCTGATTCTCGTCCCGACCAACTCCACGGTCCAATCCCTGAAAGAATTGAACGGCAAGAAAATCGGCGTGCAATCCGCCACCACCGGGGAAGCCGTGGTGCAGGAAGCATTCGGAAAAACGTACCAGGGCCTCAAAGGGTATGACGATATCGCCGGTGCGATCAACGACCTGCAAGTGGGCCGTCTGGATGCCGTGGTGGTGGACAATGCCGTCGTGAACGAATACATCAAAAAACTGGGCTCCGACAAATTCAAGCTGGTGGAAGATACCTCCATCGCGCCCGAACAGTACGGCATCATGGTGAAAAAAGGCAACACCAAAGTGCTTGAAATGCTGAATGAGGGCCTGAAGAAAATCAAGGAAGACGGCACCTACGACAAAATTTACGACAAATATTTCGGCGCCGCGCAGTGATGGAAAAGGGAGTGCTCCGGCACTCCCTTTCGTGTCAGAACGTCACCATGACGGGAATGTCCGTTCTTGTGGATAACTTGTGAAAAACCTGTGTGAATTTTTGGCGTTCCGGTTGTGGATGATGTGGATAAAATTGTGCACAACTTGACGGTCATGCATTTCGGGAGAAGGAGGTTGTGGATAACATGAGTTTTGACTGGTCCGTCCTCATTGATTACAAGGATTTGTTCATTCGAGGGTTGTTTACCACGATCCAGTTGACGGTCGTGGCCGTGCTGGTGGGACTGTTGATCGGGCTGACGCTCGGTCTGATGCGGATTTCCGGAAAAAAATGGCTGATCTGGCCGGCCAAAGCTTATGTCGATCTGTTCCGGGGAACGCCCCTGTTTTTGCAGATCCTCGCCATTCACTTCGCCGTGTTGCCCACCCTGTTTGAATCGTTGGGCATGGTTCCTCCGGACGCCCTGTTCTCAAGCTTCGTCGCGCTTTCGCTGAACGCCGGCGCATACATCGCGGAAATCTTCCGCGGAGGCATTCAGTCGATCGACAAGGGACAGATGGAAGCGGCCCGTTCGCTGGGCATGACGTACGGCCAGGCCATGAAACTGGTGATCCTGCCCCAGGCGTTCAAGCGGATGCTCCCTCCGCTGGGCAATGAATTCATCGCCCTGCTCAAAGACTCTTCGCTGGTGGCGATGATCGCCGTCAATGACATTACGTACGCCGCCTTCACCACGGCCAAAAACACCTTCGAGCGGATTCCGCCGTATCTGATGGCCGGCGTGATGTATCTGATTTTGACCCTGCTTTTGTCCCGGGTCGTGCTCCATCTGGAAAAACGCTTTGAAACCGGAAGCCGGAAAGGAGGAGCGGCATGAGCGGAAACGTTGTGATTCACGTGGAGAAACTGAACAAATCGTTCGGTTCCCACCATGTGCTCAAAGACATCGATGCCGAGATCCGTGAAGGGGAAGTGGTCTGCGTCATCGGACCGAGCGGTTCCGGCAAGAGTACGTTTCTTCGCTGCCTCAATCTCCTGGAAGCGGTCAGCTCCGGAAAGGTGGTCGTCAACGGTCACGATCTGACCGATCCCGCCACGGACATCAACAAAGTGCGCACCGACGTGGGCATGGTGTTTCAGCAATTTGAGCTGTTTCCGCACAAAAAAGTGTTGGACAACATCACGCTCGGCCCGATCCATGTCCGCAAGGTTTCCAAAGAGCAGGCGGAGAAAAAAGCGCTGGAGCTCCTGGAAAAAGTGGGCTTGAAAGACAAGGCGAACGCTTGGCCGGAAGAGCTGTCCGGCGGACAAAAACAACGTGTCGCGATCGCACGGGCGCTGGCGATGGAACCCAAACTCATGCTGTTTGACGAACCCACCTCCGCACTGGATCCGGAGATGGTGAAAGAAGTGCTTGAGGTCATGAAACAGCTGGCCAAGGAAGGCATGACCATGGTGGTGGTGACCCACGAAATGGGCTTTGCCCGCGAAGTGGGCGACCGCGTTCTGTTCATGGATCAGGGTCGCATCATCGAAGAAGGGACGCCCGAAGAAGTATTTGGAAATCCCAAGCATGATCGCTTGAAAGCCTTCCTGAGCAAAGTGCTGTGAGCCCGCGCGTCGCTTGACATGCACTGTTTCCCAGTGATATAGTGGAGTGGCGTAAGAATTTTCATTCTTATGCTTTGGGTTCCGTCTCTCCCCTTGCGGGACGTGTGTCCGGAACTCAAGGAAGGAGCGCTCGAACACTCTTCCAGTGATTCCGGGACCCTCCTCCACCAGGCTTCTGGCAAAGCCTGCGGGTTGCGGGCCGATGTCCCGTCTGCCCGACAAGCTCCGCTTTCGGAGCAAGCCGCGCGAAATATCTGTTTCAAGAAGGGACTGTTTTTCATGCAAGGCAAAGTCAAGTGGTTCAGCGCGGAAAAAGGCTACGGCTTCATCGAGCGTGAGGACGGCGGCGACGTGTTCGTCCATTTTTCCGCCATCCAAATGGAAGGTTTCAAATCGCTGGAAGAAGGCCAACGCGTAGAGTTTGAGATCGTGGAGGGTCCGCGCGGGCCGCAAGCCGCGAACGTGGTCAAACTTGACGCTGAGTGATTTCGGAAAATGCATGTCCTCCGGACTTTGGTCCGGAGGACTTTTTGATTTGGCGATGTCCGTGTTCTTCCCTTTGATTTCCAAAAAATTTCTCAAAAAAAACAAGAGGAAATTCGTCTGAATCAGGGGAATAAATAGTGTACAAAGCGTAAGGAGGATGTCGCCATGAGATATGTCATCCGAGGTAACAACCTGAAAGTGACAGATGCACTCCGCGAGCATACCCGCAAGAAGCTGGGGCGCCTGGGCAAGTACTTCGACGGTGAGAAACCGCGAGCCAACGTGGTTCTCAGCGTGGTCAAGGATCAACATCGCGTCGAAGTGACCATTCCCGCTCCGGGACTGTTGGTCCGCGCCGAGGAGTCCAGCGAGGACATGTACGCTTCCGTGGATCTGGTTGTGGAGAAGTTGGAACGGCAGATCCGCAAGTACAAAACTCGCATCAACCGAAAGCCCAGACAGGATGCGTTCCGTCAGTTCAGGGAGTCGTTCCCGGATGCGGTCAGTCTCCGGGATCCGGCGGATGATGAGGAAGGCGACGTCAAGATTGTCCGTACCAAACGCTTCAGCCTCAAACCGATGGATGCGGAGGAAGCGGCGATGCAAATGGAGCTTCTGGGACACAATTTCTTTGTGTTCACCAATGCCGCAACCGAACAGATCAACGTGATCTACAAACGAAGAGACGGAAAATTCGGACTGATTGAGCCCGAATGAACCGTATGATTCGTCCCATCGGTCAAACGCGGCGAAAAATTCACCGAGAACATCCCCGCCGGCTCGCGCGGTGACCGGCCGGTTCCGGAACGGACCGGCGGAGAGAAAACCGCCGACCGGAGTTTGACCGGAAATCCGAGATCCGTTTCGCCAAGTGCGGGACGGATCTTTTTGCGTCGATCTTGATATTGTCAAAGATGGATATATTATTTATCTGTATTTTTTTATTAGAAAAACTAATGCATCAACCCAACGGAATGTTATGATATAGAAGGGTTTGATTCTGACAACAGGAGGTTGCATCATGGTTCACAAACCCTTGATGATGTCGTTGGCGTTGATGCTGGCTTTGTCATTGTCCATCGTTTATCCGACCGAATCCGCCTTTGCGCTGCCGTCGACTCCCTCGCTCGCCAGCGCCCAGGCTGAATTGAACGCGCTCAAAGTGGAGCCGGAAGGATCCATGTCCGGATACTCCCGCGACAAATTCCCGCATTGGACCAATCAGGGAGGCGGCTGCAACACCCGTCAGGTGGTGTTGAAACGGGATGCGGACTATTATTCCGGCAACTGTCCGGTGACCTCGGGCAAATGGTACAGCTACTATGACGGTGTGGTCGTCTACAGTCCTTCCGAAGTGGACATTGATCATATCGTGCCCTTGGCCGAGGCATGGCGTTCGGGAGCAAGCAGCTGGTCCCAGTCGAAACGGCAAGCATTCGCCAATGATCTCTCGGGCCCCCAACTGATCGCCGTGACGTCTTCCGTGAACAGAAGCAAGGGAGACCAGGATCCGTCCACCTGGCAGCCGCCCAGAACCGGTGCCCGGTGCGCTTATGCCAAGTGGTGGATCCGAACCAAATACAACTGGGGTCTGAGCGTTCAGGCTTCGGAAAAATCCGCCCTGCAAGCCATGCTCAACACCTGCTCTTACTGATCCGGGGCGTGAAGGAGATCCGCAACCGCCTCTTGCGTGAGGAAACGGCCTCACGCAAGAGGTGGTTCTTTGTGTTTCCCGGGAGATGTGTTGCATCAAGCCTCTTCCGTCCCGAAACCGGCCGGTGCCTTCGGAGTGCAAGGGCTGAACAGGGGAACGGATCATTTTTTGACGGTCGCCGGGCAGATGATGGATTCGGCGGCGTCCTGTGTTATCATAGACGGGAGCAAACAGGAACCAGTGTACACCGCAGGGGGTATCCTCATGAAAGTCCTGACCGTAGTGGGAGCAAGGCCTCAATTCATCAAGGCCGCACCCGTTTCCCGGGAAATCCGGAAGCGGGGGACCGAAATCCTGGTACATACCGGACAGCATTATGACAAGTCGATGTCCGATGTCTTTTTTGAAGAGTTGAACATTCCGGTGCCGGATTATCATCTGCATGTGGGCTCCAAATCCCACGGGGCCCAAACCGGCGACATGCTTGCGAAGGTGGAAGAGGTGATCCTCCGGGAAAAGCCGGATTGCCTGCTGGTTTACGGAGACACCAACTCCACGTTGGCCGGTGCGTTGGCCGCCGCCAAGCTGCACATCCCGGTGGCTCATGTGGAAGCGGGGCTGAGAAGCTTCAACCGCCGCATGCCGGAGGAGATCAACCGGGTGCTGACCGACCATGTCTCCGAGTGGCTGTTCTGTCCCACTCAAACGGCGGTGAATCATCTGAAAGACGAGGGAATCACCCGCGGGGTTCATCTCGTGGGGGATGTCATGCTGGATGCGGTCGGGTACAACAGCCGACTGGCCCGGGAAAAATCCCGCGTTTTGGAGGAGCTTGGACTCAACCGCGGAGAATACGTGCTGATCACGTTGCATCGTGCCGAAAACACGGATGACCCCGCCAGACTGTCGGCCATTGTCGGGGCGATCAACGAATTGCCGCTGCCGGCCGTGCTGCCGCTTCATCCGAGGACCCGGGACAAGCTCCCCAAATGGGGTCTTTCCATCCACAATCCCCATGTCCGCTTGATCGATCCGGTGGGATATCTGGACATGCTGGAGCTGGAAGTGAACGCCCGCAAGATTCTGACCGACTCCGGCGGCGTCCAGAAGGAAGCGTTTTTTGCCCGCGTTCCGTGCATCACCATGCGCGACGAGACCGAGTGGACGGAAACGGTCGAACTGGGAGCCAACGTACTCGTCGGGGCCGACCGGGAGAAAATTCTCCGGGCCGTGGAGACGTTTGAAGTGGACTTCTCCCGCGTCGATCCGGTGTTCGGGGACGGACGGGCCGCGGAAAAGATCGTCGATCTTTTGGCCGGCGATCTGAGCCGTTGACATTTCGGGTTTCTTTGAAAAGGGATTCGGCAGGCTCCCGCATGTCGGGGAGCCGGACCGAATCCCTTTTGTCGATGTCCGGAAGAATGATTCAGACATCCGGAGAACGCGGGGAGTGGCCCGTGTTTTCGGAAATCCCAATGTTGACTTTTTTTCGAAAGGGATACCCAAAACATTTCGGCTGTGTTACATTGACCTTGGATTGACGCATTTTCTGTAACAATGTTACTGTAATATGACAAAGACAGGCATCCCATGGTCCAGACATTCAGGCCCGGGCGGGACAATCGGCAATCCGTGGACCGGAAAGGTGGAGGACGTTGAATCCTGCGAATCACCGGCGATTGACGTGGCCGGACAGTCTGTTCCTTTTGTTGGTGTTTTCCGCTGTCATGGGCCCGATGCTCGGAGTGAGTTTGACCGACAATTTCCGGCTGACGCTGTTTCGGATCGCATTTGTGGCGGTGTCGGGCTGGATCTTTGTTCAGGCGGTCCGTGGAAATCGCTTCCTGCTTCCGGAAACGGAGCCCGTCCGGAAAGCGACGTGGTTATTCGCGGGCTGGTTCGCATGGTCGGTGCTTTCGCTGACGTGGGCGGCGGACACGGCTGCCGCTGTCCGCTACACCGTGTTTTTGGGCATGATGTTGGGGTACGCGCTGTGTTTTGTGCTGTTTGTCCGGTCAACGCGGCGATTGAAACATGCGGCGGCCGTCTTGTTGGTCGCCACGGGATGCCTGGTGTTTTACGGCTTTTTTGAATCCATCACCCGGTATCACCTTCCCGTGTCCCGGTACCGGGACACGGCGGCACCCGCCGTCACGTCGTTTTTCACGAACCAAAACGATTTCGCCACGGCCCTCACGTTGGCCCTGCCGTTTCTGATCACCGCACTTTGCCTGCTCAGACCGGGCCGGCTTCTCAGATGGTTTCTGTACGTGCTGTTGGTTCTCTCCCTGTACGGCATCCTGGCCACCGCTTCCCGCATCAACACCTTCTTCGTTCTTCCGGTGGTGGTCTTCGCCTGGCTGGCCACGTTGCGGCGGGTGCTGGAACCGGAAACGATCCGGAGACATCTGGTCCGGGGAACGGTGACCGCCCTCTTGATCGTCTTGGCGGCGGGAACGTTGAGCGGAACGCTGCTGCATCAGGGTGGGCGGGACAAACTGGCCAGCGTTTTGGGGATTTTTCTCGATCTGAGCAGCGGACCGATGGATCTGGACGAACTGGACGCCGGCGTGCAGGAAGGGGAAGGGACTGGCGGGCGGAGCATCACGGTTCGCAAGTATTTGTTGTTGTACGGATTCAGGTTCCTGCACCAAAGCGGGTACTTCGGAGTGGGAGCCGGAAACGTCGAGCATTACATGCAAGGACAAAAAGGGATCGACAAGACCAACATCCACAACTGGTGGGCGGAAGTGCTGGTCAATTACGGGGTTGTGGTATTTGTTTTCTGGATGATTTTCTATGCAAGCCTGTGGATTCGCCTGTGGCGGCTGGCCAGTTTGCGCCGGTCTCCGGACACGCCCCCGCTCGTTCGCTGGGCGGCCCTGTCCTGCGTACTTTCCTTGACGGGGTATGTGTTCGGAGGCATGGCTCCCAGCACCGCGATTCATTTCACTCCCATGTGGACGGTGATCGGGTTGGGACTGGCGGTTCTTGCCCTGGGCGGGCGCGGGGAGCCGATCCGGACCGGGGATCCGCGGTGAAGCGCGGAGAGTCCCCGGAACCGATGCGGACACGGTGAATGGAACAAGTTTTCTGCGAAATGAGGATGTGAAACGAACATGCGGATCTGGTTGGTCAACCATTATGCCGTTCCGCCCAACATCGCGGGCATCACCCGGCATTACGAACTGGCGAGGGAATGGGCGACGGAAGAAGGGTCCGAGGTGACCCTTTTCCTGTCGAGCTTCGTCCATCCCAGACGCACGTTCGTGACGGAAGAGGAGAAGAACGAACTGGAAAACATCCCGGGACTGAAGCTGAACTGGCTGTGGTCCTTCCCGCACAAGGTGAACGATTTTCGACGCATCATCAACATGGGCAGCTTTGCCGCGGTGTTCTTTCTGTCCGGTCTGTTCAAGCGGAAACCGGACGTGTTGGTCGCATCCAGCCCGCATTTGTTCACGGCGTTTGCCGGCTGGATGCTGGCCAAACTGAAAGGATGCCCGTTTGTTTTCGAAGTGCGTGATCTGTGGCCCGATTCGCTCATCAAGATGGGCGGTTTGAACAACCGGCACGTCATCCGGTTGCTCACCTGGATGGAACAATGGCTCTACGAGAAATCGGACCGGATCGTGGTGCTCACCGAACACCAACGCAAGTACATCATGGACCGGGGGATCGACGAGTCCCGCATCACGCTGATCCCCAACGGCATCGTGGTCGGCTCATGGACGCCCGATCCGTCCAAGCGGGCGGAATACCGGCGGAAAATGGGACTCACCGGAGACGGATTCGTCGCCGTTTACACCGGGGCTCACGGGCCGGCCAACGCGTTGGAACATGTGGTCAAGGCCGGCAAACATCTGAAGCCCGGCATTTCCATCGTGTTGATCGGAGACGGTCCCGAAAAGGAGAAACTGATCCGTCTCAAACGCGAAGAAGGGCTGGACAACGTCCATCTGCTGGATCCCGTCCCCAAGGCGGAGATTTTCGATTATACGCAGGCGGCCGACGTGGGCATCATTTCCCTCGCGGACAACGAGATTTTCCGCGGGGCCCGGCCCAACAAACTGTTTGATTACGCGTTCATCGGCTTGCCCATCGTCACCACGGTGGACGGGGAAGTCCGGGAAATCGTGGAAGGGAACGGACTCGGATTCTTCGCCGGCGCGGAAAATCCGGAAGGCCTTGCCGAAGCGATCGACCGGGCGCGGGCCTTGACCGACGAAGAGAGAGAGGAAATCAAAAAGCGCGGGCGCGACTATATCGACCGGGAAGGGGACCGCAAGAAGCTGGCCCGCAAGTTCCATGAACTCCTTCGCGAGCTGGTGAGCGGGAAAGAAGAACCTTCGAAACGGGCGGAAACGGCCGGGTGAACATGTCATTTGAACCGGAGCGACACGGATCGTCGACCGGCGGACGGGAGTCGGGAGTGCTCTCAGGAGGAGCATTTCCGGCTCCTTTCTTCGTTTTCTTGTCATATGAAAAAAGTGAAATCGGTCCGCAAATTTGATACACTGTTGAATGTGGACTATTCTATCTATTTGAAGTCGAGTCGGACCATGTTCCGTCAATGCATAGAGTGTGATCCTGAAACGGGAGTTGATGAGGGTGCTGAAAACCCTTCGCAAACTGTTTGACCCGCAAGAGCGGCAACTCAAAAAATACTTCGCCCTGGCCGACCGGATCGAGGCGATGGAACCGGACATGGAGAAGCTGAGCGACAAGGAACTCAGGGCAAAAACCGATGAATTCCGCAATCGGTTGGCCGACGGCGAAGACCTTGACGCGCTGCTTCCCGAAGCGTTCGCCGTGGTCCGGGAAGCGTCCAAACGCGTGCTCGGCATGCGCCATTTCCGGGTTCAGCTGGTGGGCGGCATGGTGCTGCACGAAGGCGACATCGCCGAGATGCGCACGGGTGAGGGGAAAACGCTGGTCTCCACCCTGCCCGCTTATCTGAACGCGCTCCCCGGCAAGGGCGTCCACGTGGTCACGGTCAACGATTACCTGGCGAAGCGTGACCGCGAATGGATGGGTCAAATTTTCGAGTTTCTCGGTTTGACCGTGGGGCTCAACCTGCCGATGATGTCCTCCGAAGAGAAACGGGCGGCCTATCAGGCGGACATCACGTACGGCACCAACAACGAGTTCGGCTTTGACTATCTGCGGGACAACATGGTGTTGTACCCGGAGCAGTTGGTGCAACGGGAACTCAACTATGCCATCATCGACGAAGTGGACAGCATCCTGATTGACGAAGCCCGGACGCCGCTCATCATCAGCGGACAAGCCAACAAGGCGACCGATCTTTACTACGTCGCGGACCGGATCGTGCGCCGGCTCCGGAAGGACGAGGATTTCACGGTCGACATCAAGACGAAACAGGTGACTCTCACCGAAGAGGGCGTCCGCAAAGTGGAAAGCTTCCTCGGGATCGACAACCTGTACGACATGAAGCACCTGACGCTGAACCATCACGTGCAGCAGGCGCTCAAGGCTCACGTGCTGATGAAGCGCGACCAGGATTACGTGGTGAACGAGGACGGCGTGGTCATCGTCGACGAGTTCACCGGACGTCTGATGTACGGACGGCGTTATTCCGACGGATTGCACCAGGCGATCGAGGCCAAGGAAGGACTGCAGGTGCAGCGTGAGAGCATGACGCTGGCCACCATCACCCTGCAGAACTACTTCCGGATGTACAAAAAGCTGGCGGGCATGACCGGGACGGCCAAGACGGAAGAGGAAGAATTCCGGAAGATTTACAACATGGACGTCTACCAAATCCCGACCAACAAGCCGACCATCCGCGTGGACATGACCGACCTCCTGTACAAGACCGAAGAAGCCAAGTTCAACGCGGTGGTCGAGGAGATCATCCGGCGGCACAAGAAAGGACAACCGATCCTGGTCGGCACCACGTCGATCGAGAAATCGGAGCACCTTTCCGGAATGCTGAAACGGCACGGCATTCCCCATGAAGTGCTGAACGCCAAGCATCACGAGCGGGAAGCGGAAATCATCGCCCGTGCCGGTCAGCGCGGAGCGGTCACCATCGCCACCAACATGGCCGGACGCGGAACCGACATCATGCTGGGCGAGGGCGTGGCCGAACTGGGCGGTTTGCACGTGATCGGAACGGAGCGGCATGAAAGCCGGCGGATTGACAACCAGTTGCGCGGTCGTTCCGGGCGTCAGGGGGACCCCGGGTCCTCGCAGTTCTATCTGTCGCTGGAAGATGAGCTGATGCGCCGGTTCGGCGGGGAAAATCTGTACAACATGCTGGAAAAGCTCGGGCTTCCGGACGACCAGCCGATCGAGGGCAAGATGTTCACCAAAGCGGTCGCCAACGCCCAGCGAAAAGTGGAAGCGAACAACTTCGACGCGCGCCGCTGGGTGCTTCAATACGACGACGTTTTGAACCAGCAGCGGGAGATCATCTACAAGCAGCGCCGTGAAGTGCTGTTTGCCGACGATCTGAAAGATGTGGTCCTCGGCATGGCCAAGGCGGAAATCGAACGGGTCGTGGGTCTGCACACTTCCGACGAGCTGGAAGAAGAATGGAACCTCTCGGCGATCGAGGATTACGTGCAGCACAATTTGCTTCCCGAGGGACGCGTCACCGAAGACGATCTGGATGAGCTGGAACCGGAGGAAATGATCTCCCTCATCATGGAGGAGACGGAGAAGTATTACGACGAACGTCTCGCGGAGATCGGTCGGGAACGGATGAACGAATTTGCGAAGATGGTCATCCTGCGCGCCGTCGACCGGAAATGGATGGATCACATCGACGCGATGGAACAGCTCCGTCAAGGCATCCACCTGCGGGCGTACGGACAGGACAACCCGCTTCGCGCGTACCAGTTTGAAGGGTACGCCATGTTCGAGGCGATGGTCCAGGAGATCCAGGAGGAAATCGTCAAGTATGTGATGAAATCGGTGATCGTCGAGGAAGAGGAAATCGAGCGGGAAGAAGTGGCCGTCAACGTGACCGCCGTGTCCGGCGGAGAAACGTCGGAAGAGCCCCCGCGCAAAGAGCCGGTTCGCAAGGGGGAAAAGGTGGGGCGGAATGATCCTTGTCCGTGCGGCAGCGGCAAGAAGTACAAGAACTGCTGTCTCAAGACGGAAAAAGCCGCCCAACCGGCGCGCTGACGACGCGAAGCCCCGATGTCCCGGCAGCACGGAAACAAAACGGAATCACGGTCAAAAGCGGCAGGGAAAGCCGTTTCCCTGCCGTTTCCGTTTTGCGAGGTCGCCAAACCGGAAGAGTGTCGTTATAATGGAAAAAGACGAATCGAACGAGGTGACTTTCCATGGAAATGTACGAAATCAGACAGCTTCTGCAAAATACAGCCAAGAAATTGGCGGACATCAGGGGGTCTCTTTGACCACGATCAAAAGAAGGCCCGCCTGAACGAACTGGAAGAGCGGATGGCTCTTCCCGACTTCTGGAACGACCAGCAGGAAGCCCAGAAAGTCATCGATGAGATGAAAGGGCTGAAGGATCTGGTCGAAAAAATGTCCGAGCTGGAAGAAAAGCTGGAAGAGGCCCAACTCATGTTGGAACTGATCGCCGAAGAAGGGGAAGACCCGGACATGCTGAACGACGTGGCGGGAAGCCTGAAAACGTTGGCCGAAGAGCTGGATGCCTTCGAGATCCACGTCATGCTGAACGGCCCCTACGACAAGAACTCGGCGATTCTGGAAATTCACCCGGGCGCGGGCGGCACGGAGTCGCAGGACTGGGCGGAAATGTTGCTCCGCATGTACACCCGGTGGGCGGAGGACAAGGGGTACAAAGTGGAAACCCTCGATTATCTGCCCGGGGAGGAAGCCGGCATCAAAAGCGTGACGCTGCTCATCAAGGGGCTCAACGCTTACGGTTACCTCAAGGCGGAAAAAGGGGTGCACCGTCTGGTCCGCATCTCGCCGTTCGACGCTTCGGGGCGCCGTCACACGTCGTTTGTCTCCGTCCATGTGATGCCGGAGATCGACAATGAGGTGGAAGTGGAAATCCGCCCGGACGAAATCAAGATCGACACCTACCGGTCGAGCGGTGCGGGCGGCCAGCACGTGAACACCACCGACTCCGCCGTGCGAATCACCCACATTCCGACCGGCATCGTCGTCACCTGTCAGTCGGAGCGCTCGCAGATCCAGAACCGCGAACGGGCGATGAAAATCCTGAAGGCCCGCATTTATGAGCGGAAACTGGAAGAACAACAGAAAGAACTGCAGGCTCTCCAGGGAGAACAAACGGAAATCGGCTGGGGCAACCAGATCCGTTCCTATGTTTTCCATCCGTACAGCCTGGTGAAAGATCACCGGACACAGGTGGAAGTGGGCAACGTGCAGGGAGTGATGGACGGAGACATCGATCCGTTCATCGAAGGATGGCTGCGCATGCAGCTGAATCGCGGTCAGTGATCCGGTCGGGAATTGGACATCACTCCTTCACAATACCCGGGAGGAAAATGAACCCGAACATCGAAAAGATATACTGTTTTGGCGGGAATCCCGTCGGTTTGACGGGCATCCACCCGGATGTCTTGGATCGGGAGGGACATGCATGGCGGAATGGAAACATCTGCGGCTGGAGCGGGGGGAAGGCTGGGCCCTTCTGACCGTTTCCCGCCCCAAGGTACTCAATGCCCTCAGCCGCGAAACGCTGGAAGAATTGGACGATGCGTTGACCCACGTGGAGCGGGACGGCGGGATCAAGGCATTGATCATCACCGGTGAAGGGGAAAAGGCCTTTGTGGCCGGCGCGGACATCTCCGAGCTCAGCCGGATCGGATCTGCCGATGAAGCCCGGCGCCAAGCGGAATTCGGGCAGCGGATCATGACGCGCATCGAGCGATTGCCGAAACCGGTGATCATGGCCGTGAACGGATACGCCCTCGGCGGCGGCTTTGAGCTGGCGCTCAGCGGGGACATCATCCTCGCTTCCGACAAGGCCCGGTTCGGACTGCCGGAGGTCAATCTGGGCGTCATTCCCGGCTACGGAGGAACGCAACGGCTGGCTCGCCTGGTCGGACGGAACACGGCCAAGTACCTGTGCATGACCGGACAAATGATCAGTGCGGACGAAGCGCTGCGGATCGGCGTGGTTCAGAAAGTGGTTCCTGCCGGTTCCCTGCTCGATGAAGCCAAATCCCTGGCCGCGGAGCTCGCCAAGAAAGCGCCCGTTTCACTCCGTTTGATCAAGAGAACCATCGACAGGGGTCTTGAAACGGACTTGGAAACGGGGCTGGATCTGGAGGCTGGTGCCTTCGGTGTGGTGTTCGATACCCGGGACCGTGCGGAGGGCATGGAGGCGTTTTTGCAGAAACGGACTCCCGAATTCAAAGGCGAATAAACAACAGAGGCCGGCGCCTTCGCCGGCTTTGTTGATTTCGGACGTTGCCCCCGGTTCTTTCGGGTGGAGGCGAAATCCTTGAGAAGGAGGCTGATTCGATGGATAATCCCTTTGTGCTCGGAGGGATCGCCGTCGGTGTGATTCTCGTGGTTCTCATCGTGGTCAACGTGGTGGTGGCCAACAAACGGAAAAAAGAAGTGGAGGAACTGGACAAGCTGTTCCCGGAAGGGAATCTGTCCGGTGAACATGCGAAGATCCCGGTGGAGAAGGTTCGCCGGACCACCATGGAACGGGAAAAACGGAAAAAGCAGCGGGCCCGCATTCCCAGGGAACGCCCGAAAGAAGGGGAAACCCTGCCGTTTGAAGATCAGGAAATCGTTGTGCGCTCCGACCCGAACGCAACTTCCGCGGCGGCGAATGACAACGCCTCGTCCCAAGGCCGGCGTTCGGGCAGCGGAAAGACGGGGAATGCCCGGACCGGAGCGGGACGGGGGAGAGAGAACCTGGACCAAACGTTCGCCGTTCGGACCACCACCCGCAAAACCCGTGGGGACAAAGAAGCCCGTCCGAACGAGCAAGAGGAAGGAATGGACGGTACCACCGGCCGTCGCCTGTTCAAGAAAAGCCTGCTGCAACGGGGAGAAGACCTGGCGGAAACCAAACCGCGCACCCTCATCAATCCTTCGATGTTTTCCGGGGATGAAGAGCCGAAGTGAGGCGCAGCCATCCGGAGCCGCGCACAAGCGGAAAAGGAGGAAGTACGCATGCGTAAAGCCATTTCCGTTCTTGCCGGATGCAGTCTGCTCCTGTTGACGGCCGCCTGCAACGGCAATCCGTCTCAAACGGACCGGCAATCGGCACAGACGCCTGAGGAACTGTACATGAACAATTGCGCCGCCTGCCATGGCGGAAACATGCAAGGTTCTTACGGGCCGGGTTTGAAAGGCGTGGGGCAAAAACTGGGGAAAGAAGGAATTCTTCAAATCCTGAACAAAGGGAAGGGAACCATGCCCGCACAAACTCACATGTCTCAGCAAGACAGAGAAAAACTGGCGGAATGGTTGTCCCAAGAGCAGTGAGTCATCTTTGTCGTGGCTTCATACCGGAAACGCACACAATCCCCCATTGTCGCTTATCTGGTGCAACAGACGAATTTCGACCGCCGAAAGTTGCAACATCCCGTTCGGCGAATCGAAAAAAAAGTGTTCATGCGCTCGCGAACAAGCGAGCGTTTGTTTTTTTGTCCTCCAAATGCAAGAACGCAAGGGAAGACGGGTTTGCTCTCGCGGGGATTGGGTCCGGCTTTCATTGTGTGCGCAATGTCTGCCGGAGTATTCTCCGCTCGTTTCGTTGTGGTGGCAAAGTTACTCGCGGGGAATGACCCGGCTTTCGCACCAGGCAAATACCTTGCCACCGTGACTGTTCCCGGCGAATGCCTTTGCGTCAGCAATGAAATGAGCCGGGAACAGACATGGTTTTCCGCTTGTCCGGATGCTCGCCGGACGCCAATCCCTGTTCGTTTCGTTGCGATGGCAAAGGCGCTCACAGGGATTGGGTCGGGCTTTCATTGTGTGCGCAATGTCTGCCGGAGTATTCTCCGCTCGTTTCGTTGCGATGGCAAAGGCACTCGCAGGGGTTGGCTACGGCTTTCTCACCAAGCAATTGCGTCGTCGGCGTGACTGTTCCCGGCGAATGCCTTTGCGTCAGCAATGAAATGAGCCGGGAACAGACATGGTTTTCCGCTTGTCCGGATGCTCGCCGGACGCCAATCCCTGTTCGTTTCGTTGCGATGGCAAAGGCGCTCACAGGGATTGGGTCGGGCTTTCATTGTGTGCGCAATGTCTGCCGGAGAATTCTCCGCTCATTTCGTTGTGGTGGCAAAGTTACTCGCGGGAATGATCCGGCTTTCTCGCCTGGCATGGGAAAATGCATTTCATCGCGGAGGCTGGATGGAGTCGCCGTTCATTTCCGGAATCTTCCGTTTCCCCGGCGAAAACGAAACGGGAAAAAAGTGTTGAATAAATATGAACTCGAATGTATAATGATGCATATCGAGGAGGGAATGAGCATGAAAGCGGCGGTGATCGGTTCAACGGGATACGGAGGGGCGGAACTGATCCGGCTGATCGAAGGGCATCCGGAGCTGGAGTTGTCGGCGGCGGTTTCCACTTCCCAGGCGGGGGAGGAACTGGGCACTTCCTGGCTCTCTCTGTCCCACCTGGGACGGATGTACGAAGAGCTCGATCCGGAGCGGGTGTGCCGGAAGGCGGATCTGGTCTTTTTCGCCACTCCTCCGGGAATCTGCGCCCGATGGGCGGCCCCGTTCCTTGAGGCGGGCTGCATCGTGATCGATCTGTCGGCCGATTTCCGGTTTCACGATCCGGCCGTGTATGAGGAGCGGTACGGCAAGCCGCCGGCGCCGAAAGAATGGTTGGAACGCGCCGTGTACGGATTGTCGGAATGGAACCGGGAGCGACTTCGGGAGGCGGAACTGATCGCCAATCCGGGTTGTTATCCGACCGCGACGCTCCTTGCGCTCCTTCCGCTTCTGAGGGAAGGGATCGTGAATCCGGCCGGGGTGATCGTCGACGCCAAGTCGGGCGTGACCGGTGCCGGCCGCGGTCTGAAGCGGGAACTGCTGTATTGCGAGGTGAATGAAAACCTCAGGCCTTACCGGGTGACGGGTCACCCTCACACGACGGAGATCGAAGAAGGGGCGGCGCGCTTTGCCGGACGGGAGCTTCGCATCAGTTTTGTTCCTCACCTGGTTCCCATGAACCGCGGAATCTTGGTCACCGTTTATGCATCATTGATGAATAAATATACAGAAAAGGAACTGACCGACCTGTATCGGGACGCGTATCGGGACAAACCGTTCATCCGGATCCTGACGGACCGTCCGCCGGAAACCGGTGCCGTGCGAGGCAGCAATTTTTGTGACATCGCCGTGCGGGTCGACGAGCGGACGGGGCGGGTGATCCTCATGGCGGCGATCGACAATCTGATGAAAGGAGCCGCCGGTCAGGCGATGCAAAATGCCAACATCCGGCTGGGGTGGTCCGAGGAAACCGGACTGAAGGCACTTCCCCAATACCCGTGAGAGCAAGCGCGTACAGGAATGTTCCGGAGAGGAGGGAACGGACGTGGAACAAGGGATCCTGATCGGGAAAACGCCGTTTGTCATCGTGAATGAACCCAATGTCGCATCGCCGAAAGGGTTTGCGGCCGGAGGCATGCATTGCGGGATCAAGAGAAAGCGACCGGATCTGGGCATGATCGTTTGCGAACGGCCGGCCAGTGCGGCGGCCGTGTACACCACCAATGCCTTTCAGGCGGCTCCCATCAAGGTGACCCAGGAAAGTCTTGGCGCCGGCGGAACCCTGCGGGCCGTGGTGGTCAACAGCGGGAACGCCAATTCATGCACCGGTCCTCGCGGTTTGGAAGATGCCCGGATGATGCGGGATACGGCGGCGGAGCTTCTGGGAGTGAACCGGCATGAAGTGGCGGTGGCCTCCACCGGCGTGATCGGGGAATTCCTGCCGATGGACCGGATTGTCGGCGGACTCCGGCAGCTGACGGTGAGCAAGGAAGGAGGACGTTCGTTCGCCAAAGCGATCCTGACCACCGACACCTGTATCAAACAGGCCGAAGTCAGGCTGACGGTGGACGGAGTCCCGGTGGTGGTGGCGGGGGCGGCCAAAGGGTCCGGCATGATTCATCCCAACATGGCCACCATGCTCGCCTTCATCACGACCGATGCGCGGATTTCCCCCGACATGCTTCAGTCGCTGCTGTGGAAAGCAACGGACGAAACGTTCAACATGATCACGGTCGACGGGGATTCCAGCACCAACGACATGACGGTGGCGATGGCCAGCGGACTGGCGGGCAATCGGACTCTCACTCCCGACCATCCCGATTGGGAGGCGTTTTCCGCGGCGTTTCTTCATGTGTGCCGGGAGCTGTCCAAGGCAATCGCCAGGGACGGGGAAGGTGCCACCCGCCTGATCGAAGTGCAGGTGGAAGGAGCGTCCGACGCAAAGAGAGCCGCGGCCGTCGCGCGGGCGGTGGCCGGATCCAGCCTGGTGAAAACGGCGGTGTTCGGCAGGGATGCCAACTGGGGCCGGATCGTGTGTGCGGCCGGATACGGGGATCCCACGCTCGATCCGGAGAAGACGGAAGTGTTTCTCGGAGACGTTCAGGTGGTGCGCGGAGGAATCCCGCTGGTGTTTGACGCCGGAGCCGCCGAGGCGGAACTGGGGCGGGAGACGGTGTGCATCCGTCTGAAGCTCCACTCCGGGGAGGGAAAGGCCGTGGCGTGGGGATGCGATCTGACCCATGATTACGTGACCATCAATGCGAGTTACCGCACATGAGGAGGGAAGGGAAGTCGTGGAGAAAGCGGTCGTGGTGAAACTGGGAGGACACGCGATGGACCGGATGGAATCCCGGTTTCTCGAACAAATCGCCCGTTTGCATGCCGAAGGCACACCGCTGGTCGTGGTGCACGGCGGTGGTCCGCGCCTGTCGGAATTCCTGCGGGAGAGGGGCATCGTCCCCCGTTTCGTCGACGGCCGCCGGGTCACCGATGAACAAACCCTCGAAGCGGCCAGGATGGTGCTGGCCGGAGATATCAACAAGCGGTTGGTGTCGACGCTCTTGATGGCGGGCATTCCGGCAATCGGGCTGAGCGGGGTGGATCTCTCCCTCCTGCGGGTCAAACCGGCCGATGCCCGATTGGGATTTGTCGGCGAGGTGGAAGAGGTGAACCGGGAAGCCCTCCGCAGCATGCTCGCGGACGGATGGGTGCCGGTGATCGCTTCCGTCGGGGCGGATCAACAGGGCCGACACTACAACATCAATGCGGACGAGGCGGCCGCCGCGCTGGCGGAATCGATCTCGGCCAAACGTCTCGTACTGGTGACGGACGTCGACGGCATTTACCGCACCGAAGGGGCCAAACGCATCCGGTTGTCCAAGGCCACGTTGCAGCAGCTGGAAGAAGGCATCCGGAACGGCTGGATCACGGGAGGGATGATTCCCAAAACGCGTGCGGGCATCCGCTGCCTGCGCGGGTCGGTGGAAGAGGTGTGGATCACGGGCGGCAAGTCCCCGGTTCTCCCCGGAGAGGAAGGAACGGGCACCTGCCTGGTGAGGGAAGAGGTGAAGACGGGTGAAGCTGTTTCCCACTTACATCCGGTATGATGTGGAGTTCGAAAAAGGAGAAGGCGTCTGGCTGACTGACCGGTCGGGACGGCGATGGCTGGATTTCGCTTCCGGAATCGGGGTGACCGGACTGGGACACAATCATCCCCGCGTGCGGGCAGCCCTGATCCGGCAGGCCGGGCAGCTTTGGCACCTGTCCAATCTCTTTCCCCACAGGCTTCAGGAACGGGTGGCGGAAGCCCTTTGCCGGGTGTCGGGGATGGGAGCGGTGTTCTTCTGCAACAGCGGCGCGGAGGCCAATGAGGCGGCCATCAAGCTGGCCCGCCGCTGGGCCCGGGAAGCCAAGGTGATTGCCGAACCGCAGATTCTGACGTTTGAGGGATCGTTTCACGGGCGGACGTTGGCCACCCTCACCGCCACCGGTCAGGAGAAGGTGAAACGGGGATTCGACCCGCTTCCGGGCGGATTCCGCATTCTGCCGCCGGAGAACATGGACGCGGTGCGGGAAGCCACCGGAGCGGCCACCGCGGCGGTGCTGTTGGAGTTGGTACGGGGGGAGGGCGGCGTGAAACCCGTCGATCCCGGGTTTGTCCGGGAGCTGGCCGACTGGTGCCGCGAGAAACGGTTGCTCCTGATGGTGGATGAAGTGCAGACCGGCATCGGAAGAACCGGCGCATGGTTTGCCTTTCAACGATACGGCATCACCCCGGACGTGATCACGACGGCCAAGGGACTCGGCAACGGATTCCCCGTGGGCGCCATGCTGGCCCGAGAGGAATTGAAGCCGCATTTGGGACCCGGTTCGCACGGAACCACCTTCGGCGGAAACTTGCTGGCCATGGCGGCGGCGGGAGCGGTGCTGGAGGAGTTGGAGGTGTCGGGACTGATCGGGGAAGTGGAAGCGAAAAGCCGGTTGCTGAGGGACGGATTGCGCCAAGTGCTGTCTCCGTACGCGGAAGTGATCGATGTCCGCGGTCTCGGGCTGATGATCGGCGTGGAGCTCACCGTTCCGGTTCAGCCCTTCATCCGGGAGCTGCTGCATGCGGGACTGGTCACGCTTCCGGCGGGGGAAACGGTGCTGCGCCTGCTCCCTCCCCTGGTGGTCGGCGAAACGGAGATCCGGCAGGCGGTCCGGATCATCGGGCAGGTGGCCGAAAAGCGGTTCGGAGGGAAAATGGAAGGATTGAGCGAGATCAGGGAGGTTGTCGCCAAATGAACGCACTCTTGTCCAAACCGGCATTGGCCCCGCTCAAGGGGCAGGATTTTCTCACGCTGGAGGGTCTTTCCCCCTCCGGACTTCAATCGCTGGTGGAACTGGCCCACCAGATGAAAACCCAGCGGCAACTCTGGAGCATCGGCGCTCCGCTCAAGGGGAAAACCCTGGCCATGATCTTCGACAAGCCGTCCACCCGGACGCGCGTGTCCTTCGAGGTGGGCATGGCCCAGCTGGGCGGCCATGCGCTCAACCTTCAGCGGGAAGAGTTGCAGATGGGGCGCGGCGAATCGGTCGAGGACACCGCGAAAGTCCTGTCCCGTTACGTGGACGCCATCCTGATCCGCACATTCAGCCAGGAACTGGTGGAGGAGCTGGCGACGCATGCCGAAATCCCGGTGATCAACGGACTGACCGACCTGTACCATCCGTGCCAGATTCTCGCCGACCTGCTGACGCTGTGGGAAGTGAAGGGAACCTTGTCCGGGCTGAAGCTGACGTATGTCGGCGACGGGAACAACGTGTTGCATTCCCTGATGCACGGGGCGGCGCTGGCGGGCATTCACCTCCACATTTCCACGCCCCCGGGGTACGAACCGCTGCCTGAGGTGTGGAAACAGGCGGAGGAAATGGCCGCTCTCACCGGAGGCAGCTTGCACTTCAGCCATGACCCGTTCGTCGCCGTCCAGGGAGCGGACGCCGTTTACACCGACGTGTGGGCCAGCATGGGGCAGGAAGAGGAAAAGGAGAAACGCCTCCGCGACTTCCAGGGATATCAGGTGAATGAAACCCTGATGGCGCTGGCGAAGGAAGACGCGGTCTTCCTCCACTGTTTGCCCGCCTATCGCGACTGGGAGGTATCCCCGGGCGTGATCGACGGCCCCCGCTCGGTCGTGTTTGATCAGGCGGAAAACCGCCTGCATGCGCAGAAGGCGCTGCTGATGGCCCTGCTGGGAGAGTGAACGGCTATCTCCGTTCGGCAGTCTCCCGGCAGGATTCAAAGCTTTGCCGGATGAAGCTGATTGCCCCCGACTTTTCTTGGCGAGGGAACTTTCTTCACCCTTTCGGGTGGGAGAGTTCCCTTTTTCTTTGCAAGAGCGACGGTGAGTCCTCAAACGGGACGCATTCATGACATCGCACCGAAGGCGGTTGAATCGGCCCCAAAATTTCTTTCGTCCTCGAATATCAAAGACAGGTCAATCCTTGATCCGTGGCTGTTCCCGGCTCATTTCGTTGCTGACGCAAAGGCATTCACCGGGAACACGGTGGTGATGCATTTGTGAGAAAGCCGGCCCCAATCCCTGTGAGTGCCTTTGCCATTGCAATGAAACGAGCGGGAGTTTGGCATCCGGCGAGCATCTGGACAGCCGGAAAACCGTGGCTGTTCCCGGCTCATTTCGTTGCTGATGCAAAGGCAATCGCCGGGAACAGTCACGCGGCAGAGGTATTGGCTTGTTGAGAAAGCCGAAGCCAACCCCTGCGAGTGCCTTTGCCATTGCAACGAAACAAGCAGGGGTTGTCTTCGGCATGCTTGGTCACACAATGCTAAAAATCCGAATCCGTGGCCGTTCCCGGCTCATTTCGTTGCTGACGCAAAGGCATTCACCGGGAACAGTCACGGCGGTGATGCATTTGTGAGAAAGCCGGCCCCAATCCCTGCGAGTGCCTTTGCCATTGCAACGAAACAAGCAGGGGTTGTCTTCGGTATGCTTGGTCACACAATGCTAAAAATCCGAATCCGTGGCCGTTCCCGGCTCATTTCATTGCTGGCGCAAAGGCAATCGCCGGGAACAGCCACGGCGGCAGACTCTGCAACAAATAAACACACGGAGGTCTCATCCCTTGAAACGACTGAACACATCACAGCTCTTGAAGGAAATCAGCCCGTACGACTGGTTTTCCTGGAACGGCGAAGAGGGGAAACCCTGCCCGCACCGCATCTGCTTCACCATGCCGGAAGAACAGTTTAATCGGAAGATCAATGTGGCCAGCCCGCTTTATTGGGGATTTGAAGCCGTCAACAACAAATCCGCCGATCCCACATTCACCCCCCGGGAATGGATCGCTTGGGAGCAGGCGTTTTTCGATTGGCTGGAGACGGCGGGGGAGTTTCTGTTTCCTTCGGGGAACACGGTGGTCTCGCCGGATCTGTCCCGGGAATGGCGGGTGGATGCGTATCTTGCGCCCGGCTGGAAAGAGGAACATCCCCGGTTTGAGGAATGGTTCGGCCCGGCGTGCCAAGCGTATGAGGACCTGTTGGCGGGGGCCCGGATCATTTCCCGGGGACCGGCGGAGTGGGACGATGCGCGCGCGGCGGCGGTGGAATCTTGGGCGGAGGTGAGGCTGTTGGGACAAGCGTCGATCAAGGGCGTGCCCCTTTTGTTTTTCTGTGGCGGGAAATGGGTGGCGAGCATTACGGAGTATTTGACGGTACAAGTTTCCGCGCGGGACGGGGAGACGCTCCGGCAGTTGAAGGAGGAGCTCGGAGAGAGGCTGGATCCCCGGTTTTTGTGAGGAGGAACGGAAAAACCGGAACCCGTTCGCTTTCCACGGGTTCCGGCCGGTTCAGGACATCGACGTCCGTTCATCACGGTTCCCAGCGGAAGTACCGGAAACCGATGCCGGAGCCCACCACCAGGATGCCGCCGAGGACGGCCGCGCTGATCGCTCCGGTTTGTGTGAAAAGGTCTCCCTTGTATCCGAGGATCATCAGTTGGTTGGCGTGGAACAACGGATTGAACTGGGCCACGTCTTTCCAGAAATCGGACATCATGTCCAGCGGGAAGAAGGATCCCGACAGGAACATCATCGGATACATGCAAATGAAGCCGAAAGCGAGTGCCGTTTGCATGCGACGGGTGACGCTGACCATCAGGAAGCCGAGTCCCAGGAAAGAGAGGGTTGCCCAGGTCACGGCGCCCAGGAACTGAAGCAGGTGAGGCGTGAGCGAGACGTCAAACACCAGACGGGCCAGCACCAGGATCTCCACCACGCCGACGTAGATGGCGATGAATCCTTTGGCCAGCAGGGCGACCAGCACGTGGAAGGGATTGATCGGCGTGCCTTTGAGTCGCTTGTAAACGCCTTTTTCCCGGTCGATCACCACCTGAAGTCCGACGGCGAACAGGCAGGTGGCGAAAATGATGATGCCCATCATGGAGGGAATGTAGGTTTCGAAGTACGTTCCGGTGCTGTATACCTGGTCGCCGAAGATCTTGCCCATGATGACAAAGGAGGCCCCGGGCAGAAGGAAGCTGAAAAAAACGGCGATCACTTCCCGGAACAGCAGGGTGACTTCCAGTCTTGTGTGGGCGAGAAGTGCTTTCATCAGGCGGACTCTCCTTTCGGTCCGACGGCCATCTGGACATAGACGTCGTCCATCGTGCCGTTGCCGTCGGGCAGTCGGGCGATCAGACCGGCGGGCGTGTCGCAGGCGACCAGCCTTCCCTGCCGGATCACCGCCACCCGGCTGCAATGGCGCTGTGCTTCTTCCATGTAGTGGGTGGAGAGGAGGATCGTTTTTCCTTCGTTTTTCAGACTGAGAATGATCTGCCACAGATCGTGGCGGGCCTGCGGGTCCAGTCCGGTGGTCGGTTCATCCAGGAAGATGATCTCCGGATCGTTGATCAGGGCCAGGGCCAAGGCCACCCGTTGCTGCCAGCCGCCCGACAGTTTTTTTACCGTTTTGTCCAGATACGGCTCCAGTCCGAGCAAATCGATGATTTCCTTCTGGTCCCGCCGTTGCCGGTAGTAAGCGCCGAACACGTCGAGCGCTTCTTTCACTTTGATCCGGTCATACAGGGCGGTCTGTTGCAACTGGATGCCGATGCGCTGTTTCAGTTCCGAGGATTGGCGGGGAACCTCCAGTCCCAGTACCCGGATGGTGCCGGAGTCCGGGGTGCGAAGGCCCATCATCATTTCCAGGGTAGTCGTTTTGCCCGCGCCGTTGGCTCCGATCACACCGAAAATCTCACCGCGAAAGACTTCCAGCGAGATTCCGTCCACCGCCCGGACGTCTCCATACGTTTTTCTGAGTTCCCGCACTTCAATCACAGGTTGTTCCCGGGTCATGGATCGGCTCCTTTTTCCTGAATTTTTCGGAGAATCCCTGGGTACAGAATGAAAACATACAAATCCTCAAATCATTCCCGAACATGCTTGGCGAGTGGGTGCCACTCCCGGTCGTCGGAATTTCCCCCCCTCGCGCTCCGGCCGAGGACCGACGTGGACACGGACGGGGAAACCGTCTTCAAATCTTTCGAATCACGAGTCCGTCGGCTCTTCGGGGGCTTCCGCATGTTCTCCCACAGGGGAAAAAATCACAGGGATTTTCATTCATATGATAAACTTTTTCGAATCTGCGAACAAGAATCAATATTCATGGGGATGTGAAAGGGCGCCCGGTCCGCACACGGGGCAATCGGGCCTGCGGGGGACCGTTCGCCAGAAAGCTTGGCCCGATTTCAGGTCAAACACCAGCTGGCGCCCGAGCGTCATCCCGGTGCCCGGTTCGATTCTTCGGGGCATGATCCCGGCGGCGTGAAGCATGTCCGTCGCCAAAAGGCCGGCGGCCACGTCGGCATGCGGCGGCCATACGAGAGACGGGAATCCGCTCTCCAAGGATCGGGTCGGTTCCCCGGAATCGGCGGCCGGTTCTTCGGGAGCGTTTTCCGGAACCCATGTCTCGCCGGTTTCCAGGTGCAGGCAGAGGAGACAACCGGATTGTCCGGGAAAAATGGTGGGACCGACATGGAGGTTCCAACCGTTCACCAGCACCATGGACCAGCGCTTCCCCAAACGGACCGCCAGACGGTTGACGTCGCTGAGCAGGCGGGGATGAAAACAGTCTTCCGCCACAATGGTCAGGTCATGTTCGGCCATTTCCCGCTCCAGGGTCCGGCCGTCGGCTTCCGTCACGGCTTGTACCGCTGCGTCCGGCGCCATCTCCCGCAGCGCGGAGGCGAGTGCGTTTGCGCGGGGAGTTCCCGGTTCCGCCTGCAACAGAAGAGGAGAAGCCGTCCGGTCTTGGAAGGAAACGGGAGAGGGGTCCAAAAGCGTCAGTTGCCGAAAACCGGTCATGGTCAGATTTCCCGCGATGCGGCTGCCCAGCCGGCCCGCGCCCAGGACCAGCAGACGCGTCTTTCGCAGGGTTCGTTCCGCATCCTCGTTGGAAAACGAACGAAACGCCAGCAAATGGTCCTTCACCGGGTCTTCCGCCTTGAAAGGGGCATCCCCCGTTTCCGCCCATCTCTTCGCCACCAGAACACTCAGCAGTTTGCGGGCGTCCGCTCTGCGCGATTCGGGGATGGCGTCCAATAGTTCCGGAATCGGTCGGGAGCCGTCCAACCGGCGAAAAATCGGGCTCACCCAGTCCTCTCCCTCCGGCAGAAGCAAGCGGATGAGCGGGGGACCCAGCGGACCGGTGCGAAGCTCAATCTGGCCGGAGGCGGGAAAGGAGGGGAACACCCCCGGTCGAAATCGGATGTATTCACGGGATGAATCAAGCGAACTCATGGGGTTTGGCTCTCCTCCTTCGGTCTGCCCACGGGGATGAGGTAGACAAGTGCCTGACGGCGGGGATCCAGCCTCAGGGCCTGGTTGGCCCGTCCGTCGTAAAAGCCGGCGATGGGGACCGCAAACAGGTCCAGCGCCGTCGCCGCGAGCAGCAGATTTTGGGCCATGTGTCCGGCTTCCAGAAGGGCGAGCCGGTAGGCACGGGGCCCGTATTTGTCCGCCTGACAGGAAAAGTCGGCGACCAGCAGCAGAAAGGCGGCGGCTTCGGTGAAGTCCTCCGCCGAATAGAGCGGATTCCGGTCCGGATCCGTGCCCGGCGTCCACGCGGCGATGTCTTCCGGACGGAGGGACAAGTCAGGCACTTTCCACAGACAACGGTCGGGCGCGCTGAATCGGTAGACGCCCGCTCCTTCCCCGGTCACCCGGTTCATCACCACCCAGGTTTCCACCGGATACAGCGCTCCGCCGGACGGATAGCCGCGCAATTGCAGCACGTATGTCTGCCCGGCGCCGTCTTTCACTTCTTTCCGGGCGGTGATGCCCAGTCCGCCCGTCAGCAGGGCGGCGAGTTCTTCGAGGCGGACCTCTCCGCCGAACGCGTACCGGGAGCGGCGCCTGTGAATCACATCGCCGAGCGAAGCCGACAGCGGCGGCAAGGATTCCTCCGGAGGAAGGTCCAACTTTTCCCCCGTTCGCAGCCGGCGGTGATCCGGCAGCAGGTAAGCGGACCGGGGTGCCTGGAAGGACATCAGGTCGGGATGGAAGCTGCTGGACTCGTGATAGCGAAGAGCCGGTTCAAACGGGTCCGGAAAGTGAGTGCCCAACATCCGGCTTCGTTCTTCCGGGGACAAGTGGTGCAGGGAAGCGGTCAGGAACGGTTTGCGTCCCATCAGGTCCCTCCTTCCGCCTCGCGGTGAGCGGCCGCGGTCAAGGAAATCATCATGCCCAGGTAATGCTCGTGAACGGGCGGAACGCCCAGCCGGTTGTTGGTCATGTGGATCTGGGAAAAGGCGATGCCTGAGACGGCGGCCCGGAAAAATTGAGCCGGATCGTCGGGAGCACCCGGAAACGGAGCGCGGAGACGACCGTTTCGGTGGATGTCGGCGTACGCTTCCCGGGCCCGGTTCAGCGCGTTCAGCCAGTTCGCGAACAGTTCGTACGTGAATTCTCCCCGGACGAGGCGGATCAGCAGCCGCAGCCGGTGCACGAGGGAATCCTTCTGCCGTTCAAATGATGCGCGAATCCGCTTTTCCGAGGCCTCGGGGTCATCGACGAACCGCTCCCAGAAACGGGCGTACCGGTCGAAATACGTCTCCAGTTCCTCCGGCTTCACTTCCATTGCCAAGGCGGTCACCACCATGATGTCCATCGCCCGGGCCACCCGGTCATTCAGGCTGCCGGAGGCCTCCATGACCCGGACCGCCAGCTCGCTGGAAGCGTGGAACAGATCTTCGCTGACCGGCATGGCTTCCGGTCCTCCGTACCGGTCGATCTCCGGGAAATAGGGCAGACGGACCACCTGGCCGTGTTCATACCACGGCAGGGTGTCGGGGTCGACCGGTTCGCCGTCAAAGCGATGGTTGGCGTAATACGCATCCCGGGTGAGCGTCCGCGCGGGAGGACGGGATTTGAGAAACGTTTCCGCCGCTTCGCGGATGGACGCTTCCACTCCCTCTTCCGGTCGGAAAAACCTCACCCGAAGATGGGGCCCTCCTTCCCAGTAGCGGAGAAAAAACCATTTTTGGAAAGCCCCTTTCCTTTCCAGGCGCCTCAGGGCGGGCAAGATTCCCTCCAGCAGCAGGGAATCCTGCCCGAAGGGGTCGTGCGTGAACGCGTGCAGGGCCAGCCAGTCCGGATGGGCAGCAGAACTCATGAGTCACACACCTCCCAGGCTCATGTCAAGCGAAAGAAACGGGTGCCGGTGTTTTCCGACGAGCAGGAGATACACGGCGGTTTCCCCCGTCTCCGTCAGGTTGAGAATCTCTTCGGCCCGAAGCTCGTCGAAACTTTTGACCGGACGGGCCATCCAGCCCATGGCGGTGGCATGCAGCATCAGCCACTGCGTCAGATGGCCGGTTCTTTGCTGGAGAAGAGGCATGGCTTCCGGCCCCGTCAACCGGTATTCGCCGATGTAATCGGCGGTGAACAGAAATGCGATCGGAAAGCTGTCCAAATGGGCGGTGCGGGGGTCCGCCGTGCCGATCCCCGCCAGGGAGGGGCAGCCGTCCGTTCGGAGAGAGACGAGGCTTCCGTCGGGCCGGACTTCCCGGATGCCGGGAGAAAGTCCCTCCACGCGTCGGGCCCACAGGAACAGGCGGATGCCGCGAACCAGTTCCGGATGCACGGCGACATGGTCCCGCAGACGGCCCAGTACCGCGGACAGCTCTTCGAGGGAAACGGGGGAGCCGTCGGCCGCCAGCCCCAGCACATCATTTCCGCCGCTGCGCCTTTTCAGAATGTCTTCTCTTCGCGGGTATCTCCATTTGCCGAAGGAAAGATCCGGTTCGCAGAAAGGACGGTCCGCCGGAGCAAGCGGGAAAGAAGCGATCGGAGGATCCAAGCGCCTTCCGACCGACGGCGGATGCGGCCGGGTCCGTTCGGTCAGTCTCATCAGATCGGGGCATTGCTTCAGCAAGTTCGCCTGCCCGTCTCCGTCGGTGTCCGTACCGGGAATCCCGGTCCGGAAGGGCAGCCGTTCAGCCGCTTCCGGGCGTTGTTCGCACACGCTTCTCAGCACCAGCACCGACAGCAGGGTTTCCGCTTCGGGATTCAACCCGAAACAGGCGGACAGCGCGCGGCTGTCAAAACGGTCCATCCATTGGGCCCGAAAGCCGAGCGGTTCGGCCAGCCACAGCAGGTGGCCGCGAAGATGGCCGGCTTCCAGCGTGGCCAGATGAAACGAAAAGTCCCCGTACATCCAGGCGATCCGCCACCATTCGGCAGACACGGCAAGCACCGCGTCCGCATCGTGAAGCGGCATGCCGAGAGCCTGCTCCAGTTCGTGCCAGACCCGTTCTTCCCGGCGCACTTCCAGTTCGTGACGAACGGGATGATAGCGGAAACTTCCCTCGCCCGTCGGGCTGCCCGGCGGCAGGGCCGCCAACAGTTCACAGGCGTGGAGGCAGCGCGGGGAGGGAACGGGGCGGTGCAGTGGCCTCGGCGTGCCGATTTCCAGCCGGGAAACGCCCAGCGTGCAGTGAAGCAGCGCGGACAACCGGTTCGCAAGCGAAACGGAGCCGAAATCCCCGTGCGCCGGCCCCCGGCTGTCCAGCGATCCCAGGTCGGGAAGCTCCGTCGGCAAAGGGATTCGCTTCAGGCACGGTTTGTCCGTGATCAGCGGATCGGGCGGAGTGTGGTCATCGGGGGTCCGGTGGGCCCGGAACCGGCCGTAGGTTTGACGGTACAGCATCTCGCGGAATTCCCGTTCAAACGTATCCACCGGCATCCTCCTTTGCTTACGGGAACGGATGCGGGAAGAGATTGATCTCTTCTTCCCGGATCGGGGATGGACGGCGGCCGGTCCGAACCGGTGCTTCCAGGACGCGTTTCATCACGATGCGCCGGTATTGGTGACCGAACGACATGGTGAGCATGCCCTGAACCAGCGTTTTGACGGCGCGGATCCCCAGAGCCTCCAGTTCCGGGGTGGTTTCGTCGATGATCACCACATCTCCGTGCAGACGGGTCAGCTTGTCCAACAGCTCCTTCAGCTCCGCTCCCAGGTCGCCCGGGGGCTCCTCTTCGTACCACCGGCGGTACAGTTCCCGCACCGGACGCGGACGTTTCTTCTCCCGGAACAGGAAATCGAACCGGGGAAGCGTGTCCGGATGAGAGTACAGGAGCACGTGGTCGTGCATTTCCTGAACCAGGCCGGGGTCGTGCACCATCCGTTCCGCCTTGTCCCGCTGGGCCGGCATGATCTCCTCGTAAATGGGCACGGAGGTGACCACTTCCACCAGCGCCCCCATGATCGCTTTTTCCGGATCCGGGTGGGCGCCGGCCGCCGAATAGGTTTTCACCTTCGCGTCTTCCGCCGGATTGATCATCAGGGCCCACACGGCGGGGATGCCGGATTCCATCGTCATGTCAAACAGATGCAGACGGTATCCGTTGGCTTCGACCCGGTCTTTCACCAGCAGGATGTTCCGGTTGTGAACCCCTTCCACATCGATCTCGTCCAGGGCCAGCCGGTTGTACCAGGAAACCAGGAAGGCATCCCGTTCGATCACTTCCATCAGGGCATGGAAGACGGCTTCTTCAAGGGAACCGCCCATGGCGCAACCGTTCGATGTCTCATAGACAAACCGGTTGGTCGGTCGCTCCGGCGGATCGGGCAGGCGGTAATACACCATTTGCTCGGGGACGAGCACCGGTTTTTGTTCTTTCCAGGAAAACCCCCACACCCAGTTCACTTTCAGATCATCGCTGTACGGGACATAGGCATAGCCGGGCTCGTCCCGTTGGTCGGGATGGTGGATGCCCCACTCCGGCGGATGAATCGCCCGGTCGCGCACTTCGTTCCACGATGCCCGGTGGACCGTCCGTTTTCCGCGGGGCACCATGCCGGCGTATCGTTCCAATCCCTCCAGCATCGCCGTCAGTTCCGAGTCCCGGAACGTGTCGGTCCGTCCGAAACCGATTTCCGTGGATTTGCGATCGGGAAGCGGCATTTCCGCACCGAAAATCGGCATGAAGCGCGAATACACATCCCGGTACAGGTGGGGAAACAGACCCGTCCGCCAATCGTAAAAGGCTTCCCGCAGCACGTCGTTTCGGATGTTCGGGTTGGGCAGTCTCCACGTGCGGGGATGCGGTTTCGGCAAGGACCGCACCCGGAACACCGCTCTCTCCGGCGTGTCATCCGGCAGGTTTCCGCACCGCGGGCAGAGCGGGTTGGGCTGGAACGCGTGGATCCGTCCGTTCATCATTCCGTCGGTGGCCACGTAGATGCTCCGTTTCAGCCGTGGCGGTTTTCCGCTCAGCAGGCGCTCCAACTCGTCCCGGACGATCAGGGAGAGCGAGTCCAGGAACGGGGGACTCCATCCGCGGTGAATGCCGGCTTCCGCATGCATGCGCTGTGCCTTCGCAAGACTGTGCCAGATCTCCCGCTGGGGATGAACCAGGCTCATTCGCCACTCCACGCAGTGCACGCATCCGGGTTCGTCCGGCAGGACCCAGGGACCGGCAAAAACGCGATCAACATACAGATGAATGCGGAAAAACGGAACGCCCCATCGCCTGGCCCGGTCCTGTGCGTCCGCTTCGCGGTCCAACAGGCGGGCGTCATGACACAGAAGCAGGGCATCCGGCCGCCCGGGTCCCGGTTCATCCGGCAATCCGTCCACCCGCACGACTTCGCACACCTCTTCCAGAACCGGTGCCAGCATGTCCGCCAACCGTCCTTCTGCCCACAACCAGACCGTGTGGCTCATGGCTCATTTCCTCCTTCCCAGCCGACCTGTCCGACCCACACGCCCAGTTCCGCCGGGAACGGGTCGCGGGTCCAGGGTTCCCGTCGAATGCGGAATCCGCTTTGTGTGGCGAATCGCTCCGCCTCCTTCAGCCATTCGGCCCAGTCGGGAACCGGCTCGTCCATCCGGATGGTTCTGTCCGCCTCCGGATCTTCTTCCCGGGGGAACCATACCGCTTCCGCTGGAGGGGCGAACTCCGGGTGATGCTCGGCGAGTTGCAGGCGGCGAAGCGCTTCCGGCAAGGCCCGTTCCAGGGCTTCATGGAAGGTCCGGCCCGCTCCCTCGGCCAGCAGATTTCCGTCTTCGGTCAAAAAGATGCCGACGGCCCGCGGTGTTTGTGAACGAAACATCCACAGTTCCGGCTTCCGGCCGTAACGAATGTCGAGCATTTTCAGATATCGGCGGTGTTTTCCGTCGGGGAGGTCTTCCCGGTTCAGCCGAACCAATCCCCGGTTGCCGCGTGACAGGGACACCCGGATCCAGGAACGCAGCAATCCGCTTCCCGCCCATTCGTCCCGGGACCGGCCGTGGCTCCACACCGCGGAAACCGGTCCGTCTTCGGTCGTGTCGGCATTTCCGGTCACGACGGCTTCCAGTTCGCGGGCATAAGCGGTGAGCGCTTCCCGCAAGGCCGTTTCGGTGGCGTCACGCACCGTTTCCCCGGCTCCGACGAACGTGCGGATGCCGTCTTTGCCGGCGCCCGGAATGCGGGTGGTGACGGCAATGAGCGGCAGCGGAATCTGCATCAGGTCTCCCGGGCTGATGCGGAGCAGAACGCCGAAGCGGGGATCGGTCAGCGATTCGGCCTTGTCCAGAAACACCCCCTGGTCTTCCGGTTCTTCGCCTGAGTCCGGCGGGGAAACAGGGGGAACGAGGCGGGAGGACCCAAGGACAAGCGGAGACGGATGGATGCGGCGTCGCACCGTTTCCAGCCGCTTCGAAGAAAGGTCCATCACGTGGTTGATGACATCGCTTTCAGCCGCCCCGGTCACGTGTTTCAGCCATTCGAGAGCGCCGATGTTGCCGAGGAGCAGGTCCGAGGTCACCGTTTTTTCTCCGGAAGCATCCGCGTCCGTGAAACGGTCCCGGGCGCATTGCCAGGTGGCGATGCTTTCCGGAGACTCCAGCGGGCCCACCCATCCGCCGGACGGATGAATCGTGACGGGCAGGAACGGAATGCCTCTTTCACGGGCAAAACGGGACCAGCGGGCAAAGTGTTCCCGCTCCGTCCATTCCCCGATGAAAATGATCCCGTCGACAGGTTCCGCTTCCCGTTCGTCTCCGGGGGAGAGCGGATCCTGCCAGACGGGGGAAAACGCGGGATCCCGGGCGGCCCATTCCTCGGCCAGGCGCCGGATGTCCCCGGAGGCGTCGGCCGGCAGAACGGGGGATTTCACGCCCATTTTCACCAGGGACCGGACGAGGGCGAACATCGCTTTGCCGGAACCGGCCACCCGCGGACGGTGCAGACGAAAGCGGAGAAACCGCTTTTTTGCATCCTCGGCGTGAAGCTCCAGAAAGGCCAGCGTGTCGTCGTACAGCTCTTTCTCCGACGGTGACAGGGTTGTCGCTTCTTCCCGGTTTCCGTCCGTGAGCACGCCACGCTTGAACAGCTCTTCCGTCAATTGCAGGACGAAACGCCGGTGTGCATCCCCCAATCCGTCGGTCAGCTCCTTCAGCGTCTTCTCTCCGGTGAAATGGAGGGCAAGCCGTTCCACCCAGGCGTGCAGCCCTTTTCCTTTCAGCGCGAATTCGGAGTTCCAGGTGTGGAAATAAACGCCGTTCTCCGTGGGAGCGAAGTGGACGTGCCGTCTCCATTTCGGTCGTTGTTCAAGCATCCGCGGTTCCTCCTTGGCCAAACCCTGTCAGTTGCTGCCAGGTCACACCCTTGATCCGCTCGGTTGCATTGGATACCAGTTCGCACAACAAATGCTTGGTGTGAGGATTGATGTCAAACAGGGGCAGATGGGCGTAGAAGGCATTGACCACAATCCGGTATGCGGCAAATTCCGGGCTTTGCAGGACCCGCATGCCTTCTTCCCGGGACTGCAGGTTTTGATGAAACGGGCTGAGTCCCCGCTCATTCCCGGAGGGATCCCATCGTTTCACCGCCTCTTCGCCGATGGTGGCGGCGATCTCCCGATAGTGATCGGTTCGCGAGGTCAGTTCTCCGGCGTCGGCCAAGGTCTTGGCTTCCGTGTACAGGCGAAGGGACGCTTCCGCCCAAGCGCGGAGCCACCGGTCCGGTCCGTGATACACACCGCCTTCTTCTCCCGTATGCGCCAGCACCGCCCGGACCAGCTCATCGATGCGCCCGCCCAGTTCCCGGTCCCGTTGCCGGAAGGTTTCGCGCAGACGGCCGTCGGTGTCAAACGTGTGCAGGTAACCTTCCACGTGCGAACGGTATGACAAATGCCCGCGCGTGATTCCTCCGAGCGGGTACAGTTCGGCGATGACCGCCATCAGTCCGATCATTTGTTCCAGTCGTTTTCCGCGGTTTCCGGCGCTTTCCGCGATCAGCTCCAGCGTCACCGGCGCCACATCGGAACGGAACGCTTCCAACAGCTCGGCCACGCGTGCCCCGCTGACGACATCTTCCCTGCGATCGTGGGGCTCGACGTTCAGGCTGTTGTCGGGAGACAGGGGAAGATAAGGCCCCGGCTCCAGTTCCCAGGCTCCCAAGGTCTCGCTCAGCTTGAGGTATTGATCCGGATCGATCTCTTTGCGTGACGGATGGTCGTTCAGCCAGGGAAGTACGGTTTCCCGGATGAGTGGCAACCAGTCGGTCTCCAATCGCTCATTCGTGTCTTCCAGGACCAGGGAGATGTGGGGGCCCCGTTTCCAATGGCGCCTCAGAAACCAGCGGCCGAGTCCGCGGGTTTGAAGCTTTTCCACGGCGGGCTTGATCGCTTCCGTCAGAAGCCGATCCTTGTTGTCTTCGTAATACGTGATGCGAACGGCTTTCCACACGGGATCATTCCACCTCCGGAACTTGGCTGAGTTCGATCACCCATTCATTCACCCGTTTGTGATCATCCGGGTCGGTTGCGAGATGTTCCAGATCAGGGAGCATCTCTTCGGCGATCATGCCGGTGGGCTGCTCGGCGATCATTTTGCCCAGCAGTTTCACGGTCAGCGGATTTTGAAAGTCGATCCATTGCGGCTTCCAGTCGGTGAAGTCGAAGTTCCGGGAGGCATCGGACGGCTCCCTGTCCTCACCGAACGGGTTTTCGGAATCGTCCAGCGGAATGAAGCGGACGAAGATCCGATCGGGAAATCCGATTTCCTCTTTCCAGCGATGCACGCGCTCGAACCAGTCGAAATCGCTGTCATTCGGCTCCCGTTTGGGGAGGTGCCCGCGGGGAATCACCCATTTTTTGCGGGATAGCACCACATCTCCCACCCGAAGTCGCGGCCAGATCCGGATCTTTTGACGCTCATCGGGACTCAGCTCCTCCTCGGCGAACAGGAACAGGTTTTCCGGCATGTTGCCGCAGGTGAACTGCGTCACCAGGAAATTGACCACGAACGGAAGCAGGGCGGGGATGAGGGTACCGGCGAACAAAACGGCCAGGTCGCCGTGTTTCGGATGAACCACCTTCACCCGGTCCTCCCGCTTGTCGTACTTGAGGATCACATCCTCCCACGAAATCACCTCGTCCGGCCCGAGGCCGTCCCGCGCCGGCGGCAACATGGGCAAATCCAGTTCAAACGGAGCCAGTCTCGGCCGCAGATTGGCGTTGAACCCGAACACGCCGGACAATTCGGCCAGCGTCCGCGGGTGAACCAGCTCCCGCAGCTCTTCCCGAAGCCGCTGTGTCAACTCTTCCCGGAACCAGGGCAAAAAACGGGTGAAAAACGTGCCGTTGCCCACATACAAGTGATTCAGGACCCACAGCGGTTTGCCGTCTGCCAGTGCCGGCTGGACAAACGCGTCGTTGGTGAGGAAACGGTGCTGCACCTGGGCGGGGATCCGTTCGGTCAGACGCTCAATCTCCTCCCGGCTGAGAAACGCTTCCTCTTCGGAAGAGCGCAGTTTTTCGGCGATGAGTTTCCCGAGTTCCCGTTTCAGTTCATTCAGCCGGCGAACGTTTTCCACGTCGTTGTGCAGCTCCGTGTCTTTCATCATGTTGGACGGGAGCATCGAACGGAAGTAGTCGGTGATGGAGGTGATCACCTGGCTGAGGAACCGTCCCGGTCGGTCGCAGATGCCGTTCTCTCCGTACATCTCGACGAATTGGGCGGCGATTTTCGACTGGATGCGGAACTTGACGTCCAGGACGGGAAGCAATCGCTGCCAAGCGAAGAGGTCATCCAGATGCCGTTCCCAGGCGGAGGGATTCATCCGCGCTTCTTCTTCCAGGATCGCGTCCTCGAACAGGAGGAGGGCCAGGGATTCGTCGGACAACTCAAAGCCGACCGACTTGCGCAGCGCGTGAAATTCGTTGCGAATGTCGCGAAGACGCCGCGAGCGGGTTTCCGGGGTGTCGTCGGGCGCGGCCTCGGCCAATTCCCGGATCCGGATGAGATGGTCCCGGGCCGTTTTCGGGATGTCCCCGTCCAGCGATTCCAGCCAGCGGATCAACCAGCCGGCCAAATCGGGGTTCTGCTCGTGACGCGGGAGTACCGGAACCAGCACTTGCAGGGATATGAGCTGATTCACGAAGGCGCGCAGTTGCTCGGCCGGGAATTGGCCCGCTTCCGTCAACCGGCGGATCAATTCGGCATACGACAATTCCGAAGCATCCCCGAAACGGGACAGCACCAGGCGAATGGCCGGATTGGCGTCCAGGGATACGGGGGTCTCCAGCGTTTTGAACACCCGGGGACGCAGCTTGGAATCATCCGTCCGGCGAATGTATTTGACCCGCCCCTGATCGATGATGAGCGTCGGATTGATCCGATACCGAAGCTGGACGCGCACTTCCGGATGGGCGCACAATCCCTCCATCACCCGCAGGAGATTGGCGTGGTTCAGCTCGGTGAACACCCGGTGGTTCGGGGAAGGCAGGGTAAACGGAGCATGTTCCGCCCGTTCGTCCCAAGAGCCCGTGCCCACGGCCGTAAACGTGCTGAACGGGCTGGTTTTCACCGACGCCCGCGTCACGAATTTCACCAGGCTGGTCTCCACCTTGCGCAGGCGGGATTTTTGCCGCTCCACCGGTGTCTCTATGTACTTGACCGCCTTTTCGTGGAGCTCCTGGCTGGTGAGCGCGATGCCGGCCAACAGGCGAGGGTCGGTCACCGTTTGCCGGAGATGGCGTCTGGCATCAAGCAGCTCCTCTTCAAAGCGGGTTCGGGCTTCTTCCCGGAGTTTGACCAGTCGCTCCTCGTTTTGCAGTCGCAGCCGAATCCGTTGCGCAAGCTCCGGAGTCAGTTCCGCCCATTCTTCGGTCACGCGGACCTTGGGCTTTCTACCGTTGTACAGGTCCCGTTTGAACCGGATGAGCGCGTTGCGGAGCGAATCGGAGCGAACCTGCGGGACTTCCCGTTCCACCGCTTCGATCAGCTCCCCGTTCTCTTCGGACAACCGCCGGGAGAGAGCCGTCATTTCCCGCAAGCGCTCCACGGTTTCCTTCGCACGCATGAAGCGGAGACCATCGGCGGGGAGTCCGCCGGTGCGGATCAGGAAATGGGGAAACAGACGGCGGGAAACGCGTTTCGGGGGACGGATGAGGTTCTCACCGGAAACAGCCAAGCACAAACCCCTCCTTTTCGGGGCAATAAGCCCGTCGTCTGATGGAATCATCTGCCATGACGTGGTAAAATAGATGGAAGCGAAGCACCCGGGTGCGGCCACACCCGTTTGCTTCGCTTTCCGAAAAACGCGAATCAGAACATGCATCAGCAAGAGCCGCAGCAGGAGCTGGAGCCGCAGGTGGAAGAAGCGCTGCAGGACGAAGAACCGGAAGAGGCTCCGGTCTCCGGCAAAGCGGCGGCATCGCTCAGGTCGAGCACTTCCAGACCGGTGATTTCCAGGTCACGGATCTCCATGGGATCACCTCCTTGACAAGATCAAGCCCGGTACGCTCCTCAGCAGGAAGCGCAGCAGGAGCTGGAACCGCAGGTGGAGGAAGCGCTGCAGGAAGTGGAACCGGAAGAAGCTCCCGTTTCCGGCAGGGCAGCGGCGTCGCTCAGGTCGAGCACTTCCAGACCGGTGATTTCCAGGTCACGGATTTCCATGAGTTTCACCTCCTTTTCAGGATTCGGCCAATCACTCGGAGAAACAAGCAGACCGGGGAGTGAAACGGAAGGTTCTTGTCCGTCCCTGCGGGGATGAACGGTTCATTGACACGACGCGCAGCAGGAGCTGGAGCCGCAGGTGGAGCAATACGTGCAGGGCGTGATGCCCGAAGAAGCCCCCGTTTCCGGAAGTGCGGCGGCGTCGCTCAGCTCCATCACTTCCAGTCCCGTCACTTCAAGATGCCGGATCTCCATGTCCATCGATGATGACTCTCCCTTCCGGTTTGTACGTGTTCAGGCAATCATTACCAACAGGAGCTGCAGCAGGAGCTGGAACCGCAGGTGGAGCTCGCCACGGAGCAGCTGGATTCTCCCGAAGAAGCTCCCGTTTCCGGAAGTGCGGCGGCATCGCTGAGATCCATGATGTCCAGTCCGGTGATCTCCAGATCTTTCACTTCCACCACTTTTCACCTGCCTCCGGTAGGATGAAGAGCCGCACCCGATTCCGGGAATGAAGATGGGGGAAGGAAGATCGGGGCGCTCGGGAAGGATTCACCTCCTTTCCGGAAAAAGGAGGCCCCGAAGCGATGGCGGAAAGCCGGATCCGTCGCCATGGAAAACGGTTCCGATTATGTCGGGATCCGCTGCCGTCCGAAAATGAAAACGATTTCGGAACCGCTTTGACGGACCGGGAGGGAACCCGAAGAGACGCGGAAGACCCATACGTTCGCGCGGAAGATCCATCCGGATCATGCATGCATTGGGATGAAAATCCATCAATCCATCAAAATCTAGTCTTTTTATATCACAGAAAGACGATTTTCGAATCCGTATTTTCCACAAATTAAGAATTTTATATAACATTTATTTGGAAATTTTTCAGGGTGCGGATCACCAATCCGACGCGCGATTTCGCACCGGTTTTTCGAAGCGCGGTCGACACGTGATGCTCCACGGTCCGTTCACTGATTCGCAAGGATTGGGCGATTTCCCGGTTGGACCGGTCCATGGCGATTTCCTGGATGATGCGTCTTTCCGTGGGGGTCAGCGGAAGAGAATGGTTCTCCCGGTGGATCAGATGATTCCAGTACAAGATGTCTCCCGCCCGTTCATGATAGGACCGGCTGAAATAGAGGCCGCCGGCGTTCACGGCGCGGATGGCTCCGGGAAGTTCTTTTTGGTCGCGGAACGAAACGAATCCCCGGACTCCGACGGCCAAAAAGGACAGCCACACGTCTTGCGAACCGTCGGTGCAGAGGATGGATGCGGCGGAGGGGTCCAAGCCGTCCAAACGGGTTCTCACTTCTTCCTGACAGCAAGCATGAAGCCAGAGCAAACGGTTTTCCTCCGCGTCATGGCGGCGAACAGGGGCGGTTTCCGGCAACCGTTTTCGGATCTCTTCCTTCCACCTGGATACGGTCTCCGATGCGGTATGGGGCGAAGGATGTACAACGATGAGGCAAACCAGGCGCAAAGGGATCTTCCTCCTTATTCTGTATGGGCTGCGGTCGGCGGACGGCCGGAGCGAAGCCCATCATTACATTTCGATTTGATATGCGGAATCCCTTTTGCATGCCCGAGGTTTTAATTCTGATACAAAATGATTTTCAAACCTGCTTGTGAATAGAGGATTTGGATCTTGCAAATATTTTGATTGACTCGGACAAATCCCGTGGGATAAGATGAGAGTTGAAAAAAATAGCATGTGGATCGGTAACAGGGGAGTAGCTTTTCGGCATAGTCGTCAGTACGGGCGGATCGCCCCGGCTCTGTCGGGCAACGTTTTCGTTGTCAGCGAGACCTTTACTTTGGGGACAAAGTAAAGGTCTATTTCTATTTTTTGGGAGTGCAACAAGGAGGAGTTCAAGATGGATTTCCTGTCGTTTGAGTTTTTGAGCGCACTTCTTTCCATCATCATCATTGACCTTGTGCTCGCCGGTGACAATGCCATCGTCATCGGACTGGCGGCGCGCAATCTGCCGAAAGACAAGCAAAAGAAAGTGATCGTGTACGGAACCGTCGGAGCCATCATCATCCGTGCGGCCGCCACGCTTGCAGTGGTTTGGCTGCTCAAGATCCCGGGACTGCTTCTGATCGGGGGATTGATTCTGGTCTGGATCGCATGGAAGCTCCTGTTGGAGGAAAAGAAACATGATGTCCAGGCGGCGGACAGCATGTGGGCGGCCATTCGAACGATCATCATCGCCGATGCGGTGATGGGGCTGGACAATGTGTTGGCCGTGGCCGGTGCCGCGCACGGAAGCTACCTTCTCGTGATCCTCGGTCTGCTCATCAGCGTCCCGATCGTGGTGTGGGGAAGCACGGTGGTACTGCGGCTTCTGGAGCGTTACCCGCGCCTCATCTATGTCGGGGCCGGTGTGCTCGCTTGGACGGCGGGAAAAATGATCGCTGACGAAAAACTCTTCCATGACGTGTTCGCCCAGGCCGATTGGCTGAAATACGTGTTTGCCGCCCTGGTGGTCGCCGGTGTGCTGCTGGTGGGAAAGTGGGCAAAAAACCGCGGCAAAGAAACAGCCAACGCGGGATAAATCCGTGTCGAAACAAAAGAAAACGGGTATAAAACTGTGGGCGGAAGGCCGTCAACTCATTTCCGAGACGGCTTCATTCGTGGGTTTCGCGTTTTTCATCCGTCGCGGAAGGCGCCTTGGACAGCCGTCCGCCGGATGGTTTCACGCGGGCATCGTCAGGACCGATGCCCGGATTTTCCCTCCACGCCCAAAAATGCATGTCAGAATATTCAGAGGAGGGGGACGGGTGGAAAAGCGGCTTCCGTTTGGGGGAAAGACTTCGAAGGTGGTTGGGTTGTTCGCGGCCGCTTTGATCTCTTTGACCGTGTCCGGGTGTGATCTGGATTATTGCGCCGATGACAACAAAGATCGGAAGTGTGATGAAGACGGCACTCCCGTCGATCCGAATGATTGGATTGAAGAAGACGGCAAGCGCAAATATCTCAAGCTGTATGAAGATTACGATGATGACGAGGGGTTTGGCGGTTGATGGGATGAAAAAAACGGGAGAATATCAACGCCTGCGGCACGAGATTTACGAGTCGCTCCGTCAGGAAGGCGTCTTCACCTGGGACTGGATGTACGGAAAAGAATATGCGCTCGCCGATCTGTGCCTCATTTCTCCCGAATTTCGCGCGGAAATCGCCGACGTGACCGAACGTTTGGGCCGGATTTTCGCCCGAACCATGGAGGTCGTCCAAAAAGCGGGGGATGAACTGCTGGCGGAGTTGGGAATTCCCGAAGCGGCCCGGCCTGCCGTCAGGATGTCCGTGTGTGCGGAAATGCCCACCTTGGTCGGGCGGTTTGATTTTGCCCGGACGCCGCGAGGGCTGAAGATGCTGGAGTTCAACAGCGACACCCCGACCTGTCTGGTGGAAGGATTTCATGTGAATGGCGTGGTTTGCGGGAAGTTCGGGGTGGAAAATCCCAATCACGGAATGCGGGAGCACATCCGTGATGCATTTGCCACCATGGTCCGGGAATATCGCCGTCTGGGGTTTGCTTCCGATTCCATCGTGTTCAGCTCTCTAGGCCGGCATGAGGAAGACCGGGGAACCACCCGCTATTTGCTGGATGCCTCCGGACTGGACGGCCGGTTCGTGCCGCTGGAAGAACTTTCGTACTGTCAGGGAAGGCTCCATGCCAGGGACGGGGATGACTGGCGGCCGGTGGATGTCTGGTACCGCCTGCATCCGATCGAACTGATGGTAAAGGACCGTGACAAGGACGGATTTCCGACGGGGATTCGCATCCTGGAGCTCACCGTTTCCCGCCGGCTGGCCATGATCAATCCGCCTTCCGCCTTGATTTCCCAAACCAAGGCGTTGCAGGCCCTGATCTGGAACCTGGCGGAGAGCGATCTGTTCTTCACGGACGAGGAGAGACAGACCATCCGGGATCACATGCTTCCCACCTATCTGGACAATGTGTTTCACGGAAAACGCCCTTACGTCTCCAAGCCGGTGTTCGGGCGGGAAGGAGGCGGCGTCAGGCTGTATGATTCCACCGGAGGAGTCATCGCTCAAGACGGTGGAACATTGTATTGGGACCAGCCGATGGTGTACCAGGAGTTGGCGGAATTGGAGTGGGTCGAGGTGGAAACGCTTCAGGGAACCGTTCGCGGCAAGCAATTGTGGGGCTCGTTTCTGATCGGCGGCCGTGCGTCGGCCATCGTCTCCCGGGTCGATCAGGAAATCACCGGCAATGACTCTTTGTTTTTGCCGGTCGGGATTCGGAGTTGAGATTCGACTCGCGAGCGGGTAGGATCCATGGATCGGTCACGGATCCGCCGGTGCTTGTTTCTGCCGAAGATGCGTTCACTCCGGCGGAGCGTCGTCTCGGCGGGCTTTTTGCTTTGAGAGATGGATTTCCCGGGAAATGATCATGACATGGCGATGGGGTGAAAAGCATGGATGTAACGGAGATGCTGACACGATTGGGGATCGACCGGAAAGAAACCGAGAAGCCCGGTCGGAACAGGTTGGAGTTGCTGATGCATCAACACCTGCTCACCGTGCCGTTCGAAAATCTGGATATCCGTGCGAACGTCCCCATCCTGTTGGATTTGCCGATGATTTACGAAAAAGTCGTCCGGCGAAAACGGGGCGGCGGCTGTTATGAGCTCAACGGCCTGTTCGCCTGGTTGTTGGAGAAGCTCGGGTACCGGGTTCGCTTGCTGTCTGCGCGGGTGTTTCGGCCTGACGGAACCCCGGGACCGGAATTTGATCATCTGACCCTGCTCGTCTTTGATGAGCAACCACTTCTGGTGGATGTGGGATTCGGAGATTCGGCACGCCGACCGGTGCCGCTCGACGGCTCCGTGGTGTCGGATGTGAGCGGGGATTACCGGGTGATGCCGGCGGCCGATCCGGATGCGTGGGTGCTGGAAAAAAGACAGCCGGGGGAAGAGTGGAAGCCCCAGCACCAATTTACGCTCAGGCCGTGGATTTTGTCCGATTTCATGCCCATGTGCATCCACCATCAGACTTCCCCCGAATCCGGCTTCACCCGGCGGATGGTGTGCACGATCGCCACGGAAACGGGAAGGATCACGCTGACGGATGAAGGCTTGACGATCACGGAGAGGGGCGAAAAGAAAAAAATTCCCGTCCGGTCGCTGCCGGAGCGGAGAGCCGCCTTGCAGCGATGGTTCGGGATCCGGCTGGTTTGAGCGGGAGCGTTGGCTCCCGCTCACAACACATCCTCCAGTTTCACGAAGCGGAACCCCCGCTGTTTGAGCACCGGGATCGCCTGACGAAGTCCTTCAAAGGTCTCTCCGTTCGGCTGGTTGAAATGCAGGATGACGATGGAGCCGGGTTTCGCGGACAGCAGGGCTTGCTTCACCTGCGACGCGGAGAAGCGGGCTCCACCGTCTCCGACGACGTCAAAGCCGGCCACCCGTTCTCCCGTTTCGTGGACGATCCGGACGGCCACTTCGTCATAATAGGCCGTTCCCGCCCGGAAGAATTTCGGTTCCCGTCCGGTCAAATTCCGGATTTTTTCATGGTTCAGCCACACTTCCCGAAACGCGTGAGCCGGATCCGACGTTCCGCGGATGCCGTAGACGGAGCGACCGTTGACCGACAACGGACGATGTTCCGTCCCGTGGTTGCCGATTTCAAACAACGGGTTCTCCGAAAGGCGGAGGAACGTGTCCCGGTTGGCATCGATCCACCGGCTGTTGACAAACAGCGTGGCGGGAATTTGTTCACGGATCAGATGATCCACCAGCGCTTGATCAAATTTGCTTCCGCGGGGTCCCCCGCAGGCGTCGAAGGTGAGGGCGATCAGCGGTTCCTTCGTTTCAAAACGCGTGATGACTCCGCGGACCTGTTCTCCCCACTCTTTGGGCGTGACTCCCCGGTATGTTTCACGAATCCGTTCCTCCGGATGTTCCCGAACGGATTCTCCGCTTTTGTCGACATCCGGAGCGGGCCGTTCGGCGGTCCGGGAAGATGCGGAGGGAGAAGGATGTTCCTGGCCGGAAGTGGCCGGAGTGCAGGCGGACAGAACGAACAACAGGCCGGCGACGGGCAAGGCGATGAAACGAACCGGTTGCATCAGGTTTCCTTCCTTCCGTCATGGCAATGTGCGGTTCGGCGCGAAGAAGCTCTCGGAAAAGTCGGCATGTCGGGGCGCCGTCTCACGATCCCCGCAACAAGATGTCCTCCGGGTCAAACGGATCGGTTCCCGACGAAATCATTCCCGTCCGGCGGGGGTGTCGAAAACCGCGAGCCGATCGTTGAATGACTTGCATTTCGGCTGCCCCGGAGAGATCCGAAGGCGGCGGGTGGCGACGCGGGTACCGCATCTTTTCATTATACCGCCTCGGTGCTCCCGTTCCGTAAAGTGACTTCCGTCAAAAACGGGAACATTTCACAGGCAGGAAGTTTGAACGCTTCATGAAATGTCATCGAAGTCTCAACCAACAAACTTTTTTTATGCCAAAATGGAAGTGGCAGTTCCGTCCAGTTATGGATGACTTCCGGACCGCTGCCGAATGCCCGTGATGACTCAGTCGCAGAAAGGTCGGAACAAAGATGCTCCGAAAGTATCACTTGCTGCACGCGGCCAGGGGAATCTTCTCGCTGCTGGTCGTCGTTCTGGCGGCTCACCGGGCGGGACTTCACCACTGGGATGTCGAACTCATTCCGGGACTGGATGACCGGGTCCGGTTCGGTGCGATGGACTTTTTCTTTCTTCTCAGCGGTTTTGTCCTGTTTGCTTCCTACAAATCGTCGATCGGAGACAAACGGACCGCGAGGGGATTTTTGATCAAGCGGCTGATTCGCATCTACTCGGTCTACTGGTACATCCTGATCGCCATCATTCCGCTTTCCGCCTTTCTGACCGGACAGAAGGCTTCTCTGGACAGCATCGGACCGTCGGTGCTGCTGATTCCCCATGAGGATTCCCTTCTTTCCTCGTCCGGCTTGCTCAGCATCCTGCTCGTGTTCTATCTGTTCTTTTTCCTCTTTCTCTTCTTGGGACGGAACGCGGGGACGCTGGTGGCGGCGCTGTGGTTTCTGGCGGTGGTGATTTTCTTCACCCAGGACGTGAACCTGGAACATCCCGTGCTTCAGGTGCTCTTCAGCAAGTACCACCTCTACTTCTTCGCCGGAGCCTTCATCGCCCACCTGACCGACAAAATTCCAGTGAAGCAGCCGGCATGGATCTTTCTGATCGGGGCGACCGGGACGGTGCTCGGTGTGTTGAATGATCTTTATGGCTGGGTTCCGCTGGATGACATGTACAACTACGGGGTGCCGGTCAGTCTGCTGTTGTTCGGTCTGGCCGCGGCCGACGTGAAAACGGAAATCCGCCTGCCCGCCTGGATACAATTCATGGGTCAGGCTTCGTATTCCCTGTTCCTGGTACATGAACCGATGCTTACGCTCTTGTTCCATCTTTCCGGAAAGGATGACTGGCTCGGATGGGCCGACCCGCTTTTGCTCTTCGCGTTGATCATCGTCGCGGTGATTCTCGTCGGATGGTTGACCCACGTGCTGATCGAGAAGCCGCTCTTGTCCTTCATCTTCTTCCGGGGCAACCTTCAGGTCAGCTCCGATTCCTATCTGACGAAGCGACAGGAATTTTTCGGCGGAGCGGAGAGAAACGTGGCGGGACCGGAAGCCAAGGCTTGAGATCCGGAAAATGGAAACGGAATCCACCCCGAATCAGGGGTGGATTTTTTTGCATGAACTTCGTATAATCATGCATGAGCATGAATTTTTATGTGGAACGGAGCGGATACGCATGCAAAAAGAGAAAGTGATTCTCGCCTATTCCGGCGGTCTCGACACCTCGGTCGCCATCAAATGGCTGAATGAGACTTACGGGTATGACGTGATCGCCGTCGCATTGGACGTGGGGGAAGGGAAGGACCTGGATTTCGTGAAAAACAAGGCGCTCAAGGTGGGAGCGGTCAAATCGGTCGTGGTCGACGCCAAACGGTGGTTTGCCGATCATTTTCTCATTCCCGCGCTGAAGGCAAACGCGATGTATGAAGGCAAATATCCGCTGGTATCGGCGCTGTCCCGGCCGCTCATTTCCCAGGTGCTCGTGGAAGTGGCCAAGGCGGAGGGAGCCGTGGCCGTGGCGCACGGTTGCACCGGGAAGGGGAACGACCAGGTGCGCTTTGACGTTTCCGTCACCGCGCTGGCCCCGCATCTCAAAGTGGTGGCCCCGGTTCGCGAATGGGCGATGTCCCGGGATGAGGAGATCGCCTATGCGGAGAAACACGGCATTCCCATCCCGGTCGATTTGGACAATCCGTTCAGCATCGACCAGAACCTGTGGGGACGCAGCTGCGAATGCGGAGAGCTGGAAAATCCCTGGACGGCTCCTCCGGAAGCGGCGTACGAATGGACCTCCTCCGTCGAAAACGCTCCGGACACCCCCGATGAGATCATCATTTCCTTCGAACAAGGGGTGCCGGTCAGGCTGAACGGAGAAGCGATGCCGTTTGATGAACTTTTGGCCGCACTGAACAAGCTGGCCGGAAAGCACGGCGTGGGGCGGATCGACCATGTGGAAAACCGCCTGGTCGGCATCAAGTCGAGGGAAGTGTACGAATGTCCCGGGGCGATCACTCTCATCACCGCTCACCGTGAACTGGAGTTCCTGACCCAGCCCCGCGACATCGCCCGCTTCAAGCCGGTCATCGAGCAGAAATGGGCGGAACTGGTGTACGACGGTCTCTGGTTCTCGCCGCTGAAAAAGGCGCTGGACGCGTTCATTGACCAGACCCAGAAACCGGTCACCGGCGACGTGCGGGTGAAGCTGTTTAAGGGGAGTGTCACCGTGACCGGAAGAACCTCGCCGTATTCGCTGTACGATGAAAAACTGGCCACGTACACCGCGGATGACGAGTTTGATCACCAGGCGGCGGTCGGGTTCATCAAGCTGTGGGGATTGCCGACGAATATTTATGCAAATGTGCACATGGAGGACGAGAAGGATGAAACTCTGGGGCGGGCGCTTTTCCAAACCGACGGATCGCTGGGTGGAGGAATTTAACGCCTCCATCCCGTTCGACAAGGAATTGTTCGAGGAAGACATCCAAGGCAGCATCGCGCACGCCGACATGCTCGGAAAGTGCGGGATCCTCACCCCGGAAGAAGCGGAGACCATCATCTCCGGTTTGCACACCGTGCGCGAAAAAATCCGCTCCGGCGTGGCGAAGTTCCGGATCGAGCATGAAGACATTCACATGAACATCGAAAAACTGCTCACCGAAGAAATCGGGCCGCTCGGCGGAAAATTGCACACGGCCCGCAGCCGGAACGACCAGGTGGCGGTGGACATGCACCTGTACGTCCGCAAAGTGACGGTCGAGATCGTCCGGCTTCTCCTCGACTTGCAGGACGCGCTCTTGGAGCAGGCGGAAGCCCACGTGGACACCGTGTTGCCGGGGTACACCCACCTCCAGCGGGCTCAACCGGTCCGGTTTGCCCATCATCTGTTGGCATACGTCTCCATGTTTGAACGGGACATCGAGCGGCTGACCGACAGCTGGAAACGGGTGAACACCTGCCCGCTCGGAGCGGGTGCGATCGCCGGCACCACCTTTCCGATCGACCGGCGAATGACGGCTCGGGCGCTCGGATTCGAACGGATCTACGACAACAGCATGGATGCCGTCAGCGACCGGGACTATCTGGTGGAATTTTTGTCGATCGCTTCGCTGGTGATGGTCCACCTCTCCCGCTTGTCCGAGGAGTTGATCCTCTGGTCGGCCGAAGAGTTCGGTTACGTCACCCTGGACGATGCTTACTGCACCGGCAGCAGCATGATGCCCCAAAAGAAAAATCCCGACATTCCGGAACTGGTCCGGGGAAAGACCGGGCGCGTATTCGGCCATCTCACGGCCCTGCTCACCACGCTCAAAGCATTGCCGCTCACCTACAACAAGGACATGCAGGAAGACAAGGAAGGCGTCTTTGACACGGTGCGAACGCTGACCGGGTGCCTCTCGCTGACCGCCTCCCTGGTGCGCACGATGAAGGTGAACGCGGATGTGATGCGCAAAAACGCGGAATCGGGATTCGCCAACGCGACGGATCTGGCCGATTATCTGGTTCGCCGGGGCTTGCCGTTCCGGCAGGCGCATGAGATCACCGGCAAACTGGTGTTGCATGCCATCCGCCAAGGGAAGGTGCTCACCGAATTGACGCCGGGGGAATTCCGGGAGCATTCCCCGCTCATCGGTGAGGACGTGTACGATGCGTTGTCCGTGGACAAGGTGGTGGAGGCCAGGGACAGCGAGGGAGGAACTTCCCGCAAACAGGTGCTGGCAACGCTCGCAGCCAAGCGGGAACAGTTGGAAAAGAATCGGGAATGGCTGGCGATGCGGGCTTCCGGAGCCTGAGTCGGATTCCGCGGGGAACGGAGGCATCTGTCAAGGGAATATTTTGCTTCAATATGGATAATGATCCTATTTTCATGACTCTTCTTTTGTGAAAAAGGAGAGTCTTTGTTTTTGAATAATCTATGATTTCCACGAAGATTTACCTGGCATTTTCCTGTTTGATGATATAATAGGGAATGAATTTCGAGGCTGTTTCAGCACAACTCTCATGAAGAAGTTGCCATTTCCGGCAGCCCGGAAAATTGCAGGAGAATTACCAATCACTCAGAAATAGAAGAAAACGAGTCTCGGGGTGAGTTTTTGTGATCGAGATGCACGATGTTTGGAAGATTTATCCCAACGGAGTGGAAGCGCTCAGGGGAATCAACGTCCGCATCGACCAAGGCGAATTCGTCTACGTCGTGGGACCGAGCGGCGCCGGCAAAAGTACGTTCATCAAGCTCATGTACCGGGAAGAAAAGCCGACTCACGGAGTGGTGCTGATCAACGGCGTGAACGTCAAGCGCGTACGCGACTGGAAAATTCCCCATGTTCGCCGGAAAATCGGAATCGTGTTCCAGGATTTCAAACTGTTGCCTCATCTGACGGCGTTTGAAAACGTGGCATTTGCGATGGAGGCGATCGAGACGCCCCGTCGAAAAATCAAGCCGCGCGTGATGGAAGTGCTGGAGCTGGTCGGATTGGCGGACCGGATGCATGCGCTGCCGTCCCAGCTGTCCGGCGGTGAACAGCAACGGGTGGCGATCGCCCGGGCGATCGTCAACAACCCGACGTTCATCATCGCGGACGAGCCCACGGGAAACCTGGACCCGGAAAACTCGTGGGACATCATGTATTTGCTCGAAGAGATCAACAACCGTGGCACCACCGTCGTCATGGCCACGCACAACAAGGAAATCGTCAACACCATGCGCCAGCGTGTGATCGCCATCGAGCAGGGCGTGATCGTGCGCGACGAGTTGGGAGGTGAGTACGGCTATGAAGATTGATACATTGATGCGCCATTTCCGTGAAGCATATCGCGGGGTACGCCGCAATACCTGGATGAGTTTCGCGGCGATCAGTGCCGTGGCGGTGACGCTGTTCATTTTCGGGATTTTTCTGGTGTTTGCGTTCAACGTCCGGTACATGGCCGCCGAGCTGGACAAGCAGATGGCGGTCCGGGTCGCGCTCAAGATGGAATTGACGAACGATCAACAAAATGACGTGGTCGAACAGGTCAAAAAGATGCCCGGCGTGAAAAACGCCGAATTCATCCCCAAAGCGCAGGGCCTTCGCCAGATGAAGGAACAGTGGGGCAAAGAGGGGGATGAAGTGTTCAAGGGGCTGGAAGGGAACAACAACCCGCTGCCGGACCTGATTCTGGTTCACCCGGCGAATCCCAAGGAGCTGCCCGAGCTGGCGAAAAAACTGGAGGGCATTCCGGGAGTCGACAATGCGGAAGCCGGCGGTGACGTGACCGAACGATTGCTCAACGCATCCAGCTGGTTCCGGAACATCGTGCTGGTGTTCGGACTTGGGCTTGCCATCCTGGCCGCGTTCCTGATCTCCAACACCATTAAACTGACCATCATTGCCCGGAAACGGGAAATCGAGATCATGCGTCTCGTCGGTGCGAGCAACTGGTTCATCCGCTGGCCGTTCTTCATCGAAGGAGCCTTCATCGGGATGGCCGGTGCCGTGTTCCCGATCATTCTGGTTCTTGCCACCTATCAGGTGATCTACAGCGCGCTGGGAGGCGACGAAGCGTCTTCCATCCTGAAAATGATGCCGATGCTGTCCCTCAGCGCCTATGTGGCCGTCTCCATTTTTGCGCTGGGCATGGCCATCGGAGTGTGGGGTTCGATTCTGTCCGTCCGACGCTTCCTGAAAATCTGATGCGGGTGAGAATGCAATGAAACCCCGAATGACCCGATCACTGCTTGCAGTCGTCCTCAGTCTGTCCGTTTTTGCGGGCGCCCTGGTGACGGTTTCCGGCCCGGTGCACGCGGATTCCTCCATTGATCAAAAACGGGAGGACATCAAGAAGCGGGACCGGCAAATCCAGGCGTTGGAAAAGCAAAAGAAACAGAACGAACAACAGCGGGCGGAAGTGATCCGCCGCATGGAGACCATCGGGCGCAAATTGGAAGAATTGGACCAAAAGATTTATGGCCTGCAGGAGAAAGTGATCGCCGGGAAGCAGGAGGTGCAGGAGCTCTCCAAAAGCCTGGAAGATCGCCAGCGGCGCTTCCGGGAGAGGATGAAACACATCTACGTCAAGGGAGAGATGTATCACCTGCAGATGCTTCTTGAGGCAGAGACCTTTTCCGATTTTCTGACACGATTCGGACTCGTGCTGGATCTGGTCCGGGCAGACCGGAAAAACATTGCCGAGATTTCCGCGGCGAAAGAGGAACTTCAGTCCGCCCAAAACGTTTTGGAAAAGGATTTGGCCGAACTTCAAAAGCAGAAGGAACAGTCTGCCGCTCTGTACGGCGATCTGCTTGCGGAGCGGAAAAAGCATGAACAGGTGATCGCCGCGATCGAGAAAGAACAAGGTCATCTGGAGCAGGAGAACGAAGAAGCCAAAAAGGAATTGGCCGAGCTGGTTGCCCGTGCCTCGGAGGAAGCCAGGCGTCGGGAACAGGCCGGTCAGATCACGGTCGCACATACGGGTGGAGCATTCCGCTGGCCGGTGGACGGGGGAGTGTTGACGTCCAAATTCGGCATGCGTGACAATCCGGTAACCGGTGAGCACAAATTGCACAAAGGCATTGACATCGGGGCTCCGATGGGAACCCCCATCAGAGCGGCCGCGTCGGGGGAGGTCCTTGAATCCAGAACTTCCTCCGGATACGGATGGATCATCATTTTGTATCACGGCAACGGGTTGTCCACGCTGTATGCCCACATGTACTCCAACACGGTGAGAGTGGAAAAAGGCCAAAAAGTCCAAGCGGGTCAAATCATCGCCGAGGTGGGCAGCAACGGCAATTCGACCGGCCCTCATCTCCACTTTGAAGTTCACAAGGACGGCAATCCCGTCGATCCGATGCCGTATTTCCGCTGATCAGACACCGCGGGATGGAAAGGAGCTGAGAGGGTGTTTCGCAAAGGTTTCGTCATCATGGTGGCTTTCTGTCTCGGGATGAGCGTGATGCTCACGGATGTCGAAGCAGCCGGAAGTTCTTCCGATTCGCAAAAGTTGAAAGAGATTCAACAAAACAAGAAAAAAACCGAGTCCGAGTTGAACAAAACCCAGTCATCCCTGAAAGAGAAGGAAGAGAAGGTCCGGGAGCTGGAAACCCAACTCGGCAAGATGAAAGACGAACTCGCCAAACATCAGCAGGACCTGGCGGAAAACGAGAAACGGCTGAAAGAACAAGAAGCCCGGTTCCGTGCGATGTTGGTCCGCATGTACGAAAAAGGGGAAAGCCAGTACCTGGTTCATCTCCTGACGGCGGAATCTTTCTCGGACTTTTTGCAGCGGTTCGAGACGGTCCGCCTGATCCTGAAACATGAGCGAAACACGTTGGACGGTTATATCGAAACCAAGCAAAACATCCAGAAACTGATGGCCGCGATCCAGGAACAGGAAGAGAAACTGAAGCCGGTCTATGAAGAGGCCAAAAAAGAGCTGGGTGAGTATCAAACGCTGTACAAGAAACAGAAATCCGAGTTGGCTCATCTGAAGCATCAGGAAGAGTTGACCCTGGAAGCCATTGCCGAGAAAAACCGTCTGGTGGCAGCCGCCAATGCCGGCGGGAGTTACGGATCCGGACAGTTGACCTGGCCGACGCGGCCAAAGGGAACCATCACCGATTACTTTGGTACCCGGGGCGGAAGACATGAGGGGATCGATATCGGGCTTCCGCTGGGAACGCCGATCGTCGCCGCCGACAGCGGCGTGGTCGTGCTGACCAAATCGAATCCGGGCGGTTACGGCTATTACGTCGTGATCGATCACGGCAACGGTCTGAAAACCTTGTATGCCCACATGTATCCCAGCACCGTTCGCGTCAGCGTGGGGCAGCGGGTTTCCAAGGGACAGCAGATCGCCGAAGTCGGAAACAACGGTAAATCTACCGGGCCTCATCTTCATTTTGAGACCCACAAAAACGGAAGACCCGTCAATCCCTTGAGTTATTACTGACGGATGCAGCTGGAGGGACTTTGAATTTCCATTTCACCAAAGGGAAATCGGGATGTCCGTGAATCCAAGCGCGGAGCGGGTTCAGACATCCGCTTTTTGGAAGGGGAACATCGGAGATGAGAAGAAAATGGATTGCGGCATCCGTGGCGGCGGTACTGTTGATATCGGGGGTGACCGTTCCGGGAGCCCATGCGGAGTCCAATGTACGAAAACAGGTCAAGGAACTCCGTTCGAAAAAGAAAACCTTGCTCGACGAGATTGAAGCCACCACGGAAAAAGAACGCGCGCTGAAAAGGGAAATGCGGGAGATCGAGGAAGAAGTCGAGAAGCTGAAAAAGGAGAACGAGCCTCAGATCCAGCGGTTCCTCCAGTACCAGGAGGAAGCCAAGAAATACGAAGAGAGCTTCAAGCGAAAACTGGTTCAGATGTATGTGCAGGGCGAAACCAACTATCTGGTCCGCCTGTTGGAGGCACCGTCGTTTGATCAGTTTTTGCAACGCTTTGAGATTCTCCGGATCCTGACGAAGCGGGACCACGATACCTGGACCCGCTATGCGGAACAAGTGGAAAAAATGAAAAAAGAGTACGGCAAAGTGTTTGCCAACCTGGAACAACAGGACAAACTGATGAAAGAATACCACAAGAAGCTGGACGAATTGCTCAAAGAAAAAGCCAAAACCCAAAAAGACCTGGAAAATCTGGAACATCAGCTGGAGATGCACGAAGACGTCATCACCCAGATCAACCTGGAGGAATGGCGCAACGGCTCCTTGAAGTTTTCTTACATCGGGCCGCTCAGTTATCCGTCAAAATCCCGCATGACCTCCAGATTCGGCAGCCGGGACCTGAACCGTGACGGAAAGTATGAATTCCATGCCGGCATCGACTTTGGCGGGCCTTACGGCGTTCCCATTTATGCGGCCGCGGACGGAGTGGTGGTCGGCAATGAAGCGGTCAGGGGTTACGGTTGGCTGATCACGATCTATCACGGGCACAAAAACGGAGTACCGTTGTTTACCCGATATGCCCATATGGAACCCGGGCAGGTCAAAGTGAGGCTCGGTCAGGAAGTGAAACGTGGCGATCAGATCGCCTCCGTCGGCAACAACGGGAAATCCACCGGACCGCATTTGCACTTCGAAGTGCGCCTCGGACATGGACAAAATGCCGTAGATCCAATGAATTATCTTGCACGCTGAGAAACATGATGCCGGCGGGACTGAAACGGCCCCGACCGGCATATGTTTGTGACATGGACGGGGTGTCGCCCGGACTGTTCGCCCCGGCAAAGGTGGTGTCTGTGTGGTATTCAAAGGAAAAACGGTCGCTTTTCTCGTTGCGGCATCGGTTCTGCTCAGCAGCTTGGGAACCGCGTTTGTCGTCGGTGACGGCGGACTCCTCGACCGGTTGGAGACGGGAGCCTTCCGCAGCGGCGGAAACGGCGATTTTTCCGACAAGATGGAAAAGCTGGAACAAGCCTACATGATGATCAAGCAGAACTATCTGCATGAAGTGGACGACCGGAAGCTGATCGACGGAGCCATTTCGGGCATGGTGGAATCTCTGGGCGATCCGTATTCGGCGTACATGAACCCGCAGCAGGCCAACCAGTTCAAGGCGGATCTCCAGTCCAAGTTCACCGGAATCGGGGCGGAAGTCACCATGAAGAACGGCCGGGTGACGGTGGTGTCACCCATCAAGGGTTCTCCGGCCGAGAAAGCGGGCATCCGTCCGGAGGACCAGGTGCTCAAGGTGAACGGAGAAAGCTTGGAAGGGTTGGATCTGACGGAAGCGGTGAGCAAGATCCGCGGCCCGAAAGGGAGCAAAGCCGTTCTGGAGATCTCGAGGCCGGGCGAGCGGGAGCTTTTGCACATCACCGTGATCCGGGACGAGATTTCCCTTCAGACCGTGGAAGCGAAAATGCTGGACGGAAAGATCGGCTGGATCGCCATCTCGCAGTTCTCCGAAAGTACGGCCGATGACTTCGCGAAAGAGCTCAAATCCCTGGAGAGCCAGGGAATGAAAGGCCTCGTGATCGACGTCCGCGGCAATCCGGGCGGGCTGTTGAACGTGGTTCTGGACATGGGACAACAGCTGTTGCCCAAGGGCAAAACGATCATGATGGTGGAGGAAGGCAGCGGAAAGCGGACGGTATACAAGGCCGGTTCCGTCCGCGGCAGCAAAAATCCCGGGATCGACGAAGCCAAGCCGTATCCGATCGCCGTTCTGACCGACAAGGGAAGTGCCAGCGCGTCCGAGATCCTGGCAGCCGCCCTCCGGGAGTCGGGGAACTATCCGGTGGTGGGAGAAACCAGCTTCGGCAAGGGAACCGTCCAGACCACGATGGATTTCAACGACGGAAGCAACCTCAAACTCACCATGGCCAAATGGCTCACTCCGAACGGAAATTGGGTGGACCAGCAAAAAGGAACCAAGGGCATCAAACCGGATGTGGCCGTGAAACCGCGGGAATTCGCCACGGCCGTGCCGCCGCATCCCTCCAAGCCGCTCAAACGGGATGACAACTCGACCGACGTGAAGAACATGCAAATCATTCTGGATGCATTGGGCTTTGCTCCGGGCCGGACGGACGGCTATTTCGACGCGAAGACCGAAGGAGCCGTGAAGGCGTTCCAGAAGACGCACAACCTTTCGCAGAGCGGTCAGTTGGACGCCGCCTCCGCGGAGAAGCTGCGCGAGGAATTCATCGCCTTGCTGCGGGATCCCGCCAGTGACGTGCAACTGCAGGTGGCGGTTCAGCTCGTGATGAAAAAGAGCGGGCCTTGAGAGGAGCAACGTTGACGACCGGTCAACCCGGCGCGCTTTTTCCCGGCAGAGACCGGGCGACATGCGCGAAACGGTCGGGAAAAAGCGCCCGGCGCCCATGGCGTTCAACCGAATAGAGGAATTGACCCTTCACGCGCAGAAAATACCCTAATGTTTTCCAAAACAGGGTATTTTTTGTTTTTTTGGGAGGGAGCAGCGATTGAAGCAGTGGTGGACGGAATGGACGGGAACGGTGACGGACTGGGTGTCTTCTCTCCCCGCTGCGGGATACGGAATCGCCCTGTGGATGTTGGTGGCCTGGGTCTGGGCGGTGACCCGTCATGAGAAAAAAAGGTTCGGCGTCACTCTCAAACAGCCCGTGATCCTGTTTTTTCGCCTGGTGTTCTCCGGATTGCTGACCGGACTGATCGGATCGCTTCTGTTTGCGGGCTTGTCCTTCGACATTCGCGGGGAGGATTTGTGGTGGATCTGGGGAGTCAGCCTGGTATTGTCCCTCGCAACTCCCAGATTGGCCTGCCTGGGGACGGTCGCGGGGGTTCTTTCCTTGGCTTCCCTGACGCTTTCCGTCACGGGAATCCCGGAAACGGGAGGCGAATGGATCCGTTCGCTCGCCGGATTCCGGGCCGAACCGTGGTTGTGGCTGGCGGGTCTGCTCCACTTGGCGGAATGGATCTTGATCCGGTTGGACGGACTTCGCGGTGCGTATCCCGTTCAAACGCGCGAAAGGGACGGTCAGTCCGTCTACGGGTGGATGTTGACGGGAATGTGGCCGGTGCCGCTTCTTCTGTTTGACGGAGTGAATTGGCTGGCCGTTCCGGTGTTGCTCGCCTACGGCAGCCGGACGCTGTCAAGACCCGTTCTCCGCCAAAATCGGCTGGTTTCCACGTTGCATTTCTTGTATGCACTCCTGCTGTGCGGATTTGCGGCTCTGGGAGAATGGGGATCGGCTTGGGTGTGGACGGCCGCATTCTTTGCCGTCGCGGGGCATGAAGGATTGCATTGGTTGCTCCGGTTCACCGAGCGGAACTTGCCTCGCCTGTATGTTTCCGATGAGCGGGGACTTCGCGTGCTGGCGGTGTTGCCGGGTTCACCGGCCGCGCGCATGGGAATCAAATCCGGTGATGTGATCGTCCGGTTCAACGGCTCGAACATCCGCACCGTGGATGAACTGATGCACATGTCCGAACACGCAACCTGGTGCAAACTCGAAGTGTTGGATGAGCAAGGGGATCGGCACATCATGAAAAAAACGCTGTACGAGGACGATCCGCGGAATCTGGGAGTGATCGGCACGTCGGGCCTCTCCGGGCAAGCGGAATCGAAAGAGGGAGGAAAAGAAGCGGCCGCTCACCCCGGAGCGGAGGCATCCGGCACAGCGCCGACGGACGGGGAAGTGAAAACCTTCCGCAAAGGAACCGGCACGGAGGACGGTTGAGCACGCGTTCTCCGGTCGCCCGGGGAAAGCGGAACAACCGCGCTGGGCGCGGTGTCGGGGGACGGAATCAAAGCCGCCCCCTTTCTTGATGGCGGAAGAGATGCAGGAGAAAAAGGGGAAAACTGGAAAACAGAAAAACGATGAAAAGAAGGAACTGACGTTCGCTGTCGGGAAGGCTTGTGATATAATGGCTGCATGACAACCAAAGAGGTGAACGGCCATGGATCGGAAGTTCCAGCTGGAATCCCCGTTCCAACCGATGGGAGATCAGCCGGCGGCGATCGAACGGCTGGTCCGCGGCATTCAGGAGGGCCGGAAATTCCAGACCCTGCTCGGTGCCACCGGAACGGGCAAAACGTTTACCATTGCGCAGACCATCGCCAGGGTGAACAAACCCACGTTGGTGATCGCTCACAACAAGACGTTGGCCGCCCAGCTGTGCGGCGAGCTCAAAGAGTTTTTCCCGCACAACGCGGTCGAGTATTTTGTCAGCTATTACGACTACTACCAGCCGGAAGCCTATATCCCGCAGACGGACACCTACATCGAAAAAGACGCCTCCATCAACGATGAAATCGACAAGCTCCGTCACTCCGCCACCAGCGCGTTGTTCGAGCGGAGAGACGTGATCATCGTCGCCAGCGTTTCCTGCATCTACGGATTGGGATCGCCGGATGAGTACCGGCAGCATGTATTGTCGCTTCGCGTCGGCATGGAAAGGGACCGGAACGAAATGTTGCGCCGGTTGGTGGACATGCAGTATGACCGGAATGACATCAACTTCATCCGGGGCACGTTCCGCGTCAGGGGGGACGTGGTGGAGATCTTCCCCGTCTCCCGCAGCGAACAGGCGGTGCGGGTGGAATTTTTCGGCGACGAAATCGAGCGGATCCGGGAGATCGACGTGGTCACCGGGGAAATCCTCGGAGACCGCGAGCACGTGGCCATCTTTCCCGCTTCCCACTACGTGACCGGTCAGGAAGTGATGCAGCGGGCGCTGCGTGACATCGAAGCCGAACTTCAGGAGAGGCTGGAGGAGTTGAGAAGCCAGGGCAAATTGCTGGAAGCGCAGCGCCTGGAACAACGGACCCGGTACGACATGGAAATGATGCGGGAAGTGGGGTTCTGCTCGGGCATCGAAAACTATTCCCGCCATCTGGTCGGCAAGAAGCCCGGCGAGCCCCCGTTCACGCTTCTCGACTATTTTCCGGACGACTTTCTCATCATCGTGGACGAGTCCCACGTGACGTTGCCGCAGCTTCACGCGATGTACAACGGCGACCAGGCGCGCAAAAACGTGCTGGTGGAGCACGGGTTCCGTCTGCCTTCCGCCAAGGACAACCGTCCGCTGAAGTTTGAGGAATTTGAAAGCAAGATCCATCAGATCATCTTCGTTTCCGCCACCCCCGGTCCGTATGAACTGGAAAAAGCGCCGGATGTGGTGGAGCAGATCATCCGGCCGACCGGACTGATCGACCCGAAGATCACCGTTCATCCCACGCGAGGCCAGATCGACCACCTGATCGGCGAGATTCACAAGCGGACGGCCCGGGATGAACGGGTGTTGGTGACCACGCTGACCAAGAAAATGGCGGAAGATCTGACCGATTATCTCAAGGAAGCGGGCATTCGCGTCCGGTATCTGCATTCCGACATCAAGACGATCGAACGGATGCAGATCATCCGCGATCTGCGACTGGGCGAATTCGACGTGTTGATCGGGATCAACCTGCTCCGGGAGGGGCTGGACCTGCCCGAGGTGTCGCTGGTGGCCATTCTGGATGCCGACAAGGAAGGGTTCCTGCGCTCCGAGCGTTCGTTGATCCAGACGATCGGCCGGGCCGCGCGCAACGCCAACGGGGAAGTGATCATGTATGCCGACACCGTCACCGATTCCATGCGCAGGGCCATCGACGAGACGGAGCGCCGGCGTCGCATCCAGACCGAATACAACGAGAAGCACGGCATCATTCCGCAGACGATCCGCAAAAAAGTGCATGATGTCATTGAAGCGGTCAAGGCCGCGGAGCCGTCCGGCGAGTACCGGACCGCCAAGGAGAAGAAAATGACCCGCAAAGAGCGGCAGCGCCTGATCGAACGGCTGGAGAAAGAGATGAAACAGGCCGCGAAGGAACTCCAATTCGAACGCGCGGCCGAGCTGAGGGATCTCATCATCGAATTGAAAGCGGAGGGAGCCTGATCTTTCATGGCACAGGAGCAAATCGTGATCCGCGGCGCGCGGGTGCACAACCTGAAAAACATCGACGTCACCATACCGCGCGACAAATTCGTGGTCGTGACCGGGCTGAGCGGATCGGGAAAATCTTCGCTGGCGTTCGACACCATCTATGCCGAGGGGCAACGGCGTTACGTGGAGTCGCTGTCCGCTTACGCCCGCCAGTTCCTCGGGCAGATGGACAAACCGGACGTCGACGTGATCGAGGGCCTGTCCCCCGCGATCTCGATCGATCAGAAAACGACCAGCCGCAACCCCCGGTCCACAGTGGGTACGGTGACCGAAATCTATGACTACCTGCGCCTGCTGTATGCCCGGGTGGGGAGACCCCACTGCCCGGTGCACGGCACGCCGATTTCTTCGCAAACCATCCAGCAAATGGTGGACCGGATCATGGAACTTCCGGAGCGCACCCGGATTCAGGTGATGGCACCGCTGGTGAAGGGGCGCAAGGGGGAACACGTCAAACTCCTCAAGGACATCGCCCGGCAGGGATACGTCCGGGTGCGGATCGACGGGGAACCGATGGAGCTGTCGGAGGACATCAAGCTGGAAAAGAACAAAAAACATACCATTGAAGTGGTGGTGGACCGGCTGATCGTCCGGGAAGGAGTGGAAACCCGGCTGACCGATTCCCTGGAGACGGCGGTGGGGCTCAGCGGCGGGGAAGTGCTGATCGACATCGTGGACGGCGAAGAGTGGCTGTTCAGCCAAAACCTGGCTTGCCCGGAGTGCGGCTTCAGCCTGGACGAACTGTCGCCCCGCATGTTTTCCTTCAACAGCCCGTTCGGCGCCTGTCCTTCCTGTGACGGATTGGGAAGCCGCATGGAAATCGATCCCCGGCTGGTGATTCCGGACGAATCCCTGTCGCTGGCCGAAGGGGCGATCGAGCCGTGGGCTTCTTCGCAAAGCGGCTGGTATTCGCAGCTTCTTGAATCGCTCTGCCGCCATTTCGGCATCGACATGAACCGCCCGTTCCAGGAGCTTCCCGAGGAACATCGGAACATCATCCTGTACGGGTCCGATGAATCGTTCCCGTTCACGTACTCCAATGACCTCGGCCTCACCCGGGAAACGATGACACAGTTCCGGGGCGTGATCGCCCATCTGAGCCGCCGGTACCGGGAAACGTCGTCGGACCTCGTTCGGGAGCAGCTGGAATCCTACATGACCACCCGGCCGTGTCCGGAATGCCGCGGTGCGCGCCTGAAGCCGGAAGTGCTCAGCGTGCTGGTCGGCGGCAAGAACATCGATTACGTGACCCGGCTGTCCATCCGGGAAGCCCTTGAATTCTTCGAATCGCTCGAGCTGACGGAAAAGGAAATGCAGATCGGCCGTCAGGTGCTCAAAGAGATCCGCGAACGGCTCGGGTTTCTGGTCAACGTGGGATTGGACTATCTCACCCTGGCCCGCTCGGCCGGTACGCTGTCCGGCGGGGAAGCCCAGCGGATCCGTCTGGCCACCCAGATCGGCTCCAGCCTGATCGGGGTGCTGTACATCCTGGACGAGCCCAGCATCGGTCTGCATCAGCGGGACAACAACCGACTGATCGACACGCTGAAGAAAATGCGCGACCTGGGCAACACGCTGATCGTCGTGGAGCATGACGAGGATACGATGTTGGCGTGCGACTGGATCATCGACATCGGACCGGGAGCGGGCGTTCACGGCGGCCAAGTGGTGGCGGCCGGCACACCGGAGCAGGTGATGCAGGATGAGCACTCCCTGACCGGTCAATACCTCAGCGGACGCAAATTCATCCCCGTTCCGGAAGAACGGCGCAAACCGAACGGCAAATGGATCAAGGTGTACGGCGCGGCGGAAAACAACCTGCGCGGCATCGACGTGGAGTTTCCGCTCGGCGTGTTCACCTGCGTCACCGGGGTGTCCGGTTCCGGAAAGAGCACGCTGGTGAACGAGATTTTGCTCAAAGGGCTGGCCCGTGAACTGCATCGCGCCAAAACGGTTCCGGGCAAACACGATCGCATCGAGGGCACGGAACATCTCGACAAGATCATCAACATCGACCAATCCCCGATCGGCCGCACGCCCCGCAGCAATCCGGCCACGTACACCGGCGTGTTCGACGACATCCGCGATGTGTTCGCCTCCACGCCGGAAGCGAAGGTTCGCGGATACCAGAAAGGGCGCTTCAGCTTCAATGTCAAGGGCGGACGTTGCGAAGCCTGCCGCGGGGACGGAATCATCAAGATCGAGATGCATTTCCTGCCGGATGTGTACGTGCCTTGCGAAGAGTGCAAGGGGAAACGCTACAACCGGGACACGCTGGAGATCCGCTACAAGGGGAAAACCATCTCCGACGTGCTGGAGATGACCGTCGAAGATGCCCTCGAATTCTTCGAAAACATTCCCCGGATCAAACGCAAACTGCAAACGTTGCATGATGTGGGGCTCGGTTACATGAAACTGGGGCAACCGGCCACCACGCTCTCCGGCGGGGAAGCCCAGCGGGTGAAACTTGCCTCGGAGCTGTACAAGCGAAGCACCGGCCGCACCCTGTACATTCTGGATGAACCGACGACGGGTCTGCACATCGACGACATCGCCCGTCTGCTGAAAGTGCTGCAGCGGCTGGTGGACAACGGCGACACGGTGATTGTCATCGAGCACAATCTGGACGTGATCAAGACCGCGGATCATATCATCGATCTGGGACCGGAAGGCGGAAGCGGAGGCGGAACGGTGATCGCGGCCGGCACACCGGAAGAAGTGGCCGCCGTCAAGGGCTCTTATACCGGCCGGTTCCTCGCCCCCATCCTGGAGCGGGACAAGAAGCGCATGCAAGAGTGGATGGACCGGCTCGCCCGGGAAGTGGAAGAAGTTCATGGATAACAGGAAAAACTTGTGACGGGAGGCGTTTCGGGGTTCCGGACCGGCGTGACGGGATCCAACAACGCGGATCGCCGGACCGGAACGGAAACTTCCGAATGCACGGCCGGAGACGATCAACGGGATTCGTCTCCGGTTTTTCGGCTGTTCATATGCCCGCGGGACGGCGAACCCCTTTTCACGTTTTGGCCCGGGGCCGTCCGGGGAATTTATGAAAGGTTGCACCACTTGTCAAACAAGAAATGGGGGAAATCCGTTTGATGGAGAAGAAACCAGAGGTGGCGGGAGGGTGGAAACCGCTGTTCCGGTTGGTTCGGCAGGCCCGTCCGTCCAAATGGATGTTGGCCACGGCTCTCGGCCTGAGCTTGGTCAACACCCTGGCGGGACTTGTGGTTCCGCTGCTGACGAAAAACCTGGTGAACCATTTTTCGCTCTCTTCGCTGGATCCGTGGAAAATCGGCGCGCTGGTGGTGGCGTTTGTCGTCCAATCGGCCGCGGGGGGATTGTCGATTTACCTCTTGAACCGGGTCGGTCAGGAGCTGGTCGCCCGCTTGCGGGAACGCTTGTGGGACAAATTGCTTCGCCTCCCCGTTTCCTGGTATGACGAACATCCCACGGGAGACACGGTCAGCCGCATGACCAATGACACGGGCGTGATCAAATCTCTCATCTCCGATCATCTGACCAACTTCGTCAACGGTCTGATTTCCATTGTTGGATCGATCATCATTCTCCTCATCCTCGATTGGCGGATGACCACGGTGATGTTGACCGCCGTGCCGGTCACGCTCCTGATCATGATGCCGCTCGGCCGGAGAATGCACCGGATTGCCAAGTCGGTTCAGGATGAAACCGCCCGCTTTTCCGGCGAACTGGCCCAAGTGCTTTCGGAAATCCGCCTGGTCAAATCATCCAACGCGGAACGGGTGGAATACCAAAGCGGCTTGTTCCGCATCGACAACCTGCTGAAGTTCGGAATTCGTGAAGGCAAAGTGTTGGCGTGGATCGGCCCCTCGATGGGGTTGGTGATGACCCTGCTGCTGGTCGTGGTGCTCGGATACGGCGGCATGCGCGTGTCTTCCGGCGCCTTGACGGCCGGCGATCTGGTCGCGTTCATCATGTATCTGTTCCAGATTGTGATGCCGGTCGGACAAATGGTCGGTTTCTTCACGCAGCTGCAGAAGACCGTCGGTGCCACGGAACGGATTGTCAAAATGCTCGGCAACGAGGAAGAAGACAGGGAAACCGGCAAGGAGGTCGCAAATGCCGACCTGCCCATCACGGTGGAGAATCTCACCTTCGGCTACCGGCCGGATGAACCGGTGTTGAAAGACGTGAGTTTCACCGTCGGAGCCGGAGAGGTGACCGCCATTGTCGGCCCCAGCGGCAGCGGCAAAACCACCTTCTTTGCGCTGATGGAACGCTTCTATGAGCCGCAGGAAGGATGCATCCGTCTGGGGGATGATTCGATCGCCGATTTCTCACTGTCCTCCTGGCGGAAGCAGATCGGATACGTTTCGCAGGAAAGCCCCCTGATCTCGGGAACCGTCCGTGAAAACATCTGCTACGGACTGGACCGGGAGGTCAGCGAAGAAGAATACAAATGGGCCGCCAAGATGGCGTATGCGGAGGAATTCATCGAAGCGTTGCCGGAGAAATACGAGACGCAGGTGGGAGAGAGGGGCTTGAAGCTGTCCGGCGGCCAACGGCAGCGGATCGCCATCGCGCGCGCGCTGCTCAGGAATCCGAGAATCCTGATGTTGGACGAGGCCACGTCCAGCCTGGACAGCAAATCGGAGATTGAAGTGCAGAAAGCGCTGAACAACCTGATGAAGGGACGCACCACCCTGGTCATTGCGCACCGTCTGTCCACCGTGGTGGATGCGGACAAGATCGTCTTTCTGGACAAAGGATGCGTCACCGGTGTCGGAACCCATGACGAACTGTACCGGACGCATCCGATGTACCGGGAGTTTGCCGATCAGCAGCTGCGGATCCAGTCCGTGGGCTGAAACGGCGAAAAGCCGCCCGAACCGCGTCGGGCGGCTTTTTGATCGGCGCATGAAATCACGCCATGCGTGGAACCGGCAATCCCGACCGGTCCCTTGTTCCCGGAGCAGGCATCACCACCTTGCCGCCCAGGCTTCCACTTCCGCTTTCAACTGCGGAAGCGCCAGCGATTCCACAAAGGCGAGCGTCATGGCCGGCGGAGTCCCTCCGTGAAATTCGCTCCAGATCTCTTTGAAACGGCTCCAGTCGATCTTTTCCGTCAACCAGATGTTGATCTTGATGATCCCGTCCGCGGAGACTCCTTCGCTGTCCAAAATGGCGAGAATGTTCCTCAGGGCATTCCGGAATTGTGCCTCCACGTCTTCCGGCATGTTTCCTTCGGGATCGTTGCCCACCTGTCCGGACAGCACCAGGAGATCGGCGTTTTTCGGCACCACGGTCAAGTGGGTGTACGCGCCGATCGGCCCCGCCACGCATTCCGGGTTTTTTCGCGTCACTCTCACGGGAATCGCCCCTTGTCTGTCAATTATGCGGGATCGCTTTTCGTCGAAATCTTTGGAATCCCGCCGCCTTCTCCTTTCCCCCGTCGGCGGGATCCCAAACGAAAGGATGCCGGGAAGCCGCGGGAGACGGAAGGAGCGTCGTCGGTTTCGCAAGTCTTTCATGAAAGTGGCGAAATGGGTTCATACTATCGCGTACAAGACGGAAATCATCCCCATCCATGGGGAAAAGGAGTGGTCTGACATGGCCGGGAGAAACCGCCTGCTTGTCCCTCAGGCGAAACGGGCACTCGAATCCATGAAGGAAGAAATCGCCCGGGAAATGGGGGTCGAACTCGGTGCGGATACGTCCGCCCGGGCCAACGGCTCCGTGGGTGGAGAGATGGTGAAACGTCTTGTCTCCATGGCTGAGCGCCAGCTCGAGTCATGACGATGGGCGGGGAGAATTTCTCCCCGCCTTTCATGTTTCCGGGAGAGACGCAAATCGGCGGCAAACACACTCCTTTGTATTATTGAGAAAATTTCAATGTGTATTGAATAATATCATAAAATCATATATTATTGATCATACATAACATCAGTATTTTTCTTGATCTCTGCTGAGGAGGATTTTGCATGACCAAAAAATTTTTCTCGGTCCTGGTCGTATTCGGAGTGTTGTTCAGCGTTCCGTTTGCACCGTCGGCTTATGCTCACAAAGACTTTGGTCCGGCTTCCTGGCAGACGGAAGACGGGAAATGGGAACTGACGATTACCACTGACAGCGTCGACAATGACGTGGACATAAACACGTGGGATATTTATCGGGTCAACATTGCCACCGGGCAATCCACGAGGTATCATGGCCAATATTTGAGCGCCAGACTTTGCAACGCAAGCACGGGGAACTGCACCGCGTACAAGAATCTGGATGACCCCTTGGTTCATGATGTATGGGGAGCCACATTCACCAACATGAAACCGGGTACCTATCACGTGGACATTCGCGACAGCGAGTCCGGGTACTATTACAAGGGAATGATCCGTGCTTCCGTCCATGACAGCTATTGATGTTGCCGAAAAATTTTCGCTGTTTTGGTTCAGCCGGACGGAGGGCGGGACAAGTTACATGTGAGGGCGTAACCCGCCCTCTTTTTTTGATGGAAAAAAGGTTCAAAAAAGTCGAAGTCTCAAGTATGATTAAAAATCCATCGCAATTTTTCCCTGAATCAGGAAGGAGGGAATCGATGGTTTACTGGGAGCTGGCGAAAAAAGGGTTTGCGATCCACCTGCAATACCGTCTCTCCCACATCATCAACAATTTGGGCAGCGCCATCTTCGGGTTCGTGTACATGGGAATCTGGGTGGGGGTGCTGGCGGGCAAGGAACACGTCAGCCCGTACCGGGTGGAGGAGATGCTGCACTACATGGCGTTCATGCAAAGCCTGTTGTGGGTGGCCACATTCACCACTCCGGGACTGGAGATCGACCGTGCGGTGCGGACCGGAGCGATCAGCCTGGAGATGGCGCGCCCCGTTTCGTTTTACGGGATGAAGCTGAGTCAGGAAGCGGGGCGGCTTGCCTACAATCTGCTGCACCGATCGCTTCCGCTGGCGCTGGTGTTCGCCCTGACCACGGGGATTCATGTGCCGGGCTCGGCGACGGAGGCCGTATGGGCCGCAGTCTCGGTTCTTCTTGCGGCCTGGATCAACAGCAACATGAATTATTTGATCGGCATCACCGCTTGCTGGACGGTGGAAATCCGGTGGGCACACCTGACCTACCACACGCTTCTGTTCGGACTGGGCGGGCAACTGGTGCCGATCGATCTGTTTCCGGAAGTTCTGGCGTCGGTCATTCTGTATTTGCCGTTTGCAAGCATTTTGTACATCCCCGCCCAAGTGTGGCTGGGAAAAGGGAGTCCGGACATGATGTGGCTTCAGGTCGCCTGGTGCGTGGTGCTCGCCCTGCTCAATCTGCGGGTCACCCGGCGGGCCAGGATGAAGCTGGAGATTCAGGGAGGGTGAGATGCCATGGGCCTTTGGTTCTATCTGCTCAAGGCCAGCTTGCGGGCGCGCATGCAGTACAAGACCGATTTTCTGGTTTCCTCCTTGGCGACGGCGATGATCATGGCCGTGGATTATCTGCTTTTGGCGGTGATCCTGCTTCGCTTCCGGGACGTCCGGGGCTGGACGATCGAGGAAGTGGGGGTGCTGTACGCCGTTTCCACGATCTCGTTGTCGTTGTTTCGCCTGATTGCATCCGAATTGCACCACTTTGACAAATACATGGTGGAAGGGGAGTTTGATCAACTGCTCATCCGCCCGGTTTCCCCGTTGGTCCTGCTGTTGTCCCGTCATCCGGATCTCAACCGGTTGGGCGGAATCGCCCAAGGGGTTCTGATCCTGGCCTTTTCCTTGACCCGTCTGCCGGCGGAGACGGCGTGGAACGTGCTCCTGTATTTGCCGATCGCCGTGATGTCGGGCTTACTCATCGGGATGGCGCTCTCGCTGGTGACGGCCACCGTCGGGTTTTGGGCGAAACGGATCAAAGAATTTCAGCCGTTCACCATCTATGCGCCGTTCACTGCCGCCAATTTTCCTCTGTCCGTCTACCCGGGTTGGCTCAAGGCTCTCTTTTTCTCCCTGATTCCCATTGCATTCATGAACTACTGGCCGATGGTCTGTTTGCTCGGCAAGGGCGGCACCTGGCTGGCCCCCGTCCTGTCTCCCGTTTTTGCGGCGGCTGCGTTCGGATTGGCCTTGAAGTGTTGGAATGTCGGCATCCGTCATTATCACAGTACCGGAAGCTGAGGTGAACAGGGATGATCGAAGTGAACAACCTCGTCAAGGAATTCCGGATCCGCCGGTCCGGAAGCGGGGTGATCGGGGCGTTTCGCGCGCTGTTTTCCGGGGATGCGGAAGTGAAACGGGCGGTCAGCGGCATTTCTTTTCGCATCGGACGGGGGGAATGTGTCGGATACATCGGTCCCAATGGCGCCGGCAAATCGACCACGATCAAGATGTTGGCCGGCATTCTGCATCCCACGTCGGGAACGGTTCGCATTCAGGGACTCGATCCGCAAAGAGACCGCCGCAAGTTGGCGCGATTGTTCGGAATCGTGTTCGGCCAGCGCACGCAGCTGTGGTGGGATCTGCCTCTCCGCGATTCCTACGAAATTCTTCGCCGGATGTACAAGGTGGATGAGCCGTCGTACAAAAGATTTCTGGAGAAATACGATGCATTGCTGGGCATCGGTGAGTTCCTCGAGACACCGGTCCGGAAGCTGTCGTTGGGGCAGCGGATGCGGGCTGATCTGGCCGCTTCGCTCTTGCACGACCCGCCCGTCCTGCTGCTGGACGAGCCGACCATCGGGCTGGACGTGGTGGCCAAGAAGCGGATCCGGGAATTCTTGCGGGAGACGCGGGAGAGGGACAAACGGACCATTTTGCTCACCACGCATGACATGGATGACATCGAGGCTCTGTGCGAGCGGGTGATCGTCATTCATCACGGAACGATTCTCCTGGACGGAAAGATGGAAGAACTGCGGGCCATGATCGGACTTCCCAGTGCGGTCCGGGCCGATTTCCGGATGCCTCCCTCCGTCAAGTCCCTGGCATCGGCCGAAAAAGTGGAAGTGACCGACCATCGGGTCACCGTCTGGTATGACCGGGCCAAAATCCCGGCTCCCCGCATTCTGAAAGCGGTGGGGCAGTGGGGGGAAATCGTGGACATTCGCATGGAGGAACCGGACATCGAGGAAATCATCCGGAGGATTTATCAGCAAGAAGCGGGCTCAATCCGATGAGCCGTTCCGGATCGGGGGACAAAAAACGGCGCGGGTTTCCATCGACCCGCGCCGTTTCGTGCATGCATCCGTCCGTCAGTCCCGGGCGTCTTCCGCTTTGACCAGTTCCGCCCGGATGATGTACCGTTCCGGAGCGTCCCCGACATAGTCGAACGGATAGCAGGTGGTCAGGGACAACACCGGTTGTTCATGGGGAACGATCACCGTCCGGTCATCCGGATGAGTGATCCAGGATTTGCGGAATTGGTAGGTGAACAGTTTCGTTCCGTACTTGACGAAGATTTTGTCCCCGGGTTTCAGCTTGTCGAGTCCCCGGAACACGGTGTCGCGATGGCCGGACAGAACCACGTGTCCGGTTTCTCCCGGCTTGACCGTTCCGTGTCCTTCGTAGAGGCCGACGCCTTTTTTGAGCGATTTTTCATCCGTGCCGCGCACGATGGGAAGAATGGCGCCCATGCGGGGCAGGATCACTTCTCCCACTTTTTCGCCGCGTTTCGCTTCGGGCAGGTTTTGCTTGATCCCTTCTTCCAACATGGGGAGAGGGGTGGTGTCATCCCATTGGTCCGAAATGGCCACGGCCGTTTTGGGGTCGATGATGGCGATGCTGGCCTGTCCCCACCATTCCAGGGCATTGTAGCCGAACATCACGACTCCGATCGCGATCAGGAGCCAGGCGATTTTCCGGATCATCGCGTCAACTCTCCTCCACCCTGTCAGCAACGACGGTTGCCGGTATATTCCAGTTCCCTTTTCTTCAGGATCTCCCGGAATCCTTCTCCTGTCATCATATATTCGCATCCGGCTCCCGTTTTGTGTCATGCTGCCCGGATACTTTTCCCCGACGGGCTCTTTCCGGCTGTTTGCCCTCCGGTTTGTCCAAAATTTATAATGAATGAGAAACGGGTGAACATGGCCCGGCGCGAAAATTCGTGTTTGAATCGCCTCCGCAGCGGAAAGAGAAACAGTGAGCCCGCACACGAATCGCCGCAACATTCAGGAGGAATCGTTTCTGACCGGACTCATCATGCGTCAAACCACACAGCAAAGGAGAGATTCACTCGGATGGGCATTCTGATCCGACTCGTCGCCACGACGGTGGCGGTGGTTCTCGCTTCCCGGTTCATTCCGGGGATTGAGGTGGACAGTTGGAAGACGGCGTTTGTCGCGGCCGTGGTTCTCGGCCTGATCAACCTGGTGGTGCGGCCGGTCCTGAAGTTGCTCGCGCTGCCGATCACCATTTTGACGCTGGGACTGTTCACGCTGGTGATCAACGCGTTTCTGTTCTGGTTGGCCAGCGTGTTCGTGAACGGTTTTGAGGTGAACGGATTCATCGCGGCCTTCCTCGGCGGGCTGGTTGTGGCGGGGGCCGCATGGTTGTCCGAACTGTTCACGGACTGATTTTTTCCGCGGCGCGCTCCCGGACGGGGAAGCGCCGCTTTTTCGCGTGACTGGAAAGGACGGAGAAACATTCATGACGGGTACGGAACGGGAATGGCTGAAACGGATCCACCGCCGCCTCGGCATCCGGCTCCGTCCGGCGGAACGGGCCGGCGGAAAAGAAGAAACCTCCTTGTTTCGTCTGCCTTCGGGGGCGTTCGTGCGCGCGGAAGAACCCCTGACCGACCGGGAACGGAACATGTTGGCCTGGCTGTTGGAAGCCGGCATCGATGCCCCGGAAACGGCCGGAGATGCGTTTGCCGAATGGGTGAAGCAATGTCTGGCCGGCCGCCCGGTCCCTCCCTCTTCCGAGTTCCGGGCGCGCCCCTGGAACCGGCGGGTGATCCTATTGATGAAAATTCACGGATCGGTGTCTAACCGCTTCGACGAAGATCTGGCGGAAGTGGCCCGGGCGTATTTCGCGGAAGGGGATCCCTGGATCGTTTCCGCCGGGGAGTCTCTGCGGGTCCTGATGGTGCCGGTGTCGGTGCTGGTCGAAGCCGGGGAGGACAGAGACGGTTCGCTGCGGCAATCGCTGATCCAGGCGGCGGAGGGATGGGCGGAAGCGGTGACCAGCGAAGCGGGCAGGCGCGTGCGCCTGTTCGTGTCCCCGCCGGTCTCTTCCGCGGAAGAAGCAGGAGAGCTGCTGGCGGAACTGGGAAGGTTGCCCGGTCTTTCCGACAGGTTTTCCGGACCGCGGGCCGTGACCGGCATGTGGGAGTGGGAAACGGAAAAATTGGTCGCTTCCCTGCCGCCCGATGCGGTGCGTGCCTTCCTCCGGCGGTTCCCCCCGGAAACGGTCGAGGTGATTCCCGGGTTGGACCGGACGCTCGAGACCTTGTTCCGGCATGACCTCAACGTGAGTGAAGCCGCGCGCAACCTGTTCGTGCACCGGAACACGCTGCTGTACCGGCTGGAGCGCTTTCGCCAGGAGACCGGGCTGGACGTGCGCTCCTTTGACGATGCGGTCGTCGCCAAGTTGTGGTTGCTGCTGCTCCGGGCCGAAGGCGGGGACCGGGACGGCGGGTTTGGACAACCTGTGCAATGATCCGCCTTCTTTTTTGTGCAGCCCGCACATGGCGCCACATCCGGGAAAACCGGTACAATGCAGTTGCAAGCACTCATGCGGATCATGAATTCGGGAGGGAATCCCCTTGGCACAGGTCAAGCTGAATCACGTCTACAAACGGTACGGCAACGTGACCGCCGTCAAAGATTTTCATCTGGACATCCAAGACCGGGAATTCATCGTGCTCGTCGGTCCGTCCGGTTGCGGGAAATCGACCACGCTGCGGATGGTGGCGGGGTTGGAGGAAATCTCCGAGGGAGAGATCTGGATCGGGGACAAGATGGTCAACGACGTTCCGCCCAAAGACAGGGACATTGCCATGGTGTTCCAGAGTTATGCCCTCTATCCGCACATGACGGTTTATGAAAACATGGCGTTCGGTCTGAAACTGCGCAAGTTCAAGAAGGATGAAATCGACAAACGCGTCAAGGAAGCGGCCAAAATCCTGGACATCGAACACCTGCTGGAGCGCAAGCCGAAGCAGCTGTCCGGCGGTCAGCGGCAACGCGTGGCCCTGGGTCGCGCCATCGTCCGTGAGCCCCAAGTCTTCCTGATGGACGAACCGCTGTCCAACCTGGATGCCAAGCTCCGCGTGCAAATGCGCACCGAGATCAGCAAACTGCATCAACGGCTGAACACCACCGTCATCTACGTCACCCACGACCAGACCGAGGCCATGACGATGGGCGACCGGATCGTCGTCATGAAGGACGGCGTGGTGCAGCAAGTGGCCACCCCGACGGACATCTACAACAAGCCGGCCAACATGTTCGTCGCCGGATTCATCGGATCCCCGTCGATGAACTTCGTCGAAGGGCAACTGATCGAGGAAGGCGGAGACGTGTACTTCCAAACGCAGGGAGCCAAGGTGAAAATCCCAGCCGGCCGCGCCCGCACGCTGCGTGAAAAAGAGGTCGTTGGCAAGGAAGTCATCTTCGGCATCCGTCCGGAAGCGGTCCATGACGAACCGGCCTTCATCGAGGCTTCTCCGGACAGCGTGTTCGACGCCAAAGTGGAAGTGGCCGAAAACATGGGATCGGAGATGTATCTCTACGTCCACGGATTCGGCGACAAATGGCTCACCGCCCGGGTCAACGCACGGACCCTCTACGGCCCCGGCATGGAGCTGAAGCTGGCGCTCGACATGAACAAATGCCACATCTTTGACAAGGAAACGGAACTTACGGTATTGTGAGAAAAACGCCGATCCCCGGCCCCGGGCCCATCCCGGAGTCGGGGGTCATGGAGAATCGGGATCATGAGCAAAAAAGTGACGCTGAAGGAATTGGTGCGCCGTTTTGATCTGGAAGTGATCTCCGGGTGGGATCAGCTGGAACGGGAGATCACGGTGGCGGACATGTACCGGCCCGGACTGGAACTGGCCGGTTTTTTCACATTTCATCCGGTGGAGCGCGTGCAGCTGTTGGGCAAGACCGAGCTTTCCTTCATCGAGGAGCTCACCCCCGGACTTCGCGATGTCCGGCTCAGACGGCTCTGTCATCCGGAAATCCCCTGTTTCGTGGTGACGCGTGGACTGGAGGTGCCCGAAGAGCTGGTCCAGGCATCCGAGGAAAAGAAGGTGCCCGTCCTGCGCACGTCCCTGTCCACCACCAAATTCGCCAGCAAAGTGACCAACTGGCTGGAGCGTCATCTGGCGCCCAGCACCACCGTTCACGGCGTGCTGGTCGATGTCTACGGCATCGGCGTGCTGATCACCGGCAAAAGCGGCATCGGCAAGAGCGAGACGGCTCTGGAACTGGTGAAGCGCGGACACCGGCTGGTGGCCGACGACGCCGTGGAGATCACCCAGACGGGCGAATCCCTGACGGGACATGCCCCCGAACTGATCCGCTATCTGCTCGAGATCCGCGGTCTGGGCATCATCAACGTGATGACCCTGTTCGGGGCGGGTGCCGTCCGGGACAAAAAGAAAATCTCCCTGGTCATCCATCTGGAAGCCTGGCAGGAGAAGCGGCAATACGACCGGTTGGGTCTGGATGAGGAAAAGATCCGCATCCTGGACACCGAGCTTCCGAGACTGACCATTCCCGTTCGCCCCGGACGAAATCTGGCGGTGATCATCGAAGTGGCTGCGATGAACTTCCGGCTGAAGCGGCTCGGATACAACGCGGCCCAGCAATTCACGTTGAAGCTGAGCGAAGCGATGGAAGAATCGGATGATGACTGAGCCAAACGAAAGCCCCTCCCGACGCAGGTTCGGAAGGGGCTTTCAACCGTTCAGGAAGATTTCCCGGTTTGCCCGGCTGGCTTTCGGTTTTCTCCAGTGAGGAAAACAGACGAACTGAATCGGTTCGTGATGGACACAGCCCGGGGTGGCGCAATATCCCCGGTTTCCGATCACCAACATGCCGTCTTCAAGGCCGCATTCCATGCAATCGTAACGTTTCGCGAGACGGTATTCATCCGAAAGCTGGATGGCGATCAACAGAAATCCCTCCGTCCATTTGTATACATTATTGTAATGAATCTGATATTTCGTGTCTATCTCCTTGATACTATTCAGAAAATTATTTTTAAAAGGAATGAAAAGCGCGTTTTTCAGCGGAAATTTTTTGGGGTACAATGGGGTCGTGAGCGGATGCCGCCCCCGAATGAACCGGCGGGATCGCCGCAACTTTCCGCCCGTCCGTGAAAAGCGGACAAGGGGTCGCGGGCAGGTTGCGGCGCAAACCGGAACATGAGGGTTGTCATCCTTCGTGATCGTTTTTTTGCGTTTTCCCGGGCCATCATTTCCCGGCGATTTTCCCGAAAATTTTCTGGCACAAAGAGGGAGGAACACACGCATGCATCACCTACTGGCCATCGATCCGGTGGCATTCAAGCTCGGGCCGCTTTCGGTGCACTGGTACGGCGTCATTCTGGGAACGGCCGCGTTGCTCGGACTGTGGCTCGCCACCCGTGAGACGGAACGGCTGGGAATGCACGGGGACACGTTTCTGGACATGATGATCTGGGTCCTTCCTTCCGCCATCATCGGTGCCCGGCTTTGGTACGTTGCGTTCGAGTGGGAGTATTACGCGGTTCATCCCGCGGACATCCCGGCGATCTGGAAGGGAGGACTGGCCATCCACGGAGGATTGCTCGGTGCGTTTCTCGCCGGTTGGCTGTACGTGAGGAAGCACCGGCTGCCCTTCCTGATGATGGCCGACATCGCCGCACCGAGCATCATTCTCGGACAAGCGATCGGCCGCTGGGGCAATTTCGTCAACCAGGAAGCGCACGGCGGAGAAGTGAGCCGTGAGTTTTTGGAAGGTCTCGCCCTACCCGACTGGATCATCGAGCAGATGAACATCGGCGGCGCGTACCATCATCCCACCTTCCTGTACGAATCGCTCTGGAACCTGACGGGCTTTCTCCTTTTGCTCGGCCTGCGGAGGCTCAATCCCTTGCGAGGGGAGATGTTCTTCTCGTATCTCGCCTGGTATTCGCTCGGTCGATTTTTCATCGAGGGACTCCGGACGGACAGCCTGGCCTTCAACGGTCCGACGTGGTTGGAGGGACTCCTGGCCGCATTGTGGTCACCGATGAACCTCCTCTTCGAACCCGGTGTGCTCGAGGGCGGCAACATCCGGACGGCCCAGCTGGTCAGCGTGCTGCTGGTCCTGTTGGGAATCGTCTTGATCGTGATTCGCCGAACCAAGAAGGATGCGATCGTCAGATACGCGGATGTGCCCGACGATGTTGTGCTTGAAGAAGAGAGCGAAGAGGCGGCGGACGCATCGACGGACGAGACGGAAGAGAACAAAGCGAAAGAAGTCGCGAGCGGGAAACACAAAGCGGCAAACACAGGGGAGGAACCATCTTGAAGTACCGGGTCATCCTGTTTGATCTCGACGGAACCTTGATCGACACCAACGAGCTGATCCTGCAATCGTTCATGCACACGCTGGAAACCCATTGCCCGGGCCGGTACACGCGCGAGGACGTGCTGGCCATCATGGGAGAGCCGCTGATCGATCAGATGCGCCGCTTTGACGAGAGCCAAGCGGAGGACATGGTGAAGACCTACCATGTCCACAACGAAGCCAACCATGACCGGTTCGTGAAAGAGTTTCCCCACGTGACGGAGACCCTGGAGGCTCTTCACAAGGCCGGGGTGGTGATGGGCATCGTCTCCAACAAACGGCGCATGGTGGTCGACATGGGGCTCAAACTGTTCGGACTGGACCGCTACATGGACACCGTGGTGTGCTTCGGGGACGGACTCAAAGGAAAACCGGAACCGGACATGATCCTGTACGCCATGGAGCAGCTCGGCGCAAAACCGGAAGAGACCCTGATGGTGGGAGACAGCCGGTATGACCTGATCGCCGCCCGGCGGGCGGGGGTGCGTTCGGCGGCCGTCGCCTGGAGCCTGCATGCCGAAGAGCTTCCCAAGTACGAGCCGGATCATTTCCTCCAAGACATGCGGGATCTGCTCGACGTGGCGGGCGTGGATCGAAACGGGGGATGACGGTGAGAAGAGTCGAGCGCCATCCCGTCTCCGGCAGCAATTCCCTGTGGCAGATCTACCGGACGGTCCCGTTTTTGAAGGTGCTGAAAAACACCCTAGTGATCGTGCTCGCCCGGTATGTCCCGTTCATGCCGCTCAAGCGCTGGATGTACCGGCGGCTGTTGGGCATGAAAGTGGGAGAACAAACGGCCGTGGCGTTCATGGTGATGATGGACATCCTGTATCCCGAGCGCATCCGCATCGGCCGGAACACCATCATCGGCTACAACACCACCATCCTCACCCACGAGTACCTGATCGATGAATACCGGCTGGGGGACGTGGTGATCGGGGATGAAGTGATGATCGGGGCCAACACCACCATTCTGCCCGGCGTCGTCATCGGCGACCGGGTCGTGGTCGGTGCCGGATCCGTCGTCACCAAAGACATTCCGGCAGGGGCGTTTGCGGCGGGAAATCCGGCGAGGGTGATTCGGAGAGGGGAATGAAGCCGGGCTTCCCCCTGCTGGTGATACGATCAGATGGCCGGAGCCCTCCCCTGCTCGTTTCGTTGCGATGGCAAAGGCACTCGCAGGGAATGGCTTCGGCTTTTCATTGTGCGTGGGGAGTTGCCGGAATCCTTCCCCTGTTCGTTTCGTTGCGATGGCAAAGGCACTTGCAGGGGAGGGATCCGGCTTTTCATTGGGGGTGGGAGTTGCCGGAATCCATTCCCCGCTCGTTTCGTTGCAATGGCAAAGGCACTCGCGGGGAATGGCCCCGGCTTTATCATTGGTGTGAAGCCTCCTCTATCTTGACCTATAGGTATCCTTTCTGAATATTGAATCGAAGTCTGTGAACCTCCCGGGGTTTTTGCAGGATTCCCGGTTCACAGACTTTTTTGGGGTTTGGTATAATGGAAAAGCCTTGATTTGTCTGACGTTCACAATAGGGTTTGAGTTGGATCCATGGTGGAATTGAAAGAGCTTCAGTTTCTGCCGAACCGTGTGGGAAAGGTCCGTTTGAGTTGGATCCATGGTGGAATTGAAAGGGATTTTCCCGTGGTGGTTCATTTCCGTTTGAAGCGTTTGAGTTGAATCCATAGTGGATTCGACGAGTATCGGCTGACCAGCGAAATCCTTCCCACGTTGGATTTCGAACGTCTCAGCCGGGACTGGGACGCGCTGCATCTCACGGATCACGGGATCCGGGAAAACCGATATGGTTTCTTCGTCGGCTGGGATGTGGAATCTACCCTGTGGTTCCGTCCCGCCTTCCAGATCGTCGGGAGGATCAGCTTTCCTGTCAGGTAAAATAAAAGAGAGGGGGTTCCCCTCTCCTTTCGGCATAGATAGTTTGCGGCGCAAACCTTCTATATGCCAGATTGTCGCTTGTAATTTCGAATCATCATGCCCGTTGCCGGTTTCATCCCCAGTTTTTCGTAAAACGGCCGCAACGATTCATCACACAACAAATCCACCATGTAAAGCATGTTCAGCTCATCCAGCATGAGTTGGACCAATTGCGTTCCGATTCCCCGGTTTCGATACTGCGGCAATACCTCGAGCAAGGGGATGTACGCCGACAAAATGCGACTGACGGCATTGATGAAACCCGCCACTTTCCCGGAATCTTCATCGACTGCCAATACCACTTTCCAGCTTCCTCGAAGGATTTTCAAATGGACTTCGGGAGTTGGCTTGTTTGGCCATCCGTCAAAAAAACCTCCATCCAAGTGCTCAGGAAGAATTCCTTCAAGCGAAGTAGTATATCGCATATCATCAACTCCCCTGCAAAAACCTCGGGTCTCTCCAATGATCAACCCGACGATATCGTTTTCGGCAATCAGAACAAAGGCATTTTTCCTGGATCTCTATAAACCTGGACGGGACATCACTCGGCAACTCTGATCGTTCCCATGCTTTTTGAAGGTTTCGATTGTTGAACTCCTTTCTGATGATCTTCAAAAAGTTTAAGTAGGCTAACGGAGAGAAGCGTATACAAAATGGCCCCAATGGAATATATGTCATGCCCCGGCACAGGATTTAAAGGTGGAAAATAATTAATGCCCTCCTTGAAAATCGGTTTGCCCTCGTAACGAGTCAAAATATTAAAGCATCGCATTGGAGCCTGGGTTCTTCATCCCCTTTTCCTGAAAGATGGTTACCAATTCAGAGACAGTTGGCCTGACTCCCTGGGCGACTTTATACGCCCTTGAGATAAAGTCATAATAGTTACTCCGTGCAATCAATGCCTGATATTTTTCGCGTGCCAAGTCATATCCTTGAAGAGCGGATCGCGGATCGTTCAGATACTCGGTCGCAAACATCAGATCGTTTTTCAGTCTCTCAATTACCGTTTTCATCGCACGAGTCATTGAACATACCTCACTGTTTTGTTCACTCAGATTGAAAGAAATACACCATCTTCCCATACAGAAACGCCCCAACCGTTTGGTTGGATCCATAGTGGAATTAAAGGGCCTAAGGTTTGGCCAGCCTATTGGGTTTGAATTGAATCCATAGTGGAATTGAAAGGGCATTGGCAATCCAAAATTTCTTACACGGAAAAATGGTTTGAGTTGGATCCATGCTGGAATTAAAACCAAGATCACGAACAATCTTGTTCTCAAACAAAATTAGAGGTGCATTCAGGATGGAACTGAAAGTGCCGCGTCAGTTCCACCGGTTGCTTCCCGGACTGGGTGTTCAAGCTAATCCCTGGTGAACACAAAGCCTCTCCGTCTTGGAGAGCTGATGTTCGCACCAACTAAAGATTCCAAAAAATGAGAGGCATGCGATTTTGCATTCCTCTCTTATTATGTGCATTCATTGAAGCGGCAGCGTGACAGCTCCAGGGGAGCCAAATGGTGCCCGGTTTGTTTGAATCGGCCCGTCAACGGATATAAATAAACCAAAGAAATATAAAGCAATCCAACCGAAATTCGATTGAAAGTTAGTGAAAATTAAAAAACTTCACAACAAAATATTGCGCCTCTGATTCTTTTGTTGTATCCTGAAAATAGGTGAAATCATACCAAATGTACATTTGCTTTTTGCGTCAAGAAACGGAGCATCACCAAATACCTGTCCGATGTCTGATTGTTAAAGAATCAGCCACTTCCCTTTGCAGGGGTTGAAAGCAGATCTGTCGATGGGCCCGAATAAGTGAAAAACTTATCATTCCCGAAAAAAACGAAAAATTCCGTGTTTAAAAAATTGAAAGAAAGATGGGCGGTTTGCATCTCCCTTTTTATTCCGAAAAAAAAGGGGGGATAACGGTGGCCGAAAAAGTCAAAGCAAAAAGAAAACATGGATGGCTCACCGCGCTGAAGGCCACCCATGTTATCCAACTCATTGATCTTGTGGTGATGATCAACGACTTCCTCAAGTAATGGCCGCAACATTACTTGAGGTGAAAGCAAACCGCACTGGAGCACCGAGTCTCCCGGGGAGAAGGCTTCGTGCTCATTTTTGAAAAATGGAAACAACAAACCGCATGTAAATACGGATCCTTTCCAAGGAGTGCTTGGTGATCCGTATGATACACACCGAAAACAGAATTTGCTGAATTTCTTCACTCAGTTACAGTATAATGCAATATCATTTTCATATCAATAAGTTACATGAAATTTATTGTCCCATTTTCCGAATCCGATTTTTTTATCAATTTCATATTTTCCCGGGGATTCTCGCCCAAATTGGGCAATTGTGATTTCATGTTCGCCGGAGTAAAAATCAAATTGTTTCGGATTGAGATTGGGGATTCTGAGAAAATAGACTGCTTTGCTGGTCATTCTGGGAGTAAAAGGCACCGACTATACTGTGTATTCAGATTTTATGATATAATTTCAATTGCGAGACGCGACAAAGGTCGGCTTTTCAAACACCCGCATCATGACTCCTCTTCCTGTCACGCATCCAGATCGCTACTTTCGCTTATCCGGTGGGTGATTGCTTATGCACATCAGGCTTTGTCCCGAAATGTGCATGAGCGAAGTAGCTGCTGTTCAAGCAGTGACAGGAAAGGGAGTGAGGATTGTGTGGGACCTGATTCTGGAGGTATACCAGGAGGCCAAAGACTGGTTTGAAATCCTGAGTCAAGTCCTGCTGGTGTACTGGCTGGAAAAAGGAAAGTCCGACCGCAACCACGGAGATCGGAACGGCCCCAAGTAATATTCGGTCAAGACGGGACCCGTGGCGACGGGTCCCGTCTCTTGCTGACGAGATCATTACATAATTGAAGCGAATCACTGAAAAATGGATTGCCACAGAGGCCTGTCGGGCCTTTTCTTTTCTGTAAAAAAGCGGACAGGAGGTGTAAAAATCAATCCGGATGCTTTATAATAGAAATAAGAATTCCGTCAGCTCCGGGAGCTGGTACAATGAAAATATTGAAACGGCGTATGGATGATTGGCTTGAAGGACGCCGTTTGGATCAAACCAAATTTCTCCCGAATGACCAACAGCCGAAAGACGCGATTCACATCACAGAAGACGAATGGTATCCGGAAGACGACATCTATGAGCAAATTCTCTCAAGGGGCCATTTGGTTGGTTCGCGTCGCGTTTGAAAATTCGAAAGGATCGGGAAATGGGCAGGAAAAATGGGAAATGAAAGTGCGGCCGGCCATTATTGTGGGAAAGTATATCGACAACTCCGCGATCATCGTTCATTGCACCTCACGCCCGCCAAGGAACAAGTTTGATTTCGTTCTCGAAGGGTGGGAAGAATATGGACTGATCGTTCCCACGACCGCACGTGTTTCCAAAATTGATTATGCTCCGATCAGAGCATTTCACAGGTATATGGGCAAGTGTCACCCTTCTGACTGGGAGAAAATCAAAACCTTGTTGGACAAGTTGTTTTAACACAGGTGAGAAGCACGCATAGTTTTATTTGTTTTGTTGTGTATGAAGATGTCTGGCTGAACAAAGTGGTGAGTTTGACCCGAAGTCTGTGAATCTCCCGGAGTTTGTGCAGGACTCCCGGTTCACAGACTTTTTTGAGGTTTGATATAACGAAGAAGCCTTGATTTACCTGGTGTTCACAATGGGGGTTGAGTTGGATCCATGGTGGTATTGTGTGTCAGAAAAACGCGGCCATTTCGTCGTTGGGGTCCACGGTTGAGTTGGATCCATGGCGGGTATTGTGTGAGGGAGACCGCCGGAAGCCATTCCCCGCTCATTTCGTTGCAATGGCAAAGGCACTCACAGGGGAGGGCACCGGCTTTTATTGGTGTGAGGAGCACCAGGTCAGTGACAGAAGGGTATTTTTTCTGAATAGTGAATCTAAGTCTGTGAACCTCCCGGGGTTTTTGCAGGACTCCCGGTTCACAGACTTTTTGGGGGTTTGGTATAATGAAAAAGTCTTGATTTGTCTGGTGTTCACAATGGGGTTTGGGTTGCATCCATGGTGGAATTGAAAGCCGAACATGACTTGAAGGTAGAGCATGTTGAAAGTTTGGGTTGCATCCATGGTGGAACTGAATGCAAATCGAAACCCTGCTATTGGAATCATCAAAATCCCTGCATCTCCCTTTTCCAGCAAAACCCTCTCCAAAGCGGAGAGGCTTTTTTGTACATGTAAATCCACCGGACTCAGCGCTTTTTTTGTGCACATGCCCCCCACCTGCTGAACGGTTGGTCATGTTTTGTCCATAAAGACGTCACAGCCAATTAGTTGATGTGATTAACTATTTTTCATACACTTGGTTTGTGTTGGGAAAAACGGGGATTTGCATGTGAAGGGCACAGCGATGGCGGATCCGGTTCGGGAGGGGTGAATCCCTTTTTTGGGTCGGATCGTCCATATATTGGTTTCTCGGGGATCTTTCGGGAGACGGTGCTGCAAATTTTCCGTTGCGTAAAGGAGGTTGCGGCCATTGAACTGGTTGACCCGTTTTTCGCTGCGCAACGTGGCGGCCATTCTGATCCTCGTCATTCTGGTGACGGGGGGAGGGGTGTACACTGCGTCGCAGTTGAAGATGGAAGCCATGCCGGACATCAGTTTCCCGGTGGTGGTTGCCATCACGCCGTATCCGGGGGCATCGCCGGAAGACATTGACGACAAGGTGACCCAGCCCATTGAAAAGGCGATCCAGGGGATCAAGGGCATGAAAAAGGTCACTTCGATTTCGGCCGACAGCACGTCGGTGATTGTGGCCGAGATGGAATTTGATACGGATCTTGACAAGGCGCAACAGGAGATGGAGGATGCCATCAACCGGTTGAATCTGCCGGAAGGCGCCATGGATCCCATGTTTAACCGGTTCGGGTTCAATACGCTTCCCGTGGTGAGCATGGCCGTCACCAGCTCCAAGATGGGACCGTCCGAGCTGGAGCGCTGGGCGGAAGACGTGGCACGGCCCGCGCTGGAGTCCGTGAACGGTGTGGGGGAAGTGCAGATCAAGGGGGAAGGCGACAAGGCAGTCTACATTCGCCTGAAACCCGACAAGCTGAAAAAGTACAATCTCTCCGCCCAACAGGTCCAACAGGCGCTGATGAGCGCCAATCTCTCGCTGCCGGTGGGAGATCTGACGGTGGACCGGGTGGATATGCCGGTTCGCATCGAGCAGAAAATTCGCAACGTGGATGATCTGAAAAATTATGAGATCACGGTTCCCGTGAATCCGGCCGAGGGCTTTGAAGATGCCTTCAAGGAAATCGGCAAGGGATTCCAGGGATTGGGTGAAGCCGTCGGCGGACTCGGGCAGGCCGTCGGGGGTCTCGGTCAGGCGGTCAGCGGCATGGGGCAGGCCATGGGAGGACTCGGCCAGGCGGTCGGAGGCCTGGGGCAAGCCCTCCAGCAGGCGCAGTTGATTCAGGCCCAGTTGGTCGGGGAACTGCTGGCGCTGAACGAAGTGACCGCCAAACTGCAGCAAAATCCGGATGATCCGGCCTTGCAGGCGGAAGCGGCCAAGCTGAAGGGAAGCATCGCCGCCAAGCAGCAAGTGTTGAAAGTCATGGCGGATGAACTGCGGAAAATGCAGAGCAAGTTGCCGAAAGGCTCGGCCGGAAATTCGATGAAAATGCCTTCGGCGCCTGCGCCGAAATCCGGGGCGGCCAAAGCTCCGGCCCCCAAAGTGAAGGAAGTGGAGATCCAGACGGTGAAGCTGTCCGAGCTGGCCTCCATCACCGAATCGGCGGGGGAAGGCACGCTGGTGACCCGGACGGACGGCAAGACGTCCGTGAACATTGACATCGTGAAGGATCCGGATGCCAACCTCGTGGAAGTGGCGGACAAGGTGCGGGAAAAAGTGGCCGCTCTTGAGAAGGACCACGCTTCGCTTGTGAACATTCTCACCCTGTTCGACTCGTCCAAGAGCGTGAAAGCGTCCGTGCATTCCATGGTGCGTGAGGGTGCGCTGGGAGCGCTGTTCGCCTCGGTGATCATCCTGCTGTTCCTGCGCAATTTCCGGACCACGCTGATTTCGATCGTGTCCATCCCGGTGTCGGTGATGGCGACCCTGGCCATTCTGGGACAAACGGACATCACCCTGAACGTGATGACGCTGGGCGGCTTGGCCGTGGCGATCGGTCGCGTGGTGGACGACAGCATCGTGGTCATTGAGAACATTTACCGCCATCTGATGAAAAATCCGAAGCGGGACAGCGAACTGATCCGGATGGCCACCAAAGAAGTGGCTTCGGCCATCACGTCGTCCACGCTGACCACCGTGGCCGTCTTCGTGCCGCTGGCCTTCGTGGACGGCATCGTGGGCAAAGTGTTCACGCCGTTCGCCCTGACCGTGGCCGTTTCCCTGCTGTGCTCGCTGGTCGTCGCCGTCACCATTGTTCCCGTGTTGGCCCGCCTGATGCTCCTGAGAAAAACGCCGATGCGGGCGGAGCACAACGAAAGCCGCATGGGTCAGCGGTACCGCAAGGCGCTGGCCTGGGCACTGGACAGAAAAGGCTTGGTGTTGACGGCATCCGTGCTGCTCTTGGTGGGCAGCCTGGGCTTGATTCCGCTCGTGGGAACCAGCTTCCTGCCGGCGGAAAAGGACAAAGCGGTGCGCATCAGCCTGAAGATGCCTTCCGGCACCGAGTTGTCGAAAACGGATGAAGTGACGAAGAAAATCGAGGACATCGTCAGAAAACACAAGGAAGTGGAAGTGATCTCTTCCTCGGTCGGCAACCTGCGCGGCCAGCTGATGAATGACGGAAGCATCGGAAGTTCCAACCGCGCCACGATTTTCGTGGGTCTCTCCCCGTCGACGGACATGGAACGCATCCTGGAAGATTTCCGTCGGGAACTGGCACCGATCGGCAAAGAAGGGGAAGTGGCGGTCAATGAAGTGACCAGCGTGGGACCGCCCACCAGCGGCATCTCCGTCATCATCAAAGGAGAGAAGCGGGAAGACGTCAAACGGGTCACCGAAGAGCTCACCGAAAAGGTGAAAACCGTGGAGGGTCTGACCAACGTCAGCAACAACCTGAGCGCCCAGAAGGACAAGGTGACCATTACGGTGGATGATGCCAAAGCGGCCCGTCACGGGCTGGTGGCGCAACAGGTGGCATTCACCGTCCGCGGTTTGCTGGAAGCCGACAAGATTTTGGAGATCGACCACGGCAACCGTACCCAGGAAGTGAAACTGGGGCTGGCGGAAGACGATCTCAACCTGAACACCGTCGAGGCTCTGAAAAAAGTGGACATTCTCACGGCGACCGGCAAGATGGTGAAGCTGGGTGACATTGCCACGGTCAAACAGGAGAAAGGACCGGTCACCATCCAGAAGGAGAATGCCCGTCCGTACGCCAACGTGACCGCCGCGATCACCGTCAAAGACACCGGTGCCGTGTCCGCCAAAGTCCGCAAAGTCATTGACGCCATGGACATTCCCGAGGGCATCGAGGTCACCATGGGCGGTGACACCGAAGAGATGAACAAGAGCTTCGAGCAGCTGGGAGTGGCCATGGTGGTGGCCGTGGCGGCGGTGTACATCGTGATGATCATCGCGTTCGGGGAAGCGACCGCACCGTTTACCATCATGTTCTCCCTGCCGTTCGCGCTGATCGGGGGACTGGTGGGACTGTTGATCGCAGGACAGCCGATCAGCGTCTCTTCCATGATCGGATTCCTGATGCTGATCGGAATCGTCGTGACGAACGCGATCGTGCTGATCGACCGTGTCCAGCAGATGCGTGCGCGGGGCATGACCGTGCGCGAGGCGCTCATCGAGGCGGCCGGAACCCGTTTGCGTCCGATTCTCATGACGGCGCTCGCCACCATTTTCGCCCTGCTGCCGCTGGGATTGGGATACGGTGAAGGGACCCTGATTTCCCAAGGACTGGCCGTCGTGGTGATCGGGGGTCTCGCCTCTTCCACCCTGCTGACCCTGTTCATCGTCCCGATCATGTACGCCATCATGGTCCGGATTCAGGAGAAAGTGACAGGAAAGGCGAACATTCCCAACCACGTGTAACGGAATCGTCAAGGAAAAACAGGTGTGTTCCCCGGTGATTCGGGGAATGGGAACCGTGACAAGCGATTCGGAACGCACAAGGAATTCCGATGGATTCACCGCGGATCCTTCCGGCGGACCCGTACGTTGTCGAAGTTCCCGTTCCTGGTTCGCCGGGGAATCTTTTTTGTATAATGGTTGAAGATGCAGCGAATCAAGAGGGTTCTTCCCGAGGAGGCCGCCGGCCTTTTCGGGAATCGCTTTCCGCCAATCTTTGTTTCGCGTGGGCAATCACTCCCGGCTCCCAAAGGAGTCGGTGACAGAAAGAATGGATGCGATGCAACATGGAAGAGGTCCGTAGACACATCGTGGTCGGCGTGATTCGGAGTGGAGAATGGCAGTGGTATGTGACGGAAAAAGAGCTGTGGGTGATGGATTATCCCAAATGGGCTCAGGCATACGTGGATTCCGAGTTTGAACACATGGCTCCCGATGCGGAGGTGGACCGGTTCGGCATCCCCGTGCTGGACGAGGAGACGGTGGATCTGTTCCTGGAGTACGTCCGGGAACAGCAAATCAACGGCGAAGAACTGACGTTGTGGATGGAAGAGGCGTTGGCTTCCGGTTGGCAGGACCTGTCCGGATGGGAGCCGTCGCTGCTCATTGATTTCGACCGGCAAGTGCTCATCTCCCGGCATCCGGAGCGTCATTTTTTCGAGCGGTATGTCCCCGACCGCTGGATCGGCGAGTACTGTGATTTCCTGGAACAAGTGCCGGAAGAGGAACGGTACTGGACGCGCGTCCGGACGGACCGTCCCTCCGAAGACGGGGAGGACGGGGAGACGGAATTCCTCGTGATGGCCGGCGAAGATGACGGAGGTGCGGAGCTGTGACGCCAACCCGGGAACCGGTCCTGGAGGGAACCAGGATCATCATGCGTCCCCTCGGCGTGGAGGATGCCCGGGACGTGTGGGAGTTGCTCGTGCGCAACCGGGACTTTTTCATCCCGACGATGCCGCAGCCGGACGATTCGTACTTCACCCTGGAGAAGCAAACGGAGATTCTGCAACGGATCGAAGAAGAGCAGAAGCAGGGAAAGCGGTTGCAATTCGGGATCTTCCTCCGGGAGGAAGGAACCTTGGCCGGTTGCCTCATGCTGGCCAACATTCGGGGGATTCCTTTTTCCTCCTGCATTCTGGGCTATTATCTCGATGAACGTCAGACGGGCCGGGGGCTCGTGTCGGAAGCGGTCCGGCTGGCTTGCCGGTATGCGTTTGACGAACTGGGCATTCACCGGATCGAAGCGGGCGTGATGCCCCGCAACACCGCGTCCGTCCGGGTGCTGGAACGAGCGGGTTTTGTCCGGGAAGGTGTGGCCCGCAAAAACATCCTGATCCAAGGACGATGGGAAGACCATCTCATGTTTTCTCTGTTGAAGGAAGAAGCGAATTTTTGAGGATCGCGGTTTTCGCGCCACGTGCAAAAGGCTCCTCCATTCCGGAGGAGCCTTGTTTCATGCGGGAATCCGTCCGGTGGTTTCCCGGGGATCCCGCCACGGATCACATCCAATACACGTCGATCAATTGCCGGTAGTGAATCAGTTTTTTCAGTTCGCCGTTGGCGATGACAAACCAGCCTTCGTACGGCTGTATGCGGGTCACCCGTCCGCAGAACTGCAGCGGGGATCTTCGTCCGGCGAACGTGACGATCACGGGGCGGTTCAGTTCATGGGCTTCTTCCAGCAGGAAGCTCAGGTATTCAAGCTGCCCGTCGCTCAGCCGGGGCGGACGCCACGAAGACTTCCGCTTGTTCCCGGACTCCAGCAACAACGGGAGAAACAGCCGGTTTTCTTCCAGCCAGCGGCTTTCATGGTGCCATGACATGGGACATCGCCTCCTCTTGCTATCGATCTTACACGAACAAGTGTTCGCAATCAAGGGAGGCAATGACGAAAACTTTGGCTGATTTTGTCGAGGAGTTGAACAAAAGAGCAAGGAAACCATCATGGGTTACAAGGGGGCCGCAACGCCGATGTCCGGGCGATGGCCGCGCGTGGCGAAGACGAGCGACCGGGCCGCCTGCTCTGCGGCCCGGTGACCTTCATCGTCGGACCAGCTTCACCGCGTCAGCCATGATGTAACCGGAGGCGCTTGTCCAGCGGGACACTCCCACCACCCAGTCATCGCCGGCATTAAGGTTGAAGGTGCCGAGGAAATTCCACTTGCCTCCGTTCTGCTGCTGATTGACGTGGACGTACTGAAAGCCGGATGTGGTTTTGATCACGTAGGGAACGTTGGAATTGTACCCGCTGTTGGCCGGCCACCAGGCGTAGATGTCGTAGGCACCGGAAGCCGGCACGTTCACTTTCCACCAGGCGGGATCGCTCACCGGTTCCGGATTGGTGAAGCGGTAGTCGGCTCCGTATTTCTGGGTGTTCCAAGTGGCGGTTTGCCAGTTGGCACTGGCGGAGAACCGGCCGGAGGTGGCATTGTCCACGATGATCTCCGAGGATGCCGACTGGTTCACCAGGGACATGTAGTAGTTCCAGTCCCAATGGGTGCCGGGGTCGGTGTGGGTGGCTCCCGGAACTTCATTGTGCCCGATGATGCGGGACCGCGTTTTGGGAATGCCGTACCGGTCGCAGAGCCAACGGGTCAGGTTGGCCGAGGCGCGGTACATGGCATCGGTGAACCAGGCGGGATCGCTGACATATCCTTCGTGTTCGATGCCGATGGAATGGACGTTGTAGTTCCAGTTGCCGGCATGCCAGGCGATGTCCTTGTTCTGCACCATTTGCGTGATCTGGCCGTCACTGGAACGGATCACGTAATGGGCGCTCACTTTGGCGGAGGGATTCTGGAACCAGTTGATGGCGGAGGAGTAGGAGCCTTGCGTGACGTGAATGATGACGTAATCGATGGAATTGCCGTCCGCCTCGCGGTTGGCAACCGTATAGTTGGAGGAGGAAGCGGGGACCCAACGGGCACCGGGATAATCCGGAGTGGCGAGAGAAAGAGGATCTTCGACGTTTTCATAGATTCCGCGGCGAGGAGTGACGGGGGTGGGAGGCAAGATCACGGTTTCGCCGTCGAGGGTGCGTTGCGCTCCCCGCTCGATGATCTTGAACACTTCATCGGCGTACCATTTGGCCGGCAGGTCGGAGAGTCCGCTGTATTTGGCGACGGGAACGTACCAGTCACCCAAATCCTTCGGGAGGCGGCCGTTGTTTTCACGCAGGGCGATCTCCCGGAGCACGGCGGCGGCTCCCCGGATGTTGAGCGGAATGTCCGTCTTCAGTTTTTCCCTCGGTACACCGAGGAGTTGTTCGGCTCTTTCCAGCGAGCGGTTGGCAGGGTTGTCCGCCAGATGCATGATCCCGTAGCCGTTCATCTGGCTGGGCTTTCCTTCATGATCCTTCCAACGGCTTTCCGCGTATCCGACGGCCATCAGGATTTCCACCGGAACTCCGGACTCGGCCGCGGCTTCCCGGAAGCTCATAAGGAGCACGCCTTCATTGGTTGCCGGCTTCACTTCGGATCGTTCCGGAGCGGCCAATCCCGGAACCGCGAAGAAGACCTGAGCCAACAGGGCGAACAGGGCAGCCCACAGCCAAGCGTGTCTGTTCATGAAATGCCTCCTTCGTTGAAAAATATTCTGTATATTAATAATTATAACATTATTATTTCGGGAATCCTATGATTTGCGGTGACAGATTGCCGGGAAAAAAAGGTTGTTTCTCCGAAAAACGGTCCAAAAGCAGGGTTTTTCAGCGGATCGGATGAATATTGAGGGGAAACGGAAACAGACGGGAGTGATCCGATGAACGAGTTGCAAGATGCGTTTCTGGGGGAACTCCGGGACAACCGGATCCCGATCACGCTTTATCTGGTGAACGGGTTTCAGTATCGGGGAACCGTTCGGGATTTTGACAAATTCACCGTGTCCATCGAAGCGGACGGGCAGTCGTTTCTGATCTTCAAAAAAATGATCAGCACCGTGCAGGCTTCCCGACCGCTTTCGCTGGAGTTTTAGTCCGTGAGGATCGATTTCACGTAAAACGGCCGCCCGTGATTCCGCGAAGGCGGCCGTGATTCGTGTGGACCGGTCCGTGTTGTGACGGTTCCTCGCAAAGCGATGAACGGATCCGGCACTGATGTTCAGCGATGGTCGGCTCCCACCGCTTCCCGGATCGAGGGGAAACCGTCCCGCTCCAGCAGGGCGGCAAGCTCCCGGTTGATGTCCGCCGCGATGGACGGACCGTGATAGATCATGCCGGTATACACCTGGACCAGAGAGGCCCCGGCGCGGATTTTTTCGTAGGCATCCGCGGCATGGAAGATGCCGCCCACCCCGATGATCGGGAGGTTGCCTCCGGTGGAGGCGTAAATGCGTCGGATCCACTCCGTGGAGAGCCGGGTCAGCGGACGGCCGCTGAGTCCCCCGGTTTCCGTTCGCGCCGCGGAACGCAGTCCTTCCCGGGACAGGGTGGTGTTGGTGGCGATGATCCCGTCCACCCGCTGTTTGGTGATGACCGCCAGGATCTCGTCGAGCGAAGCGGGATCCAGATCGGGGGCGATCTTCACCAGGACCGGGCGGTGAAGGCCGGTTTCTTCCGACAGCCGGTTGCGCCGGTTCATCACCGGACCCACCAGCCCGTCCAGCGCTTCGGCCTGTTGCAGGTCCCTCAGTCCTTGTGTGTTGGGCGAACTGATGTTGATCACGAAATAGTCGCCGTATGCATACAGGCGCTCCAGACCCGTCAGGTAGTCATCCACCGCCCGTTCGTTGGGCGTGTCCTTGTTTTTCCCGAGGTTGATTCCCACCGGCACCGGCGGACGGGGCAGCGTTTCGAAGGAGCGACGGGCCGCTTCCACCCCGTGGTTGTTGAAGCCCATTCGGTTGATCACCGCTTGGTCGTCGGGGAGACGGAACAGGCGGGGCTTGGGATTCCCCGGTTGCGGGCGGGGAGTCAACGTGCCCGTTTCCACAAACCCGAAGCCGAGAGCGGCCACGGCAGGATAGACCGAAGCGTGTTTGTCGAAGCCGGCGGCCAACCCGACCGGATTGGGGAAGTCCAGCCCGAAGACCCGGGAGCGGAGGCGTTCGTCCCGCACGCTCATTCGCCGCCGGACGGCGCTCATCAGGGGAGGAACGGATTGCATCCAGGACAGCAGCCGAACGGTGAGATCATGCGCCGCTTCCGGGTCCATCCGAAACAGCAGGGAACGAATCGACGAATAATTCATGGAATGATTCCTTTCCACCCACGTTTTGGTTTCATTCGTTCAATAGGATACCACAAAAACGGGGCGGCGTTTGCGGGAAAAGACAATGGCCCGGAAGCGGTCGCGGGGGTTTGCCGGTTTCTTCGACGGACCGTTTCCGTTCGGAGAACCGGACGGTGGGAACATTCATGTTCCGCGGAGAGGCAATGACGGAAACCGGTCGGACGGGCGGATCAGTCGCTGATCCATTCCGTGGATTTGCCCACGAAAGCGGTCATGCTCTCGCCCGCTCTTTCCACCAGCAGGCGGACCGTCTCCATTCCTTCCGGAGATTGCAGGACCTGTTGAAGCGCTTCGGGGCTTTCAAAGGAGGTTTCCACCATGAGAAAGTAAGCGGATTCATCTTGACTTTCACGAAACGGCGACGCCATCAGTCGCGTCATTTCCACTTTGACGACTCCCGGCAGACAAAGAAGTCGGGGGGTGATGACCTGTTCATAAAAATCAATGAATTCTTCGGGATTCTCCATCTGCTTGTACAATCCGATCGTTTTGTACATGTGTACCTCCGGATGTATGGAATCAATGTCTTTTGTTTATTGAATCTTTATCTTTTATTGTAACGATTTTTTTCGATACGGACAGATATGCTTGCCAACTTTGTGTGAAAAACGCGAAAACAGGCACTCTGCCTCCGATTCGGGCGAGTGCCTGTTTTCGTGAACATGAGTTTGCGAGGGTGGGAGATAGTCACCGTGAAGGGGTTTGGCTCAAGGATTCATTCACAGGGTCAGGATACCGCTCAGGAGACACAACAACCCCAGGATCAAGGCCTCCAGCGAGGTGTTCTTTCCCCTGTAGATCAGCCAAAGACCCAGGAGTTCCAGAATGACTCCGGCAGCCAACAGAACATGACCGACCGTGGCCATCGCTGTGTCCCCCTTTCGCCAAACTCCTCCTGTCTATATATGTTCGAAGGCTGGTCTGTTTTTTTGTCCCGATTTTCTTTCATTTCCGGAATGTTCACGATTCCGACAAACAATCGGTTCCGTTCTTTCGGAAATGTTTTGGCCGTGCCTGACGTGTTCCCGCGGGAAATCGTGTAGATTAGTAATGGTACTTTTTTTCTCAAGGGGGATCTCCCGTTGTCTTGAAGCGACGGGACAGGTTGGAGGGAAACAGATGAAAATTCGGTTCGCGACGGAAAACAGAGCCAAGTTGGAGGAAGCGCGTCAAGCGTTGTCACGTCACGGCATCGAGGTGGAAGGCATCCCGCTCAAACTGGCGGAACCGGACGGAGGCACCGTGTCGGAAGTGGCGCGGTTCAAGCTGGAGCAAGTGCGGAAGCTGGGAATGGATCACGTGATGGTGGATGATGCGGGACTCTTCTTCAAGGCATGGCCGGGATTTCCCGGGGTCCTGACCAAACGGATCTTTGACAAGCTGGGATATCGGGGATTCGCCAAACTGCTCGACGGGGAATCCCGGGAGGCCTGGTTCGAAGGAGCCGTTGCCGTGTGCTGGGACGGGGATGTTCGTGTCTTTACGGGAGTGACTGCCGGGATGATTGCGGAATTGAAGGATTCGCTGAAGCCCGTGCCCGGCTTTCCGTTTGATCCGGTGTTCGTGCCGGAAGGGGAATCCCGTCCGCTGGCGGAGCTGTCCGAAGAGGAGCGGCTGGTTCATTCCTACCGGCGAAAAGCCCTGGAGCAGTTGGCGGACTGGATCTTGACCAAGACGGGCAAAGATACCGCCGTGAAGTGATTTCGGACAAGCATGGGAATGGTCTCCGGTTCATCGGTGCATGGAAGGATTCCCTCCGGCAGATGATGGAAATGAAGCCGGCTCGAGCTTTCTGCAAAGCGGGCTGGACAAGGATCCTTTCTCTTGCTAACATATTAGCGAATTAAAGTAAACCGGAAGGGAAACAACCGATGAGACCGGAGATGTTTGAAAAGCCGGTGGGATTCAGGGATTACCCGCCGGCATGGATCGCCCGAAAGCGATGGTTGGAACGGAACGTGGAAGAGCGATTCCGTCTGTGGGGATACCGGGAAATCGCCACTCCTTCCCTGGAGTTTCTGGATACGGTGGGGGAAGCGAGTGCCATCGACGAGAGCCGGATGTTCAAATGCATGGACCGGGACGGGCGGACGCTGGTTCTTCGCCCCGACCAGACGACTCCGATCGCCCGGATGGTTTGTTCCTCACTGAAGCATGAACCGCTTCCGCTCCGGCTGTATTATCACGCGGGCGTGTTCCGCGCGCAGGAACGGGAAGCGGGAAGGGATGCGGAATTTTTTCAGTCCGGCGTGGAGTTGGTCGGCGCTTCGGGACCGGAAGCGGATGCCGAGGTGATTTTGCTCGCGATGGAAGCGCTGAACGCGTGCGGCCTCGATGCGTTCCGGATCGTGCTCGGCCACGTGGGGCTTTTGGACGCGTGGCTTCGGGAAGCGGCCGGGGATTCCGGGAGTTCCGTGCTGAAAAAGCGGCTGGTGCGGCGGGATTGGGCGGGGTTTTTGCAAGCCCTCGGGCGGGAAGTGCCGTCCGCTTCGAAGAGAGAGCGTTTGTTGGCGGTCTTGCGCCCCGCCGAAGGGGAAGAAGTGGACCGGCGGCTCCGGGAGTTGTCCGCCGCCCCGGAAGCGGCCGGCGCGGCGGCCGACCTCGGAACGCTGTGGAATCATCTCCGGACCGCCGGGGATGCCGATCGCCTGGTGTTTGATCCCTGCCTGACCGGCAGCCTCGGTTATTACACCGGGGTGTATTTCGAGGGATATGCGGAAGGAAACGGATTCCCCCTGCTGGGAGGCGGGCGCTACGACGGGTTGTACGTCCGCTTCGGCAGGGAGTTGCCGGCGACGGGATTTGCCCTGAAGACGGACCGGGTGATGGAGGTTTCCCCGCTGGTCTCGGATGAGCCGACGCGGGTGTCGGTTCGCTTTTCACCGGAGATGTGGGGAGAAGCCTGCCGGGAGGCCCGGTTGCTTCGGGAGCGGGGAAGCGTCGCGGTGTTGCGTCCGGATCCGTCGCTCGCGGAAGGAACGGTGCTCGTGACGAAGGCGGGAGAGGAGGAGTCCGCATGAAAAAACTGATCGTGGCCATGCCCAAAGGAAGATTGATGGAGGAGACGTTCGGTTTGTTCAGGGCTGCCGGACTTCCCGTTCCCGCACCGGACGACTTGTCTTCCCGCCGGCTCACCGTGCCGTCACCCGGAGGAGAGGCGGAATTTCTCCTGGTGAAACCGTCCGACGTTTCGGTCTATGTGGAGTACGGAGCGGCCGATCTGGGGGTGGCAGGGAAAGACGTTTTGCTTGAAGAATCCCGGGATGTGTATGAGCTCCTGGATCTGGGCGTCGGACGCTGCCGCTTGTCCGTGGCGGGACGCCCCGGCTGGGTTCCGGGTCTCAGATCCCGCGTGGCCACCAAATATCCGTCCGTTGCCAGGCGGTATTTCCGGGAGCGGGGCGAGCAGGTCGAGGTGATCACCTTGAGCGGGTCGGTGGAGCTGGCTCCGGCCGCCGGTTTGGCCGACCGGATCGTCGACATCGTGTCCACCGGCACCACGCTCCGTGAGAACGGATTGACGGAACTGGAAATCATCCGGGAAATCACGGCCAGGCTGATCGCCAACCGGGCCAGCTACCGGATGAAAAGCCGGGAGATCGGTCACTGGGTGGATCGGTTGGCTGAAACGGTTCGCGAGGAGGTGCCCCGATGATTCGCATCATTCGTCCCGACGAATGGAACCGGTCCATCGACGGGCCGGAACATGCCCGGAAAGCCTGGGAAGCGGTGAACGGGATCATTCAAGTCGTCAGGCGGCGCGGGGATGAGGCCCTCAAGGAGCTGACCGCCCGCTTTGACGGTGCCCGGTTGGAATCAATCAGGGTGGAGGAGAGGGAAACGGACGAGGCATGGCGCCGCGTCGACCCCGAGATTCTCCGCGCCCTGGAGCTGGCGGCGGACCGGATCCGGGCGTATCACGAAAAGCAGCGGGAACGATCCTGGTTTGAACCCGAACCGGACGGGACCGTGCTCGGTCAGCTGGTGCGCCCGTTGGAGCGCGTGGGGGTCTACGTGCCGGGAGGTCGGGCCGCCTATCCTTCCTCCGTGCTCATGAACGTCATTCCCGCAAAGGTGGCGGGTGTCCGCGACATCATCATGATGACGCCGCCCGGTCCGGACGGATCGGTGCCCGACGTGGTCCTGGCCGCCGCCCGGGTGGCGGGAGTGACGGCGGTGTTCAAGGCGGGGGGTGCGCAGGCGGTGGCCGCCCTCGCCTACGGAACGGAAAGCGTTCCGCGGGTGGACAAGATCGTGGGGCCGGGGAATCTGTACGTGGCCCTCGCCAAACGGGCCGTGTTCGGACAGGTGGACATCGACAGCATCGCCGGTCCGTCCGAAATCGCCGTGGTGGCGGACGATTCGGCCCGGCCTGCGTTCGTGGCGGCCGATCTGCTTTCCCAGGCGGAACATGATCCGCTCGCTTCATCCGTCCTGATCACTCCCGATGAAACATTGGCCCGGAAGGTCCGGGAGGAGCTGCAAAAGCAGTGCGAAAACCTGCCGCGCCGGGAGATCGCCGAACGATCGATCCGTGAACAGGGCGCGATCATCCTGGTGAACGACCTGGAGGAAGCGTTTGAGACGGTCAACCGGATCGCTCCCGAACATCTGGAGATCATGGTCCGCCACCCCTGGGAGTGGCTCGGCAAGGTGAAACATGCCGGAGCGGTGTTCCTCGGACCATGGAGTTCCGAGCCGGTGGGGGATTACCTGGCCGGTCCCAACCACGTGTTGCCGACGAGCGGGACGGCGCGGTTCTTTTCCCCGCTCGGCGTCGGGGATTTCCTCAAGCGGACCAGCGTCATCTCGTTCAGCCGCGAGGCCTTGAAGCGGCTGGGACCGGACGTGATCCGGCTGGCGGAAGCGGAAGGCCTCACCGGCCACGCGGAAGCCGTCCGCATTCGGCTGACGGAAGGAGAGAATGGATGATGAATCAGCCTCTTCGCGCATCCCGCGTGCAGCGACAGACCGCGGAAACCGACGTGTCGCTGGAACTGGTACTGGACGGAACGGGGCAAACGGACCTGAACACCGGCGTGCCGTTTCTCGAGCACATGCTGGAGCAGGTTGCCCGGCACGGTCGATTCGATCTGACCGTTCGCGCCAAGGGGGACATCGAGATCGACGATCATCACACGGTGGAAGACGTGGCGATTTGCCTCGGGCGGGCTTTCCGGGAAGCGCTCGGGGACAAACGGGGCATCCGCCGGTACGGAAACGCGTTCGTCCCCATGGACGAGGCTCTCGCCCAGGCGGCGGTCGACATCTCCGGCCGACCCCACTTCGAATTCCGCGGGGAATTCCCCCGGAGCCAGGTCGGTACCTTCGATGTGGAGCTGGTTCACGAGTTCTTCTGGAAACTGGCGCTGGAAGGCCGGATGACCCTGCATGTCATCCTTCATTACGGACGAAACACCCATCACATGATCGAAGCCTGTTTCAAGGCGCTGGGACGCGCCCTTGACGAGGCCACGGCCCTCGATCCGCGGATACAGGGGGTTCCGTCGTCGAAAGGGGTACTGGAATGATCGCCATCATCGATTACGGAATGGGCAATCTCTACAGCTTGGAAAAGGCCTTGGAGCGGCTCGGGCATTCTTCCGTCGTCACTTCCGATCCGGACGTGCTCCGCCACGCCGATCTGATGATCCTGCCCGGAGTGGGAGCGTTCGGGGACGCCATGCGGGAACTGGAACAGCGGGAACTGGCCGGGGCCATTCGCCGGGAAGCGCTGGCCGGCAGACCCCTGTTGGGGATCTGTCTGGGCATGCAGCTTCTGTTCACCGGCAGCGACGAACACGGTTTCCACCAGGGGCTCCATCTGCTCCCGGGTCACGTCGTGCGGCTGGAAGGGGATTTTCCCGTTCCGCACATGGGCTGGAACTGGCTGTCGTTCCGGCATCCGCACAAGTTGTTCCGGGGACTGGACGAGGGACACGTCTACTTTGTGCACTCCTATCACGTCCGGGCCGCCAACGAGGAAGACGTGATCGCCGTCACCGACTACCACGGACCGATCGCCGCCATCGTGGCGCGCGGAAACATCGTCGGGATGCAGTTTCACCCGGAAAAAAGCGGGCAGCTGGGGCTGGATCTGTTGGACCGGTGTGTCCGGATGGCCCATGCGGGGGTGAGCGCATGAACGGGTTTGACCTGTATCCCGCCATCGACATCCTCGGCGGCAAATGCGTCCGCCTCGTCCGGGGAGATTACACCCGGGAAACGGTGTACGCGGAAAATCCCGTCGACATGGCGCTCCGCTGGGTGGAACAGGGAGCCGCCTGGCTTCACGTGGTCGATTTGGACGCGGCCAAAAGCGGAACCCCCGTCAATGACCGGATCATCCGGGACATCTGTGCGCGCGTGCCCGTCCCGGTGCAAGTGGGGGGAGGCGTTCGCGACATCGCCCGGATCGAGGCGCTCCTCGAAGCCGGGGTGAGTCGGGTCATCATGGGCTCGGCCGCCGTGGACCGCCCCGATGTCATGGCGGAGGCCCTGAAGAGGTACAAAGACCGGATCGCGGTCGGCATCGATGCCAAAGACGGCCGCGTGGCCACGCACGGCTGGCTCGAAGTGACCGATGTTCCGGCGGAAGTCCTGGCCTTGGAAATGGCCCGCCTGGGAGCGGAACGGTTCGTGTACACCGACATTTCCCGGGACGGGACGCTCTCCGGCGTCTCGCTGGAATCCACCGTCCGGTTGGCCGAAGCCTGCGGGAAACCGGTGATTGCCTCCGGCGGCGTCCGTTCGGTGGAAGACCTCCGGAATCTGGCCGCCTTGAAAGATCGCGGCATTGCGGGAGCCATCATCGGAAAGGCCCTGTACACGGGTGCCGTCCGGATGGATGAAGCGCTGCGGGCCGTCGGGGGGGATGCGGCATGATCGCCAAACGGATCATTCCCTGTCTGGACGTGAAAGACGGGCGGGTGGTGAAAGGGGTCTCGTTCGAAGGCTTGCGTGATGCCGGAGATCCGGTGGAGCTGGCTTCCCGCTACGACCGCGAAGGGGCGGATGAGCTGGTGTTTCTCGATATCTCCGCATCGGCGGAAGGGCGCCAAACGATGATCGACGTGGTGCGCCAGGCGGCGGGGGAACTGCGCATTCCTTTCACCGTCGGCGGCGGCATCCGGACGGTGGACGACATGTTCGAGCTGCTCCGGGCCGGGGCGGACAAAGTGTCGGTCAACACATCCGCCGTGCTGGATCCCTCTTTGATCGAAGCGGGTGCCCGCCGGTTCGGCAGCCAATGCATCGTCGTGGCCATCGACGCCAAGCGCGACGAGGAGCTCGGGGACTGGCTGGTGTACACCCACGGCGGCAAGCGGGCCACGAGCCTTCGGGCCCGCGAGTGGGCGAGGGAAGTCGTGGAACGGGGAGCGGGGGAAATCCTGCTCACCAGCATGGACCAGGATGGACGCAAAAACGGCTTTGATCTGGAGCTGATTGGACTCATCGTCGACAGCGTCAAGGTTCCGGTGATCGCCTCCGGCGGGGCGGGACATGCGTCCCACTTCATCGACCTGTTCACGAACACCGGAGCCTCCGCGGGATTGGCCGCTTCCATTTTCCACTACGGGGAAGTCACCCTCGCCGAAGTGAAAGCGGCGCTGAAAGCGGAAGGAGTGGAAGTGCGGTGAAAATCGGGTTTGACCCGGGCCGTGTCAAATTCGGTCCGGACGGTCTCGTTCCCGCCGTGGTGCAGGACGCCGTGAGCAAGGATGTGCTCATGGTGGCCTGGATGAACGAAGAAGCGCTCAGACGCACCGTCGAGAGCGGCGAAACGTGGTTTTACAGCCGTTCCCGCCGGGAGCTTTGGCACAAGGGTGCCACCTCCGGAAACACCCAGAAAGTGGTCTCCGTCGCCGTCGACTGCGATGCGGACACGTTGCTCGTTCGCGTCCTGCCTGCCGGTCCCGCCTGTCACAACGGAACGTTCAGCTGTTTCGGCGATGAACCACCCTCCGCGGTATCGGGAAGATTTTTTCCGCTGGAGCGGTTGGAACGCGTGATCGCCCGACGCGAGGCGGAGCGCCCGGAGGGGTCCTACACCACCTATCTGTTCGAACGGGGATTGGACAAAATCCTCAAGAAAGTGGGCGAAGAAGCAGCCGAGACCATCATCGCCGCCAAGAACGGATCCGACGACGAACTGCGCATGGAAACCGCCGATCTTCTCTATCATTTGCTGGTCTTGTTGCGGGAGCGGAAGCTGCCGCTGGATGACGTGCTGGCAGAGCTCGATCGTCGGGCCGCCGGCGGAAAAACGGGATCTTGAGTCCTCATGAAGGGACCAACGGCACATCCCTCGCCGATGCCGGACGGCGGGGGATTTTGTTTTTTCGCTCCTCGCGGGACAATCTTCCGGTTCGGATGGCCCGCTGATCCCAAAATTTTTTTCACGGGTGAAACCATTTGCCCTCCCGTGCGTCTGATGGGATAAACGGAATCTTGTCCCGGGGACGCTCTCGCCGGATATGGACAAAAAATGTCGCAATCATCCGAATAGTAAACACGAGAGACCGCACGCAAGATTCTTGGCCCGAAACATCCCGTTTCCGGACAAGTTTGTGAAAGAGATGCCGGGACATGCGTCACGCGGCGAAATTATGTTATACTTTCTGGAAGCACCATGTCCGCCGGCCATTCTGACGCCGGGGGGAGGGAATAACGATGAAACGGCCCCAAGCGGACCGGGAGACCAACCAAAAAGTGGTGCGGCTCAGACTGGACGCGGGATTTTTTTACGACAGAGCCGTGAGGTCCCTGGAACGGCGCCAATATGAAAAAGCCGTCAAGTATTTCAGACTGGCCGTGGAAAAAGAACCGGACAATGCGGTCAATCATTGCAACCTGGCGGGCGTTCTGTCCGAACTGGGGCGCTACGAAGAGTCCAACGAAGTGTTGGAACGGGTTCTCGACGAAGTGGATCCCGAACTCTACGAGTGCCTGTTCTACATGGCCAACAACTCCGCCAACATGGGAGACTTCGAGCTGGCGGAAGACTATTTGCTCGAATACCTTTCGCTGGATCCCGACGGCGAATTTGCCGCCGAGGCGGAAGAAATGCTCGGAATGATCGCCGGAGAGTTGGGACGGGCTCCGCGCGAACCGATGCCGCTTCAGGTGCCCGCCCATGTGCAGGCGCACGAAGAAGCCCGTCGCCATCTGGAAGAAGGGCGTTTCCTTCTCGCGATCGACCTGCTGGAAAAAATCTTGCGGGACAAGCCCGACTTCCTGCCGGCACGCAACAATTTGGCTCTCGCCTTCTATTACACCGGAAGCCTCGATCTATCGTTGAAATATATCTCCGAAGTGCTCGAAGAGGATCCGGCCAATCTGCATGCCCTGTGCAATTTGGCCGTCCTCTCGCATCATGTGGGCAAAGCGGAAACCGGCGACAAGCTGGTGCGGATGCTCCGGAAACTGGTTCCGGTCCAACCGGACCAAATCTGCAAACTGGCCACCACCATGGGCATCCTGGGGGAACATGAGACGGCGTTCCAACTGTTTGCCAGACTGGCGAGATTGCAGGGATTTCCGGAGCCGGGGCTGTGCCACTACGCCGCCGTGGCCGCATGGAACACCGGGAGAACCGACCGGGCCCGACGCTGGTGGAAATGGTTGCTGGAGATGGAAGATTCGGATGTGGCCCGGTTTTACCTGGAACGCAGCGAAGAATGGATCCGCCGCGGCGAAACGCCCGTTTTGCCCTATCATTACCAGTTGCCGTTCGAAGAGCAGCTTCTGGAAATGAATCCGGACGGTCCCGACATTCAGTCCCTGGACCGCATTCGCGCCAACCCCCTGCTCCGTTCTTCGTTCATCTGGGCGCTGAAACACGGTGACAAGGAAACGAAGCGGCACGTGCTTCAATTGCTGTCCTGGATCGCCGATGAAGAGGTGGTTCAGCTGCTTCGGCGTGTCATCGAAGATCCGGCGGAAGATCCGGAACTGAAAGAAGAGGCGCGCGCCATCCTGATCCGGATCGGCGAGGAGACACCCGAAAAACGGGGGGATGAACCCGATGAACCTTTCGAAGAACGGTCGCCGATCACCCCGAACCGGCGCTGGGAGCAGGTGATCACCTGCCTGATGGAGCACATGTCCGACCGTTCCGAAGAGATGAAAGTGGCCGGACAGGTGCTGTGGACCGCATGGGTCATCCGGGGACCGAGCGAACTGTCTTCCGTGCGGAAGCCGGAGATCTGGGCGGCGGCCGTCCACTATCTCGTCGCCAAGTATCACGATGAGCCCTTGACGCAGAAAGAGGTGGCCGAACATTACGGCGTTTCCGTTTCCAGCGTGGCCCGTGCCGTCAAGTTGCTCGCTTCCGTCGCGGAACGCTGCTTCACCTGACGCTCAAAGGAGGTCTTTTCGTTGCAAACGCTGACCAAAGAAACCTTTGATGAATTTGTCCGAACCGGCAACAAGGTGGTCGAATTCAGCGCCGAGTGGTGCATCGACTGCAAAAGGGTGGCGCCCTTCATGCCTGAGCTTGCCGAAAAATTTGCCGACCGGTTTGAATTTGCCGTGCTGGATGTGGATGAGGCGCGTTCCGTGGCCGAGGCATACCAGGTCAGGGGGATTCCCACTTTCATCGTGTTCAGGGAAGGGGAGGAGATCGGCCGCCTTCCATCCCGGGATGCCAAAACCCGGGAACAGATCGAAGCGTTTCTCGCCGGCATCGGTGATGATTGAACCGCCGGGTCGCCCGTGTGGCCATGACGGTTCCCGTCCGTCCCAAACCGGCGGACGGGAAAGGACGCTTGGGCACGACGGCGGAAGGAGGATCGCAGGACCGGTCGTCATGGGACGTGCCGGTCTTTTTTGTCACTCACTCGTTGTCGGTGGGGATGCGGCGTGTTATTCTAAACGAGAAGAAAAACATATTCAAGATTTCGAACATTGTCCGAAATCAACATCAACAGGGAATCGGGGAGGAAACGAAGCATGGAATCACGGTGGATTGGAGTGGATCTCGGGGGAACCGCCATGAAACTGGGATTGGTGGACCGGGAGGGCCGGGTGATCGCCGAAGCGGAACATCCCACCTTGGGGGAAGAAGGGCCGGACGGCGTGCTCGGCCGGATGGTTCGTCACGCGCGTGAACTGGCCGAAGAGGCGGGCGTTCCCTGGAAGGCGGTCAAAGGCGTGGGTGTGGGCTTGCCCGGATTTCTCGACATTCCCGGGGGAGTTGTCAAGCACCTGACCAACCTGGGATGGAAAGATGTTCCCATCCGGGCTCTTCTGGAGGAGGCTTGGCAGGTTCCGGTCATGATCGAAAACGATGCCAACGCCGCCGCCTTGGGAGAAGCCTGGTGCGGGGCCGGCAGGGGCGTTGACGATCTGGTCTGTTTCACGCTCGGAACCGGTGTCGGAGGCGGCATTGTCTCAAGCGGGCAATTGATCCACGGATTCAAGGGGTTTGCCGGCGAAGTGGGACACATTCGCGTTCAGGATGGCGGGGTCGCCTGCAATTGCGGGCAGACGGGCTGTCTGGAAACGATCGCTTCCGCGACCGGGATGGTGCGGCTCGCCGAAGAAGCCATCCGGGAAGGAAAAGAAACCGTGCTCGCCGCCAAGAAAGGGGCGCTTTCCACGCGTGACCTGTTCGAAGCGAAAGAACAGGGGGATGCCGTGGCGCGGGAAGTGATCCATCAGGCCGTCGATGCGCTCGCACGCGCGATGGCGATGCTGTCGGTGGTGCTCAATCCGCAGCGCTTTGTCATCGGTGGCGGTGTGTCCAAGGCCGGGGAGAGCCTGCTGACTCCGCTTCGCGAAGCGTATGCCCGCCACAGCCAGGCGCATGTGCGGGAGGAAGTGGAAATCGTCGGAGCCACGCTGGGCAACCGCGCCGGATTGGTCGGAGCGGCCGGACTCCATGCGAGAAACGCCGGGGGTTGAACCGGTGACCTGCGACCGGACCGGAGATCAGGTATAATGGTGAGCAAATGGACTCGAACGGGGTGATGGCATTGAAAACGGAACAATCATTGGATCTCGTCGTCATCACCGGGATGTCCGGCGCAGGAAAAACCGTGGCCATGCAGAGTTTGGAAGATCTCGGGTATTTTTGCATGGACAACTTGCCGCCCGTTCTGCTGCCCAAGTTTGCCGAGCTCCTTCGCCAGTCCGGCGGAGCTCCGCGGCAGGTGGCGCTGGTGATCGACCTTCGCGGCAGGGAATTCTTCACTTCCCTGTTTGAATCGCTGGACCGGCTGGAAACCCAGCACGGGGTTCGCTGTCAGATTCTCTTTCTCGACGCCGATGACCAAACCTTGGTGCGACGTTACAAGGAGACAAGGCGCCGCCATCCCCTGTCTCCGGACGGCACCCCGCTTGACGGAATCCTGCAGGAACGGAAACTTCTTGCGGAAATCAAGGGGCGCGCGCACCAGATCATCGATACAAGCAGCATGAAACCGGCCGAGCTGAAGGAAAAGATCGCTTCCCGCTTTTCGCGGGGGGACGACCCGGCCATGACGGTCACGTTCATGTCATTCGGATTCAAACACGGCCTCCCGATTGACGCCGATCTCGTGTTTGATGTCCGTTTTTTGCCCAATCCGCACTACGTGGACCATCTGAGACCGCTGACGGGCAAGGATCCCGAGGTGGCCAAATACGTGATGGAGCGGGCGGAGACGAAGCAATTTGTGGAAAAATTGTTCGATCTGTTCCAATTTCTTCTGCCCCAGTACAGCCGTGAGGGAAAATCCTCGCTGGTGGTGGGGATCGGCTGCACCGGAGGAAAGCATCGCTCGGTGGCCATCACCGAAGCGCTGTATCACCACTTCATGGAACAGCATCGTTGTCGGGTCACGCACAGAGACATCGAGAAAGGCGGATAAGAAGTGGCGCACAGCAGGAGATTCGAGAAGGATTCCCGCGGCTTTCCCCGAGTGGTCTGCATCGGGGGAGGGACGGGTCTCTCCAACATCCTGAGGGGCCTCAAGCGCCTTCCCCTGGACATCACCGCCATCGTCACCGTCGCGGATGACGGAGGAAGTTCCGGCAGACTTCGCGCCGATCTTCATATGCCCCCGCCGGGCGACATCCGCAACGTGCTGGTCGCGCTTGCGGACACGGAGCCGCTTCTGGAACGGGTGCTCCAATACCGTTTCACGGGCGGGGAGGGATTGGCGGGACACACGCTGGGAAACCTGATGTTGGCCGCCATGACGGAGATCACCGGAGATTTCACGCAGGCCGTCAAGGAATTGAGCCGCGTATTGGCGGTACGTGGCCGGGTGTTGCCGGCCAGTGCCGAGGATGTCGTTCTCATGGCCGAGATGACCGACGGAACCATCGTCAAGGGGGAATCCCGAATCCCGGAAAGCGGAAAACGGATCCGGCGCGTGTTTCTCAGCCCGCCGGAACCCGAACCGCTGGAAGAGGCTCTGGAGGCCATTCGGGAAGCGGACGGAATCATCATCGGTCCGGGCAGCCTGTACACGAGCATCTTGCCCAACCTTTTGGTCAAAGACATGTGTGAAGCCATTCGCACATCCCCGGCACAGAAAATCTACGTGTGCAACGTGATGACCCAGCCGGGCGAGACGGACGGATTCACCGCCAGCGATCACATTCGCGCCATTGATGAACACGTGGGGGATCGCATGATTGACGTGGCGGTGATCAACAACGAAGTCCCTCCTCTTTCCGTCCAGAAGAAATACGCGGACAAGAATCAGCGCATGGTGGTCCCGGACGTGGACCGGATCCATCGCATGGGCATCCGCGTGGTCGCCGACAACCTGCTTCAGTATCAGAATCTGCTCAGGCACGATGCGGAGCGGATCGGCGCACACATTCTCCGCTTGCTGCGCGAAAGGACCAAGCGCCTCCAAAGCGGATGAGGCAAAGAAGGGAAGTCCCATGTCTTTCAGTGCAACCATCAAGAAAGAGCTGACGCAGCTGGAAGCGAAGCCCTGCTGCCGGCGTGCCGAGCTGTCGGCTCTGGTTCGCATGAACGGCAGCGTTCAGCCGAAGCCCGGCGGCCCGGTGGTGGAGATCACCACCGAAAATCCGTCGACGGCCCGGCATGTGTTCACCTTGCTGAAACAGCTCTTTCAAGTGCAGCCGGAAATTCTGGTTCGCCGAAAAATCCGGCTGAAAAAAAACAATGTCTACATGATCCGCCTTTCCGAAAAGACCGCTTGGATTCTGTCCATGCTCGGAATTTTCCGGAAAGGTTCCTGGGAACGGGTCGAAGGGATCCTGCCGGATCTCCTGAAGAAGCCGTGCTGCAAACGAGCCTATCTGCGTGGGGCGTTCCTGGCCGCCGGTTCGGTCAATTCACCCGACAGCGGCTCGTATCACATGGAGATTCTCTCGACGTACCATGATCACAGCCAGGGCCTTCTTGATCTGATGAACCATTTTCACCTGCATGCCCGCATGATCGAACGCAAAAAGGGGTACGTGGTTTACATCAAGGAAGGCGACAAGATCGGAGAATTCCTCAACATCATCGGTGCGCACCCGTCCCTGCTCCGTTTCGAAAACATCCGGATCATGAAAGACATGCGCAACTCCGTCAACCGGCTGGTCAATTGCGAAACCGCCAATCTCAACAAAACGATTCAGGCCGCCATGCGACAGATCGAGAACATCCGCCTGATCGAAAGCGAGATCGGCCTCGAAAACCTGCCGCCCCGTCTCCGGGAAGTGGCGGAAACCCGACTCCGTCATCCCGACGTCAATCTGGCCGAACTGGGCCAGTTGTTGCCGGAAAAAGTGAGCAAATCGGCCGTCAACCACCGAATCCGGAAGCTGAACGAAATGGCCGAAAAGCTGCGCGAAAACGGGAAAACATCGGATGAACCGTCATCCACGTGAGGAGGTACGAACCGATGGTGGAAAAGAAAGTCACCGTGGAACTGGAAACCGGACTTCATGCCCGTCCGGCTGCGTTGTTTGTTCAGGAAGCCAACCGTTACTCCTCGGAAATCTGGGTCGTCAAAGGAACCAAAAAGGTGAACGCGAAAAGCATCATGGGCATCATGAGCCTCGCCGTCTCCCGCGGAACCGAAATCACCATCATCGCCGAAGGACCCGACGAACAAGAAGCGGTCAACACCCTTTCGGAGATGGTCTCCAGGAAGGAGTAAACGGACCTGGACCCCGTCGGCGGGGGAAGACCGGGCGGCTTCGGAAAGTTCCCGGAATCTTGGGCGACAAAACCGGGACAACCCCTGAATGGCCGTCCGGTCAAACAACCGAAAAAATATCGTCACATTTTGTTTGGTTTCCTCCCCTCCCTTTCCGATATGATTAAGATAGAATGGAGGGGATAACATGTACATCTAGTCTGTGCGTGACCGTCCGTGGAGGGATTTATGGACGCATATTTTTACCCCGTCATCACTTTCATGTATTTGGTCCTCTTTGTCTGGAGTTTCCGTACGTTCCGCGAATCATCGTTTTGGGGAACGTCATGGACCCTGTTTCTCATTGTGGCCAACATCTACAGCAGCATTGTCCTGTCCGCCGGAGCCTGGATCGGACAGGGATATCTCCTGGAAATGCTCAGTCTTGTGCGTTACCTCCTCCACGTTCTGTTGACTCCCACCCTTGTCTTTATCTCGTTGGATATTCTTCGCAGGCTTCATGTGGAATGGTCGCATGATCTCAGTACCGGCGCAGTGTTCAATTTGTATACGTTTGTGTTGACCGTCATGGGCATTTTTACGGAAATTATTTGGATTGAGTTGGTCCCCGTTGAAGTGGGCGGCATTGTTCGTTACGTGCCGCATGACGGACATGTTCCGGTTGTCATGATCCTTCCGCTTGTACCGCTTTTTCTGTGCGGGTGGATGATGTGGGTGAGGCATCGCTGGCCCGTTTTGCTGTTCGGAGTGGCGGTGGCTCTTCTTGCGGGAGCGGTGGGCATCAGTGCCGACGTCTGGTACGTTTCCTCATTGGGACAATGGTTGTTGATGTGGACATTGGTCGTCACGGAGCAGCGATTGTCACCGGAAGAGTATCACTCCGGTTGGAAGTCCTGACATCCGATAAACATGAAAATCAGTTCCCCGCCGGGAAACGTAGTTGGCGGGGCTTTGGCATGCACGGACCTCCGGGCGCTTGGTCGGTGTTTGCATAAGCGGAACATCCCTCCGAGCAAACTAACGGCTGACTGGAGGGATTGTCAGTGATGAATGGTTACAGACTCAAGGCCTTTGTCAGCCTGTTGGTCGTCGGCATTTCGGTTTTCATGGGATGTCAGCGGCATGAAAAACCGGAGGAACAGGAAGGGCTTGACAAAGACTCCCATTCGTACAGCTATGTCAGTTATGACGAGGCCAGAATGAAACAGGTGGCCTTGGACGTCCCCGGAGTGGAGGATGTCCGAATGGAATACAACGGAAAACATGTGATGATGTACATCATTCCGGAAAAGACGGTGAAACCGGAACACTATCATCATCTGGCCAACCAGGTTCACAAAAAAGTGAGCCAGACAACGCCCATTACACCGTTTCATGTCCGCATACTCAAGCCGAATCCACGGTTTGACGGGGATCCGGGGTACTGATCCGGTTTCATGAGAGAATTCTTGCGCGAAGCGAGAGAGTTCTCGGCGGGTCGGGGCCCTTCATCACGGAAAGGAGAGAGACACAGAGATGTTCCGTTCCCCCCGGCAAATCAGTCCGATCGCGCGTTTGGTTTCTGCACTCATTTTGATTTCGATTGTGGTTTTCACGGTTTCTTGCGCGGATAAAAAAGAAACCGCTTCCGGCGAAGTTGTTCAGGTCGTGGACGGGGATACGTTGAAAGTGAAGGTCGGAAAGAAGACGGAAACGGTACGCATGCTGTTCATCGACTCTCCGGAAACCAATGATCCCGAACTGGGAGAGCAGCCGTTCGGAATGGAAGCGAAGCTGCACTTGGAAGAACTGGTTTCTCCCGGTTCGAAAGTCACGCTGGAGTTCGGACCGGAGAAACACGACAAGTACGGGCGATTGCTCGCTCATGTCCAACTGGAAAAGGACAAAGAAACCCTTCAGGAAAAGTTGCTGAAGGAAGGCTTGGCACGTGTGGCTTATCTCTTCCACGAAGATGAGGAGATGGAAAAGCGGTACCGGAAAGCGGAAGAGGAAGCCCGGAAAAAGCGGCTGCGCATCTGGTCGGTCGACGGGTACGTGCACGAGAAAGGGTTTAACCCGAAAGCCGTTGAGCGGGTGGCGCGGTTTGTCGCTTCCAAACGGAGCGATGTGTATCACCCCGTGGAATGCAAGGAAGTCGTCAAACAGATTCATCAGGATAACCGGGTGCCGTTCGCCACGGAGGGCGACGCCAAGGCGAGCGGACGCAGGCTCAGTCAGGTGTGCAAGGCCGAATGATTGTAAAAAAGCCCTGATGCGCCACGCGCGCATTCAGGGCTTTTTTTCGTCATTTCTTGTGGGTGGTCATGATCTTGTCGATCAAACCGTATTCGAGCGCTTCCTGGGCGGTCATGAAATAGTCGCGGTCGGTATCCTGCTCGATCCTCTCCAGCGGTTGGCCGGTGAACTCGGACAGCATCCGGTTGATGTTTTCCCGCATGCGGAGAATGCGGCGTGCGCGAATCTCGATGTCGGTCGCCTGTCCTTGTGCGCCGCCGAGCGGTTGGTGAATCATCACTTCGCTGTTGGGCAGGGCGTAGCGTTTGCCTTTGGCTCCGGCCGCCAGCAGGAAGGCGCCCATCGAGGCGGCCCAGCCGACGCAGATGGTGGAAACGTCCGGCTTGACAAACTGCATCGTGTCGTAAATGGCCATGCCGGCCGTGATCGATCCGCCCGGAGAGTTGATGTAGAGGTAAATGTCTTTTTCCGGGTCTTCCGCCGCCAGGAACAGAAGTTGGGCGACGATCAGGTTGGCCACTTCGTCCGTGACGGGGCTGCCCAGCAGGATGATCCGGTCTTTCAACAGACGCGAATAAATGTCATACGAACGTTCGCCGCGACTCGTCTGTTCGACCACAAAGGGGACCAAGTTCATTGACGGGTGTTTTTCGTTCATACCCGCCCCTCCTTTTGGATATATAGGGTCTCAGCCAAAAGATGGTTTCTGATTCCATGATACTGCAAAGGTCAAAAAAGGTCAAACAAAAAACCGAAAAAAACAGACACCCCGTTTCCGTATCGGAAAGGGGTGCCTTCCTGTTGGTGCGCCTACCAGGATTCGAACCTGGGCACCTGGTTCCGGAGACCAGTGCTCTATCCCCTGAGCTATAGGCGCGTATCCTTGAGCTGACAAATCACATTATAGCACGCGCATTTGAGTCATGCAAGTGGGATTCCGGAAAAAAATTTTCTTCTTCATTTTTGCCTGCACCGCGAAAACCGATTCGCGCATTCGGAAGAGGGCGGGGGACGGATGGAGCCGTGTGTCTCGTGTCCGGTGCCCGACGCGCGTTCAAACGTCGCCCTCAGGTCCGAAAGGCTCCCGCCGGAGACGGGCAAACAAACGTCCGTTTTTCCTCCAAGGAGACAGGCGGAGGACATGCATCCAAAGGACCGGTTTCGTCGATCACCGGTGATGTGCCGTTCTTCAAAATGTTGCGTCTTTGCCGATCCGGGCAGAATGCCAGAAAAAGGGCCCGGATGTAGAATTCTTTTATGATAAAATGGAATTGATTCTTTTACTTGGTGAACAATTGTGTGTGACTTGAGGGGCCGGATCCATTGTGATCGGACGGAGGTGACGGCAAATGGCTCTCCAGATGAATCTTGGCTTGTTCCAGGAACAACGGATGAAAATGGTGCTCACTCCGGAATTGCGCCAAGCCATCCAGCTTCTGCAGGGTTCCGCTTTGGATCTGATGGAACATCTTGAAGAACAATTGGCGGAAAATCCGCTGCTCGAACTGGAAGACGGGGCAGATCTGCTCAGATGGCTGGAATATCTGGACCGGCCCGGCCGACCGGCTTTTCGCGCGGACCGGAGCGTGGAGATGCCGGAGCCGGAACCTCAGACCGCGGGACCGGAGACGCTGGCGGAAGTGCTGGAAGCGCAACTGTTCGAATACGACCTGGATCCGGTGCGCAAGAGAGTGTGCCGCGAGCTGATCCACCTGCTGGATGAAAAGGGATACATCGACCCTGAGTGGGTTTCGGTATGTAAGCGCTTTCTCGTTTCCGACGAAGTGGCCGAAGAGTGCCTCGGCGTGATTCAATCGATGGACCCGGCCGGCGTGGGGGCCCGTTCTCTGGCGGAATGCGTGGAGATTCAGCTCAGGCGGCGGGAACGTTGCCATCCGCTCGCCATCCCGATCGCTCGCGATCACCTGTGGGACGTGGCGGAAGGGAAATGGCGAAAGATCGCCGCGGCGCTCGGGGCGGACGTGGCGGACGTGCAGGAGGCGGTGGACGAGATCCGCTCCTGCAATCCCAAGCCGGGAGCGGCATACACGGCGGAAGCCCCGCGCTATGTCGTGCCGGACGTGATCGTGGAAAAAGTGGACGGGGAATATGCGGTCCGGCTCAGCGAAAGCGAGATGCCCGGGCTGGTGGTCAACAACAGTTACAAGGCGCTCCTTCGCGGCAGAACCTCCGATGAAGAAACGGTGCGCTACGTGAAAAACTGGATGCAATCCGCCCTCTGGCTGATCCGCGGCATCGAGCAGCGGCGCGACACGATTCACCGGGTGGCCGAAGCGATCGTGAACCGGCAGCGGGAGTTTCTCGACGGAGGCATGGAGTATTTGAAGCCGCTCACGCTCAAGCAAATCGCCGAAGAAGTGGGCGTCCACGAGTCGACGGTCAGCCGGGTGACCCGGGGCAAGTACATGCAAACGCCGCGCGGCTTGTATCCGTTCCGCTTCTTCTTCCCGTCCGGGCTGTCCACGACGGCCGGGGATGATCTGGCTTCGGGAACGGTGAAAGAGAAGATCCGCAGCATCATCGACGGCGAAAACAGACAACAGCCGCTGTCCGACCGGCAAATCGCCGAAATGCTTTCCGGAGAAGGGATCCGGATCTCCCGCAGAACCGTGGCGAAATACCGGGAAGAGATGGGGATTCCGTCTTCGAACGGACGGAAGCGCTTTCTTTGAATGTTCCAAAAAGAACCCCCTTTCCTCTCCGCTGCAGGGTTTGATAAAATAAGGTTGCAATCCCTCTGTGCAGGCGGGGATCTTTTTTTGGGGTGCATGGGACAAAAATGAGACATCCGGGACTTGTTTTGTCCCTATCAGAGATTCCTGACGGAAGCGAAACATGTTGCGTTCGGTGTGATCATTTCCGCTGCGGTGGACATCCTGTGGATGACCATGCGTGTTTCGTCCGGTCGGGATGGAGGAAGTCGAATGGAGCAATTGCTGGAGATTCAAAAACGGCTCGTGCCGGAGCTGTTGAACGACATGCACAGGCGCTACCGGATCCTGAGGCAGATTCAATGGATGCAGCCGGTGGGCCGAAGAGCGCTGGCGGGCGCCCTGGACATGACGGAACGGGTTCTCCGGGCGGAGACCGATTTTCTGAGGGAACAAGGCTTGATCCGGGTGGACTCCGCAGGCATGAAACTGACGGAGGCCGGTCAGTCCATTCTGACGGATGCGGAGCCGTTCATCCGGGAAATGGCCGGACTTCGCGGATTGGAAGAGAGGTTGGCGTCCGTTCTCGGGATCCGGCGGGCGATCATCGTTCCCGGTGATTCCGACCACAGCGCCTGGGTGAAGAAAGAGATGGGACGCGCGGCGGCCAGGCTGCTCGCGGAGCTGGCCGAACCGGATGGCGTCATCGCGGTGTCGGGAGGCAGCAGCGTGTTGGAGCTGGCGGAGGAGTTGCCCGCCCATCCGGTGTTGAAAACCGTCACCTTCGTGCCGACCCGGGGAGGCATGGGCGAGCGGGTGGAGCTGGAAGCCAACTGGATCGTGTCGCGGATGGCCATGCGGACGGGAAGTTCATACCGGCTCCTGCACGTCCCGGAGGAGCTGGGGGATGAAGCTTACCAGACGATGATCCGCGAGCCGAGAGTACGGGAAGTGTTGGAGAAAATCCGCCAGGCCCGCATCGTGGTTCACGGGATCGGAGATGCCCGGGCGATGGCCAGAAGACGGGGATCACCGGAAGAAGTGGTGGAAAAACTCGTGCGCGAAGGAGCCGTCGGTGAATCGTTCGGCTACTATTTCAACCAAAACGGGGACATCGTTCATCGGGTCCGCACCATCGGACTCCGGTTGGAGGATTTGATACATGTGAAGCGGATCGTCGCGGTGGCCGGCGGATCCGGCAAGGCGGAAGCGATCCGCGCCGTTTGCGGTCACGTGTCGCGCGATGTGCTGGTGACGGACGAAGGTGCCGCGCGTGCCGTTTTGAAAATGGAAGAACCGGTCCGTGAATGTTGAGTGCACCTCCCAAAGAGGATCGCACCGGATTCGATCGGTGACGAAGAATTGCAGAAAGAGACTTTAACCAGGAGGAATGAACCATGAGCAAAGTCAAAGTGGGGATCAACGGATTCGGACGAATCGGCCGCAACGTGTTTCGGGCCATGCTGAATCATCCGCAGTTGGAGGTCGTCGCCGTCAATGACCTGGCGGACGCCGGCACGCTGGCGCACCTGCTCAAGTACGACTCGGTGCATGGACGTTTCCCGGGCGAAGTGACCCGGACCGAAAACGGCTTCAGCGTCGACGGACGGGAAGTGCGCGTGTTCGCCGAACGGGATCCGGGGGCCATCGCCTGGGAGGAAGCCGGCGTGGAAATCGTGATCGAATCGACCGGTCGGTTCACCAAACGGGAAGATGCCGCCAAACATCTGCACGGCAGCGTGAAAAAAGTGATCATTTCGGCACCGGCCACCGGGGAAGATCTCACCGTGGTCATGGGCGTCAACCACGAGCAATACGATCCGGCCGTTCATCACGTGATTTCCAACGCTTCCTGCACCACCAACTGCCTGGCGCCCGTGGCCAAAGTGTTGCATGAAGCGTTCGGCATCCGTCGCGGGTTGATGACCACCGTCCATGCTTACACCAACGACCAACAGATCCTCGACCTGCCGCACAAGGATCTGCGTCGGGCACGTGCGGCCGCCGAATCGATCATTCCGACGTCCACCGGAGCCGCCCGCGCAGTGGCTTTGGTGCTGCCGGAACTGAAGGGGAAACTGAACGGATTTGCGATGCGGGTGCCCGTGAAAAACGTGTCCGTCGTGGACCTGGTCGCCGAACTGGAGAAAGAAGTGACGGTCGAAGAAGTGAACCAAGTGTTGAAACAAGCGGCGGAAGGTCCGCTCAAAGGAATCCTGGCGTACACCGATGAACCGCTCGTTTCCGTCGACTTCAACGGAGACACCCATTCTTCCACCGTGGATGCCCTGTCCACCATGGTGATGGAAGGAAACATGGTGAAAGTGGTGGCCTGGTACGACAACGAGTGGGGCTATTCCAACCGCGTGGTTGATCTGGCCGATTACCTGGTGCGGAAAGTACTCTGAGCGCTTCGTCACAATTTCGTCCGTGAAAAGTGCCATACTAAATGAAAATATGCTATACTCGTTTCGGGAAAAACGGACGATGGCTGCAGGGAGGAGATTCAACCCCTCTCCGGAACGGGAGGCGTGTTCCGGGACCGGCCTGCCGGCGGGACCGGGGGTCACCGGAGGAGGGCGTCCGGGACGTTGCCGACCGCTTGAAGGAGATGGTTGTCTCCTCTTTCGTCTGCCATGCGAGGAGGAACCCCGATGAACAAAAAATCGGTCATTGATGTGGATGTCCGCGGCAAACGGGTCTTCTGCCGCGTCGATTTCAACGTGCCGATCAAAGACGGCGTCATCATGGATGACACGAGGATCCGCGCGGCGCTTCCGACGATCCGTCACCTCATCGATCACGGAGCGCGCGTCATTCTGGCCAGCCATTTGGGGCGTCCCAAGGGCAAAGTCGTGGAAGAGATGCGCCTGACTCCCGTCGCCAAGCGTTTGTCCGAGCTGCTCGGCAAGCCCGTGGTCAAGACGGACGACGTGATCGGCGATGAAGTGAGAAGCAAAGCGGCCGCTCTTCGGGACGGTGACGTGCTCCTTCTGGAAAACGTCCGCTTCCATCCCGGCGAGGAGAAAAATGATTCGGAATTGGCCAAGGCGTTTGCCGGGCTGGCCGACCTGTACGTGAACGACGCGTTCGGCACCGCGCACCGGGCTCACGCCACGACTGCGGGAATCGCGCAACATTTGCCGGCGGTGTCCGGATTCCTGATGCAGAAGGAAATCGACATGCTGGGCAAGGCGCTGTCCGATCCGGCCCGTCCGTTCACGGCCATCATCGGCGGTGCCAAGGTGAAAGACAAAATCGGCGTGATCGAGAACCTGCTGGACAAGGTGGACAACCTGATCATCGGCGGAGGTCTCTCCTTCACGTTCGTCCATGCGCAAGGATACGGAATCGGCAAGTCTTTGCTGGAAGAGGACAAAGTGGAACTGGCCAAAGGGTTCATCAAAAAGGCGGAAGAAAAAGGCGTCCGCATGCTGCTGCCCGTCGATGCCGTGGTGGCCGACCGGTTCGCCCCGGATGCGGAAGCGGAAGTGGTGGACATCGACAAGATTCCGGAAGACCGGATGGCGCTGGATATCGGACCGAAAACCCGCGAGCTTTTCGCGGAAGCGGTGAAACAGTCCAAGCTGGTCGTCTGGAACGGACCGATGGGCGTGTTTGAATTCGACCGGTTTGCCGAGGGAACCAACGCGGTTGCCCGGGCACTGGCCGAATCGGACGCCATGACCATCGTGGGCGGCGGCGATTCGGCGGCGGCCATCGAGAAATCGGGCCTGGCGGACAGCGTCGACCACATTTCCACCGGCGGCGGCGCATCCCTGGAATTCCTGGAAGGCAAGGAGCTTCCCGGCGTGGCCGTTCTGCAGGACAAAGAGTGAGGAGGTAACACCTTGCGTACCCCTGTCATCGCGGGAAACTGGAAGATGTACAAAACGCCGGAAGAAGCCGAAGCGTTCGCGGCCGCGCTTCATGACACGCGGCTGCCGGACGGGGTGGAAGCGGTCATCTGCGCCCCGTTCGTCGCGCTTCCGGCACTGAGAAAGGCGCTGGAAGGCACCGGAGTGGGTCTCGGTGCCCAAAACGTGCATTGGGAACGGGAAGGGGCCTTCACCGGAGAGATCAGCGTGCCGATGCTCCGGGCGATCGGCGTGAAATACGCGATCATCGGGCATTCCGAGCGGCGCGCGTACTTCGCGGAAACGGACGAAACGGTTCACCGCAAGTTGAAAGCGGCGCTGGCCGGCGGGCTCGTGCCGATCGTCTGTGTGGGCGAGACGCTGGAAGAGCGGGAACAGGGACGGACCAAAGAGGTCGTCCGGCAACAGGTGGAGAAGGCGCTGCAAGGAATTTCCGCGGAAGACGCGGCTCGCGTCATCATCGCCTACGAACCCGTTTGGGCGATCGGAACGGGACGGGCGGCCACGGCCCAGGATGCGGAAGAAGTGATCGCCTTCATCCGTGACACGGTCGCTTCGCTCACCGATGCCTCGACGGCCGCGGCGGTGCGCATCCAGTACGGCGGCAGCGTCAAGCCGGACAACATTCGGGAACTGCTGGACATGCCCAACATCGACGGTGCCTTGGTGGGAGGCGCCAGCCTGGATCCCGCTTCGTTCATCAAGCTGGTGCAAGCGGCGGAAGCGGGGGATGACCGGTGACGCGGAAAAAGCCGGTCCTCCTCTGCATCCTCGACGGATTCGCCCTGCGGGAAGAAACGGAAGGAAACGCCGTCGCCCAGGCAAAGAAACCGAATTTTGACCGGTACTGGAACCGGTTTCCCCACACCACCCTCCAGGCGAGCGGAGAGGCGGTGGGACTTCCGGACGGACAGATGGGCAACTCCGAGGTGGGGCATCTGAACATCGGAGCGGGCCGCATCGTGTACCAGGACCTGACCCGCATCACCAAATCGATCAAGGACGGGGAGTTCTTCGGAAACGAGGTGCTGCTGGGCGCCGTCCGGCACGCGAAGGAGCGGGGTTCTTCCCTGCATCTGATGGGGCTGTTGTCCGACGGCGGTGTGCACAGCCACATCGCGCACCTGTTCGCCCTCCTGGAACTGGCCCGCCGCGAGGGGCTGGACCGGGTGTATGTGCATGCGTTCCTCGACGGCCGGGACACGGCTCCGGACAGTGCTCCGGGCTATCTGGAGGACCTCTTGGCCAGGATGAAGGAGCTGGGGACCGGAAAACTGGCCACCGTGCACGGCCGTTACTACGCGATGGACCGGGACCGTCGTTGGGATCGGACGGAAAAATCGTACCGGGCGATGGTCCTCGGCGAGGGAATCCGGACGGAGGATGCACTGACCGCCGTCAGGGAGTCGCACGAAAGCGGCACCTTTGACGAATTCGTCCTGCCGACCGTGATCACCGAACACGGACAACCGGTGACCACCATCCGCTCCGACGATGCGATCATCTTCTTCAACTTCCGGCCGGACCGGGCGATTCAACTGTCGCAGGCCCTGTCCAATCCGGATTTCGACGGGTTCGACCGCGGTCCGGAACAGCCACGGCGGCTTCATTACGTCTGCATGACGCACTACAGCGAAACCGTCCGCGGCGAGATCGCCTTCCCGTCGGTCGATTTGGTCAACACGTTCGGGGAAGTGGTTTCCCGCCACGGACTGAAGCAGCTGCGCATCGCCGAAACGGAGAAATATCCGCACGTCACGTTCTTCTTCAGCGGAGGGCGCGAAGCGACGTTCCCGGGAGAGGAGCGCATCCTGATCGCTTCGCCCAAGGTGCCCACCTACGACCTGAAACCGGAAATGAGCGCCTATGAAGTGACCGATGCCTTGCTGAAGGAGATCGAAGCGGACAAACATGACGCCATCATCCTCAATTTCGCCAACCCGGACATGGTGGGACATTCCGGCAAGCTGGAGCCGACCATCCGGGCGGTGGAAGCCGTCGACGAATGCCTCGGCCGCATCGTCGATCTCGTGCTGGAGAAAGGCGGCGTGGCCGTCATCACCGCCGATCACGGCAACGCGGACATGGTGATCGACGAGCAGGGTCGTCCCCACACGGCCCACACCACATTCCCAGTGCCGCTGATCGTCACGGACGAATCGGTCAAGCTGCGGGACGGTGGCATTCTGGCCGATATTTCACCGACGCTCCTGCACCTTCTGGGCGTGGAGAAACCGGAAGAGATGAACGGTCAGTCTCTGATCGTCGAAGGTTGATCCGGGGACATCTCCCCGAACCATGGAATCATGAATGATCATTTACCCACTCATTTTTCCGAAGTGGAGGGAACCTTGATGAGCACCACCATCATTGAAGTGTACGGCCGTGAAGTCCTCGATTCCCGCGGAAATCCGACCGTCGAAGTGGAAGTCGTTCTCGAGTCCGGCGCCGTGGGCCGCGCCATCGTGCCGTCCGGTGCTTCCACCGGTGCCTATGAAGCCGTGGAGCTGCGGGACGGCGACAAATCCCGTTACCTGGGCAAAGGCGTGCTCCAGGCCGTGAAAAACGTGAATGACGTGATCGCTCCGCAGATCGTGGGCATGGACGCTCTGGATCAAGTGGCCATTGACAACGCCCTGATCGAAATGGACGGCACCCCGAACAAGGGCAACCTGGGCGCCAACGCCATCCTCGGCGTTTCCATGGCCGTGGCCCGCGCCGCCGCCGAAGCCGTCGGCCTGCCGCTGTACGCATACCTGGGAGGCTTCAATGCCAAAACCATGCCGGTGCCGATGATGAACATCCTCAACGGCGGTGCCCACGCGGACAACAACGTGGACATCCAGGAATTCATGATCATGCCGGTCGGCGCCGAAACCATGGCGGAAGCCATCCGCATGGGCGCGGAAATCTTCCACAGCCTCAAAGCGGTGCTGAAAGAAAAAGGCTACACCACCGCCGTGGGAGACGAGGGCGGATTTGCTCCGAACCTTTCCTCCAACGAGGAAGCCCTCTCCACCATCATGGAAGCGATCGAACGGGCCGGTTACAAACCGGGCGAGCAAGTGAAGCTGGCGCTGGACGTCGCCTCCACCGAAATGTACAAAGACGGCAAATACCACTTTGAAGGGGAAGGCATCACCCGCACCTCCGAAGAAATGGTCGCCTTCTACGAAGAGCTGGTCGGCAAGTACCCGATCATCTCCATCGAGGACGGCCTGGCCGAAGACGACTGGGAAGGCTGGAAATTGCTCACCGAGCGCCTCGGCGGCAAGGTGCAGCTGGTCGGCGATGATCTGTTCGTCACCAACACCCGTCGCCTGAAAGAAGGCATCGAGAAAGGCGTGGGCAACTCCATCCTGGTGAAAGTGAACCAGATCGGCACCCTGACCGAAACCTTCGATGCCATCGAAATGGCCAAACGCGCCGGATACACCGCCGTCATTTCCCACCGTTCCGGCGAATCGGAAGACACCACCATCGCCGACATCGCCGTCGCCACCGGTGCGGGACAGATCAAAACCGGTGCACCCAGCCGGACCGACCGCGTTGCCAAGTACAACCAACTCATCCGCATCGCCGACGAGCTGGGTCACACCGCGCAATATCCGGGTCTGACCGCGTTCTACAACCTGAAGAAGTGACGAATTCATCCGCAAACCGGCTTTCCCCCGGCGGGGGAGGCCGGTTTTTTGGCCTTTCGAGACGGGCATCTCACAAAATATTTGAAGAACACAGGCTTTCTTGCCTCTTGTCCCGTTGAAAAGCGGGGGGGAATGTGGTACTGTCATAACAGTGAACAGAGCGAGGAGGTTTCTGCCTTGGTACTGGCATCCAAAATTATCCTTGCGGTCATCAGCGTCGGTCTCATTCTTGTCGTCTTGCTGCAGTCGGGCAAAAGCGCCGGTCTGTCCGGAGCGATCGCAGGCGGTGCCGAACACCTGATGGGCAAGGCGAAAGCCCGCGGAATCGACGCGCTGCTCGGCAAGCTGACCGGGGTTTTGGCGACCCTGTTCATGATCGCGGCCCTGCTGGTGGGTTATTTCGTCAAGTGACGATGGATTCGTGGTGCCGATGGGATGTGAACGGATGACGGGAGTGACGGTTTGCCCTGTTCATCCGGTCTCGTCCGACATCGGCCGTTTTCTTGCCGGGGAAAATTTTTTGCGTGCCCCTCTTGTCAGGATCATCAATCCATGCTAATATAATTTTCGTCCGGTGACCATGGCGGAGGGGATCCACCCGTTCCCATCCCGAACACGGAAGTTAAGCCCTCCAGCGCCGATGGTACTGAGGGATGGCCCTTGGGAGAGTAGGTCGTTGCCGGGCAACCGAAAGCCACCCGATTTCGGGTGGCTTTTTCTTTTGTCCAACTCCCCCCTCGTTTCCCCGATTTCTTTTCCCCCGCGGTTGTGCTATGGTGAATGCATAGAAAATTTTCCCTGAGGGAAAAAACCCTTTTGACACTGGTTCAGGAAGTGGATGGAGAGATGAAAACCGTTGTACGTTCTCCCGAGCCCTTTTTTTATCCGGAAGGAAAAACGGGAATCCTGTTGATACACGGGTTTTCGGGAACCCCGTCGGAACTTCGCCCGATGGGAGAGTATTTCAAAAGCCGCGGATTCACGGTGTATGCGCCCCTCCTGCCGGGACACGGGACCAGTCCCGAGGACATGGAGAAAACCGGGTGGAAGGATTGGTGGCAAGCGGTGCTCGACGCCCATGACCGCATGATGCGGGAGGACCTGGATCATCTGTTCGTCGCGGGTCTGTCGATGGGCGGCGTGCTTTCCCTGATGCTTGCGGCGGAAAGACCCGTACACGGGGTGATTTCCATGTGCGCGCCGGTGTGGATCCGGGACCGGAGGGCGTTTCTGGCCGACCTCGTCAAGTATGTGTATCGCTTCAAACCGCGCTCCGTGCACCGGGATCCGGAAATCGAGGCGCATCTGGTTCCGTACGACCGGACGCCGGTCAAATGCGTGGGAGAGCTGCTTCGCCTGATTCGCCGGATGAAGAAGAAACTTCCGGAAGTGAAGGTTCCGGCCCTGGTGGTTCAGGCGGCACGGGATGAGTTGATTTTGGAGAAGAGTGCACACTATATCCTGGATCATCTCGGATCGTCGGAGAAGCGGCTCAAGTGGTACGAAAAGTCGACGCATATCATCACGGTGGACAAAGAACGAATGAAACTGTTCCGTGACGTGGAAGCGTTTGTGCGGACGGTGACCGGCAGCGGTGAGCCGCGGATCGGTCTGAACGTGAAAGAGAGGTGACGGTTCGCCGCCATGATCCCATGCGTTCTTGCGGCGGCGCAAACCATATGGTGAAAGAACAGGATATCAGGCGATTCATGCAGGAAAGTGCGTACAAACCGATGACCCGGGAAGAGTTGGCCCAGGTGTTCCAGGTGCCGGAAGAAGAGATGGGCCCCTTTGAACTGCTGCTGGATGAAATGGAGGCGAACGGTTGGATCGTCCAAACCCGTGCCCGCCGCTACGGGGTGCCGGAGCGGTTCAACCTGGTTCGGGGAACTCTGCAGGGAACCGCCAAGGGATTCGGATTCGTCATTCCCGACACCCCCGGCAAGCCGGATGTGTATGTGCACACCAGCGACATGAACGGGGCGATCGACGGCGATCTGGTGCTGGTTCGCATCCACAGGGCCAAATCGGAAAGCCGCAGACCGGAGGGGGAAATCGTCCGCGTGCTGAAACGCGGGCGGGACAAGATCGTGGGCACGTTCAACCGGCTGTCTTCCCATTTCGGTTTCGTGATTCCGGATGACAAACGGATTGGCGCGGACATCTTCATCGCCGCCGAGCATCAGATGAATGCGCGGGACGGGCAGAAGGTGGTCGTGAAACTGCATCAGATCACCGGCCGGTTCAGTGCCGAAGGGGAAATCATCGAAATCCTCGGGCACAAAAACGATCCCGGCGTGGACATTCTGTCCGTCATCCGCAAGCACGGCCTGCCCGAACAGTTCCCCGAAGAAGTGTTGGCGGAGGCGGAACGCGTTCCGGAGGAAATCCGGGAGGAAGAATTGAAGGGCCGGCGCGATCTCCGGGATTGGGACATGGTGACCATCGACGGGGAAGACGCCAAAGACCTGGACGACGCCGTGTCCGTGGAGCGGCTGGACAACGGAAACATCCGGCTCGGCGTACATATCGCCGACGTCAGTTATTACGTGAAGGAAGGATCGGCGCTCGACCGGGAAGCCTACCGGCGCGGCTGCAGCGTCTACCTGGTGGACCGGGTCATTCCCATGCTGCCCAAGCGTCTGTCCAACGGCATTTGTTCCCTCAATCCGCGGGTGGACCGGCTCACCATGACCTGCGACATGGAGATCGATCCCGCCGGAAACGTGGTGCGGTACGACATCTATCCCAGCGTGATCCGTACCAACGAGCGCATGACCTACACCAATGTGAAGAAAATCCTCCTGGACAACGATCCGGAGCTGATCGAACGGTACAAACCGCTGGTGGGAGACTTCCGCCTGATGGCCGATCTGGCCATGACCTTGCGCCGGAAGCGGATGGCCCGCGGGGCGATCGATTTCAATTTCCCCGAAGCCAAGATCATCGTGGATGAAAAGGGACGGCCGGTCGATGTGGTGCGCAGGCCCCGGACCATCGCCGAGCAACTGATCGAGGAGTTCATGCTCAAAGCCAATGAAACGGTGGCGGAGCACTATTTCAATCTGAACGTTCCCTTCGTCTACCGGATCCACGAAAATCCGGATGCGGAGAAATTGCAGTCGTTTTACCAGCTTGTCGCCACGTTCGGCCATTCGGTCAAGGGAAAAGCGGATCAGGTGAAACCGCACGCCTTGCAGCAGCTGCTGGAAAAAGTGGCGGGCAAGCCGGAAGAGCTCATCATCAGCACCGTGATGCTCCGCTCGATGAAACAGGCCAAATACGCCGCGGAATGCTTGGGGCATTTCGGTCTGGCCGCGCGGTACTATTCGCACTTCACGTCACCGATCCGGCGTTATCCGGACCTGTTGATCCACCGGATCATCCGCGAAGTGCACGAAAACGGCGCCTTGTCGGTGGAGCGGATCGACCGGTTGAATGCGTATCTGCCCGACGCCGCACAGCAATCCTCCATCCGCGAGCGGATCGCCGTCGACGCGGAGCGGGAAACGCAGGCTCTCAAGGCCGCCGAATACATGATGGAACGGATCGGCGAGGAGTACGAAGGCATCATCTCCAGCGTCACTTCCTTCGGCCTGTTCGTCCAACTGGAAAACACGCTGGAAGGCATGGTGCACATCAGCTTCCTCACCGACGACTACTACCGGTATGACGAACGGCACTACTGCCTGATCGGCGAGCGCTCCGGACGCGTGCTCCGCATCGGGGACAAGGTGCGCATCCGCGTCTCCGGCGTCAACGTCGAAGAACGCAAGATCGACTTTGAACTGCTGGATCACTTCGGCGGGGAAGGCTTGGAGCGGATCCGGAAAAAAGGGAGAAAAGCAAAAGCGCCCGCCGAAGCGGAGACCGGGAAAAGAAGACGCGGCAAAAAAGGCAAGCTGCATGCCGTCGAGCCTCCGAAATCCGGCAAAACCAAAAAAATCAAAGCAAAGAAAATCAAAAAGAAAAAAGATCGCAAAACCCGGAAGCGGAAGTAAAGCCGCATCCTTCACCGCATTCACGAAGGAGGGGGCAACCATGCCTCCGCGGAGCTTCGCCGCAGGGGCGTTCCAAACCGGTGCACGTGACCGGGCGGAAGGGGGGTTCCTTCCCCCGGTCCGTTCCGGCCCGTGCGCATGAAGTTTGAATAATCCGTGAAAAATCTGTTGACCCGCCGTCCGTTCGATTGGTATAATGATGCTCGCGTCACACTTTATGCGGGCGAGGTGAACACCGGTGGGCAACAAAGGCGTCAAAGTGATCGCCAAAAACAAAAAGGCCTTTCATGATTATCAGATCGAAGAGCGTTACGAGGCCGGCATCGTTCTCACCGGGACGGAGATCAAGTCGATCCGTCAGGGGCGTGTGAACTTGAAGGACAGCTATGCCCGCATCGACAAGGGCGAACTGTTCATCATCGGCATGCACATCAGCCCGTATGAACAAGGCAACCGCTTCAACGTGGATCCGACCCGCACGCGCAAACTCCTGATGCACCGCCGGGAAATCGACAAGTTGCACGGTCTCGTCCAGCGCGAAGGCTATACGCTGGTACCGCTCGACGTGCACCTGCGAAACGGGTTTGCCAAGGTGGAGCTGGGGTTGGCCAAGGGGAAAAAGTTGCATGACAAACGGGCCACCGAAGCCAAGCGGGAAGCGGAGAGAATGATCCGGCGCGAACTGAAGGAAAGAAATTTGCGCTGAACGCAAAAAAACCCTTGCATGATTTTAAAGACCCTGCTATAATGCAAGATGTGGCCGCTCGATACGAGCGAAAAGTTGAATCTCGGGGGCGTTCTGGGATTCGACGGGGATTGATCGAGCGTCAGCAGCGAGCCGAGGGGTTGCGCTTCTCGTTAAACACGCAAGGCCAAATGTAACTGGCAAACAAGAATACGCTCTGGCTGCTTAATTGTTCAGCCAGGATCCGCCTCTCCTTCGCCCGTGAGGAGAGAACGGGTCTCACATTCAGCGGGCTGGCCGATCGACTTGCCGCAGGTCGTGAGGCGAGATCTTTGCGGCTGGTCTTCCCGGCAGCCTGTCACCGGGCGGCCTGAAGACGAGATCCAAGTGCGGTGACTGCGCTCGGAGAACCTGACGTGGCGAGGTCTTCGGACAGCGGTTCGACTCCGCTCGCCTCCACCAAAACCGACATGCTGATGTAGCTCAGCTGGCAGAGCACTTCACTCGTAATGAAGGGGTCGGGGGTTCGAATCCCTCCATCAGCACCAGACAAGAAGCCTTCGGACCAACGAATCCGAAGGCTTGTTTTTTCATTGTTTTTGTCTGATCATTCCGAATATGTCATGAAAGCGGGGGAGGAGCATGAAACATTCCGGGGACGACCGGGAGCGCGAAGCGCGGAATGCATCCGGCCATCAGCCGGACACAAACGGGGACGGGAAACTTCCCCGCAAAGCCCCGGAGAAAGATCCGGGAGAAGAATCGGGCACGCTCCGGATTCAGGAGGCCGGCCCCCTTGAAGCGCGGATTGTCCATCTTCCCGCCATTCCGACGTGGAAGCGAAAGATCGACAAAAGCGGATACGCTTATCTGAAACGCGTGGCTCATCACCATGAGGGCGTGTCCCTGACGCCCGAAGTGGTCGGAGGCATGCCGGTGATCGCCGGCACCCGCATCCAGGTTTCGCTCATTCTGGCCTGTTTTCGCGACGGCATGACCGTGGAAGAGATTTGCGAAGACTACCGGTTGAATCCGGACCAGGTGAAAGCCGCCCTTGATTATGCCATCGAGGTTCTGGATGACCCGTTTCTGGGGAGCTGATCCATGCGGAAACTGCTGCTGGATGAAAACGTCACGCCCAAAGCCGCGGAAATCTTCCGGGAGCTGGGGTATGACGTGGAAAGCGTCCATTCGCTCGGTCTGCGCGGCATGAGCGACTCGCGCGTGCTCGAGGCTGCCGTGGATTCGGGAAGAATCCTGCTCACCCACAACGGAAAAGATTTCATCCTTCTGGTTCCTCCCCGCCTGCCGGATGTGGTTCACCAGGGAATCCTGTGGTTCAAATTCCAGGTGACCCGAAGAAACGTCGACGTCACATGCCGGAAAATCCACGCCTTTTTCGAACGGGTCTCCGCTTTGGACAATTCCGTCTGGGAAGTTCTCCGGGAGGGCACCATGGTGATCTTCAGCCGGTATGTTCCGGGGCCGAATGTGTCTTTTCGCCTGTGAGATGTGAACCATTGGATGTGAACCATTGTGTGAGGGAGTGCGCCGGCAGCCCTCCCCTGTTCGTTTCGTTGCAATGGCAAAGGCACTCGCAGGGGAGGGCTCCGGATTTTTCACTGTGCGTGGGAGTTGTCGGAAGCCATTCCCCGCTCGTTTCGTTACAATGGCAAAGGCACTCGCGGGGAAAGGCTCCGGCTTTGATCATCGCAGGATTCTTGGTTCACAGACTTTTTGAGGGTTTGGTATAATGAAAAGGCCTTGATTTGTCTGGTGTTCACAATGGGGTTTGAGTTGGATCCATCGTGGAATTGAAAGCAATCATTCATGAATTCGATGACATCTTTCTGTCTGGTTTGAGTTGTATCCATCGTGGAATTGGGGTGAGGGAGTCCGCCGGCAGCCCTCCCCTGTTCGTTTCGTTGCGATGGCAAAGGCACTCACAGAGGAGGGCTCCGGCTTTTCATTGGTGTGCGAGAGGTCGCCTGGCTTGACAGAGCAGTGACGGTAGGGTATCTTTTCTGAATAATGAATCGAAGTCTGTGAACCTCCCGGGGTTTTTGCAGGATTGGAGGTTCACAGTTTTTTTTGGGGATTGGTATAATGGAAAGGCCTTGATTTGTCTGGTGTTCACAATGGGGTTTGAGTTGGATCCATCGTGGAATTGAAAGGATATCAAAATGTGTGAAATAATGAAACAGGGAGGTTTGAGTTGGATCCATCGTGGAATTGAAAGACTGTCCGGACGGTGGTGTCCGTATGAGTGTCTGAGCGTTTGAGTTGGATCCATCGTGGAATTGAAAGACAGCTTTCGTATGAGGTGGACGTGGCGCCGGTTTGAGTTGAATCCATCGTGGAATTGAAAGAGAAACCGAGCATGGGCACTCGCACGGGGGCAATCAGTTTGAGTTGAATCCATCGTGGAATTGAAAGCCATTTCCTTTGCATCTCCTCCGTGGTCTTCTTGCCCGTTTGAGTTGAATCCATCGTGGAATTGAAAGCCGTTTCGGCGGGTTCAGAATTCGATTGATTGCGTGTTTGAGTTGGATCCATCGTGGAATTGAAAGGCGATTCTAATCACATCCGGACGGTTAATCCGGAAGTTTGAGTTGGATCCATGGTGGAATTGTGTGAGGGATCCGGCCGGCAGCCCTCCCCTGCTCGTTTCGTTGCAATGGCAAAGGCACTCGCAGGGGAGGGTTCCGGCTTTCCATTGGTGTGCGAGAAGCCACCTGTCTTAACAGAGTTGTGACAGAGGGGGATATTTTCTGAAAATTGAATCGAGGTCTGTGAACCTCCCGGGGTTTTTGCAGGACTCCCGGTTCACAGACTTTTTGAGGGTTTGGTATAATGGAGAAGCCTTGATTTGTCTGGTGTTCACAATGGGGTTTGAGTTGCATCCATAGTGGAATTGAAAGAGTGGTTCGGGATCGCTGGGGGTGAAGGATTCCATGTTTGAGTTGCATCCATAGTGGAATTGAAAGGTTGTATAGCCGAGGGAAGAACTTTTTCAGGGTGTAAGTTTGAGTTGCATCCATAGTGGAATTGAAAGGTGTTCAGTCACCACCCATTGTTTGCCGAACTTCCGGAGTTTGAGTTGCATCCATAGTGGAATTGAAAGACATACCCTCTGAATCGTTTGCACTGAACCACTGTCGTTTTAGTTGCATCCATAGTGGAATTGAAAGCACAACAGTTGCCGCTGCTGTGGGCCTTTCGCTTTTGTTTTAGTTGCATCCATGGTGGAATTGAAAGTGGAAAAACCTCCTTAGAATTTGTCTTTTCCTTACATCGTTTGAGTTGGATCCCAAGATGGAATTGTGTGAAGGAGCCGGCCGGCAGCCCTCCCCTGCTCGTTTCGTTGCAATGGCAAAGGCACTCGCAGGGGGAAGCTCCGGCTATTACCATTGGTGTGCGAGAGATCGCCTGGCTTGACAGAGCAGTGACGGAAGGGTATCTTTTCTGAATAATGAAACGAGGTCTGTGAACCTCCCGGGGTTTTTGCAGGATTCCCGGTTCACAGACTTTTTTGGGATTTGGTATAATGAAAAGACCTTGATTTATCTGATGTTCACAATGGGGTTTGGGTTGTATCCATGGTGGAATTGAAAGGGCACATGCTGAAGGAATCCGCGTGGAGGCGTTGGGGGTTTGAGTTGCATCCATAGTGGAATTGAAAGCCAACTCATACGTCCCACCATCGTGAGAAAGGAAGCGTTTGAGTTGCATCCATAGTGGAATTGAAAGTGAAGAACTCTGGCGACCCCTCGGCCTCCACCCGTTTCGTTTGAGTTGTATCCATGGTGGAATTGTGTGAGGGAGCCCGTCGGGAGCCCTCCCCTGCTCGTTTCGTTGCGATGGCAAAGGCACTCACAGGGGAGGGCTCCGGCTTTTACCATTGGTGTGCGAGAAACCACCTGGAATAACAGAGTAGTGATGGAAGGGTATCTTTTCTGAATGATGAAACGAGGTCTGTGAACCTCCCGGGGTTTGCAGGACTCCCGGTTCACAGACTTTTTAGGGGTTTGGTATAATGGAGAAGCCTTGATTTATCTGGTGTTCACAATGGGGTTTGGGTTGTATCCATGGTGGAATTGAAAGTTTGTGTAGTCCTCAAATACAACATCTTTTGCATCGTTTGGGTTGTATCCATGGTGGAATTGTGTGAGGGTTCCGGCTTTTATTGGTGTGAGATTAACCAACTGGCTTAACGGAGTTGTAACAGGAGGTATTTTTTCTGAAGAATGAAACGAAGTCTGTGAACCTCCCGGGGTTTTTGCAGAATTTTCGGTTCACAGACTTTTTGAGGGTTTGGTATAATGGAGAAGCCTTGATTTATCTGATGTTCACAATAGGGTTTGAGTTGGATCCATGGTGGAATTGAAAGACGCTGTTTTCGCGGCAACGCGCCGACATGCCGGAGTTTGAGTTGTATCCTTGTTGGGATTGTGTGAGGGAGTGTACCGGAACCCCTCTCCTGCTCGTTTCGTTGCGATGGCAAAGGCACTCGCAGGGGAGGGTTCCTCCTTTTTATTCATGTGCGAGAAACCACCTGGCTTAACAGAGCAGTGACGGAAGAGTATCTTTTCTGAATAATGAATCGAAGTCTGTGAACCTCCAGGGGTTTTTGCAGGACTCCCGGTTCACAGACTTTTTGAGGGTTTGGTATAATGAAAAGGCCTTGATTTATCTGATGTTCACAATAGGGTTTGAGTTGTATCCATAGTGGAATTGAAAGTCCATTAAACTGTACTTCTGTGTGTACTGATCAGTGGTTTGAGTTGTATCCATAGTGGAATTGAAAGTGTCCTTCTTCCCCTTCAGCCGTTTTTCAGCCGCGTTTGAGTTGTATCCATAGTGGAATTGAAAGGGATTTGGTTGAGTTCATTCACCATATTCGGAGGAGTTTGAGTTGTATCCATAGTGGAATTGAAAGTTGGACCAACTTGATCCGGAACATGGTTCACCTCCTCGTTTGAGTTGTATCCATAGTGGAATTGAAAGCCCTCGGAACTGCGATTACCCACGTATACTGGGAGTTTGAGTTGTATCCATAGTGGAATTGAAAGCCTTCCGAATGTACGCGGCCACTTCTTCGATATCGGCAGTTTGAGTTGGATCCATCGTGGAATTGAAAGCCGGCTTCAAACGATCCATGGCCTTCTCAATCATCTGGTTTGAATCCATAGTGGAATTGAAAGATCATACTGATTTCAAGATAATAGTTGAACTCATCCATGTATGAGTTGTATCCATGGTGGGATTGAAAGGTCATCAATGAGTAGTATGATGACAAGGAACGGGAACGTTTGAGTTGTATCCTTGTTGGGATTGTGTGAGGGAGTGTGCCGGAACCCCTCTCCTGCTCGTTTCGTTGCGATGGCAAAGGCACTCGCAGGGGAGGGTTCCTCCTTTTTATTCGTGTGCGAGAAACCACCTTGAATAACAAAGTAGTGACGGGATGGTATCTTTTCTGAATAATGAATCGAAGTCTGTGAACCTCCCGGGGTTTTTGCAGGATTGGAGGTTCACAGACTTTTTAGGGGGTTGGTATAATGGAAAGGCCTTGATTTGTCTGGTGTTCACAATGGGGTTTGAGTTGTATCCATCGTGGAATTGAAAGCGGGTCTCCATCAAACCAACCATTTCCGAACAGGCTCGTTTGAGTTGTATCCATCGTGGAATTGAAAGCACTCACTTCAAGTCAATTCTGATCGGCTTAACAACGATCGGGGCGGGTGGTACCTTCGGTTTCTGCTCTGGAGTGGAAGTGGGGTGCTGTTGCTCTTGGTTTGAGTTGTATCCATCGTGGAATTGAAAGGTCACGAACAACGGCGGGGCGGAAGCATTCCCGAAGTTTGAGTTGTATCCATCGTGGAATTGAAAGTCGACAGAGAGGAGAGAATGGAGAAAATGTCCACTAGTTTGAGTTGTATCCATCGTGGAATTGAAAGTGAAATGCCCTGGATGACCAATGCTGATCGGCTGGTGGTTTGAGTTGTATCCATCGTGGAATTGAAAGTGATTTTTTCGTTGTCTTCCTGGATGCGGTCTTTCCGTTTGAGTTGTATCCATCGTGGAATTGAAAGATGGTCATCACCGATTGGACTTTGACGAGATCCTCGTGTTTGAGTTGTATCCATCGTGGAATTGAAAGATGGTCATCACCGATTGGACTTTGACGAGATCCTCGTGTTTGAGTTGGATCCATCGTGGAATTGTGTGAGGGAGCTCGCTGGAATCCCTCCCCTGTTCGTTTCGTTGCGATGGCAAAGGCACTCACAGGGGAGGGATCCGGCTTATATTGGTGTGAGGAGACACCAGGACAGTGACGGAAGGGTATCTTTTCTGAATAGTGAATCGAAGTCTGTGAACCTCCCGGGGTTTTTGCGGGATTCCCGGTTCACAGACTTTTTGAGGGTTTGGTATAATGGAGAAGCCTTGATTTATCTGATGTTCACAATGGGGTTTGAGTTGGATCCATAGTGAAATTGAAAGTTGATCTCCGGGACCGTGATCCCGGATTGTTCGTCTAAGTTTGAGTTGGATCCATAGTGGAATTGAAAGCCGGTTCCCACCAACCTTGCCGGATCCCGTATTCGAGTTTGAGTTGGATCCATAGTGGAATTGAAAGTCCCGCCGCCCCGTTGTTTCTCTTGGGCTTCCAGGTTTGAGTTGGATCCATAGTGGAATTGAAAGGTGAGATGGAGGTCGAGGAAGTCCCTCGCCTTGATGGTTTGAGTTGTATCCATAGTGGAATTGAAAGGAACGCCGGCAGCGCGACCTTTGGTGGCAATCTTAATTGTTTGAATTGAATCCATGGTGGAATTGAAAGTGAGCTTCTTGATGTATGCCGCGACAGTCGGTTCACGTTTGAGATGGATCCATGGTGGAATTGAAAGATAAATTGTCTCATGTTCAAGCTTTGCACTTCGCCATTGTTTGAGTTGGATCCATAGTGGAATTGAAAGGGCGGTCCGACCATAAAAACGACTTCATTGGTAGGGTTAGTTTGAGTTGTATCCATGGTGGAATAGGTGAGGGAGCCCGCCGGCAGCCATCCCCTGTTCGTTTCGTTGCGATGGCAAAGGCACTCGCAGGGGATGGCTCTGGCTTTTTTATTGGCGTGAAATATACCAACTGGCTTAACAGAGCAGTGACGGAAGGGTATCTTTTCTGAATAATGAATCGAGTTCTGTGAACCTCCCGGGGTTTTTGCAGGATTCCCGGTTCACAGACTTTTTTGGGGTTTGGTATAATGAAAAGGTCTTGATTTGTCTGGTGTTCACAATAGGGTTTGAGTTGGAGCCATAGTGGAATTGAAAGATTAGGAAGAACACGCCGACTAAGACTATGACGCTCGTTTGAGTTGGATCCATAGTGGAATTGAAAGCCCGAATGAAGCCACCTTCACTCGTTCCCATGGGATCGTTTGAGTTGGATCCATGGTGGAATTGAAAGTTAACTGGATGGTGGTAGGGAATCGGGAAGGGTTGGTTTCAGTTGCATCCATACTGGAACATCCTTCGAACTGCTTTCCCGCTTTGCACTGCAGCAGGGTCTCTTGTTTGTGCAATTGAATCATTTGCCTTTACGCGGCATAACAACAGCCGGCAGGGATCCTTTCCTTGCCGGCACTTATTATTCAGGCGGCGGCGATCCGGGAGCTGGGAGGACACTTTGTCAAGAAGCCTGATGTTTATTACAATAAACCTGTAAGTTTATTCTGATTTTCTTTGGTATTTTAACAATTTCTCTTAGGTGGGAAGGAGGATGATTGTTGAAGCTGGGAGTGGGAATCTGGGGGACGGGTTTTTCCGCCCGTTCGCATCTGGAGGCGTTGGCCAGAGTGCCGGGGGTCACGGTGGTGTGCATCGCCTCACGGAACGAAGCCAGAGCCCGGGAGTTGGCGGAGGAATTCGGCATCCCGAAGGCATACGGAACGTATGAAGAACTGGTGCGGGATCCGGAAGTGGATGTGATCCACAATTGCACGTCCAACGAGCTGCATGCAAGTCTCAACCGGCTGGCGCTTGAGCACGGAAAGCATCTGTTGTCGGAGAAGCCGCTGGCCACGGACGGCAAGGATGCCGTGGAGCTGGTGAAGCTGGCCCGCGAACGGAATGTGGTGACCGGGGTTTGTTTCAATTACCGGCACTACCCGATGGTGGTCGAGGCCCGGGAGCGGATTGCCGCCGGACAGACAGGAGCGGTGCATCTGGTGACCGGAGGATACTTCCAGGACTGGCTGCTGGAGCCCACCGACTACAATTGGCGGCTGGAGACGGACGTGAACGGCCCGTCCCGGGCGATGGCCGACATCGGTTCGCACTGGTGTGACACGGTGCAGCACGTGACGGGTCTGCGGATCACGGAAGTGCTGGCCGACCTGAAAACGGTGCATCCGGTCCGGCAGAAACCGGCGAAGGCGTCGGGCACGTTCTCCTCCTCCGGCGAGGTGGAGCGGGAGCCGGTGAACATCACGACGGAAGACTGCGGCAACGTGCTCATCCGCTTTGAAAACGGAGCGCACGGCGTGTTCACCGTATCGCAGGTGAGTGCCGGCCGAAAAAACCGGTTGTTCTTTGAAGTGTCGGGCGCGAAGGAATCGCTGGCTTGGGACCAGGAGCAGCCGAACCGCCTGTGGATCGGACGGCGGGGAGCATCCAACGGCGAACTGCTGAAAGATCCCGGGCTCCTGTCGCAAGCAGCCGCCCGCGAGGCGCATTATCCCGGAGGTCATCAGGAGGGATGGCCGGACGGACTGAAAAACCTGTTCCTCCGTTTTTACGAACGGGTTCGGGCGAACCGGTCGGGCAAGGAGCCGGCGACCCGTCCCGACTTTGCCACGTTCGAAGACGGCTGCCGGTTGGTGCTTCTGGTCGAAGCCATTTTGAGCAGCCACCGGTCCGGACGTTGGGTGAGCGTGCCGGACGCCTGATCAAGAAACCCCCGGCGCGGGATGCGGTCGGGGGTTTTTTTCGGTCACAGGTTGTCGATTTGCCAGTCGATCGGCCGGATGCCGTGTTTCTCCAGGAATTCGTTGGTGCGCGAAAACGGACGGCTGCCGAAGAAACCGTTGCTGGCGGACAGCGGGCTGGGGTGGGCCGATTCGATGATCAGGTGGTGATCCCGGGTGATCAGTTTCTTTTTTTCCTGCGCGTTGCGGCCCCACAGAATGAAGACGACCGGCTCTTCCCGTTCGTTCAGCGTCCGGATCACCTCGGCGGTGAATTGTTCCCAGCCTTTGCCCCGGTGGGAGTTGGCTTGTCCGGCCCGGACGGTGAGCACGTTGTTCAAAAGCAGCACGCCCTGTTCGGCCCATTTGGTCAGATGGCCGTGGTTGGGAATGGTGCAGCCGAGATCCGCGTGCAGCTCCTTGTAGATGTTGACCAGGGACGGCGGGATGCGGACACCGGGCTTGACGGAGAAGCTGAGTCCGTGCGCCTGTCCCGGACCGTGGTAGGGATCCTGCCCGAGGATGACCACTTTGGTGTCGGCGTACGAAGTGTAATGCAGGGCGTTGAAGATGTCGTACTTGTCCGGGTAGATGGTGCGGGTGCTGTACTCTTCGATCAGAAACTGGCGGAGTTTGAGATAGTAGGGCTTTTCGAATTCCGCGTTCAGCAGGTCGGCCCAGTCGTTTTTCAGGATGGCTCCCATATTTTTCGGGCTCTCCTCTCCGTCGATGTCTGTCGTGTTCAGAAAAATTGTGTCATATTTCATCAGAGGTGTAAAGCTTTCAAGCCAATTCCCCCGTCCGCGGCACTGGTTCGTTTGTCCATTTCCCTTTACAATGAATAGTGGAAATTGATCAATCTTTTTTCACCCGGGAGTATGATTCAGCATGGAAAGTTTTCATTTCAAGGTCAACCTCAAAGGCATGATCGATTTGTTGTCCAACCATTTGTACAGCACGCCGCATGTGTATTTGCGGGAGCTGGTGCAAAACGCGGCCGATGCGATCACGGCAAGGAAAAAGCTGGATCCGGAGCACGCGGGACGGATCGGCGTGGAGTTGTATGAGTCCGGTCCGCGCCCGACGCTGTTCATTGAGGATAACGGAATCGGACTGACGGAGGAGGAAGTCCACCGGTTTTTGTCTCAGATCGGGCACACGTCCAAACAGGGAACGGATGAAGAGGATTTCATCGGAAGATTCGGCGTGGGACTGCTGTCCTGTTTCATCGTGAGCGACGAAATCGTGCTCCTGACGCGCTCGGCGAAGGGCGGGGATGCGGTGGAGTGGCGGGGCCGTCCGGACGGCAGTTACACGCTGCGGCGGCTGGAGTCGGAGATGGCGCCCGGCACGCGGATCTACCTGCAGGCCAAAGAGGGATTCGAGCGCTGGTTTGAGCCGGAACGGGTGAAGAGTCACATTCGCCGGTACGCCGAATGCCTGCCGGTGCCGATCGTGTTTTACGGGGAACGGGAAGAGCGGTTGAATGCGGATAAGGCGCCGTGGGAAATGTCCGCTTCGGACGCACTGGTGTGGGCCCGGGAGAAGCTGGACCTCGCGGCTCTGGACGTGATTCCGCTGTCGTCGTCGGTGGGCGAGGCAAAGGGAGTGGCGTTCGTGCTGCCCCATCCGGTGGCGGTGAGCGCACGCAAGACGCACCGGGTGTACGTGAAGCGCATGCTGCTGTCGGAACGGTCGGAGAAGGTGCTGCCGGACTGGGCGTTTTTCGTCACGGCGGTGCTGAATGTGAACAAGCTTCGGCCGACGGCTTCGCGGGAGGAATTTTATGAAGACGCGCTGCTGGATCTGACACGGGCCGAGCTGGGAGCGTGCATCAAGCGGTATCTGGTGAACCTGGCTTCCACGCGGCCCAAACTTTTGAAAGAAATCATCCGCATCCATTACATGTCGATCAAGATGTTGTCCCTGGAAGACGACGAGCTGTTCCGCCTGTTCATCGACTGGTTGCCGTTTGAAACGTCGTTCGGCATGTTGACGATGGGTGAGCTTCGCCGGCGGGAACCGATGGTTCTCTACACCACGACGGTGGATGAATTCCGCCAGATCGCCCGCGTGGCCAAAGCCCAATCGATCTGCGTGGTCAACGGCGGGTATGTGCATGATGCCGAACTGGTGCAGAAACTGGGCAAGGTTTTTCCGGAGATACAGGTTCGCAGACTGGATCCGGCCGAACTGACCAACCGTTTTTCCCAGTTGGATGAGCGGGAACGCGCGGTGACGGAGGATTTCCTCGATCTGGCGGGCCGGATGCTGCGCCCGTTTGCCTGCGTGCCGGAGATCCGCAAGTTCGCCCCGCCGGAGTTGTCCGCCCTGTACATCACGGGAGAAGAAGCCCAATTCCTCCGTGCGGCCGAACAGACACGGGAAGAGGCAAACGAACTCTTTTCCTCCCTCATTGGTCAGGTGACCGGCCAAAACGGAGACAAGAGCCTGGGACGCCTCTGCTTCAATTTCGCCAATCCGGTCGTGCGCAAGGCGATTCTCACGCGTGATCTGGATCTGCGCAAGGCGGCCGTCGCCATGTTGTATGTGCAAGCCCTGCTGCTGGGGCACCATCCGCTTCGCAAACAGGAAATGGATCTTCTGAATCACGGAATCATCCATCTTTTGGACCGGGGACTTGAATTGGGGGGAAACAGGGATGAACCCGACCATCGATGAATGGCTGAGAAAAGCCGAGACGTTGCCCGACGGTGATCAAAAGATCGAGTTGCTGGAGAAAGCGGTCCGGTTGGCGGACATGGAAGGGGACGAGAAAGCCGCGTTCGCGGCCCGTTTGGAACTGACCGGAGCGGCCAATTTTGCCGGACGGGCGGACAAAGCGCTGGTTTCCTTCGCCTGGTGCCTGGCCCGGTTTGACAAAAATCCGGAGTTGTGCAGTCCGTACACCCTGATGTGGCAATACAAGTGGATCGCCAACGACCTGGATGAATTTCCGCAATTGTCCCTGGAGAAAATCCGGGAAACGCTGGAAGACTTGAGGAACCGTTATCGGCAATTGGGCATGGGAGAGCGGGTGTACGCCATGATCCGGCACCGCATCGCGCTCCGGCGCGGGGACATGGAAGAAGCGGCCGAGTGGTTCGAGCGCTGGCTGGACGAGCCCCGGGACGATCTCTCCGATTGCCTTGCCTGCGAACTGGACACGCATGTGACGTTCCTGCTGAAACAGGACCGGTTGGACGAAGCGTTGCGACTCGCCCGGCCGCTGTTGAACGGGGACCACACCTGCAAACATGTTCCGGCCAACACCTGGGGGCAATTTCTGATTCCGCTGGCCAAGGCCGGCCGGTGGGAGACGGCGGAGGAATTTCATCGCCAAGGATTGGCCGCGATCGGCGCGGAGCAAGGATTTCTGAGCACCGTTTCGGACCACGTCCTGTACCTGACCGTCACGGACCGGAAGCGGGCGAGGGAACTCTTTTCCGGGCGTTTTTCCGAGGCGATGGCATGCAGGGAACAGGGAGTGTGCTTCCACTTCCTGCTCGCCGGACTGTTGCTGGCGGAACGGTCGGAGGCGGCGGGGGAAGACGTGAATCTGCCCGAACCGGCGACGAAAGAGTGGCTGCAGGAGCAAGTCATGCAGCTGGCCGACGCCTTTGACCGGCGAAACGGCAATGATCATTTCCGCGGCAACATCGACCGGCATCGTCGGCTCCTTTCCGAGTTGGAGAAGGAGTGGGATTCCTTCCGCAGGGAGCGGGAGGCAACCGAACAAGAACCGGAGTCGGCCTCCGTCGGCGAGGAGTGGGGCGACCTTGTGGCGAGGGCGGAGAGCGGAGATGCGACGGCCATGTTCTCGCTGGGACTCGGCATGCTGGCGGGTGACATTCCGGGCGAACAGGACGAAGGAAACGAATGGATCCGCCGCGCCGCGGAAGCCGGCCACCTGGATGCCCGCCTGTTCGAAGTACATCGTCTGGTGGAAGAAGGGGAAAATCCGCAGGAGGGGCTGGCCCTGCTACGCGAAAACGTGGCATCCGGCCACGGGCCTTCGATCACGGTGCTCGGCTGGTACTTGATCTCCGGAGGTCCCGTGGAACCGGATCCGGTGGAAGGGGTCCGACTGCTTCGGCAGGCCGCCGAGCTGGAAGAGGTTCCCGCCATGTTCCATTTGGCCCGCTGCCTGCTCGCCGGACTCGGCTGCCACCCGGATCCCGCCGAAGCGGAAAGATGGTTGCTTCGCGCGGCCGACAAAGGGGACGGACAGGCCATGGACACGTTGGCGCACCTCTATCTGTCGGGCGTGTACGGACCGGAAAAGGCCGCCGAGGGAGAGACGTGGCTGCGCCGCGCGGCGGAAGCCGGCCTTCTGTCCGCCATGCATTCGCTCGGGTCGTACCTGATGAACGGAACGCTCGGCAAGGAATGTCCGGAAGAAGGAGAACAGTGGCTGCGTCGCGCCGCCGAAGCCGACTACCCGCCGGCCCTGCACGAACTGGGCAACCGCCTGCTGGAAGGAAAGGGGCTGCGCCGCCTCCCGCTGGAAGGCGAGGTGTTACTGCGCCGCGCCGCCGTGCTGGGGAACGCGGAAGCCATGCTCGAGCTGGGAGGCCGGCTTCTGTACGCCGACGGGATGAAAAGGGATCTGGAAGACGGTTTTCATTGGCTGTCCCGGGCGGTGTCGGAAGAACAACCGACGGCCATGTTCATTCTCGGCACCCACCTCGTCGACGGGGATTGGATCGAGCAGGATGTGGAGGAGGGCCTCACCCTCATCCGCCGCGCCGCCGAACGGGGCGAACAAAACGCCATTCGTTGGCTGAAAGCACGGGAAGAAAACGCCGGCCAGGACCCGGATCCGGCCGGTTGAGCGGATCAAAACCGAAACATCCCCCTGCATCTCGGATGCGGGGGGATGTTTCATTTCGGCGAACGCTTTTCGCCCGGATCTCTCCACACGTCCACCATGCCGAATCCCTGGCTTCCGTAGCTGCCCAGGCCGGAGTCGTGGATCACCTGCTGGACCCGGGGAGGGGCTTCCACTTCCAGAGGCACCTGATAGCCCTTGATCTTCTTCTCTTTCACGGTGAGCAGCACGGCCGCCCGCTCCAGCGAGAAGCGCTCCGGCTGCATCAGCCGGATGCGAACGGGGACGTCCGGCGGAAGCGGTTCGTTCCAGCGAAGGTGATACCAGTTTCGCACGGACAGTCGCAGGGAGTCGTAAAAATCGCTTTCCAGCGGGTGGCAAAAGCGGACCTTCCCGTTGACGGACACCGGCACGACGATCGGGGAGAGGGGGCGATACGCCATGCGTTCGGTGAACCGCACCGGCTCTTCCACCCGGAGATTCACCAGCGGAAACACGTGTTCGCGCAGTTTCAGAGCCCCTTGCTTGCGGATTCCCGCATGAATCGAGCGGATCACGTCCGTCCGGATGGATCCGATCTTCAGCGAGAGGCGGCCGCTCACCTCCATTTCCCCCGGCAGATTGTGTCGACGGGTAAAGCGGGGAAGCGAGAAGACGAACGGTTTGTACGATCGCCCGCGAAGCCGGAGCCCTTCCGAGTGGATGAAGGAGCCCAACGCAGGGTCGGCCTGACTGAGGCAGCGGTAAATCCAGCTCATCAGGGGATAGTTCAGGTCATAAGGGAGACGGATGGTCCCCGGTAAGTCAAAGGTGGCTTCGATGCGCATGGTCTCCGTCCTTTCGGGGAATGCCCGCACGAGGCGGGATGCTCCGCCCGGAGCGGCGGAACATCGGCGTCATTTCAGACGGAACCGCCCGGACGACGGCCGGTGATCCCGTTCATGGTACATTTGCGCCAGCGTCGTCAGAACCACGCGTCCGCCTTCGAAGGAAAGGATCTCCTTGAAGCGGTTTCGGACCAGATCGCGGGGCATGCGCAACTTTTTGGACAGCTCCTGCTCCGACATGCCCTTGAGCAGCGGGGAAAGATCTCCGCCCATCAGCCGGTGGAGTTCTTCCAGCGCGGGTTTGTCGAAGCGAAGCGGCGCGGCCGGCAGCTCGATCAGCGCACTCGCTCTTTCGTAAATGTATTGGACCGGAATGCCCTCGATCAGACCGACCATCGTCATGTACGGAATCGTGGCCTTGAAGCCGCCGGTGGCGTTCAGGATGAACTTCGTGTTTTTGCGCCCGTGATGATCGATGCGCTCCTTCACCGTCCGGACCAGCGAGTAGACCCCTTTTCGGCGGAACAACTCGGGATCGGACACCTGCAATCCTTCCAGCACACGTATTTCCGCTTTCGCTTTCCACAGCTTCTGTGAAATCCGTACCAGCGCTTCACCGCACAATTCGCCTTGCAAGGTGTCGGACACCAGGAAATAGAGCACGTCCTCCGGGGCCACGTTCATTCGGTGCAGGCTGTGTGTCTCCGCCGAAAAGACAATCGGATCGAAGTTCGGGGCATCGGCCGCCTTCGCCATCTCGTTCACCAGTTCGTCAAACAGCTTCCGGTTTGCATCCCGCTCCTTCCGCGATTTGCCTTCCAGCCGGTTGAACCGTTCCCGCCATTCCCCCTTCACCATCGATGTTCCCACGGTGGAAAAAATCACTTTCACGCCGTTTCACCTCTTGAGCGATTGTTGCCGCCACTCGCGGTTGGAGATTTTGTATGAATCGATTGATTAAATTAATTTTATACGAAAGAATAGGTTTCGGGGCCTGTTGAAAAAATCCTTCCGGTACTTCTTGTTTCGGAATGTTCATCATCCGGCGGAGGAAATCCGGATGATGCGCACGAATGAAATGATTGGATTTGATGGATCGGAGACGGAATCGGCTTTTCCGGCGGCGTTGTTCCCCGGAAACCCCGTTGCGAGGATTCACATTCCACCGGAAACACGGGAGCAACATTCCAAGGATGGACATGACTTAAGAGACTGGCGGCAGGTGATCAAAGTGGTTGGGGCAACTCAAAAGAAAGTCAGACAGCGGCTCCGGGCGAAAGCTTCCCGGTTCACGCTGGTCATTGTGTTGATTTACGTGGTGTTTCTGACCGTCGCGCTGGTGTGGGGACCGGGGACGTTCGGGGATGCGGTTCATGCCGAACCGCAGGGGGGCGACCCGGGCGGAGCGGGAAAAGACGACATGGAACTGCGCTATGAATACATGAACTACCTCATGACCACGCTGGCCCTCATCGGGACGATCGGCGGGATCGGCTTTACGGTATACGGGTATTATCAAGCGATGAAACTTCCCGAATTGATCGAGAAAGAAGTGGAAGAACAGCTGGAAGAACAGCTGGAGGAACACAAGGAAGAGATGGATGAGCAGATCAAGGAGTACATGCAGTCCCTCGAGATCCTGCTGGAAAACGCCCTGATCGACCCGTACCACGAACGGGTGGTCAAGGTGACCAGAAAACAGGATGTGCTCGATGTGCTGGAGCGGTACGGGGAGCTGTGGGGCGTTCATTACTACAACGCCATCTTCCAATATTACGAGGCCGAGACGGATGAAGAAAAGTGGGAAGCCTTCAAGATCATGAAGCAGCACCTGAGAGAACATCCCGGCCACGTGCGCGCCCATGTCTTCCTGATTTGCTGGTATCTCACCGAAGGAGCCCTCAAAGAAGCCCATCTCACCCTGGTGGATTTGCTCGACCATGATCCGTACATCTGTTACGAAGAACAGTTGCTCAGCCTGATCGAATGGTACGGAGACCCCGATTCGGTCCGTGACCGCAACCGCAGCCTCTTCCGCGCGGAGAAACGGATCTACGAAATGGAAAAGCGCCTGCACGAATTCCGCAATCCGGACGTTCCGACCAAGTTGGAAGCCCTGCTCGAACGAATGCACACCAACCCGGACCTCGAACTCGATCAGGAGCTCCTCGAACGGATCCAGGACCCGGCAATCTGGATGAGAAGACATCTCCTTCCCGAAGAGATGGAGTTGGACGAAACCCGAACGGCATGACGGGCACGACCATTCCCCGACGGTGTTCCGGCCGCGTCCGGGCGGGGAGCGGTTTCGCGCAAGCACTGGAAAACAGCGGAACCCCGCTGCGAAAGGACCGACCCTCGATGAAGGAACGAATCGGACCACGCCACCTGATCTTTCCGCATCCGGAAGCCGACTATGTCGAGTATGAAACCGTGAACGGCACCGAGTGCGTGGCTTGGTATGATGCGGAAGAAAATGAATGGATCATTTCATTTTCGGACGAGGATGACTCTCTTTTGACATTCAAAAACGAATATGAGGTCATGACCGCCCTTGTACAGTGGGTTCCCTGTTTGTCCCGAAAGATGAAGTGGATCCTGAAGGCTGCGATTGAAGAAAAAATGGATGAACTCATCCGGGTCAAGGCTGCAGCAAGATCCGGAAGCCTCGGGGAAACAGAGGCACGGGAAGCCGTCAAAGCCGAAGAGGAGCCCGCGCTGAAGTTCATGCTGACCTTGGTGGACAAGCTTTGAGAGGCACTGAAAGGCGGACGAACGAAAAATCGCTTGCTTAGCCGGCAAGCGGTTTTTTTGTCCGTTTCACCGGCCGTTGCCGAAGAGCGTCCGTGAACACATGGGATAAAAATCCAGGAAAAAGCGCGTTTGTTATAATCTGAATGTTTAGAAAACAAACCATCCGAAAGGAATAGGCATCATATTCATCCAATTTTCTTCATATGATCCTTCGATATTTTCTCTCAAGAAGGAGGGCAAGGAGTGGACGAAACCCGCATCGACACATCCCCCGACATTCCTCACTTGCACGTCCGCTTCCGGATCGTGACCCCGATGTTCCTCGGAGACGCAAACCAGCAGCAATCCGTGCTGCGGGTCCCTTCCATCAAGGGAAGCTTGCGCCACTGGTACCGGGCCGTTCATCCGGGATTTGCCGACTGGCTGGAATTGGACCGGAAAAGGTCAACCCACAACCACAAAATCAAGGGCACCCGGGAGGAGGTGCTGTTCGGAGGAGCCGGTTCACATACAGGGCAGTCCCGGGTGATCATTCGCCTGCTCACCCATTTGGAGCATTCGGCCTTCAATTCGACGTTGGCCTCGCTCCATCATTTCACCCATTCCCTGAGCAAGCGGAATTACCTGAAAGAGGACCAGTCCTTTGAGCTTCAATTCGCCATGCGACACCGCCACCGGGAAGATCCCCAGGATTGGCCCGGATTATTGGCGTCCGTCTGGCTGCTGGCCCATGTGGGCGGCCTCGGAACGAGGACCCGTCGGGGATTGGGCTCGATTACGCTGGAATCATGGAAGGTGGAACATGCCCCGGAAGCAGCTCGCTTGAAAGAAGCCTTGCCGCTGCCGGACGGAGCAGAAACACCTGAAATGTGGTTGAATCGGTTCTGCGATGGGGCCAAAATGATCCGAAGCTGGCTGCATGCGACCGACACCCCGTTTCCCCCCGGCAAACATACCCGCCTGGACCGAAACACCAGTGTCTGGTTGGGACCGACTCCCCACTCCGACTGTTTTGAAGCACTTCGGGATGCCCATGACCTGATGAACCGTTTTTATCAACATTACCCTGAACACCGCATTTTGTTCGGACTTCCTGCCCGAGTCAAAGGCAAACAGATTATTGCCGTGGATGAGGAGAAATATGAACAGCCCTGGAGAGAAGGACGGATGCCGTCCCCGGTTCGGCTGCGCATCGCCCGCACGGCTGAGGGATACGTTCCCCAATTCACCATCCAATCCGTGCCGTTTCCGAAATTGGCATCCAAAGAGGGAAACCGGAAAGTCTGGTGGCGTGATTGGAATGAAGATCATCTTCAACAAGCCTTGAAAAGCTTCACCGGAGAACTTGCATTCAGAAAGTTTTTGAGAAGGGGATGGGAATGAGCGTGAAAACCGTTCATTTCATGCTGGGACCCGTCCAGGATTTCGTGGCCCGTTCACGTCGAACGCGTGATCTGTTGGTCAGTTCGTTTCTTGTTTCCTATCTGACCGGACACGCGATGGCCCACGTGATCCATAGCGGCGGCCGAATCGTGTTTCCTTTCGTGAATCTCGACAAGCCCGATTCCCTGCTGGGCGCCATTCTCCAGCCTCCGGACCGGAAACCGAGGTTCGGTCCGGGGCTTGGCACGTTGCCCAACCGGTTCAAGGCAGAAGTGCCGAAAGACTTCGATCCCCGCGGATGTTGCGAGGCAGTGGACGCGGCGTGGAAGCGAATCGCCGACGCGGTGAACAGGTACATTCGGAACGAGATTCAGAAAAAGCAGTCAGACCCGGAAAACCTCAGACGCTGGGACGACGAGCGAACACAGGCGATCTGGAAGCGGCAGGTGAACGGGTACTGGGAGACTTTCTGGGTGGTGGATGAAGCGGACAACGCCATCGATCGCCGAAAAAACTGGCGCCATCATCTGCCACCGGTGGAAGGCGGAGAGAAATGCACGGTGATGAATCGGTTGGAAGAGGTGTCCGGCTGCAACGACCGTGCATTCTGGAAGATGATTGACGACAGCCTCAGGTCCAATGATCTGGCGGATGACGAACGACTCTCGGCCATCGCCCTGATCAAACGGCTGCTTCCCTACGTGGCCGAGGAAGCGATCGGTTGGAAGTTTCCCTCCGAGGCGGTGGGCATTCCCTCCTTCAACTACATGGCGGCGCTGTCGTGGATGGAAAAGGCGAAGATAAAAGCCTCGCACGCCGTGAGGGAGTATGCCCGCACCGTTCCGGACGATGTCCTGATCACTCCTCCTTCCCACATCCTTTCACCGGACGGGAAAAAACCGGATCCAAGAATCGAGAAATTTTACAAACTGGACGGAAGCTGGGTGATCCCTCACCTGCTTCAGCGGGTATGGGATGATTCGTCCATGGACGGCGCTTCGCTCCGGGATGCCTATGAGCGCCTCAGAAAGGCGGTCGGCGAAGATCCGATTCCTTACTACGCCCTCCTCATGATGGATGGCGACCGGTTGGGACGGCATCTGCAGGCCAGTCCGGAAAACGGCCGGTTGATCAGCCAGGCGCTGAACGAATTCTCCGAACGCATCCTCACGACCATCAATGGTCACCAAGGGATCGTCATTTACGCCGGCGGCGATGACGTCATGGCCATCTTCCCCATGGATCAAGCCCTCCGGGCGGCACGCTTGCTGCGGGAGGACTACATGAACGCTTTCCGGGAAACGGCCGGCGACCGGATCAAGGCCACCTGCTCCACCGCCGTCGTGTTCGGTTACTGCTCGTCCCCGCTGCAAAGCGTGCTGGAGTTCACCCGTGACATGCTGGATGTTCAGGCGAAGGAAACCACGGGAAGAGACAGTCTGGCCATCGGGATCTGGAAACGGACGGGAGCGGAACTGATCTGGTCGGCTCCCTGGGAAGGAACGGACGGACAACCGTCGGCCGTGGACAGCCTGATCCGCCTGCTGAACGCACCGGACCGTCTGTTGTCCAACCGGTTTCTGGACAAACTGCAAACCGCGTACAAACGGTTTCCGCAGTTTCTCGACGACGACGATCAGCACCGCTACATGCTGAAGCGGCTCATCCGTGAAGATCATTATCGCATCACCGGCCAGCGGAACCCGCAAACGGAAGAACTGCTGGAAGATTTGTTCCGCGTCAGCTTCCGCTCCTGGCGGGAAGATGACCGGGTCCGGTTGGCCGAAGGACCGCTGGATGACAGCGCCGCCCAACTCATCCGGTTTTTCCGTCCGGCAAAAGGAGTGAAAACCTCATGACGACATGGTGGTCCTGGGATCCACTGGACACTCTCTTTTTCCGCGATCCCGCCCGCTTCAGCGCCGGGGAAAGCGGGGGTCTGGCACCGGACACGCATTTTCCCCCGTTCGCCTCCTCGCTGCTCGGGGCCGTTCGTTTCGCACTGGCCCGGGAAGCAGGCTGGGACCCGGAACGACCCGACAGCTGGCCGGAATGGCTGGGCGGACCCTCCGATCCGTCCGCTCATCCGGACATTCCCGCCGGCTGGGATCACACCGGTTCCCTTCGCCTCACCGGCCCCTTTCTCGAATGGAAGGGTGAGACGCTCTTTCCCGCACCGCTGTTCCTGTACGGACAAAAACGGCGGGACGGCCGGTTCCGCGTCACCCGTTTGGTGCCGGGAACACCGGTGGATTGCGATCTGGGATACGGGCTCCGGCTGCCGGTCCTGAAAGAACGCGTGGAAGGGCACGCGCTGGAACACACATGGGTCACACGCAGCGGACTTGAGCGGGTGCTGCGCGGGGATACGCCCGCCCCCGAAGGCGAGCTGTTTGAGGAAGGAGAACTGTGGCGCAAAGAGCCCCGCGCCGGCATCCAACGCGATCTGCGGACGCAACGGGTGGAGAAAGGCCACCTGTTCACCGTTCCGCACATCCGCACCGTGCACGGGCTGCACATCCGGCTGGGGGTGGACGGGATTCCGGACACTCCGGATCGCGAACGGTTGCTGGCGCTGCCGCTCGGCGGAGAAGGCCGGTTTGCCCGCGTCACGGTCGATCCGTCCGCTCCCGATCCCCTGCCGCCGGCGCCGCAGCTCACTCCGGATCCCGACGGGCGAATCCGTTATGTGATGCTGCTGCTCACCCACTGTCTTCCGGATCCGGACGGCGCCTTGATCCGGGAAGGTTTTTCCGGCGCTCCGGGTAAGCTGGTCTGTGCCATCATCGGAAAACCGGTGTTCATGAGCGGCTGGGATCTCCGCCGGGGAGGCTCCCGTCCGCAACTTCCCCTGATTCCGGCAGGCAGCGCCTGGTTTTTCGAAGCGGACGCGGATCGAAAAGCGGACATTCTCGCGTTGCACGGCTCCCGGATCGGCCGCATGACGGCATACGGCTTGGGACAAATGGCGATCGGACAATGGAAAGAGGAGGTTGAAGCCGATGCAAGCCACCGTGATGGGACTCTTGGCTGAAACGGCGGTTCATCCCGGATCGGGCCGGCAGGACGGTCTCCTGGACCTGCCCGTCATCCGGGAAGCGGTCACCGAATATCCCCTGATCCCCGGGTCTGCCCTGAAAGGCGCCCTGCGGGAAAAACTGGTGCTGGAGCACGGGGATGTCAAGAACCCGCCCGCCTGGATCGATCAAATTTTCGGCACAAAAGAAGAAGCGGGAGGTGTCGGGATCACGGACGCCCGTCTGCTGCTCCTGCCCGTCCGTTCCCTGTCCGGTCACTACCGCTGGGTCACCTGTCCGTACGCCCTGGAGCGGCTGCAGCGGGACCTGTCCCTGACCGGCGTTTCGTTGCGCATCCCGGAGGTCGACATTCCCCGGGAACAGGCGATCACCGCCCGGCCCGAGTCGGAAGCGGTCTTCTTGGAAGAATTCACTTACATTCCTGAGCAGGATGAGCCCCTGATCCGGGAAATCATCGGCTGCATCGCTCCGCTCATCCGGCACGACTCCGTCCGGAAACGCCTTCCCGGGCAGCTGGTCCTGCTGAACAACGATGAATTCAGCCATTTTGCCCGTTTCTCACTTCCGATCGTCACCAAAAACCAGCTGGATCTGGAGACCAAAACCAGCCGCAACGTGTGGAACGAGGAAACCATTCCGCCCGACACCCTCATGTACTCCCTGCTCATCCCCCGACCGGGCCGGGAGGACTCGCTGAAAAAGCTGACAGAGGAACTGGCCCGCAATCCGTACGTGCAGATCGGCGGCAACGAAACCACCGGCCAAGGATGGATGTCCGCCAGTCTTCCGAAAGGTTGGGATGCGGCATGAACCAACCTGCATCCTTGCAGGAACGGATCCGTCATGCTTGGGAGACCGTGCAGGAAGTGGAAAAAAGATGTGAGCAAGAAGAGCTGAGCAGAGAACGGGACGACTATGCCAGCTTTGTCGCCCGCCTGCCGCTCACCATCATGATCAACGGTTTGGGACAGGCGCTTGCGGCCTTGCGCTCATCGTACCGGCCCGGCGAGACAGACCAGAAAGAGCCCCGTGCCTGGCTGTGGAAAAACTTGTCCGGTTGGCTCTGCCGGAACCATCCGCTGGCTCCGTATCCCGGCGCCACCGACCTGCTCCAAGCCGTGATGGACCATGGCCCCGACCGTTACCGCCGGGCCATGACCGAAGCGATGAACTGGCTGTTCTGGCACAAGCGATTCGCCGAAGCCATCCTGAAAGACCGGAACCTGCATGCGGACCACCGCTTTCGGGTCGCCTCCACCAAGGTGCAAACGGGATTGATCCGGAAGCTTCCCCTGTACAAGCCGACCGACGACCGGATACATTTGCCGAAAAAAAGGCCCTCCGCCGGAAACACCGGTCTGTGGTACGAAAAGTTTTGCAACGAATGGATGTATGATCCCGGATCCGACCGTTGGTACCTGAGTCGCCGAAAAATGGACTGGATCCGCTCCGTCACCGGTACCGTCGGAAATGCCGATCTGCTTCGGGAAGCCTTGGAACGAACGGAAGACATCGTGCGGGCCAACGGGGGATTGCTGCTGTACACCAAAACCGCCAGCCGCTTCGCCACCGGACTGGGGAGATCCCATCCCACCGAGAACGGCTTCACCTGGCACCACACCCTGGGCGTCCCGTACCTGATCGGATCGTCCATCAAGGGGCTCGTCCGCGCATGGGCCAGCGAGTGGATTCAGGCCGATCCCCGGGACATCAACCGCATCTTCGGTCCCGACACCCGGGAAACGCGGGGACACCCGCACTCCGGCAGCGTCCTCTTCCTGGACGCCCTGCCCGCCCAACCGCCCACGCTGGAAATGGACGTCATCTCCGTTCATCATCTGGGCTATTACAGCGCAAAAGACAAGAAGAAATCTCCGCCCCATGACTGGTCCTCCCCGAACGTCACGCCGTTTCTCGTCGTGGCCAGGGACCAGCCGTTCGTTTTCGCCCTCCTGCCCCGAAGCCGGAGAGAGCAAGACCTGCGCGACCTCTACCGTGTTCACGGATGGCTCCAACAAGCCCTCGAATGGTCCGGTGCCGGCGCCAAAACCGCCGTCGGCTACGGACGCTTCACAGTGGACGCGGCGAAACAAGAAGTCTGGGAGAAGTCTCTGCAAACCCAAGAACACGTCGGGTAAGTGGATGGAATGAAAATTGCCGGAACCTCCCCCTGCGAGTGCCTTTGCCATGGCAACGAAACGAGCCGGGGAAGGCTTCCGGCATATAACTTCTATGAATTCGTGTTCATATAAACCCCCTCCCATCCCGGGAAGGGGTTTTTTGATTGGCGCAGTTTTCTGACATTAAGTTGCAGACAATTGAATACAGAAATTTCCATTTGAGCTAATCCCACAAACAAAAAACAACGAAAATGACCCTCTATGTCCAATAAAATTTGCAGTGATTTGACAAATCGATCCGCATCATGTTATTATGATAATATATGTATCAACGCATAAATCCCCAATTTATCTACAACCCTCCCCCGTTTTGAGAGCTCTGGGAAGGTTGCAGATCACGAAAAATCAAGGATTCTGAGCGTTGAAAATTCCCGAAACCCAGAAACGGCGAGGGTTATTGAATCCAGTGTGGAATGGAAACTTCAACTCTTCCTCCTCCTCGATGGAAATGATCCGATTTTTTGCTGAAGTTATTGAATCCAGTGTGGATTGGAACGATAAAGCCGGAACCTTCCCCTGCGAGTGCCTTTGCCATCGCAACGAAACGAGCAGGGGAAGGCTTCCGGCATCTTTGCTCACACAACGAAACGTGTAGACAACCCAAAGACCAGCCTCAAACGGGCTGGCTTTTTTGTATCAGTCATGCCGTTCGGAACTCATCCAACATCGTCTCCAAGTTCATGTGCTCGCGTGAGAATGGAACGGAATCCGAAAGGCAGACAAACGAAAAACCGCTTGCCGATTTGGCAAGCGGTTGGTTTGGTGGAGCATAGCGGGATCGAACCGCTGACCTCTACGATGCCATCGTAGCGCTCTCCCAGCTGAGCTAATGCCCCATGTTTCGTTCATTTTTTTCTGTCGTGCTCTCGACAATTATTATCATATCCAAGAGGGTTCATGAAGTCAACAGGAAAATCAAAAAAACAATATTCAGAAGAATGGGGCTTCGTGACCGGAAAAATGCCGGATGAAATTTTCGGGAGTACCTCTTCCCGAAATGCGGAAATCAACAAATGAACCAAGTAACATGAGAAGGGCTCAACTTCTGAAGGATTTTGGGCGTCTTGTTGAAGAAAGTGGACAAAAACCGAAACCTTCCAACGGAGTATTATTATGAGACCCAATCTCTCCGTTCGGAAAGAACAACCAAAGAGGTGGCTCATGGAATCCAGAAACCATCGCGTGTCGAAACAAAAAAAGAAACGCAAGTGGCTGAAAATCTTGATGACGGTGCTGGTTCTCCTCGTCGGAGCCGGCGGGGCTTACGCTTGGTACGTGTACGATTCGGTGAAGCAGACCGCCAACAACATGTATTCACCGATCGATCGGGAAAAATCGGAACTTCGCGAAAAAGGGGTGGACATCAACCAAAGACAACCGTTTTCGGTGCTGCTGATGGGGGTGGACAAGCGGGAAGGGGACCGCGGGCGCTCCGATTCGCTCATGGTGATGTCGGTCAATCCCGCGAAAGGATCCATCCTGATGTTCAGCATTCCGCGGGACACCCGGACGGAGATCGTGGGGCGGGGAACCCAGGACAAGATCAACCACGCCTACGCGTTCGGCGGAGTGGAAATGTCGATCCGCACGGTGGAGAAGTTCCTGAACGCACCCATTGACTATTATGTGCAAGTCGACATGGAAGGCTTCATGAAAATGGTGGATGCCGTGGGCGGCGTGACGGTGGACAGCCCATTCGCCTTCACCTACGAAGGGGTCTCGTTCCCCAAAGGGCCCGTGCATTTGGACGGGTACCGGGCGCTCAAGTATACCCGGATGCGCTATGACGATCCCCGCGGCGATTTCGGCCGCCAGGAGCGGCAACGTCAGGTGTTGCGCGAAGTCATGAAAAAGGCTGCATCACCGGCCATCGTCACCAACATGGGAGACATCCTGGCCTCTCTGCAGGGAAGCATCCGGACCAACATGACGTTTGATGAAATGACGGCGGTGGCCACCGACTACCGGGGAGCCGCCGGCAACATGGAAACGGTGTCGATCAAGGGAAAAGGGACGAAAATCGGCGGTGTCTACTATTATATTGTGGATCAGCAGGAACGGGACCGCATCAGTTCCTTGCTGAAGCAGCATCTGCAGCTGGGTGAGAACAGCTCCTGAGAAACTGCATCCGGGGGAGAGAAAGCCAATGAGCAAAAAAGTCAGAAAAGCGATCATTCCCGCGGCGGGTCTCGGAACCCGGTTCTTGCCGGCGACCAAGGCCATGCCCAAGGAAATGCTCCCGATCGTGGACAAGCCGACGATTCAGTACATCGTGGAAGAAGCCGTCCAATCGGGCATTCAGGAGATCATCATCGTGACCGGGAAGAGCAAGCGGGCCATCGAAGACCACTTTGACAAAAACTTCGAGCTGGAATTCAACCTCGCGCAAAAAAACAAGGAGGACCTGCTGAAACTGGTCCGCACTTCCACCGATCTCGCGAACATTTATTATGTCAGGCAAAAAGAGGCGCTGGGATTGGGACATGCCATCTCCTGTGCCCGGGAGTTCATCGGGGATGAGCCGTTTGCGGTCCTTCTCGGCGACATGATCATGGACGGTCGGGTTCCCTGTCTGAAGCGGATGATCGATCTCTACGAGGAAAACGGTGCGGGAGTGATCGCCGTACAGCAGGTTCCCTGGGAAGAGGTGCACAAGTACGGGGTGATCTCCGGAGAGCGGATCGGCGGCAAAGTGAGTCGCATCGACGACCTCGTGGAAAAGCCGAAAGAACATCCTCCGTCCAATCTGGCGATCATCGGACGGTATATCTTGGAAGCGGATATTTTTGACATTCTGGACCGGACGATGCCCGGGGCCGGAGGAGAGATTCAGCTGACGGACGCACTCCGGGTCCAGGCCGCGCAAAAGCCGCTCATCGGCTACGAATATGAGGGACGGGTGTTCGACGTGGGGAGCAAACTGGGCTTCCTGCAGGCCACGGTTGAATTCGCAGCACGCAATGAGGAATTGATGGACAGCTTCATGACTTGGTTGCACGATTTTGTGTCCGCCCGCTCCTCCATGAAAACCAAATCGCTCGCATGAAGGAGGGGATTTGATGGAGATGAGGGCCGAACGGATTGCCGGATCCGGGATGAGCATTTCGAGGAATGTCACCCGGTCCCGTTACTTTCGATACGTCAAACCGGTTCTCGATTGGACGTTGGGCATGCTCCTCCTGTTGTTGGTCCTCCCGGTCATGGCGATCATCGCCGTCGCCATCAAGCTGGACTCACCCGGACCGGTGATTTTCAGACAGCCGCGTGTCGGCAAGGACGGTCGGGAGTTTTGCATTTTCAAGTTCCGCACGATGTACAGGGATGTCCCGAAACAGGGCCGCTCTCCGCAATCGTCCGATGATCCCCGCATCACGCGGGTGGGACGCTTTCTCCGGCGCACCAGCTTGGATGAACTGCCCCAACTGATCAACATCATCCGGGGAGAGATGAGCCTGGTCGGACCGAGACCGGAGCAGAAAATGATCGTGGAGCAATATTACACGGATTATGAAAAGCAGCGATTTCTGGTCAAGCCGGGCATCACGGGGCCGTGGCAACTCAGCGGAGACCGGACCCGCCCCATTCACGAAAATTTGCATTACGACTTTGAATACATTGAAACTGCATCATTCATGAAGGATTTGTATCTGATTCTTTCCACGGTCAAAGTGATGTTCAGAAGCAACACCTGTTGAGAGAGAAAGGGTCTCGGCCATGATCAAACGTTTGAAAAACAATCTGCTGGCCCGGAACACCTTCTCCACCTTCATCGGGATGGGGAGCCGGATCGGCATCCAAGCCGTCTATTTCATCATCATCGCCCGATCCCTCGGAAACGAGGGATACGGTGCATTTATCGGCACGGTTTCACTGGTGGCGCTTCTGGCGCCTTTTGCCAGTTTGGGCAGCGGCAATCTGTTGGTCAAAAACGTGTCCAGAAATCCGGATCTGTTTTCCGTGTATTGGGGAAATGCACTCATCCTGACGATCGTATCCGGAAGCTGCCTGGTGGCCTTGGTGGCGGGCCTCTCCTTCTGGCTCCTGCCGGAGTCCGTGAGTCTCGGTCTGGTCATCTTGGTCGCGGTCTCCGACATCCTGTTTGCGCGGATCCATGACATTTGCGGGCAGGCATACCAGGCGTTCCAGCGGCTGGGCAGAACGGCGGGCTTTCAGGTGTTGTTCAGCGGAAGCCGGATGCTTTCGGCCGCTTTTCTTTTGTTGGCGGTCGATCAGCCGAAGCCGGCCGATTGGGGCTGGTTTTACCTGGGGAGCACGGCGGTGGCCTGCCTGATCGCCGTCTGGCTGGTTTGCCGGGAGCTGGGCAGGCCCGCACCGGAGCCGCGCCGGATTCCCGAAGAGATCAGGGAAGGGATGTATTTCTCCATCAGCCTGTCCTCGCAAAACATCTACAACGATCTGGACAAAACCTTGCTCGCCCGGCTCGCTTCCCTGGAGACGGCGGGCATTTACGCGGCGGGATACCGGATCATCGACGTGGCGTTCACGCCCGTTCGCTCCATGCTGTACGCGGCGTACGCCCGCTTTTTTCAACATGGCGCCTCCGGCATTCAGGGCAGCCTCCGGTTTGCCAAAAAGTTGCTTCCGCTGGCCGGCGGTTACGGGCTGGTCGTCGGCGTGCTGCTCTGGATCACCGCCCCCGTCGTCCCGATGATGCTGGGCGAGGAGTACGCCTCTTCCGTGGAGGTGATCCGCTGTCTCTCCGTCATTCCTCTCCTCAGGGCCGTTCATTATTTCGCCGCCGATTCCCTGACCGGATCGGGGCATCAGGGGGTCCGTTCCGCCGTACAGGTCGCGGTGACCGTCGTGAGCGTGCTGGTGAACGTCTGGCTCATTCCCCGGTACGGCTGGAAAGGGGCGGCCATCGCGCTGATCGGCACCGACTTGCTGCTGGCGGCCGGATTGTGGGGAGCCGTGGCGCTCATCCGCTCCGGAAAGAAGAAGCAAAAACTGACCCAGGTTGCATAAGCATGCGTTCATTTCATAAGACATCCGGGTGATTTCGGAAGAGTGGGGGAACGACATTGAAATTGTCTGTGCAACTGCGGAAGCGCAAAAGACTTGAAAACGCATTTGTCATGGTCGCATTGTTCCTGTTTTCCGGTGCGGTCATTTCCATGTTCGAAAACGAATATGCTTGGGCGGACCCGCTGGGCAAGGCTCTGAAACTGCCCGTGTTTGTGCTCACCGTCCTCTTTGCCTGGCTCACTTGGCGCAAACTGAAGGAAAGCCTGCGGCCCACGCTGTGGATCTGGCTGCCGGTGGCCTGGGCTTTCTGCTCCGTGCTTTGGAGCGGATTCGAGGAGGTCACCCTGCAGAAAAGCATCACCCTCGCCTTGATGACCCTGCTCGGAGTCTGGATCGGCACGCACTTCGGGTTGAAGCGGTTGCTTCTCGTCCTGGCCGTCATGATGGCGGTGATCATGGTGCTGAGCCTTCTGGCCGTGCCCCTGTTCTGGGATTTGGCCATTGATCATCAGGAGCACGAGGGGGCTTGGAAGGGCGTATTCGTCCACAAAAATTCGCTCGGCAGAATCATGGCCTTGTCCTTTTTGGTGTTTTCTCTTCTTCAGTTTCAATATGCAAAGACAAGATTCAATAACAAGTTGCCTTATGCTGTGGGGTTGTCCATGGCACTCCTGGTGTTGTCCGATTCGCAAACGGCCTTTCTGATCGAAGTGGCGCTCATGGTTTTGCTCGGCTTCATCTGGCTTTTTTGGCGCAAGCCCCGGCTGTTCAAATGGGCTGTGCTGCTCCTTCTGGTCCCGGTCGCGGGGGTGGGAATTTGGATCCTTGTCGACGGTGAATCCTTCTTCGGCCTGCTTGGAAAGGATGCGACCATGACGGGCCGCACGCCCCTGTGGAGCTACGCGATCGCCATGGCGATGCGGGAGCCGTGGCTGGGCTACGGGTACTACGGGTTCTGGCACGGAATGGAGGGACCGTCCAACTCCGTCTGGAAAGTGATCCAGTGGAAGCCCCCGCATTCCCACAACGGTTTCATCGATCTTTGGCTGGATTTGGGGTTGATCGGGGTCGGCCTGTTCCTGGCCGGGCTGGTGAAATTCCTGATCATGGCCGTCCGGCATGTCCGATTCAACAACAGATGGGAGGATGCTTGGCCGCTCTTGTACGGAGCGTTCATGATCGTCTCCAACATTTCCGAAAGCGCGATCCTGACGAACAATTTCAATCTGTTCTGGGTGTTGTACGTGGCAACGTTCACGATGCTGGCCGCGAAGCAGGCGGATGAAGCGCAGAGTCACGATCGTTCGCCGGCAGATGCATCCGTGGTCGAAGACGCCCGGGTTGAAGCAGGCCGAACACCTGCAGCGGGATGAGCCGGCTTCCGCCGATCCGCTCCGGGAAGAAACACTGACACACAGTTGCACACTTGGAGTGCATCGGGAAGAGATCCGTTGATTTCGAAAGAGTGGGGGAGCGGCATTGAGACTGTCCTTGCAGGTACAACGTTCACGATGTTGGCCGGAAAGCGGGTGGATGAATGGGAAAACGCAAAGTCCTGATTTATCGCAATCACTTGCTGCCGTATTCGGAAACGTTCGTGGTGAATCAGGCCGAACATCTGAAACGGTATGAGCCGGTGTATGCCGGCTCCAGGAGAGTGAGCGGCCTGACGCTTCCCGAAGACCGGGTCATGGTGGTGAACGAAGGGGGGGCCGCGGGAAAGATCCGGGAGATCGGAGCGAAGTTGTTCGGCTTCCCCGATTCGTTCACAAGCCGGGTGGCACGGCTTGGGCCTTCGCTGATTCACGCCCATTTCGGACCGGACGGACTGCAGGCGTTGGATCTGGCGAAAAGGACCGGCCTTCCCCTTCTGGTCACGTTTCACGGATACGACGTGACGACCCGGGATGAACATGCCGCCTCCTGGTCGCACCGGCATTACGTGCGCAACCGCATGCGGCTGGCCGGGGAAGGGACCCTGTTCATCGCCATCTCCCGATTCATCCGGAACAAGCTTCTGGAGCAGGGATATCCGGAAGAAAAGGTCCGGGTGCACTACACCGGCATCAACCTGGACTTCTTCCGGCCCGACCCGGCCGTTCCGCGGGGGCGGACGGTCCTGTTCGTGGGGCGATTGGTCGAGAACAAAGGCTGCCGGTACCTGATCGAAGCGATGACAGAGGTGGGGCGGACGAACCCCGATGTGGAGCTGGTGATCATCGGGGACGGTCCGCTCAGGGAATCGCTGCAACGGCAGGCGGAAGCGGCCCGGGTGCGCTGCCGGTTTCTGGGGGTGCGACCGGTGGAGGAAGTCCGGGAGTGGATGAAACGGGCCGCCGTGTTTTGCGTCCCGAGCGTGGAAATCCACACGGGAGCGTCGGAAGGAATCGGGACGGTGTTCATGGAAGCGCAGGCTTTGGAGCTGCCGGTGGTCAGCTTTGCGACGGGAGGCATCCCGGAAGCGGTGATCCACGGACAAACGGGTCTGCTCGCCCCGCCGAGGGACGTGGCCGAATTGGCGAGGCACCTTTGCCGGCTGCTGGATGACCCGGAACTTTGGACGGCCATGAGCCGCCGGGCCAGACGGCATGTGGAAAAGTTGTTCGATCTGAAAAAGCAAAACGGCTTGCTCGAAGACATCTACGATGAGTGCATCCACCGCTTCAACGATCAATCTCATTGACCATTGGAGAGATGAACATGCGTGACAAGGTGTTGGGTTATCTGTCCGCCGCCCCCCGCGTGTCGACCAGTCCGCATGCGGAGGCGAGCGGTCCGCGGGCACACGTGCTGGGGGTCATTCAAGCGTTTGAACGGTTGGGATGGCAAGTGGAACGATTCATCGTGGGCGACCGCATGCGCCGCGACCTTGCCAACAAGAAAACCGAAAAAATGCTCACCGCCAATCCCGTTCAAACCTTTGCGGCGGATGTGGCGCGGATCGTGCTGGGGAAACGGAACGCGCGAAAGGCGTGGGAAGAGCTCGGGCCGCGCGTGAACTGGGTGTATGAACGCCATGCCGTGCTCCAGTCCTTGGGCTGGATCTTCAAAAAGCACGGGATTCCGTGGATTTTGGAGACCAACGGCATCTTTTTCGAAGAGGCCAAGAAAGACCGAAAGGCCATCGTGTTGGACGGAATCGCCAGGGAGATGGAGATCAAGGCCTACCGGGATTGCGACGTGCTGGTGGCCGTCAGCCGTCCGCTCAAAGAACAGATCGTGGAGCGGCTGCACATCGATCCGGACAAAATTCTCGTCGTTCCCAACGGCGTGGACACCCATTTTTACCGTCCGCAAGAAGGCGAGAGCCGGGATTCCGACATGTTCACCGTCGGGTTTGTCGGCAGCATTCTGGCCTGGCAAGGGTTGGATCACCTGATCCGCGCCGTGGGGGAACTTCGGGAAGAGGGCATCGATGTAAGGGTCATCATCGTGGGGGACGGCCTGGTGAAAGCGGAGCTGGAGGAAATGACCCGCGAAGCGGGACTCGCCGACCGGATCACGTTCACCGGAAGGGTTCCCGCCGACGAAGTGCCTGCATGGATCTCCCGGTTTGATGTCGGATTTTCCGGCCAGGTGGACCTGAAAACGCAGAAAATGTACCACTCACCGCTCAAGATTTACGAGTACATGTCCATGGCCAAGCCGGTGGTGGCATCCGCGCACGATGACGCCCGGATGCTGATCGAAGGCAAAGAAACCGGTTTTCTGTTCCGTCCCGGCGACGTGGAAGATTTGAAAGGAGCGCTGAAGCGGGCGATCTCAAGCAGGGATCGCTTGCCGGAGATGGGACGCACTGCCCGGGAAGAAATCCTGAACAACCACAGTTGGGATGCAAGGGTCCGGGGAATGATCGAAGAGATAGAACGGATTCTTCAGGCCAACCGCGAAAAAGCCGTGATGTCCGGACAGTCTCGCTAGAACGGGAGGTGCGGGAAATGAACGTCGCCCGGTATTCCATGCTCGGCATCCACGTGGATGCCCTCGAAGAGCATCACTTGGGCGAGATTGTGCTGGAAGCCGTCCGCGAGCGGAAAAAGATCATTCTGGCCAATCACAATCTGCACAGCATTTATCTGTACCATCATGACGAGCGATTGCGTTCGTTTTATGAAAAGGCGGAATACGTCCACATCGACGGCATGCCGATCGTGTGGATCGGCAAGTTGTTCGGGTATCCGCTGCAAAGGTCCCACCGGCTCACCAACCTCGATTTCTTGCCTCATCTTTTTTCCGTGTGCGAGAAAGAAGGGCTGCGGGTGTTTTTGCTCGGCTCCAAACCCGGCGTGGCCGAGCGTGCGGCAGAGGTGTACCGCACATGGAACCCCCGGTTGATCCTCGGCATGCATCACGGCTATTTCGATGCGTCCAAAGACAGCGAGGAAAACCGGCGCATCATCGACATGATCAACGGGTTCCGGCCCCACCTGCTGCTGGTGGGGATGGGCATGCCCAGACAGGAAGTGTGGTTGGCCGAGAACATCGATTCCCTGCAGGTGAATGTCGCCATGAACCAGGGGGCGTTCATGGACTATATCGCCGGGGAAGTGCCCACTCCCCCGAGATGGATGGGACGGGTGGGCCTGGAATGGCTGTACCGGCTTGCATCGGAACCCAAACGGCTGTGGAGGCGGTACATCCTGGAACCTCCGTTTGTGCTCAAACTGCTTCTCAAAGAGTGGACCGACCGTCGCCCTGCGCTCAAAAAATGACGGGGAGAAACCGAAGCATGATCCCCGCTCCTCATCGGGGCGGCGTGGCGTTGGCACGGGACGCATCCCGACGGTTACGGGACGAAACAAAAACGCGACGGTCATGGCGCCCCGGGAGGCATCGTGGTACGTCGCATGACGGGAGAGGGTTGACCATGACACACACACTCATCACGGGGGCGGCCGGATTTCTGGGATCCCATCTGGCCCGGAAGCTGCTGGAAACGGGCCGGACGGTGATCGGCGCGGACAATCTGGCGACGGGCAAGGAGCACAATCTTAGGGATCTCATGGAACATCCCCGCTTTCGCTTCCTGCGGATGGATGTGACGGATCCCGCGGTGTCGTCCATTCCGGGATGGGAGGAGATCCGGGAAATCTATCACCTCGCATCCCCCGCGTCTCCGAAGTTTTATCAGGAACGACCGTTTGAAACGATCGCGGTGAACACCGTCGGCACGCAAAATCTGTTGGAACTTGCCCGCAAGACCGGGGCGAAATTTCTGTTCACCAGCACCAGCGAGGTGTACGGGGATCCGGAAGTCCACCCCCAGCCGGAAACGTACCGGGGCAACGTGAACACCTGGGGACCGCGGGCCTGCTACGACGAGGCCAAACGCCTCGGAGAAGTGTTTTGTTATGAATATCACACCCGGTACAAAGTGCCGGTGCGGGTGATCCGGATTTTCAACACCTATTCGGCCGGGCTCCGGAACGATGACGGACGGGTGATCTCCAATTTCGTCACCCAAGCGCTCACCGGTCAGGATTTGACCGTCTACGGAGACGGGCGGCAAACCCGTTCCTTCTGCTACGTGGACGACACGGTGCGCGGTCTGATGCTGGCGATGGAGAAGGAAGCGGCGACCGGGGAGATCATCAATATCGGGAATCCCCGTGAATACACCATCCTGGAAGTGGCGGAAACGGTGCTTCGGCTCACCGGTTCGACCAGCCGGATCACGTTCCACCCGCTGCCGCCGGATGATCCCAAAGTGCGCCGCCCGGTGATCGACAAGGCGAAGCGGCTCCTCGGCTGGGAACCGACCGTGGATCTGGAGGAAGGCCTGAGGCGCACCATCGCCGTCTATCGGGAGCGCCTCAATTCTTGCGAAATGGAGAAGATGGTCCCATGAACGTGACGTGCATCGGTTCCGGATATGTGGGAAGCGTGACGGCGGCCGCGTTTGCCGCCCTGGGGCATCACACCTGCGTGGTGGACGTGGATCCCGCCAAAGTGGAGAGCATCCGTTCCGGCAGCAGCCCCATTTACGAACCCGGACTGGAAGCATTGATCCGCCGCACCGTCGGCAAGACTTTGTTTGCCGACACCTCGTTTGCTTCGGTGTCCGAGGCGGATCTGGTGTTCATCTGTGTGGGCACCCCGACGGCCCCGGACGGAACGGCCGATTTGACGTACGTCAAAAGCGCGGCGGAAAGCATCGGCCGGCATCTGTCCAAGGACCGGTTCACCGTCGTGGTGGACAAATCCACGGTTCCCGTGGGGACGGCCGACCTCGTGTCCCGGATTCTCGCGGAAACGTCCGGCCTGGAGCCGGGCAATCATTTCGCCGTGGTGAGCAATCCCGAGTTTCTCCGGGAAGGGTTTGCGCTGGAGGACGTGTTCTTCCCGGACCGCATCGTGATCGGCGCGGAGCATGAACGGGCATTCGGGATGATGCGGGAACTGTACCGCCCCCTGGTGAAACGGGAGCGATTCGGCGAATTTCTGGGAGACATGCCGTTTTTCGAAGAAGGCATGAACCGCCCCGAAGCCGTTTGGTTCGAGACGGACACCAAGAGCGCGGAGATGATCAAATACGCTTCCAACGCGTTCCTTGCGGTGAAAATCAGCTACATCAATGAAGTGGCCCGCCTGTGCGAAGCATTGGGAGCCAACGTGCAGGACGTCGCCCGGGGAATGGGGCTGGACTCCCGGATCGGGGAGAAATTCCTGCAGGTTTCCAGCGGTTGGAGCGGCAGCTGCTTCCCCAAAGACACCGCCGAATTCCTCGCCACCAGCCGCAAGGCGGACAGCGAGCTGTCCATCGTCCGGGCCGCGGTGGAATCCAACCGGGACATGCATCGCTTCGTCGTCCGCAAGGCGGAGCGAAAGCTGGGCTCGCTGGACGGCAAGACCGTCGGCATCCTGGGGCTCACCTTCAAGCCGGACACCGATGATGCCCGCCAGACCCAGGCGGCTTTCATCATTCGGGAGCTCTTGGCCGCCGGAGCCGGCGTACGGGCGCATGATCCCAAAGGCATGTCCATGTTCCGGGAGGTCAACCCGGATCTTCCGGTTCACTACTGTGACCGTCCCGAAGACGTGGCCGAAGGAGCGGATGCGATCATCCTGCTCACCCATTGGAGGGAGTACCTGGAGCTGGATTGGTCGGCCATCGGAGACGCCATGCGTCAGCGTTACGTTCTGGACACCCGCAACTTCCTGCCTCCGAATCGGATCGTCGAACTCGGGTTTGAACTGGAAGGGATCGGAGTGCCGCCCCGAAAACCGGCCGCCGCTTGCGGGACCGCGGTGGAGACGGGGCATTGATCAAACGTGAATGGAAACGGGGAAATATCAGAAAAAGTGGGTGATGGTGTGGACTATCGGTCAACCTGGCCGGAGATGGAAGGCGTTCGGCTTGCGTTTTTCCCTGTGGGATCATTGGAGCAGCATGGTCCTCATCTTCCCGTCGGAACGGACGGAATCATTGCCGAAGCGATTGCGAGAGAGCTTTCCCGACGGTTCCATCCTTCCTTTTTGTTCCCCATGTTGCCGGTGTCCGCCTCTTTTGAGCACTTCGGATTCCCGGGTTCTTTTTCATTGCGGGTGCCTACCATTTACGCATATGTCAAAGATCTTGTGGACTCCATGGAATATCAGGGAATCCGGCGATGCGTCATTGTCAACGGCCATGGCGGCAACCATCTGTTGCGCAACATTGTCCAGGAACTGAACATCCCGAAGCCGAAACTGTTGCTGGTTCCGTCGCAGAAACATTGGAACGCGGCCTACCAGGATGCGGGACTGTCCCACACGACCAGCCAAGACATGCACGCGGGAGAGGGAGAGACTTCTCTGCTTTTGTACCTGACTTCTGAGGGAACGGTCCGGGAGGAACACATCAGAGATGTGGATTCGCCGGGGCGGCCACTGCTGGAAACGTTGGGAATGAAGGCGTATACTTCCACGGGAACCATCGGTTTCCCGGCCAAAGCGAGTCAGGAAAAAGGAAAGAAGTTGTTTCACGCGCTGATGGAGTCCATTTCCGGCACCGTCGAAGAGTTTCTGAAAGCCACTGACTGAAGTGCGAAACATCAAAGCCACAGGGAACGCCCTGTGGCTTGTTTGATGACATTCCTTATTGTTGAGTGCCTTTTTGGACTCTCTCCAAAAACTCCTTCAGATCCTCTTTGATGATCTCTTCCAGATAGCCCACGCTGACTTCAATGCCATGCTGCCTCAGGTATTCGACGCCTTTTCCGTTGACTTTGGGATACGGATCCAGGATTCCCACCACCACCCGGGCCACTTGCGCTTTCACCAGAGCCTCGGCGCAAGGCGGAGTCCGGCCGTAATGAGAGCAAGGCTCCAACGTGCAATAAACAGTGGCTCCTTTTGCTTTTTCCCCGGCCATCCGGAGAGCGTTCACCTCGGCGTGCGGACCGCCGAGATGCGAGGTGTGGCCTCTGCCGACAATCTCCCCGTCTTTCACGATGATGGCTCCCACCGGCGGATTGGTTCCTGTTTTCCCTTGCGCTTTTCTTCCTTCCAGTACGGCTTCCTGCATGTACTCCAGATCCGACTTCATGATTCCCTTCCCCTCCCGAACGTTTGAATGACATGTCCTCGCTCATATTTTTTGAGTTTCTTGCGGAAAATCCCTCTTCAGGATGAATGGTTCCTTGCTTGGATCCGTTCGCTCAGATCGGATCCTGCATTCATTTGAACTTAAGGACGTGAAGGAGATTTGGTGTCCGGCTTCCACCTGATTCCTCTGTCCGTGAACCGTCCCGTCGAGGGAGTGTGGAGTCACATCCACGTCGTCCTTGCCGGCCAACATGTCAAAGGCATTGACAAGTGAGACGGAACATTATTCTTGAAGCCACCGCATTCTTCAAGCCTCGCCCCTGGTGGGCGGTTTCTTTATGGAATGATTTTTGTGAGAGGATGATTCATGTTCCCTTTCGGCGGGAAATTCTTTGTTGGTTGAAAGGAGTCATCCGGCACATGTTTTTCGGTATGCTTTCACTCAATCTTGTACTGTACATCGTGGCTGTTTTGTTGTTCCGGGAAGGAGAGTACGTATACGCATGGGCGTTTCTGGGGGCGGGCGTGCTGTTGTCCGGTTTGATCCTGTTTCTTTATCATCGGCGAAAAGAGAAACGGGATTCGTGTGATGAAGTCTGTGATTCCCTCTTCTACTGCGGCTGTGATGCCATTGAATGTGCCGACTGCGTCCGCGTGATCCGGGGAGGGAGAGAATGTTCGAATTGCGACTGTTTCCCCGGTTCTTGATGTCCATCCGACCTTAAGAGGTGAAGCCGGGAGGTGGCCCGCCCGTGCGAAGCATGGGAAGCCAACGTTCCGTCAGGAGAATGGGACTGAACTTCGGATCGGGGAGACATTCCTTCCGGTTTCCAGCGGATGGAGCGGAAGCTGCTTTCCCCAATGTATCGGCTGGTGGAGTGCGGACTCTCGGTGGAAGGGATCAGGGGGACATCCCGGGAGCCCGACAACAAGCGGGGAGCGGTATGGGAGATTGGACCGTGAAATCATGCAGGCCCGACGCACCCATGTGCACCGGGCCTGTTGATGTGTTTGCGGTCCGGAAGGTGGGGATACCAACAGACAATTCTTCGGAACGGATTCACAGGAGCTCTCTGGTCACCATGCTGGGGAAAGGGCCTCATTTCCTTTTCGGCACAAAGGGAAACTCGTTTGGCATCCGTTTTACCGGATCCAGGGGGCTGCATTATTGTTGCAAAAACAGAAAAATATGTTATCATAGTTTTCGGAATTATAAATATGACCGATCGGTCGCAATTGTTTGTCCGGGAGGTGAACGCATGTCGCGCAAACCGAGGCTGGTGGTGGTGGGCAGCATCAACATGGACGTGGTGATCGAAGCAATCCGACCGCCGCGAATGGGAGAAACGGTGATGGGAGAGTCGGTGCGGTTCATCCCCGGCGGAAAAGGGGCCAATCAGGCAGTGGCGGCCGCACGGCTCGACGCGGACGTTCACATGATTGGCGTCGTGGGCGGAGACCCGTTCGGTCACACCTTGTTGGACTCCCTCCGGGGAAGCGGTGTTGACACCGCAGCGGTCCGGGTGCTCGATGATGTTCCTTCCGGCGTGGCGGGCATCACGCTGGCGGGCGGGGACAATTCGATCATCGTGGTGCCGGGAGCCAACGGACGCCTGTCACCGGATGACGTGGCCGCCCATGAAGACCGGATCGCGGAGGCGGACGCTGTTCTCCTGCAACTGGAAATCCCGATGGAAACCGTGATCGCTGCCGCACGGACGGCCAAACGGCGAGGGGTGCGGGTGATGCTCAATCCCGCTCCGGTCCGTGAACTGCCCGATGAGTTGCTGGCCCTGACCGATGTGATCTGTCCGAACCGCATCGAACTGGAAACGCTCACCGGACTTCCGGCGGAAGGGAAAGCGTTGCCGAAAGCCATGCGGCAGCTCAGGCAAAGGGGAGCGGGGCAGGTCGTCGTCACGCTTGGAGCGGACGGAGCGGCCTTCCTGGATGAACGGGACCATTGGGGAACAGAACCGGGCCGGTCAGTGCGGGTGGTCGACACCACCGGCGCCGGGGACGCCTTCCATGCCGGGCTCGCCGTGGCACTGGCGGAAGGGAGGTCGCTGCCGGACGCCGTGCGTTTCGCCGTCTGCACGGGTTCACTGGCCGTCACCCGGTTCGGGGCGCAGACCGGCATGCCCTCCCGGAGAGAAGTGGACGAACTGGAAAGCCGGAAGAACTGAACCCGGTTCGTCCGGTGCCACTCACCCCCCCACGGTGGGCCGGGATCCGGTCATCCCCGAACGTCGCCGGAGACCAAGCCGGAACCGGAGATGAACGGATCACAGAATGATTGAAATCAAACGGGGATTCATCATGACGGAACCTTTGCTCAAACTGGAAAACATTCGCAAGTCATTTCAGGGAGCCCCCGTTCTCAAAGGGGTTTCCTTCACGCTTTGCCCCGGGGAAGTTCATGCCCTGCTGGGGGAGAACGGGGCGGGCAAATCGACGCTCATGAAGATACTCGCCGGCATTCACCGCAAGGATGCGGGCGAAATCCGGTTGTCCGGCGCGTCCGTGGAGATCCGCGATCCCCGGGACGCCACCGCCGCCGGGATCGCCGTGATTCACCAGGAATTGCAGCTGGTTCCCGAACTGTCCGTGGCGGAAAACCTCTTTCTCGGACGGGAACACCTCTTTGCCCGGTGGGGCTGGATCCATCGGGACAAGATGCGTGAAGCGGCGGAAGAGGCGCTGCGGCGGGTGGGAGCCGACCTGGATCCTGATCTGCCGCTGTGGCACTGTTCGGTGGGGCAGCGACAGCTGGTGGAGATCGCCCGGGCCCTGGCCGCAAACGCACGGATTCTCGTTCTGGACGAGCCCACGTCCGCACTCAACCGGCAGGAATCCGAGAATCTGTTTTCCGTGATCGGCGAGTTGAAGAAACGGGGTGTGGGCATGATTTACATCTCACACCGCATGGAAGAATTGTTCCGCATCGCCGACAGGGTCACGGTTCTGAGAGACGGGGAACATGCCGGCACGTTCCGGATGTCGGAAGTCACGATGGACGAGCTCGTGCGGAAGATGGCGGGCCGGGCGGTGGACATGGGGCGGATCAGGGAGAGAGCGCACGGTCCCGAACGGCTGAGGATGGAAAACGTGGCGCGGCACTCCCGGCTGCGCGACATTTCCTTCCGGATTCACGCGGGGGAAATCGTGGGTTTGGCCGGTTTGGCCGGTTCCGGACGGACCGAATTGGCCCGGGTGCTGTTCGGGGTGGACCGTCCGGACCACGGGCAGATCCTTCTTGACGGGAAGCCCGTCTCCTTTTCCCACCCGGCGGAAGCGGTCCGCGCCGGAGTGGCCCTGGTGCCGGAAGATCGCCGACAAACGGGTCTGGTTCTGTCCATGTCGGTGAAAGAAAACCTGCATCTCGCCGCGGGAGGGGAACATGCCCGGTGGGGCTGGATCCGCGGCCCGGAAGAGGTTCGGTCATCCGGTGATTTGATCCACCGGCTGCGGATCCATCCTCCGGACGCCCGCCGGGAAACCCGCCTGCTCAGCGGCGGAAACCAGCAAAAGGTGGTGCTGGGCAAATGGCTCGTTCGCCCGCCGAGGCTCCTGATCCTTGATGAACCGACCCGCGGCGTGGACGTGGCCGCCCGCGCGGAGATTTACCGGCAGCTGGAAGCGTTGGCCGCATCGGGCATCGCCGTTTTGCTCATCTCGTCCGACCTGGAAGAACTCCTGCTGATGGCCGACCGCATCCTGACCATGAAGGACGGCCGGATCACCGCCGAATTTCCGGCAAATGAAGCATCAAAAGAAGCGGTGCTCGCCGCCATGACCGGAGGTGCCATTGCCCGGTGAAACCGGCCCTGACGTACAAACAGATTTTGTCCTCCTTTTCCCTGCGCCGGACGGGACCTCTGCTCGGGCTGATGTTGATCTGCGCAGTCCTGTCGGTGGTCACGCCCGATTTCCTGACCGTCACGAACCTGTTCAACATCTTGCGCCAGATTTCCATCAACGCACTCCTTGCTTTCGGGATGACCTTGGTGATTCTCACCGGCGGGATCGACTTGTCTGTCGGTTCGGTTCTGGCCATGTCCGGAGCCGTCACCGCCACGTTGCTGTCCGGTGGAACGGATGCCCTGACCGCCTCGCTTTCCGGTCTGGCCGTCGGGGTGCTGCTCGGTGCCGCCAACGGTTTGTTGGTCTCGTACGGCCGGATCGCCCCGTTCATTGCCACCCTGGCGACGATGACCATTTGCCGGGGCGGGGTGCTTGTTCTCACGGAAGGAAAACCCATTTCCTTCCACAGTGAGGTGTTTTCCCTCTTGGGCAAGGGGTACTTTCTGGAGATTCCGGTCCCTGTTGTTTGGATGCTCGTGTTTTGTCTGCTCCTTCATATGATTCTCCGGCACACCGTGTTCGGACGCCATGTCTACGCCGTGGGCGGAAATGAGGAAGCGGCCCTGTACTCCGGCATCCGCACGGAACGGATCAAGCTGGCGGTTTACACGATGAGCGGCTTTTTTGCCGCGTTTGGCGGGATCATTCTCACGTCCCGGCTCCACTCCGCCCAGCCCGTGGCCGGCATGGGATACGAACTGGATGCCATCGCCGCGGCCGTGCTCGGGGGGACCAGCCTGAGCGGCGGCCGGGGATGGATGTTTGGCACCCTCGTCGGCGCGATGATCATGGGTGTGCTGGACAACGGGCTGAATCTGCTGGATGTCTCATCATTCTATCAACAGGTGGTCAAGGGATGTGTCATCCTGTTGGCCGTCCTGCTGGACCGTTCACGGGAGGGGCGGACCTGAGCCCGATCCCGCATGCGGTCCGGGCTGTCGCGCGTCACGGAAAAGCTAAAAAGCAGTGAGACACACGATGACACGGCAATGTATGAAACCGGCCACGTCCTTCCGCTGGCTCCCCGGAGGACAGCAGCGAGGAGTGAGCCGGACGCCGTGGCGGCGGAGGCAGAATGATTCATGATGCAACAACTCTTTGTGATCCAGCCGCTGAATCTATCGGCATTCAAAGCGGAGGTGCTGACCCGTGAAACGCTTGCGGTTGTTTGCGTTGTGCTTCCTTCTCGCCGTATTGGTGGTTACCGGATGCTCCACGAAGTCCAGCCTGGAGGCGGGCGGGGAAAATCAGAATACGTCCGATGACAAGATCACCATCGGTCTGTCCGTCTCCACGTTGAACAACCCGTTCTTCGTCACACTGAAAGACGGGGCCGAACAGGCGGCCAAGGCGGCCGGTGCCGAGCTGGTCGTCGCCGATGCCCAGGACGACACCGCCAAGCAGCTGAATGACGTCGAAGACCTGATCCAGAAGAAAGTGGACCTGATCCTGCTCAACCCGACGGACAGCAAGGCGGCATCCAGCGCCGTCGAAGCCGCCAACAAGGCAGGCATCCCGGTCATCACCGTGGACCGCGCCGCGGAAGGCAAGGACATCAAGATTCTGTCGCACATCGCTTCCGACAATGTGGCCGGCGGCCAATTGGCCGGGGAGTTCATCCTGCAGAAACTGGGCGGCAAGGGCAAAATTGCCGAGCTGGAGGGACTGGCGGGCACCTCGGCGGCCCATGACCGTGGCAAAGGCTTCCACCAGGCCGTTGACGGCAAGCCGGGTGTGGAGATCGTCGCCAAACAGCCGGCTGATTTCAACCGCGCCAAGGGACTGAGCGTCATGGAAAACATCCTGCAAAGCCATCCGGACATCCAGGCCGTCTTCGCCCACAATGACGAAATGGCCCTCGGCGCCCTCGAAGCCGTCAAAGCCGCCAAAAAGCAAATCCTCATCGTCGGCTTCGACGCCACCGAAGACGCCGTCAAGGCCGTGAACGCCGGCGAACTGGCCGCCACCGTCGCCCAGAAACCCGCCGACATGGGCAAGATGGCCGTGGAAACGGCACTCAAGGCGCTGAAGGGAGAAAAAGTGGATGCCTATTACCCGGTGCAGGTGGAATTGGTGACCAAGAAGTGAAAGTGAATGAATTGAAACTCTGCCCATGGGGGCGGAGTTTTTTGTTGGGGATCATTGAATATGATGGGAGGGAAGAACCAAAAAGGGATTCGTGTTTATCGAAAATGGGTATCCATACCGAAAATCCGGAGCGATGTCTGCCGGTCTCACCGGGGATGTGCGTTCGTTGGTTTCCGGAAGATGGAGCCGGGGAAAGGAACCCGGTTTTTTTGTGATTCGGCGCTGTCATTTTTGGATAATAGATATTTGGAAGTTCAGTTGAATCAAAGAAGGCGTCACTCATGTGCGGATTGCGATTGCGGACCCGACCGTGACGGTGACTGTGACTGATTCTTATCGTTGGAGGCACTTGCGTGAACCTGATTCGTGAGATGATCTTGATCGTTCCTTGTCATCGACGGCCGGATCGTTGCCTGCACTTTCGCGGGAAGCCGATGCCGATCTGTGCCCGGTGCTTGAGCATGTTGCTGGGGTATTTGTTCATTTTGCCGCTTTTGTTCCTGCCGACGCTTCCCTGGTGGTGGGGATTGCTTCTGCAGATTCCGATGCTGATCGACGGTTTCACCCAGAAATGGGGATGGCGGGAGAGCACCAACGTCCTGCGGGTGGTGACCGGTCTGCTCAGCGGACTGGGGCTGTCCATCCTCGTCGTGTGGGGGGCAAGGACGCTGACCGCATGGATCCTGACCGTGACTTGACGGACGGGATCCTTGTCCGGCCCGGCGAACGCCGGTCCGACTGGCTTCGAAAACTCCGCACGGGTACTGTCTGTTTCAGGAAAAATTGATATAATATCTTAAGAAATCATATCTCAAAAAGACGGAATCGAGGGAATTGAATGTCCCGATTTGACCTGCAATTGGCCAGTTTGTTGAAAGCCAGGTTTCCCCTGATTTACATCCCGACCTGGGAAGAAGAACGCGTGCTGGAAGTGATCAAGGGTTTGGTCAAGGATGCCCGCCGCATCCGGACGCCGCGGAAGATGTTTGTCTGGACCGCGACGGAAGGGATTCGCGGCGAGGGAATGTCCGGTTCCGAAGAAACGAGGCCTCCTCTGAAAGCACTCGAATGGATCCGAAAGTTTCAGGAGCCGTCGGTCTTTGTGTTGTGCGATTTTCACGTCTATTTCGGGGCGGGGAGCGCGCGTCCCGATCATTTGCTGATCCGCAAACTGAGGGATCTGGCGGCGGAACTGAAACGGAGCGTTTCCCCGAAAAGCATCATTTTCGTGTCCCCGCTGACGGTCCTCCCGGATGAATTGCGCAAGGATGTGACCCTTCTCGACTTCGCTCTTCCCACCTTTGAAGATATTCTCGCCCTGTTGACGGACATGGTGAGGGTCAACAGCAAATCGGGACGCATCACCATTTCGCTGACCGAAGAAGACAAGGAGCGATTGGCGAAAGCGGCCCTGGGCCTTACGCTGAAAGAGGCCGAAAACGCCTTTGCCCGGGCCATGGCCCAAACCGGGCGGCTCACCGCCGACGAAGTGGACGTCATCCACGAAGAGAAGCGGCAGATCATCCAGAAGACCGGCATTCTCGAGTTTGTCTCCTCCAACCTGGACATGAACGACGTGGGGGGGCTCGAGAACCTGAAGCGCTGGTTGAAAAAGCGGAGCAACTCCTGGCTCGAATCGGCCAGGCGGTACGGTCTTCCGGCGCCCAAAGGTGTCCTGATCACCGGAGTGCCCGGCTGCGGAAAGAGCCTCATCGCCAAATCGATCAGCGCCATGTGGCACCTGCCGCTGCTGAGAATGGATTTGGGACGCATTTTCCATGGCATCGTGGGCAGCAGTGAAGAAAACATGCGCCAGTCGATTCGCACCGCGGAGGCGATTGCCCCGTGCGTGCTCTGGATTGACGAGATCGAAAAAGGCTTCGGCGGACTCGGAATCGGCGGGGACGGCGGGGTGTCTGCCCGGGTGTTCGGCACGTTTCTCACCTGGATGCAGGAAAAGACATCGCCGGTGTTCGTGGTGGCCACGGCCAACAACATCGACCGTCTTCCGCCGGAGCTGCTCCGAAAAGGAAGGTTTGACGAGATCTTCTTTGTCGATTTGCCCACACACCGCGAGCGAAAGGACATCTTTTCCGTACATCTTCGCAAGCGTCTTCAGGATCCGAAGGTGACAGGCTCCTTTCAGGTGACGGAGGAAGTGCTGGATCATCTGGCCCGGCTCACCGAAGGATTCGTGGGCGCGGAGCTGGAACAGGCCGTGATTGCCGGACTGTTCGAAGCGTTTTCGGAGGAGCGGAGCGTCCGTTTGGATGACTTCGAAAAAGCGATTCGCCAAATGGTGCCCTTGTCGGTCACTCAGGCGGAGCAAATCCGGGCCATCCGGGAGTGGGCCAATGTCCGGGCCGTCGCCGCCACCGCCCCGGAAGACATGAAGGATTATGCTCCCGGTCAGGGCATTTCGCCGACTGCTCCGGTTCCCGGCGAAGACGTGCGGGGAATCCGCGGCGGCAGAACCATCGATTTTTGAGACGGAGGGATCCGAATGGGGGTCATGGTGGTCTTGGTTCCCGTGGCAATGGCTGCCGCCGGGATGCTGGAAACCAGAAAAACGGAGCAACGGGAACTGGTGCTGGGAACCCGCATGAAAAACAGGGATCTCCTCAACAAATCCCTGGTCCGCGCGGGATGGGCGGTGGAAGAGAAGGACGGGGTCCTGAAGGTGGAGGGCGGTCCGGACAAACAGTTGACCATTCACCTGAACGATGAATCCCGAACTCACGATTTCCGGTTTGTCGGAGATTGGACGGAGGAAGAAGCCGCCGAACTGGTCTCCCTGATCCAGGAAGAGTACACCCTTCTCCTGCAGGAGCAGGTCTACCGGAGATTGAAAGAACGGGCATCCACCCGCGGATTGGAACTGGAGTCGGAAGAAGTGCAGGAAGATCACTCCATCGTGCTGACCTATACGGTGCAGGGGGGACCGTGATGAAAAAGCGGGTAAAGATCCGGCTGTTCCCCGACGGAACCATCCAGGCCGAGGTCGAGGGAGTCAAGGGAAAGCGCTGCACGGATTACATCGGGATTCTGGAAGAGCTGCTCGAAGCGGAGACGGTGGATTCCGATTTCACGCCGGAATATTACGAAGAGGAAGAGGTTCATGAGCAAACCGAACAACAGCAGCGGCTCCGCGAGGACTGATGCCTGGACGGGGCAAGGAGCGGGGGGAGACCTCACCCTCCGCCTGCATCGCTTTCTTCCGAAGACCCGCGCGGAAGGTCCCGGCATCCGGGCGTGCATCTGGGTGCAGGGGTGTTCCATCCGCTGTCCGGGTTGCGCGGTCCCCTGGACCTGGTCCCCGAACGGCGGGGAAACGGTGACCGTCGGGGAGCTGGCACGGCGGATCCTTGAAGGGCCGGAGGTGGAAGGGGTGACGTTTGCCGGGGGAGAGCCGTTCGACCAGGCGGCTCCTCTGGCTGCATTGGGGCGGATGCTGAAACATCGGGGAATGTCGGTGGTGACCTATTCGGGTTACCGGTTGGAAGAACTGAGGGCCGCTTCCCGTCCGGACTGGCACGCATTGCTGGGCGTGACGGACATTTTGCTGGACGGTCCGTTCATGCGGGAGAAAGCGGATGTCAGCCGTCCCTGGGTGGGCTCTTCCAATCAGCGGATCCATTTTCTCACGGACAGGTACGCCTTTTTGAAACCGGAACTCGGGCGCCATCGGAACCGGTTGGAAATCCGTCTGGAGCGGGGCGGGATCGTCACCTTGAACGGAGTGGCCGACATGGATGCCTTGCAGGAATTGCTCGAAGAACTGGAATTGGAACGAGAATCTCCACCCAAGAAGGGGAAAGCCGATGAATGAGGAGAGCAAGTACTGGGAGCTTTGGAACTCCCTGTGGATGGGCTGGGCACTGTTCACATTGGGAATTTTGAACTGGGTCTCATTCTTTTACATCGGAATCAGGGTCAGGCAGCGCAAGTGGGTGCTGGCCGGTATCGGGTACGCCATTCCCTTTGTCGTGATGATGATCAGTGAAGGGGTACTGAGCGATGTGTACATGGATCTTGCTGCGGGAGTGGCGGTTGCGCTGTGGCCTGTTTCGATCATCCATGCGATGTTGATCCGTCGTGAATACCTGGAGCGTCTCCGGTATCGGAATCAAATCATAAATCGAGAGTTGGAGGATCTGAGGAAACAGATTCTCCGGGAGTATGAAGGAAAGCGATCCGCACCGTCCGTCGGGCCGGATTCGCGAACATCTCCTTCCGCGAATCCTTCCGTTCCGGATTCTTCTCAGCCGTCCGGCCTCGTGGATCTGAACACCGCCTCCGAGGAAGAACTGGCCACCCTCCCGGGCATGAACCTGATCCTGGCCAAACTGGCCGTCAGAAAGCGGCTGGAGAAGGGCGGCTTTACCTCCGTGGACGATTTTGCCGACAGCCTCGAATTGAAGCCTCACATCAGGGTGCGGCTGAAAAAACTGGCGACGGTCGGAAAGCCGCAAGGGCAGGACATCGAAGCCCCGGATGCTTCCGCTGGACAAAGAGGACGTCTGGTCGATTTCTGATCAAAAGTTTCAGCCGACTCTTCACGAGTCGGCTGTTTTCGCATTCACCAGCCCATCCGTTCCCGAAATCGGGTGATCTGCGCAAGATGATGCTCGCTGTGCCAGACATACATGTCCAGGACCTTGTCCAACCGGATCTCCCGCTTGAGATCCGGATGATGGTACGTGCGCGCGAAATCCTTGTATTCCATGGATTTCAGCAGAACGGTCAATCGTTCATGCAGCCCCTTCAGCAATCGGATGGATGGTTCGACCGGCATCCGGCTGTCCGGCAGTTCGGCCCACAAATCCTCCGGGAACGGCATGATTCGGGGGTTTTCTTCCGTCAGGGCAAATTTGAAGCGGAGAAACACGTTCAAGTTGCTGTCCGCCACGTGATGAGCCACTTGACGCAACGTCCAGCCGCCCGGCCGATACGGCGTGTCCAATTGCTCTTCGTTCAGACCGAACACTGCCTGCTCCAGCTTGGCGGGAATGTCGTCCATCCTTTCGATGAGTCGGCTGATCTCCTCTTCCGTCAATCGGGACGGTTCCACGTACGGACCGATCGGGGAGCGCAAGTCGTCCATGGGATGACCTCCGGAGAACGAGAATTTTTGTTCCTGATACTGTTTATTGGCGGGACGGTTGGCATGCTCCTGCAATCGTTCAACTCTTGCGTTGATTGTTTTTTTGAGAATGTCGCTGGACTAGTGAGGGTGGACCACAAATTTTCCCCGAATCACGAATTCTTATCATGAAACCGTAAATTCACGAGAGTACATCATTGGAGGCGTTCACATGCCCGTATATGAAAAATTGATTCGGGACCGCATTCCGGAAATCATTGAGGCTTCCGGGAAAAAGGCGATCACCCGGGTACTCGGTGACGAGGAATTCCAAAGAGAAGCCCGGAAGAAGTTGCACGAAGAATTGGCGGAGTATGAGGCTGCGAAAAATGACAGGGAGTCCCTTGAAGAGCTTGCGGATTTGCTTGAGTTGATTCATGCACTGGCGGAATGTCACGGTGCAACCATGGAAGAATTGGAGAAGATCCGCAGAGACAAGTTGAGCAAGCGCGGAGGATTTGATCGGAAATTGTTTCTGGTGGAGGTGACGGACTGATGGGAATTCGTCTGTCAACCTCCGGATTGTATGATCAATTGATCGAAGCGATCCACCAGTCATCTTCCATCTATATGTTGACTTCTTTCATTCTCAAATCGGGGGCACATCTTCTGGCCGAACCGCTCAGACAGGCTTCCGGGCGGGGAGCGGACATCAAGATATGCACCGGTGATTATTTGTATGTCACCTCTCCGGATGCATTGGAGGTATTGCATGCCATTCCGGGGGTGGAGTTTCGGCTGTTCCGTTCCGGAAACCGGTCCTTCCATCCCAAGGCCTATTTGTTCCGAACACATGACAACGGTTTGATGATCATCGGATCTTCCAATTTGTCGGCGAGTGCGTTGAAAACAGGTGTGGAATGGAATCTGTCCGTTGATCGGGATGTGGATCCCGCTGTTTTCGAGAAAGCCATGGAAGCATTCATGGATGTGTTTCACGATGACCGAACGGTGGATGTCAATCCGGAAACCATTCGGGAGTACAAGGAAGAATACGCTTCGTTTCACAAGATTCATCCCGAAGTGTGGCCGGAAGAAGATCCCTTGGTTTTGAGCGAAGAGGACCCCCTTCCCCGACACGAAATCACCATCACGCCCCATGAAATACAGGAAGAGGCTTTGCAAGCCCTGTCCGCCACCAGGGAAGAAGGGTACGACCGGGCTTTGGTGGTCATGGCCACCGGACTCGGAAAAACGTACATGAGCGCATTTTTTGCGCAACGAATGGAATTCCGCAAAGTGTTGTTCATCGCTCACCAAGATGAAATTCTCCGGCAGGCGCAGGCAACGTTCACCAAGGTGATACCGGACCGGAAGACCGGATTGTACAACGGATACAGAAAAGATCGAGATGCCGACATTCTGTTTGCGTCCATCCAAACGCTGTCGATGAAGCATCATTTGGAACGATTCCATCCCGATGAATTTGAGCTGGTGATCATCGATGAATTCCATCACGCGGCGGCGAAGACCTATCAAAAAGTGATCAATCATTTCCGGCCGCGTTTCTTGCTGGGCATCACCGCCACTCCCGACCGGTTGGACGGAGGAAATGTGTATGCGTTGTGTGACAACAACGTGGCTTACCGGATCGATTTTACGGAAGCGATCCAAAGAGGATTCTTGTCCCCCTTCCGATATCAGGGCGTGTATGATGAGATCGATTACCGGAAAATCCGGTATGTCAATGGTCAATACGATCCATATCAATGGGAACAGGCATTCATTCAGCAAGAGATGGCGGAGAAAATCTTCCGCAAGTGGCTGGAATTCAGACAGACGCGGACGCTGGCTTTTTGCGGATCCATTCGTCAGGCCCGATATCTGTCGGATCATTTCAATCAACGCGGGTTCAAGACCGTTGCGTTGTGCGGAGACCATCGAACCGATCGTCAGGAGGCGATCCGGCAGCTGGAGGAAGGCCGCATCGACGTGATTTTCGCGGTGAATCTGTTCAACGAAGGCGTGGACATACCGTCGGTTGACACGTTGTTGTTTGTTCGTCCGACGCAATCCATGGCGGTGTTTTTGCAACAATTGGGGCGAGGTCTTCGCAAAGCGCCGGGCAAAGAATATTGTCAGGTCATTGACCTGATCGGGAATTATCGCAACCTGGAAATGAAGTTGCGCCTGTTCGGGGACCTGGAACGGAAAAAGGGAAAAACGCGTTTTGTGGCATCGCTCCCCGAAGCGTGCCTGTTTGAACTGGACACCCGATCGATCGATCTGATCTCCCGGTATGACAATGATCTCCCTCTTCGAAAACGTCGTTTGATCCAGAGTTATCAGGATGTGAAATATCGGCTGGGAAGAAGACCCACTTATCTGGAGTTGCACCTGCACGGTTGGGAAGATGTGAGAGGGTACAAATCGGAATGGAAATCATACGCCGAGTTTTTGGAATTCATGGGTGAACTGTCTCCGGCCGAATCGGAGGCGGTGAATGCATACCGGGAACTGATCCGGAATGTGGAAACCACTTCGATGTCAAGAAGCTACAAGATGGTGTTGCTCAAGGTGATGTTGGATCGCGGCGCGCAAAGATGGGCCGAACCCATTTCGGCAAGTGAAGCCGCGCCTTCCTTTTATCATTGGCTGGAAGAGGTCCCTTACCGAAAGAAGAAGGATATTCTGGGGAACAAAGAGTTGTCGCTTGGCTACGACGAAAAGAAAGTGGCCCGGTTGATCAAACACATGCCCATGACCAAATGGGCCGGTTCCGCAAACGGACTTTTTTTGCTGGAAGGAGACCGTTTTTTCGCAAGCGGATACCGGGAGATTCGTTCACCGGAACTGCACGCGATCATCAAAGAGATTTGTGAATACCGGTTGCACGCATATTTCGAAAAAGGAAGCCCGCAGGAATCCTGACAAACAAAATGTCTTCAAAAAGATGTCTCACCGAATGCCGCATGCCGTTTTTCGTCGTTTTGTCAAAAACACTGCCAAACCTCTGAAATCACGCTTCTCAGACAATTGATCCCCCCGGCCCGGGGGTTTTTTCTTGTAAAAAAGCACTTGCTGAACAAAAAACAGCCGCTCACTTCGAATCAGAATACAGAAAGAAAAGATACCAGAAACATTTTCACGGAGGATGACATGGAGTACAGTGGAAAACTTCGCATGTTGAAGGTACTGAGGATTCTGGAGAGGGACACGGATCCGGAACACAGGCTGACGCTCAAGGAAATCGCACAGAAGCTGAAGCATGAGCTTCTGACGGATGAGTTGCCGGGGAAGAAGGCGCTGGAGTCGGACATCCACACGCTGGTCGAGGCAGGCTATGACATCCTGTGGCAGCAGCGGGGGAACAACGGGGCCAATGAATATTGGCTGAATGAACGCAATTTTGAGACATATCAGTTGCGCATGCTGATCGACGCCATCATGTTTTCGATGTTCATCACAAAAGGTGACGCGATGGACCTGATCGACCGCTTGCTGGAGCCGGTGAGCATTCATGAGGCGAAAAAGTTGAAGGAACCTTGCAAGTTGATGGATTATGTGCCGAGAACCCGCAACCGCAAGCTCAAGTATTTCATTGACACCCTGTACACGGCCATCAATGAACGGAAAGAGGTCCGTTTCCGGTACGGAAAGTACGGGCCGGACAAGAAGTTCCATTATCATCAGGAAGGCCGGTTCTACGTGGCCCGTCCGTATGCGCTTGTTTGGTGGGAGAACAAATACTATCTGGTTGCCGAATATCTGAATGAACCGGATTTTCGCCACTTCCGGGTGGACCGGATGGACAACGTGCAGATCGTCGGGGAGAAGTCGTTCGAACCGAAACCGCTGAATATCGGGGAGTATGTCCGGACATCGTTCCACATGTTCAACGGAGAGGAAAAAGTGGTGAAGCTCGAATTTGAGGACAATGAACGAAACGATTTTCTCAACATGGTGTTTGACCGGTTCGGGATGGATGTGAACGTGGAGCCGCGGGAAGGGCACCGATTCGTGCTGAAAGTCAAAGCCAAGGTGAGCCAAGGGTTGATCAACTGGATCCTGACCTGGGGATCCCGGGTGAAAGTGTTGGAACCGTCGGAGTTGGTCGAGCAGGTGAGAGCGGAAACGGAGAAGTTGTACCGGAAATACCACTCGTGACGCCAAAAACATGTAAGCGTTTTCATGAGAAGGAGCATGGGAGTACGCCCCCGGAGAGTCCGGGAGCGAAGTCCGGGATGGATGGGGATCACTCCGGATTTTCTTCATCCTCCTCATCCGGAAACGGAAGGGGGGGATGTTTCGGTACATACAGTCCGCAGGCATCCCAGGTAGGCCAATGCCTTCCGGAGTGATGACTGCATCGAAAACTTTTGCCGGTATCCTCCAGGTGCCGGCAGGTTTCGCATTTGTACAGCGTCCAGGTGATCCCGTACTGTTTGACCATGGGGTTTTTGCTCTGTTCTTCGATACGATCCAAATCCGGTTGCTTGATGATCATTCCCGCCTTTATCTTCATATCAACAAAAGTCAATATATCATGACCGGATGAACGGGTAGAAGAGGAGGGAGGGATTTGCCGAAAAATCGTCAAGGGTTTGGGATTGCAATGGCAAAAAAGACGGTTCTGTCCCATGGTTGGGAATGGATTCGGGCCTCGTTCGGCGGGATGTTGACATCGACAAATTCGGACAAAGGGTTGTTGAATTTTGGATAAAATTGTAGATCGAAACAGAATGATAAAATGATATAATATATCTCTTTCCTGCAGGATTTTCGCCGTTTTCCGGTGAATGCGGAAAATCCGGAAACAACAGGGGGTTTGCCCGATCTTGTCGAACAGGAAGTTTCTGACTGTTTGTAAGCTCATGATTTTCGGGAAGCGAATAAATGGCTTTTTTTCTGGGGATTTAATGAAGGAAGAAGGAACAGACAGCCGGGAGTGTAGAAAGAATAAGCTCAAAGGAGGGATGAGTCACCCGGTTTTTTAACATTGATATCATAATTTGAAGGATCTTCCGCTTGTCAACCGGCCTGTTTTTTATTATACTGATTTTTAAAAATTTGAATTGATTTGGCCGATGCGAACGGCAGGAACCGGCGCCGGGAACGGTTTCGTCCGTTTCCGGGAGTCCGGGCTCATGAGGCCGCCGTAAGCGGTTTGGATGGTTGGACGGATTTCTTTCCGGGTGGTCTGACCAAACCGGCAGCCCCCTCCGGGGGTGGCGATCCGAACCGGACCGGAAATGAGCTGCCGCCGGGCGATCGGAAGTCCGCCGATTCGCGTCTCCTTTGTCATCAGGAATGGTAGGCTTCATATTTTTTCAGATATCATAAAGTTTCGTTCATACCAAAATTTTCTTTCCGAAATATGTAAATAAATTACGGAGAATTCCTTTAAAAAAATTAATTCGTGAAGTAATATAGGAATTAACAAGTATTCCGAAAGGGAGATTGCCAATGAACATTCTCGAGATGAACGAGATTGGCAAATTTATCCGCAAAACAAGGAAAGAGCGCGGCCTCAGGCTGGAGGATCTGTCAGACGAGCACATTTCGACGGCGACAATCAGCAACATCGAACGCGGTGTTCCTCATGTGAATAAAGAAAAAGTTTTATATTTGATGAGCAAGCTGGGATTGGAGCTGGATGAAATTCCAGACATGATAGAAAAGGACAGCGAGAGCCTGGAGAGCATGCAAGTCCGGTTCACGGCGGTCGAAACGCTGATTCAGCTCGGGAACATCCAACGGGCTCAGGCATTCTTGTCCGACATTTCCGACGAGTCGTTTTCGCGCCACCAGGCGACCGTGCATTTCCTGAAAGGGAAGATCTTCAAGCACAAGAAAGACTGGCGCAAGGCCGAGCGGGAATTCAGTGAGGCCATCCGCCTGTCCTACCAGGATCCCTACTCCCCGAAAAACCATCTCGAAGCGGTCAGTTACCACGCGCTGGCCGATTGCCGGATGATCAACGGGGACTGGGAGCAAGCCCTCCGCTATCTGGACAAGGGCATGGAATCCGTCCAGAACGCCACGGATGCCGAGCAGGTGAGATATCTCCTTCTCGTGGCGCGCATGACGTGCATGGAGAAGCTGGGAAGAACCGAAGAGGCGCTTCGCGGACTGGATGAGCTGTGGCCGAAGATCCACGAGATTCAGAACCGGGAGCTGGTTTTGCGGATGTACGCGCTGAAGGCGGAGCTGCTCCGGCGCATGAGAATGCACCACGACGCGATCCGCTATGCGCGGGAAGGCATCCTGCAGACGGTGAACGGCAGGGACTATGAAGAAATGTTTGCCCTGTGGGTCACTTTGGGAACCGCTTACATGGAGATCAAGCAACTTGAAGAGGCGGAAACCTGCTTCTCGTTCGTGCTGGAGCTGTCCGATTACGTGTCCAACAAGCAGGAAGTGGTTCGCGCCTGGTGTTCGCTCGGCAACGTGTACCTGCTGGAGGGAAAACTGGACCAGGCCAGAGACATTTTGAAGCAAGCGCTTGATTGGGCAGAGAAGTTGGGGGACACCCAGACCCTGATCACGGCTCTTTTGATGATGGGACAGCTGATGAAGCGGATGAAGCATTATGCGGATGCCGTCGAACACTTCCAGCGCGCCGTGCAGGTGGCCCTTAAACACAAGTTCCGTCAAAAGGCGTACATCGGCTTTTACGAACTGGCCGAGTGCCACGAGCAAATGGGGGACTTGGAAGGATTCAAATCCGCGACCGAGCAGATGTATCGCATCCAGAAGGAAATGCCGCATGATGAGTTCCTCATCGGATGAATACTTGCGGAAACAGAATGGTTTTGATAAACTGTTTACAACAGTTTGGCAAAAATAAACAGGAACCTCTTATCAAGAGTGGCGGAGGGACTGGCCCGATGAAGCCCGGCAACCTGTCGACGCACACCGTCGACGTGGTGCCAATTCCTGCAGGGAGAAGCGATTCTCTCTGAAAGATGAGAGCCTGGGTTCACGGCGGCAAACGCCCTTCATCTTTCGGAGATGGAGGGCGTTTTTCAATGGGCAAAAAGGAGGGATGGGGCATGGCGAAACAATCGTTTGCCGGGCGTTTGAAAGAGAAAATCCTCATTCTCGACGGCGCGATGGGCACCATGCTGCAGGAATACCGTTTGACCGCCGAAGACTTCGGAGGCGAGCGGCTGGAAGGATGCAACGAGATGCTCAATCTGACGCGTCCCGATGTGGTTTCGGAGATTCACGAAGCGTATTTCCTGGCGGGGGCCGATGTGGTCGAAACCAACACCTTCGGGGCGACGCCGGTGGTGCTGGCGGAGTACGGGGCGGAGGACCTGACGGAGGAGATCAACCGCGCGGCGGCCCGTCTGGCCGTTGAGGTTCGCGACCGTTTGTCGACGGAAGAGTGGCCGCGGTATGTGGCCGGCTCCATGGGGCCGACAACCCGCACGCTTTCGGTGACGGGAGGCATTTCGTTCGACGAGCTGGCGGAGGGGTATCGGCGGCAGGCTTTGGGGCTGATCGAAGGAGGCGTGGATCTGCTTCTCCTGGAGACGGCGCAGGACACGCTCAACCTGAAAGCCGCATCCGTGGGGATCCGTGAGGCGTTTGCCCGGACCGGACGGGAACTGCCCATCATGATCTCCGGAACGATCGAGCCGATGGGAACGATGCTCGGAGGGCAGAATGTGGAAGCTTTCTGGCTGTCGATCCGCCATCTGAACCCGGTTGCCGTGGGGCTCAATTGCGCTACCGGCCCGGAGTTCATGAAGGATCATATCCGGACGTTGTCAGGGCTGGCATCGTGCGCGGTTTCCTGTTATCCCAATGCGGGTTTGCCGGACGAACACGGCCGGTATCAGGAGACGCCGCAAGGATTGGCGCGCAAGCTGACCGATTTCGCCGACCGGGGATGGCTCAATCTGGCGGGAGGCTGCTGCGGCACCACGCCGAAACACATCCGGGCGATCGCGGAAGCGCTTCGCGAGAAACCTCCGAGGAAGCCTGCGCCTTCCCATTTGCCGGGAGTGTCCGGGCTGGAAGCGGTGTGGCTGGAGCCGGAATCCCGGCCCATCCTGGTGGGGGAGCGGACCAACGTGGTCGGTTCGCGCAAGTTCCGCCGATTGATCCGCGAGGGGAACTGGGATGAGGCCGCGGAGATCGCGCGCAAGCAAGTGAAGGGAGGCGCGCAGATCATCGATGTGTGCCTTGCCGACCCCGAACGGGACGAACGGGAGGACATGGATCGCTTTCTTCCGGTGGTGCTTCGGAAGATCAAGGCTCCCGTGATGATCGACACCACCGATCCGGACGTGCTGGAGGCGGCGCTGAAACATGTCCAGGGCAAAGCGGTGATCAATTCGGTCAATCTCGAAGAAGGCGAAGAGAAACTTCGCGCGGCAGCCGGATTGGCGCGGATCTACGGGGCGGCGTTGGTGGCCGGCACGATTGACGAACGGGGAATGGCCGTGTCGCGGGAGCGGAAGCTGGAAGTGGCCGGACGCATCCGGCGGATTCTGGTGGAGGAATGCGGCATTCCGGAAGAAGACATCCTGTTTGATCCCCTGGTCTTTCCGGCGGGGACCGGAGACGGCCAATACATCGGTGCGGCCCTGGAGACGGTGGAGGGCATCCGCCTGATCCGTAAAGCGTTCCCGAAAGCGGCGACGATTGCCGGCATTTCCAATGTATCTTTCGGTCTTCCTCCTGCCGGCCGCGAGGTGCTCAATGCGGTGTTTTTGTATGAATGCACCCGGGCCGGACTGGATTATGCCATCGTGAACACCGAGAAGCTGCAGCGTTACGCTTCCATCCCGGAAGAAGAGAGGAAATTGGCGGAGAAGTTGCTGTTTGCCACCGACCGGGAGGTATACGACCGGTTGCTGGCCGGATTTGTCGCCCATTTCCGCGACAGGCAAGACGTTCCCCGGAAAGAACAGGCCCGGCAATTGCCCCTCGAAGAACGGCTGGCCCGTGCCGTGGTGGAGGGAACGAAGGAAGGACTGACGGATGATTTGAAGCTGGCGCTGGAGAAATACACGCCGCTGGAAATCATCAACGGGCCTCTGATGAAGGGGATGGACGAAGTGGGGCGCCTGTTCAACGAGAACCGCCTGATCGTGGCGGAAGTGCTGGAAAGCGCCGAAGTGATGAAAGCGGCGGTCCGGTTCCTGGAGCCTTTCATGGAAAAAGCGGATGTCCGCGCCAAGGCGAAGGTCCTCCTGGCCACGGTAAAGGGAGACGTTCATGACATCGGCAAGAATCTGGTGGAGATCATTCTTTCCAACAACGGATATGAAGTGATCGATCTGGGGATCAAGGTGCCGCCGGAGACGCTGATCCGGGCCGTGAACGAAAACCGACCGGACATCATCGGACTGTCCGGGTTGCTGGTCAAGTCGGCCCGGCAAATGGCGGTGACCGCCAAAGACCTGAAGGATGCGGGGATTCGCCTGCCGCTTCTGGTCGGCGGGGCGGCCTTGTCCCGCAAGTTTGTTGAAACGCACATCGCGCCGGAATATGAAGGGGCGGTTCTGTATGCAAAGGACGCGATGCACGGACTGGAATTGGCCAACCGATTGACTGATCCGAACCAACGGGAAACGTTTCTGGCCCGTACGGGGGCTCGCCCGGAGCTGCGGGAGGTGAAGCAGGCAACGGTTGCCGCGAAGCCCGGTCGCGGCGGCGTGAACCGGTCCGCTCCCGTGTTCGTCCCGCCGGATGCAAAGCCGCACGTGTTCCGGAATGTGCCGGTGTCCCGGATCTGGCCGTACGTCAACCGGCAGATGCTCCTCGGCCGCCATTTGGGCTTGAAGGGAAACGTGGAGGAATTGCTGGCCGCCAACGACCCGAAAGCCGTGAAATGGCTGGAACGCGCGACGGATCTTCTGAAGCGGGCGGGAGAAAACGGATGGCTGCGGCCGGCGGCGAAGTATCGCTTTTTCCCGGCCCGTTCGGAAGGGGACGTGCTTTGTGTGTGCGATCCCGGGAATCCGCAGCGGGTGCTGGAGCGGTTTGAATTTCCCCGTCAGCCGAGCCCGCCGCACCTGTGTCTGGCCGATTTCGTCCGTCCGGCGGAGTCCGGGGAGACCGACTGGATCGGACTCATGGCGGTCACGGCCGGCGCCGGGGTGCGGGAGCTGGCCGAACGGTGGAAGAAGGAAGGCAACTACCTCGAATCGCACCTGCTGCAAGCGTTGGCGTTGGAGTTGGCGGAAGGCTTGGCCGAGCACGTTCACGAGATGATGCGCGACCGTTGGGGTTTCCCCGATCCGGTGACGATGACGATGAAAGAGCGGTTTGCCGCCAGGTATCAGGGGATCCGCGTTTCTTTCGGGTATCCGGCCTGCCCGGATCTGGAGGATCAGCGCAAGCTGTTCCGGCTGCTCCGGCCCGAAGAGATCGGCATCCGCCTGACCGAGGAGTGCATGATGGATCCGGAAGCGTCCGTGACAGCCATGGTGTTCGCACATCCCGATGCTCGATATTTCAGTGTGAAGTGAGGGGGACAGACGTGAACCGTCAGGGACTGAAGGAGGCACTCTCCACCGGTCTGCTGGTGGGAGACGGAGCCATGGCCACTTGGCTGTACCGACAGGGGATTCCGATCGGACAGTGTACGGAAGAGCTCGTTCTGACGAATCCCCTGTGGATCCGTTCCGTTCATCGGGCTTATCTGGAAGCGGGGGCGCGGGTCATCCAGACCCACACGTACGGGGCCAACCGGGAGAGGCTCACCCGGTTCGGGCTGGAAAGCAAGGTGACGGCCATTCACCGGGAAGCGGTGAAGATCGCGAGGGATGCCGCCGGAGACGAGGCGTGGGTGCTTGGAACGGTGGGGTCGATTTTGGCCGGAAGATTGGCGGTGTTTGACGAGGACGCGTACCGGGGGATGTACGAGGAGCAGGCGACGGCGTTGTTGCATGCCGGGGTGGACGGGATCCTGCTGGAAACGTTTCTCGACGTGAAGGAAATGATGGTGGCGCTGAAAGCGATCCGCTCCTTGACCGATCTTCCCGTGATCGCCCAGTTTTCCATGCTGGAGGTGGGCATGACCCGCGATGCCGCTCCGCTCTCCGAGGCGTTCCGCGTATTGGCGGAGGCCGGAGCGGACGGGGTCGGCATCAATTGCCGCCTGGGGCCCGTGGAAACTCTCCGGGCGCTGGAGCAGACCGTCATTCCGGAAGATGTCGTGATCAGTGTGTATCCCAATGCCGGTCGGCTCGGCATTCACGACGGGGAGGTTCGGTACGACGCGGAGCCCGAATACTTCGGAAAGATCGCCGACAGCCTCATCCGGCAGGGAGTGCGGCTGATGGGCGGCTGTTGCGGCACGACGCCGGAGCACATCCGCTGTCTGGCGGAAGCGGTTCGGGGAAGGCGGCCGGTGAAGCGGATCAATCCTCCCGGGCAGCCCCGGACGCCCGTCCGCGTCACTCCGCCGGAGGAGCGGCGCCGGAAACGTCCTCCCATCACCGAAAAAGTGAAAACGGGAAGAACCGTGATCTGTGAATGGAGTCCTCCCAGGGATTTGGACATCTCCGGTTTTCTCAAGGGAGCCCAAAAACTCTCCGAAGCGGGGGCGGACGCCATCACCATGTCGGACAATTCCCTGGCGGTCGCCCGGATGAGCAACATGGCGCTGGCGGCGATCCTGCGGCAAAAATACGACATGGATCCGCTGGTTCATGTCACTTGCCGGGATCGGAACCTGCTCGGCCAGCAATCTCATCTGATGGGGCTGCATGCGCTGGGCATCGACCAGATCCTGGTGGTCACGGGGGATCCGGCACGGATGGGAGATTTGCCCGGTGCCTCCTCGGTGTACGATGTCAGTTCGTTCGAATTGATCCGCATGGTGAAGCAGTTGAACAACGGCATTTCGTTTTCGGGGAGAGAGCTCAAAGAGAAGGCGAGGTTCATCGTGGGAGCGGCATTCAATCCGCATGTCCGCCGGTTGGAAGCGGCGGTGCGACGGTTGGAGAAGAAGGTGGAGGCGGGCGCCGATTTCATCATGACCCAACCGGTGTACGATCCCGCGCTGATCCGCGAAATCCGGGATGCCACCGGTCATCTCGGCGTTCCGGTGTTCATCGGAATCATGCCGCTCACCGGACACCGAAACGCCCTGTTCCTCCATCACGAAGTCCCGGGGATCCGCATTCCGGAAGCGGTGCTGAAGCGGCTCCAGGCATGCCGGAACAAGGAAGAGGGACGCAGGGAAGGGTTGGCCGTGGCGAAGGAACTGCTGAAGGATGCCATGGAATGTTTTTCGGGCATCTATCTGATCACCCCGTTTTCCTGGTGGTGGATGACGGAAGAGCTGATTCGCGAAATCCGGGAAAAGGACCGGATGCGGAAAGCGATGCGGGCATGACGGCTTCGGTCAGGTCATCAGACGAAAAAAAAGGGCCCCCGTTTGCGGACGGGGGCTCATTGTATGAATTGAAACAAACCAAAACCAAAACCACTCATATGGAAACGATTTCCGCTCGTTTCCGGGAGCCTCTGAGGGAGTCATTCAGCCTGCTACTCATAGTATTCGAAAGAAAGGATCCGTTTGTGTCACGTTATCGAAAATTTTCCGGTGAGCAGGACAAACGACACGTCAGGAAGCGGGTCGCGAATCGCTTCGGATCGGGAAAGATGGGCGTTTCCCTTTCCGGGGTCTGAGGGGACTGAATGTCAGATTGTCCAAGGCACCGACCAGGACCGGCCGGATTTGACGACGAAGCACCCGATGTTTGTAACCGAGCTTGAACAGATGACAAGCAGCGGGAAGATCCGCGAACGGCACCATCCACTTCCCCTCCTCTTGGTGATTGGAGATTTGACAAGGCTGCAATCTTTTTCCTGCTTTTCGACAAAACAGGAAAAAACATCTCAAATCCTGACACGTTTTCGACCCTTCCACGGGCGTCGGAGGGGAAAAGCCCGGCAGCATCGGAATGCTTGTTGACGTGCCCGCATTCGATATGTTCCCGGAATTCCGGTCGGTTATTCTTTGAAAATTGGTTGAATTTCTGTTTGTATGGACTCCTCTTCCGGAATGAATCAGTTATAGTAGGGGAGAGAAGAAACCAGCATCCATGACCAGCATCTGTGGTTCGGGAGGGGGAACCGGGTTTGTTGAACGAAGAATTTCTGGATTCGCATTGGTTGTTGATCTTTTTCATGCTGATTTCGTTTGTCCTTGCCACGCTTTACATCCGTGAACGGATCAAAAACAAGGCCAATTGATCATGCATGGTCGGTGCCTCGCTGTGACGGCGGGGTTTTGTTTTTGAAAAAACAAAAGCCCTCCCCGGCGGAGGAGCAGGCAAGTGGCGGTCTCCGTTCGGAAACCCTGCGTATCGGGTCGTTGCGGAAAAAAACGCCGGGTGAAGGGTTCACCCGGTCGGTTCAGTACATGTGGCCGCTGGAGCTTCCCATCCAACCGCGACGGGAGGAGGACTCGCGGCAGTGAGACTCGTGGGAATGCCTCGGTCTTCTCCAGCCTCCCCGGCAGGAGGACTCCCAGCCACGGGACGACTCTCTGCAGCCGCACGGCGGCCCGGGCCGTCTGTACATCCTGTGATGATGTCTGGCGCACCAGCGCATGTACCATCTGAGCATGGCCATCTCATACCGGTGGCAGATCTTCATGTGGTGATACATGTGCTTCAGGACATGCGGGTCGCACGGAAGACACGGCATCATGGCCGGCCTTTGCGGCATGGGCGGCATCGGTTGCGGAGCCGGCATATGCTTTTTCGGCGGCATGGGCGGCGGTGGCGGAGCCGGCATGTGCTTTTTCGGCGGCATGGGCATGGGCGGCGGAGCGGGCATGTGTTTGTGCGGTGGCATCGGTGCCGCCGGAGGTGCGGGTTTCGGCGGTTCCTGCGGCATCGCAGGTTGTTGCGGCATTCTTCTCTCCATGCTTTCACTTCCTTTGGTCTTGATGTCACACTCCATTGTATGAACGGGCGGAGGCGGGTGTACCGGAGAAACATGCCCAAGTTTCGGGCGTTTGGTTGGACGGCCTTCATGCGGTGGAGTATAATGGGATGGACGAAGCCCCGAAAAGATTCGGTGTTCGGGGGCGGGAGGGAAAGAGATGGAAGTCGTCAAAATCACTCCGCGCGGATATTGTTACGGTGTGGTGGATGCCATGGTGCTGGCCAGACAGGCCGCCAAAAACCTGGATCTGCCGCGACCGATCCATATTCTCGGAATGATCGTTCACAACAGTCATGTCGTCGAGGCGTTCAAGAAAGAAGGAATCATCACGCTGGACGGGGAAAATCGCCTGGAGCTCCTGGATCGGATCGATGAGGGAACGGTGATCTTCACCGCACACGGGGTTTCTCCCGAAGTGCGCCGCAAAGCCCGTGAAAAGGGATTGACGATCGTGGATGCCACTTGCCCCGACGTCACCCGCACGCATGATCTGATCCGGGAGAAAGTGGCGGAAGGATATGAAGTGATTTACATCGGAAAGAAAGGACATCCGGAACCGGAAGGAGCCATGGGCGTGGCACCGGGACGGGTGCACCTGATCGAAAAGGAAGAAGACATCGGAAAGCTTCATTTTGATACGGACAAACTGCTGGTGACCAACCAGACCACGATGAGCCAGTGGGACACCGCCCATCTGATGAACAAGGTGCGGGAAAAATTCCCGACCGTGGAGATTCACAACGAGATCTGCCTGGCCACCCAGGAGCGGCAGGAAGCCGTGGCCGAGCAGGCCAAAGGATGCGATCTGGTCATCGTCGTCGGCGATCCCCGCAGCAACAACTCCAACCGCCTGGCGCAGGTGGCCGAGGAGATCGCCGGAGTGGAGGCGTACCGGGTGGCCGATGTGACCGAGATTCAAATCGATTGGCTGAAAGGCAAAAAGAAAGTGGCCGTCACTGCCGGGGCATCCACGCCCACCCCGATCACCCGGGAAGTGATCGCATTCCTCGAGCAGTTTGACGACCAAGATCCCTCCACGTGGGAAATCAAACGAACCATCGATCCGAACAGAATTCTCCCGCCGGTCCGGAAAAAACGGGCCTGAACAAAAAAACCGGGAACCATCCCGGATGACAAGGTGATGCCGGTGCGGTTCCCCGCGATTGCTTTTTCCCCCGCGGGGAATGCTTCCGGCAAACAATTTTTTCAACCGTCTCCCGGGGTTCTCCCCGGATTTTTCTTCCGTTCATTTGCGTGTCAATTCCGTCAATTTGCTCCCGAAAAACATTCACCGGTCGGGGTAACGTGAATTCATGAAATCCCAACACTGGTTCATCGTTCCGCGAAACTCCACCCGATGGTCCTTTTTCATCGGATTGTACCACTGAAAATAGTTGTCTTCGCTGATGATGGACGGCGGGAGCTTTTCCGAATCTCTTACCACGTAATACACGGTTTCTATGGCACCTCCTGATGTGCAGTATGTTCAAATGAAATGAATGATATTCGAATCCACGAAAAAATCGGCCCTTTTTTTCCCGCTTTTCCGGGAGGGCCGATGAATGGCGGACAAACCGGTCGAATCACGGCGTCAAGCTCGGGACTCTTCCTCTTTCAGCACGGCGATGGGCACGGCTTCTTCCACGCGGGACCCTTCCCGGGTTCCCCAGGCCATGACCCCGAGCACCCGTTCCACGAAAAAGCGGGAGTCCTCGTCTTCGAGCCGGTACCAGGTTCCGGTCCGGATCGTGGCCGGATCCATCAGGTACGAGCGGGCCATGTTTTTCTTCTGGCGGGCGACGGCGGCTTTGGAGGGAAGCCCCTCTTGCTCCGCTTCCCGTTCCTCCCGTTCCAGTCGGGCGATTTCCGCCTGCAACTGGCGGGGGGTGAGTTGGCTGTAAAGCGTCATGGTTTCTCGCTCCTTTGTATCTCCGCTTTTCGGCTGTTTCCATTGTACACCGCCCGGAAGGAAAAGGGGAGGCAAAGGGGAGAATCGGCTTGCGGGCGAAAGTTTCGCCGGTTGTCTGATACAATGAAGAGAGGGTTGTCCTTCGGCGGGGGGTGTGGAGGATCACGGTATTTCTGTTGTTTGTCGACGGAGTCGGTTTGGGGGACGAGGCGGAATACAATCCCTGGTTTGTCCTGGATCCGCCGAACATTCGCCGCATTCTGGGCGATCGGCCCCTGTGCCGGGGATCGGCCGGTTATCGGACCGACCGCGTGAAATTGCTTTCCACCGACGCCCATCTGGGAGTTCCGGGAGTCCCGCAAAGCGCCACCGGACAGGCCGCCATCTTCACGGGCAAAAACGCTCCCCGGGAAGTGGGCGGGCACATGAGCGGATTGCCGTTCCGCCGGCTGCGCGAGTGGGTGACGGAGCACAACATCTACCGTCAGTTTCGGGAGCGGGGATGGCGGGGCACGTTTGCCAACAGCTACACGCCCGAATACTTCGACCGTCCGGCCACCCGGCGCGGCTGGATTTCGGTGACGACGGCGGCGATCCTGTCCATCAAGGAACCGGTGCGCATGTTGGAAGACTTGCTTGCGGGAAATGCCGTGTATCATGATTTGACCCGGTGGTGGCTCCGGACCCATTTGCCGGACGTTCCCGCCATCGAACCGGAAGAGGCGGCACGCCATCTCCTGGGGCTCGGACGGGATGCGGACCTGGTGGTGCATGAGTATTTCCTCACCGACCGGGCAGGGCACAAGCGGGATCCGGAACTGGTTTCCCGGGTCGTCGGCGATTACGACCGGTTCCTCGGAGAGCTGGACCGGCTTCTTTCTCCCGGGGACACGATTGTGTGTGTGAGCGACCACGGGAACAGTGAAGATCTCCGGATTCCGGTTCACACGGAGAACCCCGTTCCCACCCTGATCATCGGGGATGTGGATGCCGTCCGCCCGGAAGAAGAGGAACATTGGGATTTGATGTGCATCGCTCCTTTGTTGCACCGGTTGGTGGAACGAAGCAAATCGGGCGATTGAGCAAAGGATGTGTCTGGACCATGACGATGCGATACATTCCGCGAATCCGCGGAGCGGCCGTGCCCGAAGAAGGGCAGTGGGCGACGCTGTCCGGCAAGCCGGTGCTGATCCTGTCGGTTCCCGAATGGCAGTACCAGGTGCGTCAATCCGTGGAAAAAGACCGGCATGTCTGGATGTATGACCGTGAAAATGACGCGTATCTCTTTTGTTTCCGGATGCAAAACGAATCGGACTACGCTGTGGCGTTTCCCCGGGAGCATGCCGGATTGCTGCTCAGGGACCCCAAGGCGGACCGACCGTTTTCGGTGCTGATCACGTCACAGGAGCTGGAAGGATCGAGGGATCTCAGACCGTGCCTGCTCTTTCGTGATGTCCGCCTGAGGCGTCATCCCCGGGCCGGCTGGTGACGGGTGTCACACGATGGTGACCGGGGTGCCGATCGGAACCAACCGCGCCAGCTCTTCCACGTCACGGTTGTGCATGCGGATGCAGCCGCGGGACACGCGCCGGCCGATGGAAGCGGGATTGTTGGTTCCGTGGATGCCGTAGCCCGGACGGGACAGTCCCAACCACATCGTTCCGTACGCGGTGATCCGTCCTCCCGGTCGGGAATACGGGTACGGAACCTTGTTGATGATCCGGTAGGTTCCGGTCGGTGTCTCCCGGCCCAAGCGGCCGACGGCCACCGGCCACGACCGGACGGGCTTTCCGTCCCGGTACAGGGTGAGTCGGAACCGGGCACGATTGATGACGATGCTGTACAAGATCAACCCCTCCTTTTTTCTTCACCATACGGAAAAAGGGAGGGGGCGGTGCCGGGCAATGGCTCCGGCAGACACACACCCAAGCCCCCGTTCACGGGGGCTTGGGTGTGTGTCGTGTCGGTGTTCATTCCATTCCTGGATGCATTCATCAAACGCGAAGAAATCAGTCACCGAGATCTTCGCTTCTTGCGAAATCATCAAAGAGGCGGTCGGTGTCCCGTTCATGCTCCTCAATCAGACGATCCAGCACTTTTTTGTATTCGTCCGCCCGTGCGTAAGGGGGTTCCGTTTCAAGCACCTTGGTGAGAGCCCGGATGATGATGCTGCGCTCATGCGGGGACAGTTGCAAGGTGAATCCCTCCTTGGGATGAAGATCGGCAGGACGTGAACAGCCATGGTGTGAGACGGGTCCGATCCTGAAGCGGCGGACCCGTCTCGCAGGAAAGGCGGTTCGGGATTTGGCATCCATTTCTCATTGTACCCGGACCGGGGCCAAGATACTCATGGAAGGCGGATTCAGGCGTATAAATCAAACATGTTGACCCCGTACCCGAACTGCTTCAAAGCGTCAAACAGCTGGGCGCGGTGGTGGGCCAGATGGGTGATGATTTCCGTCAGCCACGTGGCCTGACAAGTGCCTTCTTCTTTGTAAAACGCCTTGGTCTTTTTCGTGAAAAACTCCTCCTCCGTCAGGGAGGACATGTAGTCTTTGAGCGCCGCCCATCCTTCGTTCATCACCTTGACCAGTTCCTCGCCGGACTGTCGGGTCAGATCCGCTTCCAGTCGGCGAACGGTGATTTCGTCCGCTTCGCGGAGGATCGCCAGATCCACGGCCGGGATCTGCGCCAGATGATTGGCCAGTTCGCCGATCGGCCGCAGGGCATCATGGGGCTTTTGCTCCCAATGTTCCGGGCGGATCATCGAAAGCAGTTTTCCCGAGGTCCGGATGAGCAATTCCAGTTCATGAAACAGCAATTCACGGGTGGATTCACTCATGGTTGCTGACCGTCCTTTCCTTGAAAAATGGGAACATCCATTCTATTTTCGATGAATGAATGATTTTCTCCTTTCCTGTTTTCCAGGACGTGAACGGCCGGCGAAATCGCGTGGAACAGGCTCGGAAAATCAGGCTTTTCTCCGAACCGTGACGTTTCGTTTTCGGTAAAAATAACTATTGCAGGATAACAGGGAGTGTGCTATGGTAATCATTGTGACATTGAGCTTGTAGGATCCAGGATTCACTTAAAGGGTTGGGACCTCACCGGACTAACCTTCCCCCGTGGTGAACAAGCAGATCCTAGCGGAATTTGGCTCACACCAACTTTTTGCTAGGAAGGGGGCCGAAAGGATGGAATTCTCCACCTTCGGAAGACATGTGGCCATGGATGCATGGGGTGTCGATTTTGATCTGCTCAACGATGTGAAATTTCTTGAACACCATCTGGTTGAAGCGGCCAAGGCGTGCGGAGCGACGGTTTTGTCCGTGCAGGCACACAAATTCCAGCCGCAAGGAGCGACCGTGCTGGTCATGCTCTCTGAAAGCCATCTCACGATTCACACCTATCCCGAAAAGGGATTTGCCGCCCTGGACTGCTATACATGCGGTCACACCGTTGATCCGGCGATCGCCATTGAGTACATGCTCAATGTGCTGAAGCCCACCCAGGCGTTCTCCAAAAAGCTGCAACGTGGCACCGGACCCATTGAGGTCATCCAACCGGAAACCGTCGGCCTGAAGACGGAAGTGAATGTTTGATGGCTGGCTGCGGGATGCACGGAACCCATGAATCATGAAACGAACAGGGACCTGAAGCGATCGGCTTCAGGTCCCTTTATGTTGTCACGGAGTGAATCGGCGAACGAGACGACGAACTTCGTCGGCCGATTCCAATTCAAGTGCCTTTTCGGCGAGCAGGGCGGCTTTTTTGAAGTCCACCGCGCGGACCCGCGCTTTCACTTCGGGAATGGAAGAGGGGCTCATCGAGAGCTCGTCCAGTCCCAGGCCCACCAGCAGCGGGGTCATTTCGGGATCGCCGGCGAGTTCCCCGCACATGCCCACGGGAATGCCGGCCTGCGCACCGGCCCGGCAAGTCATGTGCACCAGCCGGAGAACGGCCGGATGGGCCGCATCGTACAGATCGGCCACCTGTTCGTTGCCGCGGTCGGCCGCCAGGGTGTACTGGGTCAGGTCATTGGTGCCGATGCTCATGAAATCGACTTCCTTGGCGAGCAAATCGGCGATCACGGCCGCGGCGGGCACTTCGATCATGATGCCCACGGGAATCTTATTCGGAACGGCCACGCCTTCCTGTTCCAGCTCCGTGCGGCATTCTTCCAGCAGGGCTTTGGCCGCTCGAATTTCCGCGAGGCTTTGCACCATGGGGAACATGATCCACAGGTTTCCGTGGGAAGCCGCGCGCAGCAAGGCCCTGAGCTGGGTTTTGAAGATGTCCGGACGGGAGAGACAGAAGCGGATGGCCCGGTGTCCCAGGAACGGATTTTCTTCCCGCGGCATGGCGTGATACGGAAGATCCTTGTCTCCGCCGATGTCCAGCGTCCGAATGATCACCGGACGATCGCCGAACGCGTTCAGCACCCGTTCATAGGCGCGCGTTTGCTCTTCTTCGGAGGGCCAGCGGCTGCTCTCCAGGTACAGAAACTCGGTCCGGAGCAGTCCCACTCCTTCCGCGTGGTTGGCTTCGGAGGGGCCGAGGTCTTGCAGGCTTCCGATGTTCGCCAGCACGTGGATTCGTTTTCCGTCGGCGGTGAAAGCGTCCTCTTCGGCGGCTTTGAGGGCCTGTTCCCGACGAAGTTTTTGCAGACGGATTTGTTCCTTCGCCTGTTCCACTTCTTCGGCCGGGGGGTTGATGAGAACGGTTCCCTTGTCGCCGTCCAGCACCAGCGTGTCGCCGTCCCGGATTTCGTCGATGGACTCGCCCAATCCGAGCACGGCGGGAATCCCCAAGGTTCTCGCCATGATGGCCGCATGCGCGGTTCGGCTGCCTTTCGCCGTCACCATGCCGGTGATTCCTTCGGGGAACCGGGCCGTGTCGGACGGCGTCAGTTCATCGGCCACCACGACGCTGCCGTCGGGGATCGTCGACGGGTCAAACGGCTCTTTGCCCGAAAGAAGAAGCAGCAGCCGTCCCCCGACATCGCGGATGTCGTCCGCTCTGGCCCGCATGTATTCGTCATCCAGCGAAGCCAACAGTCCGGCCATCTCGTCCGTGACGGTGTGGCAGACATATGCCGCATTTTTCTTCTCCGACCGGATCCTGGACTTCATTTCCCCCGTATAGGCGGGATCATCCAGGAAGGCGAGATGGGCGTCGAACACGGCGGCTTCCTCTTCACCCATCCGTTCGGCGGCAACTTCCCGCAGCCGCCGGATTTGTTCGCGTGCTTTTTCAATGGCCTGTTCCAGGGACAGGATCTCCCGGTCCACGTCCGAAGCCGGGGAGTCCGTCACTTCTGGAGTTTCTTTCCTCCACCATACCGCCTTGCCGATGCCGGTTCCGGAAGCGGCGCCCACACCTTGCAGCAATCGGGTCAACACTTCTCCCTCCTCAGACCAGACCTTCGAGGAAGGCTGCCAATGTGTTCACGGCTTCTTCGGCATCCGGGCCTTCCGCTTTCACGGTGATGACATCTCCCTTTTTGGCCGCCAGGGACATCACGCCGAGCAGGCTTTTCGCATCCACTTCCTTGCCGTTTTTCACCAGTTTGATGTCGGAGGTGAAAGAACCCGCTTCACGCACCATGATCGCGGCCGGACGGGCATGCAGTCCGCTTTCGTTCTGAATGGTCACTTGTTTTTCTGCCATGAGGGATGCTCCTTTCGCTTCCAGTTTGACGAGGCGTTCCGCCAGATTGCGGATCGTTTGGGCTCGATCGACAAGACGACGGATGAGGGACAGTTCCGTCTGTGCAGCCATCAGCTGGTCAAGGGCATGGGTCATGAGCAGGGTGGGGGAAGGCGACCGGTGCAACAGGTCCGTGTGACGGGAGTGAGCCTGTGCCAGTTTCCGGTTGGCTTCTGCCAGGAGTTTTTCCGATGCCGAAAAATCTCCGGCGTCCGCCAGATCCAGGGCTTCATGGGCCAATCTCCTGGCGTCCCCGGTGTGGAGCAGGACTTCCAGCGTCCATTTTTCCAGCTCGTCCACGTCTCAGTCTCCGTTCCGTTCCGTCAGGAGTCGGAGGATCCCGTTCAGCACCCGGTGACCGTCCATGGTGAGAAACGCGGTGGTTTCCACCCTGTCCAACACCGCCCCGGTCCTCTCTGCGTAAGGAGTCAGTTTGCTCCGGAGATGGGCCACTTGCGGCTCCAGCAAGATCACGTCTGCCGGCGACCATTCCTCCCGGTTCCAGACGGATCGTGCCCGGGCTTCCAGGGAAATTCCCCGTTCCCGGGCCGCTTCCGACAAGCGGCGGACCAATATGTTCGAACTGAGACCCTGGCTGCACAAAACCAATACCCGAATCACATCATTCAAGGCCTGTTTTGCCCTCCTTCATCTGAGTCGTCCCGATTTTCCGGCGAACCCATCCTCGTCGATCACATTCCGGCAAGGTGAGATGCAAGGATCATGCCAGACCGAAAACCCCTTGAAAAACAAGGGGGTTGCAAAAGGGAGAAGCATCCCCGAAAAAAGTGTGCAACGGACTTTGCACAAAGGCTCAGCGGCTTTCGGACAGCCGGTGAAGTTCTTCCGCGCTGCCGGGGGGATACCGGACGGCGAATCGGCGTTCCAGCCGGTCCAAAAGGCCGGACCAGAGCGGATGGGAGGAACCGGAAGAAGGATCGGCGGAGTCCGGTTCCGTGTTTCCGCGAAGGCGGTCATCCAGCAGGCGGTCGGTGAAAATGGCGAGATGCATCCACACGCCTGCTTCCCGTCCGGGATCCCATTCGTATGCCCGTCGGAATTCTTCCATGTGCGGTTTCAGCAGAGAGACCCAGGCGTCGGGATTGAAGTGGACCACCGTTTCCCGCAGCCCCTGCAGCAGAAGATCGGGGATGGCTTCCGGCTCGGGTTCGCGTTCCGACCCGGAGGGTTGCCGGGTGGCGGACAGTAGCGCATGCAGTTTTTCCATCCCCCGGGCCCCGTACAATTCCCAAACCGGGAGAAAAGGAGCGGGGGAGCGGTCCGGATTCACGGTGCCGGTCACCGCCACCAGCCGGGTTTCGCCCGCCAGTTTTTCCAGTTCAACGGCGGCGGAGGATGACGGGGGGACGGGCACCGATCGGACCGTCACGTCCGAGTCTTCCGCGGGCAGCCGGGTTTTCAGCCATTCCGCCACGGAGCGGGCGGCTCCTTCCCCTGTCAGACAGACCACCGCGATGGTCCGCGGTTTGGCGGAAGAGTCGTTCGTCGGCGACGCGAAGAAATAAGAGATCAGGTCGATTTCTTCATCAGGCAGCCGGATGTTCCGTTCTCTGAGCAGATGATCGGCCAGTTTTTGGGCTTGCCCGCGGGCCCGCGGATCCGGGCGAAGCGGGACGGGAGTGGAAGGTTTCGGTTGCGTGCGCCACTTTTCCAAAAACGCCTGCAGATGCAAGGTCAGTGCGGTCAGCCGCTCTTCGTCCAACATCCCTGAAAAGGGCGGATCCAGCCGGTCCGCGGCGTCGCGCAGCACTTGGAGGAGTCCGGCATCGGGGAACACCGCTTTCGCCTCATCGCCCGTGACGGCGAAAATCAATTCCCGGACGTAGCGATCCGCCATCTTTTCCAGTTCCCGGATCACGGTGTGTTCTTCCACGCCCGCACGCATCAGCTCTTCCCGGCGGGAGGCCAGCTTGGCGTAAAAACATTCCGGATCCGGTCCGGCCGCCTCGGCCTTCCGTGCGGATGGACGGTCGGGTGCCCGGGATGGAAGGGCGGTTTCCGTCACCCGGCCGAAGCCCGTCACGTGGGCGGGCAGGTCCTCCATCCGGATCCGGACGCCCGTCCGTCCTTCGTTCAGACTGCGGAGAAACGCCCGGGCGCAGGCGATGCGCACATCTCCCTTCAGCTGCCCGATATTGCCCGGACAATCATACCGGAGCAGCAAAACGCGGCAGGACTCGTCCAGTTCCAACGGTTTTCCCATCTTGCGCGCTTCTTCCTCCAGAATCATCCCGAGGAGAAGGAACCGTTCCTCCGCGGGGCGTTCCCGGAGAGCAGGTACCTTCAGCACCGTGGAAAAGCGCCGGAGAAGCGTGGGAATGAGCGCCCGCTCCGGCGGTTCGGTCGTTGCGGCCACCAGCCGGACGGCGGCGTGGTGGATGTTTTCCGTCTCTCCCAGACGTCGGTATGTGCCGCGGTCGATGAGCGTGAACAACATCTCCTGACCGGCGGGAGGGAGCCGGTGCACTTCATCGAGAAACAGGACCCCTCCCGAAGCTCGTTCGACCAGACCCGGTCGGTCCGCATCCGCTCCGGTGAACGCACCTTTTTTCACCCCGAACAGCTGGGAAAGCAGCAGCTCAGGATTGTGCGCATATTCCGCGCAATTGAACGGAACGAACGGTGCGGATGCCGACAATCTTCCGGAGGATGCGGCCCGTTCGGTCATCAATTGGGCGAGCCAGCTCTTGCCGGAGCCGGTTTCTCCCGTCAACAGGATGGGCAGGCCGTTCGGCGGATACAAAAGAGCGGCCATCGCCTCATTCAGCAGCCGGCGATCGGTCGGAGTCAGTCCGTCATCCGCCGGAGCCGGTTTCCCGAAAGAGGGTGGAACGCCTCCGCCGGGCACATATCGGACGGGACGTCCCGGCATTTTCCGGGCCGCGCCGCTTCGCACCAATTCATTGAGATAACGGCTGACGGTCGAACGGTCCAGGCGCAGCCGGGCGGCGAGCATTCGCGCATCGACGCCGTCCGCATGACGTTCCCACAAGCTGTACAGCTCCGCCAGAACACGGTCCGTTTGTCTGTTCATGAACTCATCCTCCGCTGCATCAACCTTCTTGTCCTTCATCATACACACTTTGCACACTGTTGTCGAATGGACTCCGCGGCAAAATGTTCCGCACGGGAATGCAATTGGAGTAGAATAGGGATGAATCGGCGCTTTTTTCCGCCGGCCTTTTCGCCACACGTTCAAGCCGGGCAGGGAAAAGCGCCGGACAGACTGAATCAAGGGAAGAGAAAGTCAATACCATCAGGGCAACTGCCAGGGAGGTCCGGAACCGATGGAAAAGAAAATGGAAGAGCTCAGGGCGCGCCTTCGGGAGATCCAAGACCTGCATTCCGCCGTCTCCATCCTGAGTTGGGATCAGAATACATACATGCCGCCCGCGGGAGCGGAAGCCCGCGGTCAGCAAATGGCCACATTGGGCCGGCTCGCGCACGAAAAGCTGACAGATCCCGCACTTGGCCGTCTTCTGGAAGAGTTGCGGGAAGCGGAACAAAGCGCGTCGCCGGATGATGACGACGCCGCGCTGATTCGCCTGACCCGTCGCGAATACGAAAAAGCGGTCCGGGTGCCGGCTGACTTCGTATCCAGATTTTACGCCCATTCGGCCAAGACGCATCAGGCGTGGGTGGAAGCGAGAGAAAGCGACGACTTTTCCAAAGTGGCGCCGTATCTGGAGAAAACCCTGGAATTCAGCCGGGAATATTCGTCGTTCTTCCCGGAAGCGAAGCACGTGGCAGACCCGCACATCGATCGCTCCGATTACGGCATGAAGACGGAGACCATCCGCCGTCTGTTCGGGCAGTTGCGGGATCGCCTGGTGCCGCTGGTGGAGGAAGTGACTTCCCGTCCCGCGCTCAGCAACGCGTGCCTGCTGCAATCCTTCCCCGTGGACAAGCAGCTGGAGTTCTGCCGCTTCCTGATCAAGGAACTGGGATACGATTTCAACCGGGGCCGGCTGGATCTTTCGCCGCATCCTTTTATGATCAAGTTCGCCCACAATGACGTGCGCATCACCACTCGCGCCAAAGAACACGATCTGAGCGAGGCGCTGTTCAGCACCATTCATGAAACGGGACACGCCTTGTATGAACTCGGCATCGATCCTGCTTACGAAGGAACCCCGCTTTCCGACGGCACCTCCAGCGGCGTCCACGAAAGTCAGTCCCGCCTGTGGGAAAACGTGGTGGGGCGCAGCCGGGCATTTTGGACCCATTATTATCCGAAGCTCCAAGAGACGTTCCCGTCCCAGCTGGGGAATGTCACCCTGGATGAGTTTTACCGGGCCATCAACCGGGTGGAGCGTTCACTCATCCGCACCGACGCCGATGAGCTGACCTACAACCTGCATGTGATCATCCGCTTTGATCTGGAGCTGGAGCTGCTGGAAGGCAAGCTCTCCGTCCGGGACCTGCCGGAGGCGTGGCGGGAGCGGTACCGTTCCGACCTCGGCACGTTGCCGCCGGACGACAAAAACGGGGTGCTGCAGGACATCCACTGGTATGCCGATTACATCGGCGGCATGTTCCAGGGATACACGCTGGGCAACATCATGAGCGTCCAGTTTTTCGACGCCGCCGTCAAAGATCACCCGGACATTCCGGAGCGGATCCGGCAAGGAGACGTTTCCCTCCTGCATGAGTGGCTGAAAGACCGCGTGTACCGTCACGGCAGCAAGTACACGGCGGAAGAAATCATTCGCCGCGCCACCGGAAGCGATTTGACGATTGAGCCTTACATCAACTACCTGACCTCCAAATATCGCGAACTGATCTCCTGAACGGACCGTCAGCATTGCGATGACACAAAAAGATTCCAATATCAGGGTTTCAAAAAGATGCCTACATTCTGAGGCATCTTTTCTCTATTTTCCAAGGGGAAAAGCTGTTATTATTCAATTGAAAAGAGATTTATTTGAGATGCGTTTGTTTTCAAACGGGACAGAAAGGGTGGAACGGGAATGGGCAACAAGAAGAACAGTTATGCCGGAACGGTTGAAAGCATTGACTTCGGTCAACGTACCGAAATTGATGCCGAGTACACCGTGGAAAACTTGCAGGTGGAAGAATGGGATGATCTCGGTTCCCAGAACACTGTTCCGTATTACGGCACGGATTCTTCAACGTCCGGAACCTATTCACAGCACGACTATTCCACTTCCCCGCAACCGGAATACAACCCGAATGTGTTGGAAAAATTGAGCAACGATGATCTTTCCAATCCTTTTGACAACAAATGGAGCTCCGTTTCTTCCTCTTCTTCTTCCTCCTCTTCCTCATCGGGGGCCAAGCTGGACCTCGAAGAAAATTGGGAAGAGGATGCCTGGATGGAGCGCTGGCGTTCCAATCCGGAGAAATACCTGGTGGCTCCGCTTCCGCCCGAACTTTCGCAACGCTTGGAAGAAGCGCTTCGGGAAACGAAGATGAAGCGGACCGATTTCGTCCTGAAAGCGCTGGAACAAGCTTGCGAGCGGGCCGAACTGGATCGCATCCGTCGCAAAGGGAAGGCGGAAGGAGAGCCGGCCAAACTCATCAAGGATCCGCAAACCGGCAAATACCGCTGCTTCCCGGCCGACTTTTTCACCGAAGACGAACTGTACGGGCTGGAAGTCATTGACGGCAAGTATTATCACAAACGTTGGGAAAAGACCGACAAGGGTTGGGTGGAAGTCAACAAGGGATATTTCGAGGCCACCGGCGATCAGGACGCACCGTACATCAAAATGGTCAATAACAAGCCGGTCGGAAACTGGGAAGTGTATCCCTTCGAATTCTTTGAGCATGACTGGAAATGGGGCATTTACGACAACGAACATGTCGTCATCGAAGTGGTCGGTCGCAGGGAGGAAGATGCTGAACTGTGGCTGGATGTTTACGTCGACAACAAAAAAGTGAAATCCGTCAAAACCTCCCGCGAAGTGCACCGAATCATCATGGATCATATCCGCTGACGCAAAAACCCATCCCGCAGGATGTGCAAGGGATGGGTTTCCTTGTTCACTTCGCTCCTTCCCTGGAGCGGTTCCACAGGGCGAGAAAGAGCAGGATCGCCGCCGCTGCCAGTCCCATGAGCAGAAGTTGAAGCGGTTCACCGTCGTTGTTGTCGGCCGCCGACATGTTGATCCGGGTCAAGTCCGGCACGTTTTGCCCGAGCCGGTTTCCGCTCGGTTTGGCGGGCTGTTGTCCCTCCGTGCGTCCGTCGTCGGACGGGACTTGTTCCGCCTGGAAGGAGACCACGGCACCGTGTGCCGAGGGTGTCATGGCCGACGCGGGCTGCTCCCCGCCGCCGAACAAGAGGATCAGAACGGCCATCATCTGAATCCATGCTTTCATCCTTTTCATCACCCCGCACTTTTTGCATTACCATTCCCAGATCAACCACGGATATCCATCCCTTGCCCGGCTTTCGCAAAAACTTCCCCGAAGGGCAGGATTTTCGAAACACGGAAAGGAATTTGTATCACGCAATCCTGAGCAGATATTTTTCACACGGAGGATTGACAGCGGATGAGAAATCAGTTGAATCTCCGCCGTGGGGATGTCTTTCTGGTTAGGTTCGAAGGAGAACTGGAAGTGACCGGAAACCGTCGGACCCTGCCAGCGGTGTGTGTCCGTTCCCCGTTCCCGGCGTGCGACTTGGTCACGGTGGTCCCGCTGTTCCCGGTGGAAGAAAAGATCGCCGGGGCCGACACGGAACGGGTGATCATCAGAAGCGAGCATGCCGAATGGCTGGACACCGACCGGAAAGCTTCCGGACTGGTGATCGCCAGTGTTCCGAAAAACCGTCTGGAAAAGCACCTCGGCCGGATCGGCGACGTGGTCATGGCCGACATCACCCGACTGCTGCTGACGGGTCTGGGATTGAGCGGCCGGACGCAGGAACCGGCGGAAGCGGTTACACGTCATTGACCGGTGTTGATATACACGGAAATCGGACCGGACATCCGGTCCGATTTCCGTTTTTTTGCTTTACGAAGCCCGAATTTGTCGAAAACGGCAAAATTCGTCCGACTCTGCGTCGGTTCCTGTCCGGAAGGAAGGATTTTGACGGCCGGGTATCCAAAGACAAAACAAATTGTGTGGGTGTGCATCGACATTTCTTTTCGCGGAAAAGGAGGGGTGGCCGTGAAGTTCGACAAAAACCGACTGAAACGCAAGGCTGACCGGGTGGCGGCCACCTATGATGGAGTGGCTGTCGTGCCGAGGAAGATGGCACATCGGATGATGGACACCCTGCAGGAAATGAACCTTCGTCCCGCGACGATTCTCGAGCTCGGTTGCGCAACCGGATACCTGACCCAATTGTTTCTGGACCGTTTTCCGGAAACGCGGGTCGTGGCCGTCGATTTTTCCGGAGGGATGCTGTCCGTGGCCAAGGAGAAGGTGGAACCCTCCCACCGGGTCCGGTTCTTGGAGGCGGATGCCGAAATCGATGATCTCGGTGAGTACGGACCCTTTGATCTCATCGTGTCCACCGGATTGCTGCACTGGTTGTCGGATCCCGAAGCGGCCATCCGGAAGTGGACCGATTGGCTGGCTCCGAAAGGGTGGATCATCTGTTCCGCGTTCGGCATCGATACCGTCACGGAACTGCGGGACGTGGTGAAACAGGTGGAAGCGGAACACGGGATTCATCGGCCGGAACCGGCATTGTATCGCTCCACCGGGGAATGGGAAGAAGTGGTTCGCAGATGCGGACTGACAAAGACGGGAAGCAGGGAATGTTGGCACCTGCTGGAGTTTCCGGATTGCCGGTCGCTTCTTGAGACCATCCACGGCATGGGCGAAAGCGAATTTGTCCGGCCGCTTCCTTTCGGCCTGGATCGGATCGTGGTCACCGAAGTGATGCGCAGGTACAACCTCCGGTATCGGCGACGCAACCAGGTGTATGCCACTTGTCACCTGTTGCAGGTGTACGGAAGAAAAGCGGGAAGGGAACATCTGCGGGAAGTGACGGCTCCTCCCGTCTGAACGGAAACGACCCGTGGTGTCGCGGGGACGGGACGGGGGTGCGGAAAGGGAATCGGGTCGGCGGGATCGCAACCAAGGGAATGTTCTTGATGTTTGTTTCACCCCGACCCGATTGTGGTAACATTGTGAATGAATCTCACGTAATGAAAGGACTGGGGGCTTTGCTGAAACGGTTTCTCGCTTCCCTGGGGATCGGAGCGGCGAAAATTGACCTGATTCTGGACAAGCATCATATCGTCATGGGTGAAGAAGTCACCGGAAAAATCATTCTCAAGGGCGGAGAAGTGGAGCAAAAGGTGGATGGTCTGAACGTCCATCTGCGCCTCTCGTCCAAGTACAAGAAAGGGGATCATACTCTTCCCGTGAATGAAACGGTGGCCACGGTTCCCGTATTTCGGGAGTCGTTCATCGTTTCTCCCGGGGAAAGCAAGGAATTCCCGTTTTCGTTCACCTGTCCGAAATACCTTCCGGTTTCTTCACTGAACACCCGATATTACTTCCAGACCGAACTGGACATCCAGCAGGGACTGGATGCCAAGGACATTGATGCGGTGGCTGTGATCCCGAGCGGACTTCTCTTCAATCTCCTCGAAGGATTCAAACTTCTCGGAATGACCCATCTGGGCGAAGGATACACCGGGCAACGCGACGGCGGATGGCAGATCATCCAGTTTCATGCGACCCGGGAATTCCGCGGGGAATATGACGAAATCGTCTTCATGTACCAGCCCCGTCATACCGAACACCGCATCAGCGGTTACTTTGAACTGGACAAGCAAACCCGTGGCCTGCTCGGCATGATTGCCGACGAACTGGATCTCGACGAGAGGAAAGGATCGTTCAGTTTTGGTCCCGCCGAGCTGGAAAGCCCGCAAAAAGCGGCGGAAACCATCCGCGAGTTCATCCGTCGCAACTCCGAAGGACTGATCGCCGGCTGGTAAACGGCTCTATTCAAGCAGACAGGACATCCCGTTCCGGAAACACCCGGGCGGGTTTTTTGATGGAAGAAAGTGAAAAAGAAAGAGAAAGAGAGGAAATCGGGATGGATGCGATCAAGCAGGAGCTGCGGGAAGTTTTTGGGGATGAGTTTGAACGGGCGTGGGTGCTCCTGAAAGTGGAAATGTGGATGACGTTGGCAGGGGCTGTTGTCTTCGTGGTCGGAGGGTTTTTGCTGCCGTTGGAACATTCTTCAAGAGCGGTGGCTGGATACTCGGTCTTATTGACATTGTTCCGAATTGTGTGGGACCGGAAAATGGGAGAGAGCTGTGATGAAAAATTGCGCGGAACCCGGTATCAACGCAAGATCCGGAATCCCGTACGGAACGTTTGCATGCTCTTGGTGCTTCTCGGCGGGGCCTCCTATTTTTACCGTTCTTTCGGTACCGGGGAGGGAATCCACTTGAAAGACATGCTGTGAACAAGTGGTACAAGTTGATGGTCCATGTGGTGATTCTGAACTTCGTGCTGAAGGAGTTTGTGTGCCGAAAGAATTCGTGACATGCCGCTTGAAGAAGAGAAGCGGTTGAATTCCAACGGGCATGAGTCACCAAAAAACCACCCGTCCCGGGAGGGATGCGGGTGGTTTTTGATTCACTCTGACAACTGCACGTTTGAGACTTTGCCGGCGGACACGGTGACCGTTTTGGAAACGCTGCCCGCCTGGACCGTGTAGGTGCCGGGTTTCAGATTGAGAGCGGTGAATTCGCCGCTGCCGTCTGTGAAGACGGTCCGGTTTTCAGGTCCTGTGATCTTGATTTCCCGGTGATCCGGCACACCGGTTGTTTGCACCCATTTCCCGGTCAGGTGTCCGTCGGTCGGCGCCGATTTCCAGGACAGAGTCGGCGGTACGGCCGGAGTTGCAAAGACCGGGGGTTGGATGGAATCATACGGGCTGGATGTCGTCAGCGCGGAATAGAACACTTGGTTGTCCACTCCGTCTTTGTTCGTGACGGCATAGCTGTACAGCACGACCCCTTGCACGAAGTTGCCGGACGGCGAAGGCCGGAGTGCTTTCCGGATCTGGGTGATGCCGTCCGAAATGCTGTTCATGTAGATGCCGACGCCCGGATAGATGTTCCGCTCATACTGATGATCCTTCTCCCAATTCAGCCAGTTTTCGAACCAAACCTTCTGATCGGCGTCGTATTCGCGGAAATAGTTCATCGGGATGGCAACGTCGATCCATCCCTCCTTCAGCCAGCGGTTCCAGTCCTGCAGGGCACTGTTCATGGTGCGGGAAGCGTTGTACTCCTCGATGGTGCGCGGACCGTTGCCCCAGCTGATGGTCGCGGCGCTGACCACTGCGTTCGGACGAACCGAGACGACGGCGGCATAGATCTTTTGAACCATGTTGTTCACTTGTTCCCGGCGCCAGGCTTTCCAGACCTCATCCTGGGGATTCGGCAGTCCGGTGCGGCCGTATTGGCTGTTGAAACGGCTCACCGCGGTGGGATTGTACCCCCAGTCCGTCTCCATGTAACGGATGAGATCCAGGTGAATGCCGTCCACGGCATAGTTTTGCGCCACATGCTTGACGACGTTGACCGTGTGGTTGACCGCGTCGGGATGACCCGGGTCGATCACGTACTCCGATCCCGAAACGTTCTCCCCGGCATGATTCAGGCTTAGCCACATGTCACGTCCGGTTTTGGAGGGGCCATGGGCATTGAAAATGTGGTTGACGCTCTTGGGCGGAGTCGTTTTGTTCCAGATCGGCATCGTGGCAAACCAGGCATGCACCTGGATGCGCGGGTTGGAAGCGTGCGCCTTGGTGATCAGATCCTGCAGCGGATCATAACCGGCCGGCAAGGCAGGGTCTTCCGTCCGGGGTTCCAGGCTGTTGTTGTAGAACGCATCTCCCCGTCTCCGCACTTGCAGGAAAATGGCGTTGGCCCCCATTTTCTTCACGTCGGCGAGCAACTTGTCCACCTGTTGGGGGGTCTTTGCCCCGTCATGGAACATGTCCACCCATACGCCGCGAAGCTCCTCTTTCATGACGAAGCTGACAATCTTCCGCTCGATGTCCACCTGTACCGAACCGGTTCCCCCCAGAATGTATCCTTCATGGAATCGGCCGGCAGACTCTTTCAGATAGGATTCCACGGGAGCAGGCAGGCTTCCGGGCATCACCAGCATCAGCGGGGAACGCGTCAGCGCGGCGAGCGGTCCCCCGGACAAGGCGTCAGCGAACACATCCCCCCGGGCAAACACCAGCGATTCCGGGCTCATGTTGAAGGTGCGAGCCAGATTGACGCCCACTTCGAACCGGTTGGCTCCTCCGATCCGGGTCACCGTCTTGCCCAGCGCCATCAGTTCGCTTTTCACCGAATCGGAAACCGTGCCGGTTCCCCCGACGATCACGTATTTCTTGATGGTCGGGTGAGTTTGGATGAAGGTCTTCACTTCTTCCGGAAGCTTGTCCTGGCCCGTCAGCAGGATCGGCCATCCGTTCTGTCCGGCCAGGCTGGATGCGGACAGGGCATCCGGGAAGACCAGACCGCTGGCGATGAACGCGGTGTCCGCATGGCTGCCGGCGACCACTTCTTCCGCCACTTTCGCCGAAACGGCGAATCGGTTCGGACCGTCCAGCCGTTCCACCTGACTGACTCCCAGCTGCTTCAAGCGGTCGGCCACATCCTCGGAAACGGAACCCGTTCCGCCCAAGATGATCGCCCGGGACGGTTTCCGGCGGGTCACTTCGCTCTCAATGGGCGCCGGAAGAGAACCGGTTGACGTCAGCAACATCGGGGCTTTCAGCCGGCTTGCCAGCGGACCGCCCGACAGCGCGTCGGTGAACAGGTCTCCCCGTGCAAGCACCACCGTGTCGGAGGTGAAGCCGCGAGCCGTCAGCTCCTGGCTGATCCTTGCCGACACTTCATACCGGTTGGCTCCGTCCAGTCGCTTCACACGAGGTTCCGGATCGGCCGACAGCGTGTCTTTCATCGGGGCAAGCAGGGAAAACCCCAGCGCCCCCAACGTGGCAAGAACCGTCGCTTTCTTCAAGATCCCTCTTCGGGACGGATGTTTCCTCTCGATGTCGATCCCCCCATTTCCTCTCTATGAGAGAATTCGATATGAGAGGATCATTTTCGTCCCGATTCTTTCAAAGATTTTGTGATCATTGAATGAAAACGTTCCTTTTACGGTTCCGGAAGACAGATTTTGGGAGAGGCGCAGAGTTCACGATCCGGAAACCGGCCCCAAACAGAATTCTCTTGATCTTCGGTTTTCAATCATGTATTTTTTTCGCAGTTACCCATTTGGGGAGCGGGTTGAACGACTGAGACAGGAAATTGGCGGTCATTTTTTCTTTCATTCCATTCCCCCATTCGCGGCGGAAACAGTCACAAAGTTCTGCCGGTTCGTACGAATCAGGGGGTATTCATCATCAAGTATCTGAGTACAGAGCAGATGAGTACAGAGCAGAAAAGAAGCGTGATTGAGAATGCCGTACTGACTCACAAAATCGCAAGACAAATCGGTATATGTCAATGGAGGTACATTCATTGAATCGACTGATCCCGATTCTGTTGGCAGTCATCTTGTGTTGCATGATTCCGGCCCATGCATACGCGGACAAGTCAACATCCTGGTCTTGGCATGGCGGTCTGATGTTTGACTCAAATGATCAACATGTGAAAGTGAAGAGCGGGAAGGTTACCTTTCAGATCAAGAAGCAGCCTTGGAAGTACGATGCCCATTTAACGAATGAGGTTGCCGTTGAATACGAGTTGGAAAATACAACTGCGCAGGACAGAGAGATCGAGGCATTTTATCCGATCGATGACTATATGGCGCATCAATTGATCGAGGAATTGAACGTGGATGTTCTGCTGAACGGAAATCCGGTTGAAGTCAAAGTGGATCTGCGATCCATGAATCACCCGGCATTCACTCCAAATGTGGTATTCAAAGACCCGCAATCCGGACAAACCATCGGCAAACTGGAGGTATGGGGAAAAAGAATCGATGGAGTCAAGTTTTTGCTCCATTTGAAAGGAAATGAAACGGCACGATTGACCATTCGCTTCCGGGATCATGGAGCCGGTCGATTCAGAACGGTGATCAATCCGGTTCGTTCCTATGTGTTTTTGGGTTCTCCAAACAGTGATCCTTCCAGGTGGACATTGGAACTGTCAGTACCTCCGGGGTATCTGTATGATTCGAATATCCCGCTACACGCTGCGGGTGATGGGAAGTTTGCAGCGGAATTGAAATCGGCTCCGAGCCACTGGGCGGTCTCTGTTTCCGAAGAGTTGGAGCTTCCCTATTTCTCGAATATTTATGCGTATCACTTTACGGTGGTGGTCTTGCTCTTGACGGCAGCGACCGTTTCCATGCTTTATTGGTTCTACGGAGGACAAAGACGTTCTTTGAGTTTCCTCCTCTACTTGAATCCTTTCGTCTGTCAATTCGTGTTCATGCCGAATCCGTTCCTTTCGTACAGTGGCATCATGTTCACCGCCTATGCCATGGTGTATGTCGGCATCATTCACCTGTTGTGGCATTTGGTGTGGAAGATTCGAAGCAAAAAGCGTTCATCCAACACAGGACAGTGATGACAAAAAACGGTCACAGATACAGTCCCGTCGATCAGGGAATGGATGGAACGGGAACATTCATCACCGGAACATGTCGCGGGAGGAGAATCCGTTGAAAAGATTCAAGGGCTTGGCCAAAGTGAATCGCACGGTGAATGTGTGCTTGCTGCTCGCACTTCTGCTCAGTATCCTGCTGAGACTGTTCTTTGATATGCAGCTGGATCTGTTGACAGGGGCGATCATCGTTTTGCTCATTGTGGGAACGGTCACGGAAACGATCCTGTCCGAATCATGGGGACGCTCGAAAAAAACAGAGGAGCGTTTCGGATTCGGAGGCCTGGTTTTCCGTTTGGTGATGGGGGCAGGGATCATGTTCCTGGTGATTTACCTGATCTTTTATTAATCATGGCTCTCCTGGCTGAACCGGGTCATTCCCTGTACGCGTATCAGGGACTCTATCAAAAAATCCAAGCAGCTGAAGGTCATGGTTGGTGCAGTGACGGACCGGTTTGCCGATTTGTTGACGCCATATGTGACGTTGAGCAAATCTCTGATCTTTGAAAAACCTGTACATGCAATTGTGTTGTTTGTGATGATGTATTTCATCCAACTGGGATATTTATATATCAAAAGAAGAAAACAATGATCCGCTATCTGAAACGAATGGCAGGATCATCATGACAAACAGATCTTTTCAGTTCAGTGAACAGACCGCGTTCGCCGGTCTTGTTTTACCTTGAATCGGGAAATAAATCCTTGCATTATTTCGAATCTGTCGGTGGAATGGGTCATTCGAAAACATGAAGACAAGGTTCTGCTTCGTTTCTCAAGGGAGAAGGAGGTGTTTCACTTGAAAAAGCTGCCGGAACTGATTTTTATCGGGCTCTTTTCTCCGATCATTGCTTGGCCGCTGGAAAAACTGTTGGTTCTGCGCTTGAGATCAAGGAATCCACTTTCAGCAAATGGACGGAGTATTTTTTGTTGCACTACAGTCTCGCAGGGGTCCTGATCCTGATCTATATTGTTCATCGAATGCTGAAGAAACGCGGGAATGCATGAAGGTGATACGGAGGAAAGAGGAGTACCGGATCTCATGATCCGATCCACCAGGTTGCCTGTTGATGATGGCCGACATCCATGCCGCCGATCTCCGACATCAGGTTGCCGAAAGTGAGGATTCCTGAAAATGAAGGATATCATGAAGGATTTCTTCGGTAGGATTGTTGCGGGCTTCATTTTATTGCTGCTGATCGCGATCGTTCCCGCATTGTATTTTGCGTTCAACCTGTTCATTCTCTGGGCGGCGGCAAATGTGGATGTCCTGGGCATCAAAGTCATGTCCGGAGCGGCTTATGTTAAGTATGCCATGGGGATGTTGCTGTTTCTCATTCCCGCTCTTTTCGCCGGGATTGTCATCGATGTGCTGTTGCTGATGCCGATCAGGAATGAAACGCTCAAAGAATTGGCGGATAAAACGGCAGGGGTTCTTTTGTTCATTGCTTATATTCATTGGGCTGTTGATTCCATCGATGAGTTGCATGTTTCCGTGGAAGGGACCGTGGCTTTGGCGGTTTTTTACTGTTTTTTGATTGATACATTGTTCAGCGACGAATTTGAGCAAAAAGTGATTGAGTACCGAAAGAAATACCGGAAATGGAGAAGGAATCGAAAAAAAAGGAAAAATGCACGTGAAACCTGAGGTCTCCGGTTTTGCCCATGCGGGATCCGGAATGAAGAACCGTGAATCTCTCGGATTCCTGTTCCACGCAGGGGGAAAGATGGAGGATATCATCCGGTTTTTCCCGGTTTACTTAAGACAATAAAAAATTGATTGAGACGTTGGTGGTTTGGCATCTGATCATATTCGATTTCCGGAACGGGAAACAAATCATTACACTCCTTCGTATCATTTCAGTAGAAAGCAACAGAGTGATCATAAATCGTGGCCATTCCGTCTGAAGAGCGAGGTGTATATGGATGGTAAAAAACCTATTGATCTCATTCGTTGTTGGAGCGATGATTGGCGCGTCTGCTTGGACGATCAGTCAGTTTGTCATTTCGAAATATAATTTGAGTGACAAAGGTGCGCTCTATGTAAAATTCGGTATATTCGGAGTGGCTGCGATTTTGATGATGCTCTTTGTTGGATTGAATCGTTGACGGATGGTTGAGCGTGGAGCACACTCATCATTGCGTGACAATTTATTCATAGAGGGATGAGTATGAAGAAATACATCGATATTGCTATGTAGTGGACATTTGTGTAGTTCGCCATTATTACGTTTATGGAGTTTAATAATTGTTGTCATTTCTTTTCGTGCTTTCTTCTGTACGTTTATACCGGTTCGGTAAATCCAAGAATGCTGTATTCTATTTTGTATTCTCCTCCATAATCATTAATATAATCTTTCTGTTTGCGTGAAAATTGGCGATTCCTCAATCCTTGTTGTTTTCTTCAAATGGTGACCGCTTGACGGTCATTTTTTATTTCAGATCGGGAAACAAATCCTTGAAGTCCTTCGAATTGGATGGTGGAGAACATCTTGATTCCATGCATGGTCGGAGGAGTGATTTACTGGTCATTTGCGATGGTGAGTCAGTTTGTCATTTTGAAATTTGATTTGAGCGGCACCGTTGCAACGGGAGGATAAGTAAGATGAAGATGAAATCATCGATGATGCAACCAGATCAGGAGGCAGGATGAAATGGAAGAGGCAGCACGATGGCTTTTTATTGGTGCAGGGGTATTGTTGATTTTGTTAACAATTTTCGCGTCCCGAAAAGAGATCGAGGAAGTAAGAGAAATGGAGCGCCATTGGGGATCTTTTCATTTGGATTTTGTGGAAAGGGTTTTTTCAAGCATCATCAAGTACGCCCCGTGGTATGTGATCAAAGGGATGTATATATTGTTGGGCGTGGGGGCGATTTTGTTTGCTTATTGGGTGGGGAAATAATGATTCCTCGGTGTTCTCAATTTGACGGGGTGGACGCACCTTCTTCCGTTACAGACCGCATTTGCCGGTCTTTTTTATTTTCAAAATGGCAACAAAACATCAATCCATTTCGAATGATTACATTGAAAAGATATAACGTGGAGAAAAGTGCCGGATCATGAATTTCGCCGAACAACGTTCATGAGAAGTTGGGCTTCGCACCATGACACCAACATGGAATCGGATGAAAACGTGTGGACGAAATGGATTCATCCGCTTCTGTCTGTTTGTGATCCTGAAGCCAAGTGGAAAATCCACTTGGGGGAAGAGACAGAAATTGAAATATTGAGTTTTGGGATCTTCGCACCTCATTACGGATTGGCCAAGGTTCGAATCTAACCGCACGGAACAGCTTGTGAAAATCAGGATATTGAACGATGTGTTTCAGGAAGATTGGTTGAATTCGGGTGACGGGATCGCGGAGATGAAGTGGAAGGTTGACACACATGAAATCTCCCTGTTTCTTTTGATCGGGCACAAAAAGAAGTTTTTCCGTGCGGAGAATCTGAAGAAGGCGAAGATCACGGTGGATGGAAAAACGGTGCCGGATTGGCACCCGATCTCTTCAGGGACGCAAGATGCGGTGTCACACAGCCCGGATCCAACAGACTGAGCTGATCGGATGGCGGCGGAGGAGAGAGTTGAAATGGTCACTCATAAAGAGGATGTTGCCTACCTGTTGAAAATCTCCTTTTGGCTGTATTACCTGGTGTTTTATATCTTGATGCCACCACTTAAAGCCGATGGAAAATGAAACAAAGACCGGTTGAGACGACAGTCGGTGGAGAGGACGACTGTTGAAGATGAAAGAGGCTTTGGTTGGATTTGGTGTCTCTATGATGTTGCTTTTCGTTGTCATGTTGGCAGCCAGACAGTTGGTCTTGGACTATGAAACCAATCAAAAGATCATGCAGGTGTCGCTGGTTCTGTTGGTGGGGGTTTTTCCGCTGGTATCCTATGTGGTGCGCAGAATGAAATGACAGAGGGAAATGCTCTCGCCAAGCCTCTCTACTTTGAATCTGTGAGGTGTTTGTGAATGGCCAAGAAGCTGCTTATCGCATTCGTTGTAGGGGGAATTTTGGGATTATTGGCTTCCATGCTCAGTGATTTTGTCATTGCAAGATTCAACCTGGAGAGCCCTGCATCGTTTTACGTCAGTTTGGGATTTTTCGAAGTGGCTTCCGTGGTGATGGCTTTCATCATCTTGATGATCAAACGTCAAAAGTAACAATCTCGCTGCGGTGTATGTCAACGAACGTGGTTTTTTGTAATCCGTCATTCCGCAGTTCCCGGAATGTGTGATGATGCGGGGGTGGCTTCATGTTTTGCTGCGGAAAACACGTCAAAATTGAGGCGGAAGTGTGTGCGGATCCGGTATGGTGCTTGTGTGGAGCCAATTTGGAATTGGATGCGTTTCCGTTGTCCGAGGAATTGACGGAACAGCTGTGGGAGTGGAACGTTCAATACGGGGAATGGTTGGAGGAAAGCGATTATGATGACGACCTGCTCGTCCAACGTCTGGGGAAAGAGGCGATCGAGGACTTCAATCGACGCGGAAAAGAGCTCGCCATGAGAGTCCGGAAGGAATTGGGAGAGGACGTTCAGGTGCATTTTTCTCCTTTGAAGATGCGAGAATGATGGGGCATCCGGCGCAGGGCTTCCCACCCCGGGGGAAGTCCGTTGTGATGCAAACGGATCAGGAGGCGGATTTCGGTGGAAGTCGCAAGATGGATATTGGTTTTCTTGGGAGTCAGTGTTATTTTGATGGGAATATTTGTGCCACGCAAAGAAATTGATGGTTGGAGAGACATGTTGGCAGGAGTTCCTATCAGTTTGACAGATTGGATTAAGTACATTTTGATACAAATCTCTCCGTGGTATTTGCTCAAAGCGTACATCATTGCCGGAGGCGGATTGATGTTGTTGCTTGCTTGGTTCATGGAATAATCCCGATCTTCCTGAGACACCAACCCGTTTCACACTCGTCAACGTCTGGGGAAAGAGGCGATTGACGTTGAAGAAATACGGAAAACCAATCATCTTCATTGCTTTGATCCAGTTGATCTCTTTCATCATACTGGGTTCCGTGTTGTACTTCGCGTCCGTTCATCCGGGCATCGGCAACCATCCCATGTTCCATCTGATTCCAGGAATTACAGCCGTGATCAATTTGGTGCTGACCGCAACAGTCCTTATTCTCAAATTTAAAAGAAAGAATCAATGAATGAACCCTATGGACCTCGAAGGAAGGTCCTTTTTGTTTGGACAAAAACATTTCATTTCTTACGAATATCTTCGTTACAAAGACAGAGAGGAGAACATACCGATGTTGCTGACGGTGACATACCGGGGAACTCCGGCGACGGACCTTGGGTTTCTCCTGCACAAGCATCCGGAGCGGGTGCAGTCGTTCCCGCTGGCGTATGGAACGGCGCACGTGTTTTATCCGGAAGCCACCGAAGAGCGGTGCACGGCGGCGCTGCTTCTGGAGATGGATCCGGTGGGACTGGTGCGTGGCCGGAGAGATCACGGAAAAGACGGATTTGTGTTGGATGCGTATGTGAATGATCGGCCGGTGGTGGCCTCATCTTTTTTGAGCGTGGCGCTTTCCCGGGTGTTCGGGACGGCGATGAGCGGACGGTGCGAGAGCCGTCCGGACCTGGTGACAGAGCCGCTGGATCTGGAAGCGAAGGTGACGGCGGTGGCCTGCCGGGGAGGAAACGGGGAGAGGCGAATCCGCGCCCTGTTTGAACCGCTCGGCTACGAGGTCACGGTGTATGCTTCGCCCCTGGACGAGCGTTTCCCGGATTGGGGAAGCAGCCCGTATCACACACTGGTGCTGCACGGCCGGGTGCGGCTGAAGGAGCTGCTGTCCCATCTCTATGTGCTCTTGCCGGTGTTGGATGACGAGAAGCATTACTGGGTGGGCGAGGATGAATTGATGAAGCTGCTCCGCCACGGGGAGGAATGGCTGAAGGAGCATCCGGAGCGTGAGTGGATCATCCGGCGCTACCTGAAGCATCAGCGGAAGCTGGCTCATGCGGCGCTGGAGCTGATCAACGCGGATGAGCAGGAACCGGACACGGACAGCGAAGCGGAAGAATCCGGCGAGGAGCGGATGGAAAAGCCGATGTCCCTGAACCGGCAGCGGCTGACGGCGGTTGCGGACGCCCTGGCTGCCAGCGGGGCGAGACGCGTGTTGGATCTCGGTTGCGGAGAGGGCAAGCTGCTCCGCCTCCTGGTGAGAAACCGGCAGTTCACCGAGATCGTGGGCATGGATGTGTCGGCATCCACGCTGGAAATCGCGCGGGAACGGCTGGAGAAGGATCGGCACGCCGGATTCGGAGAGCGGGTGCGGCTCCTGCACGGATCGCTGCTGTACCCGGACAGCCGCCTGAAAGGCTTTGATGCGGCGGCGTTGGTGGAAGTGATCGAGCACATCGAGCCCGAGCGGCTGTCCCATCTGGAGGAAGCGGTGTTCGGTCGCCTCCGTCCGGGGGTGCTGGTGGTGACCACCCCGAATCGGGAGTACAACGCGTTGTTTGGCATGGATGAGGGAAAGATGCGCCATCCGGATCACCGCTTTGAGTGGACGCGCGCCCAATTTGAAGCATGGGCGCGGGGAGTGGCGGAGCGAAACGGATACGACGTTTCCTTCGCGCCGGTGGGGCCGGTGGATGAGACGGCCGGCTCGCCGACGCAGATGGCGGTGTTTCGCCTGGCTCAAACAGACGGAGAGGAGGGAGACGCATGAAGATCCAAATTCCCGCATTGTCCGTGGTGGTGCTGGTCGGGGCTTCGGGAGCCGGGAAGAGCACGTTTGCGCGGAAGCATTTCCGGCCGACGGAGATTTTGTCTTCGGACGCGTTTCGGGCGTGGGTCGGAGATGACGAAACCGACCAGTCGGTGACCAACGATGCATTTGAAGCCCTTCATTTCCTGATGGAAAAGCGGCTCAAGATCGGGCGTTTGTGCGTGGTGGATGCCACCAACCTGCACAAGGATGCGAGGCAACACCTGCTGCGGATCGCCCGCAAATTCCATGCCGTTCCCGTGGCCGTCGTGTTCGATCTGCCGGAGAAAGTCCTGCAGGCACACAACAGGAAGCGGACCGACCGGCAGTTGCCGGCCCATGTGATTCATCGTCATGCCCGGGAGATGAGGCGGGCGGTGAAAGAGCTGAAGCGGGAAGGATTCAGCCACGTGTGGAAATTCCGTTCCCCGGAGGAGGCGGAAGCGGCCGAGTTGGAACGGGTTCCGCTGTGGCCGGACAAGCGCTTGGAAACCGGGCCGTTTGACATCGTCGGGGATGTGCACGGTTGCTTCGATGAACTGACGGAGCTCCTGGAGAAGTTGGGCTACCGGGTGGAAGGCGGGCGCGAACGGCCGACGGCCTCCCATCCGGAAGGACGACGTGCCGTGTTTCTGGGGGACCTGGTCGACCGGGGACCGGACAGCCCAGCCGTGCTTCGCCTCGTAATGAACATGGTGCGCGACGGACAAGCCTATTGCGTGCCGGGCAACCACGATGTGAAGCTGGTCCGGAAGCTGGCGGGCAAAAACGTGCAGGTGCGCCACGGTCTGGAAGTGACGCTGGCCCAGCTGGAGCAGGAGCCTCCGGAGTTTGCCGAAGAGGTGCGGCAGTTTTTGGTCGGACTGGTGAGCCACTTGGTGCTGGACGGTGGCAAGCTGGTGGTGGCCCATGCCGGCATGAAAGAAGAATACCAGGGCCGGGCTTCGGTGCAGGTGCGTGACTTTGCCCTGTACGGGGAAACCACCGGTGAAACGGATGAATACGGCCTCCCGGTGCGGCTCAACTGGGCGGCCGAATACCGGGGCAAGGCGGCGGTGGTGTACGGACACACCCCGGTTCCCGATGCCGTTTGGCTGAACAACACGATCAACATCGACACGGGTTGCGTGTTCGGAGGACGGCTCACCGCCTTGCGCTGGCCGGAACGGGAGCTGGTCTCCGTTCCTGCCCGTCGGGTGTATGCCGAACCGGTCCGGCCGTTGAAGGCGGAAACCGACGAGGCGGATGAAGCGATGAACCGGCTGCCGGATGTGGCGGAGCTCCTGGATCTTCGGGTGAGCACGGATCTGTACGGAGAGATCCGGGTGGTGCGGGAACAGGCCGCCGCCGCGCTGGAAGTGATGAGCCGCCATGCCGTCGATCCGCGCTGGTTGATCTACCTGCCGCCGACCATGTCGCCGGTGGAGACGTCCCGCGATCCCGGTTGGCTGGAATCTCCCCGGGAAGCCTTCGCATACTATCGCAACCGGGGCGTCGGGCAGGTGGTTTGCGAGGAGAAACACATGGGTTCCCGCGCCGTGGTGATCGTCTGTCGCGATGAAGAAGTGACAAAGAAACGCTTCGGCGTGGAACACGGAGGAATCGGGATCATTTACACCCGCACGGGCCGCCGGTTCTTCACGGATACGAAAATGGAGCAAGCTCTTCTGGATCGCTTGCGCGGAGCGATGGAGCGGGCCGGATTCTGGGAACGGATGCAGACGGACTGGGCTTGCCTGGATGCCGAGCTGATGCCTTGGTCCGCCAAGGCCAAAGAGCTCATCCGCAGTCAGTATGCCGCGGTGGGATCCGCCGCCCGCACCGCCCTGCCGGAAGTGGTGTCGGCATTGGAGCAGGCGCAAGCCTCCGGCAGGGACGTGGAAGAGCTGCTGGCGCGTCATCGGGAGCGGCTGGACAACGCTTACCGATTCACCGAAGTGTACGGAAATTATTGCTGGACGGTGAACAAGTTGTCGGACCTGAAGCTGGCTCCGTTCCACCTGCTCGCCACCGAAGGAGCCGTTCACACCGACAAGGATCACCGCTGGCACATGGAAACGATTCATGAAATTTGCCGGCAGGATCCCGAGGTACTGCTGCCCACGGAATATCGCGTGGTGGATCTGGAAGATCCGGAGCAGACGGAAGCGGCATCCGCCTGGTGGCATGCCCTGACCGAACGCGGGGGCGAAGGGATGGTGGTGAAACCGCTCGGATTTGTCACCATGGGCGAGCGGGGGCCCGTGCAGCCGGCCGTCAAGGTGCGGGGGCGCGAATACCTTCGCCTGATCTACGGCCCGGATTACACCGTGCCGGAAAACATGGAGCGCCTGAAAACCCGCGGTCTGAAAAAGAAACGCTCCTTGGCCCTGCGAGAATTTGCCTTGGGAGTGGAGGGATTGAAGCGGTTTGTCGAAGGGGCTTCGCTTCGCCGGGTGCATGAGTGCGCGTTCGCCGTGCTGGCCCTCGAATCGGAGCCGGTGGATCCCCGGTTGTAGGAAGAAAAGATGGGGGGGAAGATCAGGTTGTCCGGCCCGACCGGGCAACCTGTTTCATGATTGGGTGCGTGATCGGGGGAAACGAAATGAGAACGGCAAGCCACATATGTGATGCACCTGAACACCACCTGAATTTTTGACCGGTCCGGGCGTGGGCCGGTTTGTTGTTTGCTACAATGATACCGACATGATCAACGGCCTTCGGAGGGATGAAGCGTGTCGGATGTCCGCATCCTGGTGGTGGACGACGAGCGGGAAATCGTGGATCTGGTACGGATCGTGCTGGAGAAGGAGGGATTCAGGCAGATCGGGGCGGCGGGAAGCGGCGGTGAAGCGGTGAGGGTGGCACGGAGGTTCCGGCCTCATTTGATCATTTTGGATGTGATGTTGCCGGATCGGAGCGGCTTTGAAGTGTGCCGGGAGATCCGCCGGTTCAGCGACGCGCCCGTTCTCTTTCTCACGGCCCGCTCGGCGGATGCGGACAAGCTGACGGGCTTTGACGCCGGGGGAGACGATTATGTGACCAAGCCGTTCAATCCGTTGGAGTTGGCCGCGCGGGTGAAGGCGATGTGCCGTCGGCTGAAGCTCATGGAAGAAGCGGCAGCGCCGGCTCCGGTGTATGATTTCGGACGGTTTCGGGTGGATGTGGGAGCCGGACAGCTGTGGGTGGACGGACGGGAGGTGGCCTGTCCGGCGATGGAATTCAAGCTGCTGGCTTTTTTGTGTGCGCATCCGGACCGGGTGTTCAGCCGCGGTCAGCTGTATGAACAGGTGTGGGGCGAGGAGAGCTTGGGCGATGAAAACACGGTGATGGTCCACGTGCGCCGGCTTCGGGAAAAAATCGAGCGCGACCCCGGAAAGCCCGAGTTCCTCGTGACGGTGCGGGGGCTGGGGTACAAGCTGACGAATCCTTCCCGGAGGGCGGGCTCATGAAGCTGCGCGGAAGGATCACGTGGGCGTTTCTGTGGCGGCTGGGATTGGTGTTCGTGCTGATCCTGGGGATGTACTTGGTGTTGTGGAAAGCACTGCTGCGCTGGTCGGGGTTGCAGGAGGAAAAGTTTCCGCTTCCGCGGGATCTGTTGGTGGAGGCGGTGGAACGGACCGATCTGCGGTCCGGAGCGCCGGAAGTCGATCCGCGCGTTCTTGCGAAACTGGACCGGCGGGGCGGATGGCTGCAGATCCTGGGCCCGGACGGACGGCAAGTGTTTGCCCGCGGCAAGCCGCCGGATTGGCCGGACCGGTATGCCGTCTGGGAACTGAAAACGTGGCAGGATCGAAGCCATGAAACGGGGTGGCATCTGTATACCTGGCACAGCTCGCGTGACGGCAAGCCGTACACTTGGGTGATGGGGCTTCCGTTGGACGATGTGCGGCTGCTTCGGGAGATCCGCCGGCAGAGCCGCTGGCAGGACGGGCGCCTGACCGTTCCGGAACCCCTGTTGGACCGGGTGGAAAAGAGCGGCGGATGGTTGCAGGTGTTGGATGAAAACGGCCAAGAGCTGTTTTCCCATCTGCGTCCCTCCGGAGAGCGCGTCTTTCACTCCCCGGGGTCGTTCATCGAGCGGTATCGGCACGGCACTTCTTTCATCCACGGAGTGGAAGAGAAAGACGGCAAGCGGATGGTTTTTTTGCTGGGGAACAATGCAAGGATGCAAACGGAACCGGGACAAAGCGTGCTGGCGGATTATCGGTTCAACCAGCTTCAGGAGTTTGTGCTCCGGATCTTTCCCGTCATCCTGCTCGTGGTCATCCTGGCGGTGGCGCTTCTGTTCGGGCGGAGCATGGGTTTTCCGGTGCTGCACATGATGGATTGGCTGACCGCCCTGTCAAACGGAGTCTACCGGGAGCCGGTCAACCGGAAGGGAGCGGCGCGCAGCCGGAATCCCCGGACGGGGAAACTTCGCCGGCCGTATCGCATGTTCCGGGAAGTGTTCGCGGCCTTGCAGCGCCTGACGGACACGTTGCGCGAAAACGCGGAGCGCCGCCGGAAACTGGAAGAGACGCGCGAGGAATGGCTGGCCGGCATCTCGCACGATCTGAAAACGCCGCTCAGCTCCGTGAAGGGGTATGCCGCCTTGCTGGCGGAAGAGTCCTACGAGTGGGATCCGGCGGAGATGCGCCGCCATGCCCGGGTGATTCTCGACAAAGCGTCCCACATGGAAAAACTCATTGAGGATCTCAACCTGACGTTCCGCTTGAAAAACGATGCCCTGCCCCTGGATATGAAGGAAACCGACACGGTGGAGCTGGTGCGAAGGGCCGTGGTGAGCCTGGCCAATCATCCCCGGGCGAGTGAATTTGACATCCGCTTCGAAGCTCCGGACGAGCCGGTTCCGTTTTCGGTGGACTCCCGCTGGTTTCTCCGCATGCTGGACAATCTGCTCACCAATGCCTTGCTGCACAATCCGCCCGGGACGGTCATCCGGGTCTCGGTATCCGCGGGAAACGGCGGCACGCCGTTGATCGTCATCGAAGACAACGGACGGGGGATGGACCGGGAAACCGTCTCCCGCCTGTTTGACCGCTATTTCCGGGGCACCAGCACGGCGGACCGGGAAGGCACCGGTCTGGGGATGGCCATCGCCCGGAGCCTGGCCCGGGCGCACGGCGGTGACATCCAGGTGGACAGTGAACCGGGCAGAGGCACCCGGCTGACCATCCGCTTTGATTCAGTGACATCCGCAGATCCCGCCGGTGATTAAGCGAAGGGGGGCCTGCAGGCGGTTTGTTCATCTTCCGTTCAGCTTCATTTTTCCGTCCGTTCAGCGGCGGCTCATCTCCCGTTCAACCCCTCCTTTCATAATGGAGGGCGAGGTGAGGAAGATGAGCCGTTATGTCATTGAAACGGAAGGTTTGCGCAAGCGATTCGGACAAAAAGTGTCCGTCGACGGTTTGGATCTTCGCGTGCCGAAGGGAGTGGTGTACGGCTTTCTCGGTCCAAACGGCGCGGGCAAGACGACCACCATCCGGATGTTGTTGGGACTGATGCGCCCTACGGAAGGGCGGATCCGGCTGTTCGGCATGGATCCGGGAGAACATCGCCGGACGGTCCTGCGCCGCATCGGATCCCTGGTGGAAACCCCCACCGTCTACGGTCACCTGACCGGATACCAAAACCTGAAGGTGATGGCCACGCTGCTGGGGGTGCCCGAGCGGCGGATCGGGGACGTGCTGGAGCAGGTGCGGCTGGAGAAGAACGCCCACCGGCGGGCGGGGACGTATTCGCTGGGGATGAAGCAGCGGCTCGGCATCGCGGCGGCGCTGCTGGGAGAGCCGGAGCTGTTGATTCTCGACGAGCCGACCAACGGGCTCGATCCGGCAGGGATGCAGGAAATGCGGGAGCTGATCCGGGAATTGCCGAAGGAGTCCGGCACCACGGTGTTTGTCTCCAGCCACCTGCTCGGGGAAGTGGAGCAGATCGCCACGCATGCGGGCATCATCGCCGACGGACGATTGGTTTTCCAAGGGTCTCTGGATGAACTGCGCGCCCGGGGCAATGGTCGCCTGGAGATCGAGACGGATCGCCCGGAAGAGGCGGAGACCGTCTTGAAACGGCGGGGATGGTCCGTCCGCCGGGACGGAGGCTGTCTGTGCGCGGACGAGACCGACCGGGAGCAGACCGCGGCGATGGTGCGGGTGTTGGTGGAAAGCGGGCATTCCGTCTACCGGGTGGCGTCTGCCGGCAAGAACCTGGAACACCTGTTCATCGAGCTGACCGGAAGGGGGAACAGCCTGTGATGGGGCGAGTGCTCGCCGCGGAATGGATGAAGCTGCGTCGCACCTGGGTGATGTGGTTGACGCTGCTCGGTCCGGTGGCCATGGTGTTTTGCCAAGTCGTCAATTACGGCCTCCGTGCGGAATATCTGCTCCCGCGCGGATGGAACGGGGAACAGGGACTGTTCTTCTGGGTGTTCGCCCTGCTTCCGCTGACTCTGATGGTCGGGAGCATGTTGACCTCCGCCGTGGCGGCCGGTCATGAGCACGATTCCGACGGATGGAAACAGCTTCTCGCACTTCCCCTTCCCCGTTTTGTCTGGGTGGTGGGAAAAGCCGTCTGGTTGATGATGTTGTTGCTGTTTGCCGGCGGTCTCACCGTTCTCTGCATCGGGGGGTTCGGACTCGTGGCGGGCCTTCCCGCCCCGGTTCCGTGGGCGGATCTCACCCGCCTGGTGTTCTGGCCGCTCATCGCCACCCTGCCGTTCCTCGCTCTGCAGCTCTGGTTGTCGCTGGTCCGGAGAAACCAGGCCTTGCCGGTGACGGTCGGGGGGGTGGGGGCCCTGCTCGGCCCGTACCTGGCGTTTCGGCGGGACCTCCATCTCCACTGGTGGATCTGGTCGTGGCCGAACCATGCCTATCCGTTCACGGAGGGGGCGGCGCAGTGGGTGGGGATTTCCCTCATCGTTTTCCCGCTGATCATCGTTGCCGCTTCCGTGCATGTTTCCCTGAGAGAGTTCCGATGAAAAGGAGGATGGACATGTTTTCACGCGTCCTGATCGCGGAATGGATGAAAGCCCGTCGCGGTCTGATTCTGGGGCTGGCTCTCGTGGGACCGCTGATTTCCGCCGGCATGGCATCCGGAGGTCCCGATGTCCATCCCGAATGGTCGCCCTGGCTGGCATCGTATTTCTTCGCGGTCTCATCGTATGCATCACTCTGGTTGCCGCTGATCTCCGGCGTGATCGCCGCCGTGCTCTGTCGCACGGAGCATGCGGGAGGCGGCTGGAAACAACTGCTCGCGCTGCCGGTCTCCCGGTCGCACGTGTACGGGGCGAAATACCTTCTGTTGATTCTGGCGGTCGCCCTGATGCAGCTCCTGTTCGGAGCAGCTGTCCTCTTGTCCGGCTGGATCGCGGGGCATCCGGGGCCGATTCCGTGGGACACGTACCTGAAAACGACGGCGGCGGGATGGGTGGCCATGTTGCCGCTGACGGCCCTGCAGCTGTGGGCCGCATGGCGTTGGAGAAATTTCGGGGCAGCCATCGCCGTCAATGCCGTTTTCACCGTGCCGTCCATCCTGGTGGCCAACTCCGCCACGCTCGGTCCCTGGTATCCGTGGTCCCAACCGTTCCTGGCCATGATCCCTTCCGGACAAACCTGGTTTTCCGTTTCGCCGGCAACCTTTTATGTGGTGATCCTCGCAGGCTTTGTCCTGTTTTTCGGCGGAGGATGGGCAAGATTTGTGAGCCGGGACTGGCATTGAACGAAAGCAAGCGGATCTCTCCCGGGAAGGGAGAAGATCCGTTTATTTTTTTAAAATCGCGAACATTTTCCGAAAAAAGTCCGTTTGTTGACCCGTGCCAACCGACCGGCCGGTCTGTTTGCACATTATTTCCACGAATGAATCGGTGAATTTCCGACGTCAAATTTTTGTTGAAAATGGAGAGAAATTTTTTATTATAGATGAAGGATAAAATAATTTGATATAGAAATGAATAAATATGCCTTCTTTTATCTGATTTTGACGGATCCCTTCGAGACGAGGTGACCCCATGGAATACATCCTCCTGATCATCGGCACCTATCTGATGATGGCCGTCAACCGCAGACTGTTGGGGATCCCCGGCTTCTTCTACTACTCCAGCGTGCGTCCGTTTCTCAGGCTCCGCTACGGCGAAAAGCTTCTCCGGGTGGAGGAAGTGTACTACTGGGAAATGGCCGATCAGTTGGGGAACATGGCCCAGCTGGCCATTCTTCCCGGCTATCTGATCGCCTTTGATCTGATCGTCCCGGGGACGCTGTGGGGAAAATTCGGCGTGTTTCTGCTGGTGAATTACATCTGGTGGGGAATCTGCGCGGGGTATCAGGTGGAGAAGTACATACCGCAAACTCCCGCGCTGCGGCCGCGGCCGGCGAAGGTGCGGGAGTCGTAAAGAAGAAGGAAATGTGACGGAACAGGTGGTCCGGAAGTGTCCGGGTCGGAGGGATTCACGCCCGGTTTCCCGTTTTTGCGGGAAGCCGGGCGTGAGTCCTTTTGAGAGGAATTTTGGACGGGAGACGAGAAACATCATTTTATTATTGAATAAAATACTTTAAAACGAATGACAAAATGTGGTATAATGATGATGTATACAGAAAATTCACAATCATAAAAATTTGTTTGTTGTATCAAAGGGGGTCTTTCCGTTGAAGCGTAAACGCGGTTGGCTCGGATGGTTGGTTTGGCTGACGTTGTTCTCCTTGATGCTGGCCGTCTCTCCATGGGCGGAAGTCGCTCACGCCGCCGAACCGGGCATGGAGATTCACGCGGGCAGGTCCGAGATGGACAATGTGCTGGTGGTGACTGCCAAGCTGACAAACTTGGATCCTTCAACGATCGACAAGGGGATCTGGACATACACGATCGACGGAGTCGGGACGCGGACGGAAACCGAAGGATGTGCGGCCCAATGCACCACCTATTTCAAACTGAACCTGTTTGAAACCGGGAAAACCTACCAGGTGACCGTCACGTTCAAAAACGCCGATCCTTCGGGGACTCCGAAACAGGTGACCGCTTCAAACACCTTTGTGGCTCCTCCGCCGTTTGAAGAGCCGGAAGGCTTCGGCATCCGCTGCAGCGTCGATTTTGAGCGGGCGAAAGAGCGCTTTTACCTGTACGCCCGTCTGGAAGGCGACTACAAAGCCCAGGGAACCTGGATGTACAAGGAAAAAGGAACGGGGCGCGTGTTCAAACACACCGGAGATCACGACACTTCGTTCCTGAACATCGGCAACACTCCGGGCCGCTACGAGGCGGAAATCAGCTTTGAAGGAACGGTGGACGGGTATCGGGTGATCGTCGCCAGCGAATGCAAGTATGTGAAAGAGGGAATCCAGGCCCGCGTGGAGCCGGGTTCCGCCGGCATGGAAGCGTTCGGTACGCTGGTGTACGGCGAAAAAGCCACCGGTACCTGGACGTTCCAGCTGAAGGACTCCAAAGGCAAGATCGTGAAACAGGGAACCACCAAAACCACTTCCGCCAAGTCTGCTTCGGCCCGCTTTGAGCAGATTCCGGTGGGCACGTACACCTTGCATGTCAAATTTGACGGCACCGTTTCCGGCAAGAGCCGCATTCTGACGGACTCGAAAACGGTGAAAATCACTTCCGGATCCGGCAATCCCCCCGGCGGTGACGACGGCAACAACCAAAGCGGAGGCACCAAACCTCCGGCGGATGACCCCGGGTCGGAGGATCCCGGCACGACTCCGCCCGAAGACAACGATGACGATGACAGCGGAAACAACGACGACACCGGAGACGGGGATGACAACGACGGAAGCACCGGCACCCCTTCGGGCGATGACGATTCCGGACAACGGAAGAAGAACGGAAACCTGCCCCTTTGGGTGTTCGGTCCGATCGTTCTTGCGGTCATCGGCGCCGTCTTCCTCTGGATCCGGGTGTACCGGAGAATGTGAGCGACGAACCGACGTTGCGTGAACTCAACTCCCGATGAGGGAGTTTTTCTTTGTCCGGCAATCGCTTCTGACAGACAGGAGAATGCAAATACAATTCAGAATGAGTAGAAGTTGATACAAACTCAGCAAAAAATCGGATCATTTCCATCGAGGAGGAGGAAGCGAGGACATGTTTGACTACAGCCGCTTTCGGGACGCCACGGAACTCAACTGGTATGAAAGCGACTGGACGATGCGTCACTATGTGGAACGGGATCTGGCCCCTCTCAGGGAGTGGGGCGAAAAGCGCCTCCTGGACCTGGGCGCGTATTGCGCCGGTCCGATGAACCGCCGCGCCGCCCACACCGATCGGGACGGGGCACCGGTGCTCGTCCGCTATGACCGGGAAGGGCGGGAAGTGAATGAGATCCGTTACAACGAGGGATATCTCGCCACCGTGGGAGATTGCTACGAGACGGGAGTCGTGGGCTGGAGGTATCGGGAAGATGCACCGCAAAAGATCCCGTTTTTCTACACCCAGATGATGTTCTATCTGATGTCCCAGGCGGAAGTGGGCTTCACCTGTCCGGTCACGCTGACCATGGCCGTCGCGTTTGTGCTGGAGAAGTTCGGCAGTGAAGAGCAGAAGCGCAAATACCTGCCCCGGCTCGCTTCGATGGACCGGAACACGCTGATGCAGGGAGCCACCCTCCTCACCGAGATTCAGGGCGGATCCGATGTGGGAGCCGTTTCCACCTGCGCGGTGAAAGAAGGAAACCGCTGGTTGCTCACCGGGGAAAAATGGTTTGCCAGCAACTGCGATGCCGGCGTGTCCGTCATTTTGGCGCGCACCGGCGACATTCCGGGAACAAAAGGTCTCAGCCTGTTCCTCATGCCGCGGGAGCTGGAAAACGGGGAGAAAAACCGCATCTCCATCCGCCGGCTCAAGGACAAGCTGGGCGTCCGGGCGGTGCCCAGCGGCGAATTGATTTTAAACGGTGCAGAAGCCGAGCTGGTCGGGGAGGAAAACCAGGGATTCCGCTATATGGCGGAAGCGTTGAACATCTCCCGGCTGTGCACCGCCACCGGATCGCTCGCCCTGTCCCGTCGCGCGTTCCTGGAAGCCGCCGTTTACGCGTCCCGGCGTCATGCGTTCGGCCGTCCGATCACCGATTATCCGATGGTGCGGCAAACGCTGCTGGACATGATCACCGACATCGAGGCCAACTGGGCGCTCGCCGCGGAGATGATCCGTCGCTTTGACACCGTTCACACGGAAGGAAAGGAAACGGACGCCGAAACCCTCCGGCTGCGGCTGTGGCTGGCTCTGGCCAAATACCGGTGCAGCGAAGATGCCGTATCCCACACCCGGGCCGCTTTGGAACTTCACGGCGGGAACGGATACATCGAGGATTTCGTCACTCCCCGTCTGCTTCGCGACGCCCAGGTGAATACTGTGTGGGAGGGCACTTCCAACATCATGGGGCTGGAAGTGGTGAAGTTGTTGGCCAAGGAGGCGGCGGCAAGACCGGACGGCGGATGCCTTCTGCTCGAGGACGCGGAGCGGTGCCTGGCTGCCGTCACGCTGCCAGATCTCGAACGGGCGAAAGACATCGTGTCACGGGAAATCCCGAAAATCCGGGAGCACGTTCACCGGGTGGTGCGGGCCGATTCCCTGACGCAAAACGCCTGCGCCCGCAAATTGGCGGATGAGCTGGCCGATGTGTGCCGGGCCGTCCGTCTGCTGGACGAGGCGCAACATGCCGCAAACACCCGTGGCACCCACCGTCTGGCAAAGTTGGCCGACTATTTTGTCCGCCGCACCTGGCGGCCGGAGGAATTCGGCATCGGAAGCGGAACTCTTCCATCGATGGAACTGTTCGACTCGGCGGTCCGGTTCGAAGGCGAGACATTCGGGGAGCCGGTTCGGCAGGAGAACCGGAAATGAACATCGCTTCCTGCGGATGATCGGAAAACCGTGAAAACGGGGCCGGAACAGCGTCCCGCGGAGCGGACGGTTCTTGCGGGAAAACCCGAAAGAACGGTTCGCCTGCGGATGCACGGCCCCGGACATTTCCGCCTTGTCCTGCCGGAGAGATCCCCTGCTTCTTCCTGTGCATTCCGGCTCCCCATGTGCTATGATGAAGGCACCAGCTCAGCTGGAAGAAAGGACTGAACAGGATTGCGGATCGAAGCGCGCTTTTATCTCGACAGGGAAGTGGCGCTCCCGTACGATATCAACTATCCGCTCGCAAGCTACATCTACCAGTGCATCCGGCTCGTCGATCCCGACCTCGGCACCTGGCTGCATGACAAAGGGCTGGAGTATCAGGGACGGTCGTACAAGCCTTTTGTCTTTTCACGGATGTATTTCGAGTCGAGGGTCAACAAGCCGGAGTGCATGGTCGTTCAGGGAGCCATGTCGTTCAAGGTGGACTCCATCCTGCCCGAAGTGACGCGCACCTTGGTGGAAGGCATGTGGCGGACGGGCAAATTGCGTCTTTTGGACGTGGACATCCCGCTGACCGACGTACGGGTGCTGCCACCGCTGAAGTTCACGGAAACGATGCGTTGGAAAGCGCTCTCTCCCATCTGCGTTCCGGTATGGCAGGACAACGGGCTTCATTTCTGCCATCCGCTGGAGAGCCGCTTCTACGACAGCTTGCGCAACTCGATGAAAAACTGGTACATGCTGCATTGGAAGAAACCGTTTCCCGAAGACGGGGAGATCCATCTCATCCTTCCCAATCCGGAAAAGTTTTCGCTCCAGAAGGCAGCCGTCCTGATCCGGTACAAAGAGAAGAAAATCAAAGGCTATCAGATTCCGCTGATCATCCAGACCACGCCGGAAATGCAGGAAGTGGTTTGCCGTGCCGGTCTCGGTAGCTACGGGAGCCAAGGGTTCGGCATGATGGAATGGTGGGAAGAATCCAAGTCGCATGGCACGCCTTGATCCACCCGTTGCTCAGGCCTTTTTGGAATGAAAGGGGAACCATGGCGTCGAAACCGTGCCTCTTGTGTTGATGTTGAAAACTCGTTTCGTGACCCGTTGATCCATGTCCGAGATTCAGGGAAACGGGCATTTTTTTTTGCATGAAAAATTCGCCACCGCTTTGCAAGGAGTTGGTCAAATTTTTCCGGCCCCGGCAAAATTCACCCTGTTATAATCAAATTTGTTGATTTGAACGGAGCACAGGGGGGCGATGTCTGTTGAACCGCATTCTTCTGGGCCGCTTTTTCCCGTTTTGCATCCATCCCGACGATGGCAAAGATTTGGCCGACCAACTGCTTCCGCTGCTGTGGCGCCTTCACCGGCACGGTGAACAGGAAGACGGCGTGAAGATTGAAATCGATTTCAGCGAAGCGTATCTGTTCACGCTGGACTTTTTCGAGAACGCCTTTGGGCGCGTGCTTGATGTCACCACGCGGGAAATGTTTGAACGCACCGTGGAACTTCACGGATTGCCGCCGACCGGCCGTGCCATGCTGGAGCACGTGCTGGACAAAGCGGAGAAGGCCGAACGCCGACCGCTTTCCTTTCAGAAGCAGGAAGAGGAGAAAGAAAAATGGTGCGGGGAGCTGCTTCCCTTCGATCCCTCCCGTCCCCGGAAAGGGAGTGTCCGTCGCCGCCGCAAACAGACCGGTCACCAGGAGCCGCGCAAAGTCTGGTTCATGAGCCACACCCGGCGCTTGTACCTGGAAGTGCCCCGGGGGGAAGAAGTGTTTCAAGCGGGCAAACGCTTGAATGATCTCGGGATTCCCGCCTCCCGGATCTCCTCCGGCCTCCCGCTGGATCAGTTCCCCGAAGAAATTCTCGGCGGCAGCATCATCCGTGATGTCGACGAGTTCATTGAAGCGCATCTGGCCCCGGAGCAGGGGTCAAACCGGGAAGAGACGATGTAACATCCAACAAAAAACCGCCCGTCCCGATAAGCGGAACGGGTGGTTTTTTTGTTTCGCCATTCACACGTCAGCCATAGCCGTTTTCTTTCCACTCGGCGGTCATGCTTCCGTTCATCTTTTCCATCAGGCTCTTGGCAATCGGCAATCCCGGTCCGAAGCCCTTGCCCGTTCGCATCCGGTCCGCTTTGTAAAACCGGTCGAACAAGTGATGCACATCCTCATCGCTGAGTTCCGGGGCCGGGTTGCCGATGCGCGGTCGAACGGAGGATGTTCCTTCAAATCCAGGTTGCCAAATCCGCGCCGAAAAAACTCTCCGCCGGGCATTACATCGTGGGCAAAGCCATTCCGTCAGGCCGTTATCAAACCGCCCCGATCGGCAGAGGCTCCAATTACGGGGTGTATGATGCATTCGGTGGCTTGGTCCAATGCCGTGAGGCTGCCAAACTTGACGAAATTTTATCTTTCTTTTAAAATTACGTTCTCGATGGGTCACAGGACTTTTTTGGAACGACTTTGGGTTGGAGGAGGGGAATCTTCGATATGCACCCACGCACTCGAAATGCGCTGATTGCTTGGACCGTGATCTTTTTTGCCTTGTCTTGGTTTCTCCTGTATTGGATGAGCAAAATTGAAGAGCCGCCGAATGCGTTGGCCGTTTTGGTTGTTGTATATGGGATCACGACAATTCCCGTCGGATTTCACGCCACATTTAAAGGGATCGGCAAAATTCTGTCCTTCCTGTTTCCGGGAAAATCCACTCCTGAACCCGGCGCCAGGGTAGAAGTGAAAGTCGAGTATCGGCACCCTGATGCTGAACGGATCAAGGTCGTCTTTTATTTGGTCGTTGCTTTTTTTATTTTTTGGGTCGTGGGAATTTTGGGTCCGCTCCTTTTCCCGTACTACATTTATCTGTTCAAAAAAAGCTTTGACGAAGCGAAAAAACATCGAATGCAGAAAGCAGGGTAAAAAAGAGCCGACACATGAATGGTCGGCTTCTTTTTATTCCTGTTCTCTCTTGGTGTACAAAGTGGGGAGGTAAGCGGAAAACACCTTGGCTGCATCAGGCAGGAAGGCTGTGAACTTCCGGGGTTTTTGCAGGACTCCCCGTTCACAGACGTTTTTGGGGTTGATTGCTCCAAGCATGATGCAACAGGCCGACCACACCGGTCAGTTCACGATGAAATGAGAAACATTGAGACAAAAAATATCTTCTCCTTTCGAATGGTATATCAAGAATATTTGTTTAAAATAAGGTGTGTAACCATTGAATCCGAGGGGGAACGGAATGGATAAATTGACCGCCACCTTCCGGATCGTGACCCCCATGTTTCTTGCGGGGGCAGATCAAGAAGATCCGGAGATTCGTTTGCCTTCCGTCAAGGGAGCGCTCCGGTTCTGGTACCGGGCGATTGACCCTGAATTCCGGAAGCGGGAAGAAGCATTGTTCGGCGGCACGGGTGCAGGTGCGGGACAAGCCCGGTTCCTGATGCACCTGACGGGTGATGTTCCGGCCAGGCATGCGCCATCCGCCGAATGGAAGCGTTCGTTGAGGTACGTTCTGGCTTTGGTGAAAGACACCCGAAATGCTTTGCTGCCGGGCCAAACGTTCACGGTCCGATTCGTCATGAAGCCGAACGGATTCGACAGGGATGTACGCCGGGGTTGGCAATGCCTGCTGGCTTCCGTTTGGCTCCTCGGTCATTTGGGAGGATTGGGATTCCGCAACCGGCGCGGATTCGGCTCCGTGGCCCTCGAGAAATGGAATTTTTCCGGTGACGGGGATGCGGCCTCTCTGATGAACCAGCTTCCGCTGGGAGTGGAAGCGGAAACGCCGGAGGAATGGATGGAGATTCTCCTGAAGGGGCTGGAGGTGCTCGGGAATTGGTTTCCGGGATCGTTTGATGGCAGACACACCCATCTCGGACCGAAATGCCGGTTTTTGGCGGGTTCCGGTCAAGACGAATGGCTTCCCGCGATGCAGGACGGCATCAAACTGCTCGAGGAGTTCCGGACAACCTACCGGAGGGCGCGCTGGGCCCTGGGACTTGCCATGCAGGTGCCTCAATACAAGGTGAAATATCAGCCGGAAGGGCGCAATCGCATGGCATCACCGGCGATGTTCCGGATCGTGGCGTTGAAAGAACGGGTATTTCCCCTGTTTGTCCTGATGGACGCCCCGTCCCCCAAAGTGCGCAGGTTCGTGAAGAACGGCAATCGTTGGGAGCCGGACGGAGATCTTCAAGAGATTCCAGGAAGCTGGAAACAAAAATTCTCCGATCATCTGCGATCCGCCGGGTACAGTGAACATTTGCGGGAGGGGGACGCGTGAAGAAACACGTTCATTTCACGATCGGTCCGGTGCAGGGGTTTGTTGCCCAGTCCCGCCGGACGAGGGATCTGTTGGCCAGTTCGTTTTTGTTGTCGTATCTGTCCGGCGTGGCCATGGCGGAAGTGCTGGAAGGGAACGGGAGAATCGTGTTCCCGTATGTCCATGACGGCGAAGGTCGTGAAGCAGAGATCCATGATCCGCTGCTGATGGACATTCTGCAATACAAGCGGCACGGAACGACCACGCACCGGCGCTGGGTGGGCAGCTTGCCCAACCGATTTCTGTGCGAGGTTCCGGACGATTTCCATCCCGATCGTTGTGTGAAGGCCGTGCAAAACGCCTGGCGGAAGATTGCGGAGGCGGTGCGGGGAGAAATCCTGAAGTCGGAGATCTTGGCGCTCGGAAGAGGCACCGAGGAGATCTGGAACCGGCAGGTGGACGGCTGGTGGGAGATGGCCTGGGTGGAAGGCGCTGCCTCCCATCTGTTGGATCTGCGCAAGAATTGGCGAACCCTTGTCCCCACCGTGGAGCCGGGAGACAAATGCACGCTGGTGAGTGAATTGCAGGAATTGTCCGGTTGGATCCGGCCGGCGGGAGAGAGGGAACATCAGGAGCGATTTTGGACCGCCGTTCGGAAGCGGGTGGAGACTCTCTGGAAGAGCAAAAGAGAGCTTCATGAAAACGAACGCCTCAGTGCCGTTGCACTGATCAAGCGGTTCTTTCCCAGAGTTGCGAAAGAAGCGATCGGCTGGGAATTTCCGCCCGAAGCGCTTCAATTTCCGTCCAACTCCTATCTGGCTGCCCTTCCGTGGATCCGCAAGGCGGTGAAAAATGCCCCCGAGGAAGCCCGGAAATTTGCGGAGGAAGTGTGTCGTTCCGATAAGGTGAGCCAGAGCTGGCACGGACGCCGCTTTTTCGAGAATCCGGGCGACAGCTTCGTATTTGTCAATCTGGACGGGCACGTGTATTTCAAAAGCGGGCAGGACCGGCTGTTTGAGCGAAATGTGCCGGATGGGATCGATGAAGCGTATGAGAAGTTGACTCACGCCAAGGACGATGATGGGAAAGACCTTGGTGAACCTTCCCCTCACTATGCTTTGCTGATCATGGACGGGGATCGACTGGGCAAGCTGTTGCAGACAGACGGAGTGGAGCGGGAGGATGTGAGCCGTGCGTTGTCCTTGTTCACGGAAGACATCGAGGAGAAGATCCGGGAGAATGACGGAGTCACCGTCTATGCCGGAGGAGACGACGTGCTGGCCATGTTCCCGATGGACAAGGTCATTTCGGCGGCGGTGATGCTCAGAAACAAATACCGGAAAGCATTTGTGGAAGTGTTTGGAGAGGGCCGACTTGAATCCCTGAAACGGGAAGGCGCCTTGCCCGGCATTTCCGCAGGAATCGTGTTCGCCCACTACATGGTTCCGCTGTCCGGCGTGATCGCGCATGCTCATCATTTGCTGGATGACGTGGCCAAAGAGAAAACGGGACGCAACAGCATCGCCATCGGGGTGTGGAAACGCTCGGGCCCCGACCTGGTTTGGTCGATGCCGTGGGAGTTGTTCGGCGAGAACGAAAACGACACACTCCTTCACAAACTGGCAGCTCGGTTGGGCGAAGAAGGCGAGCGGGGTGTCTCCGGCAGCTTTCTGCACAAACTCCGGGAGCAACTGACCGGCGAGTTGCAATTTGACGAGAATCCGGAAGAAAACCGGGAAATTCTTACCGGTCTCATCGCAGCGGATTACATGCGTGCCACCCGGCAAAAAGGGGAGGAAGCCCGGGAGAAGGCAAAGGAGATGGCCCGGACGCTTCTGTCCGTTTGTCTCCGATCCTTTTACAAAGATGACGGTCAACTGATGCGGGAGCAAATGCCGCTGTCGCTGGACGGGGCTCTGTTGGCCCGCTTCCTCGCGGAAAAGGGGAGTGGAAGCGAATGAGCAAAATCTGGTCGTTTCGAGCCTTGGACACGTTGTTTTTCCGGGACGGAACTCCGCTGAACCAGGGAGATCCCGGTTCGGTTCACCCGCGCGGCCTCTTTCCGCCCATGATGAACACCTTGCAGGGGGCCGTGCGCACCGTGTTGGCCATCGGGCGCGGCTGGAGACCGGGAGAGGGGGGCAAACACGTTCCGCTTCCCAAGGAACTGGGAAACGCGGATCACCCGGGGGATTTGCAACTGACCGGCCCTTGGCTCCGGTTCGGAGAGGAACGACTTTATCCTGCTCCGCTCGTGTTGTTCGGAAAGCGGTTGGAGTCGGGAGATTGGAAGCTGGTGCGCCTGGCACCGGGACGTGACAAGATCCGGTCCGACCTGGGGGAGCATCGGTTGCCGGAGGTCCAAAAGCGGGTGGACGGCGGAAAATTGCAAGAGTCGCTGTGGCTCACCCGGAAAGGCATGGAGCGGGTGCTGGCCGGTGGCATCCCGGACAAGGGAGACATCCGGAGACCGGATGATCTGTGGGGCGATGAGTATCGCGTGGGCATCGGGATGGATCGTTCCCACCGAACGGCGATGGACGGCCATCTCTATACCCTGACGCACATCCGGCCGCATCGCAATCTGCGAGTGGAAATCGGGGTGGGGGGCATCCCGGATGACTGGCACCCCGAGGGGAAACGAGGCATTCCGCTCGGCGGGGAAGGACGATTTGCCGAACTGGAAGTGTCGGACATGAATGAATCGCATGTTTTGCCGAACATGCCGGAGCTCCGGGGGGAGGGAGGACAAATCCGGTTCACGGTGACGCTGCTCACTCCGGGCAAATTTGACCGTTTCCCCACGAACGGACCGGTGACGGAACCGGTCGGCACCCGGCGGGCGCTCATCAACGGGCCTCTTCAGGATCCCGCTTTCCGTCTCATTTCCGCGTCGGTCGGGAAAATGCTGCGCGTCGGCGGCTGGGATCTTGAACATCGAAAGCCGCGCCCGCTCGCACCGTTTGTCCCCGCGGGAACTGCATGGTTTTACACCGCGGACGTCTCCGAGGCATCCCGGATCGCCGATTTGCACGGATCGTTTGTCGGATTGGACACGAATTTCGGATACGGACAAATCGCCATCGGAATGTGGCACGAACAGGAGGAACGCCAATGAACGGTTTCATGCTCGGAATGTTGGCTGAGACGTCGGTGCATCCCGGAGCCGGTCGCTCCCAAGGGGTCATCGATTTGCCGGTCTCGCGGGAAGCAGCCACCGATTTTCCCGTCATCCCCGGCACCAGCTTGAAAGGGACGCTGCGGAGCAAGGCGGAACATGAACGGAACCAGGAATTCGCCGAACGGATCTTCGGCAAGCAAGACTCGGCCGGAGCGGTCGGCGTGACGGATGCCCGGCTGCTGCTTCTTCCGGTGCGTTCGCTCACCGGGCACAGCCGCTGGATCACCTGTCCGTATTTGTTGGAACGGTTTGTGCGGGATCTGGGCCTGATCGGTGAGGAAAAGCCCCTTCCGGAGTGGAAGATCGCCAAGTTCGACGCTCTCGTTGCTGAGGGAGAAGAAGTCCTCTTCCTGGAAGAGCTTTCGTTCAAAACCGTCGTCAATCGATCGATCATTGAGGAACTGTCTGAGTTGTTGGCTCCCCTGATCCGCCATGAATCGGTGCGCAAACGCTTGCCTGAGCAGTTGGTTGTGTTGCATGATGACGCTTTCACTCATTTCGCGCGCTATGCGCTCCCCGTGGCGGCACGCAACTCCCTGGACGACAAAACCAAGAAGAGCACCAACCTCTGGTACGAAGAGATGCTCCCGCCGGACTGCCTGTTTTATGCCCTGTTCCTGGTGCGGCCCGGCAAGGAAGAAGAACTGACGAAGTTGAAGGAACACCTCTCGGAAAGCATTCACGTGCAGGTGGGCGGAAACGAAACGGTGGGACAAGGCTGGATGATCACCCAAATCGTGGAGGGAGCGCAATGAGCGAGCAAGAACGGACCCTTGACCAGTTGCGCGCGGCGTTTTCGCATCGGAAGGTGAAAGAGCGTAAAGAAACTTTGGACACGCAGAAGGCGGATGATTACGCCGGCTATGTCATTCGCCTGCCCGCGGACATTCGCATCAACGGACTGGGACAGGCTCTGGCCCAGTTGTTGGCCGCGGCAAAACTGGATCCGTCCGATCCTCACCGTCTGGTGTACAATGACTTGTCCGAATGGCTGACAAAGGAGCATCCCCACAGCCCGTACCGGAATCATGACGACCTGTTGGATGCGCTCATGGAACGAGGGCGTGCCGAATATCTGTGGGCCTTGGGCGAAGCGATGACCTGGCTGGAGTGGCACAAAAAACTGTGCACGGCTTTCTTGAAACAGCCGGAGGGGAGCGAAAGATGACCAAGGGACGCGTCAAGGAGGGAAAAATTGAGCGCGAGCAATGGTTCCTTCCCCTGTACCGAGGCCCGGAACGCATTCACCAGTGCCCGGTGGACGGCCACATCGGGCTGTGGTACGAGAAGTTTTGCGATCGATGGGAAAGAGATAAAAAACATCGGTATCCGGAGTTGGGAAGAAGGAAGCAGGATTGGATCCAGACGGTCACCGGAATTCAGCCGACCTCCCGTCATCGGGAACTGGTCAGCGACATGGTTCATCGCATGGAGGAACTGGTATTGGAGCGAAAAGGCCACATCCTCCCGATGAAAACGGCGGGTCGGTTCGTCACCGGACTGGGTCGCCCGCACCCGGTGGAAAACGGCTTCTCGTGGCACCCCACCTTGGGAACGGCGGTTCTTCCCGGTTCTTCCGTCAAGGGAGTTGTCCGCGCTTGGGCCGAGCAGTGGGCCGAAGCGGAACAGGATGATATCGAACGGATCTTCGGCAGCCGCACCGGCAAGAACGTGCCGCACCGCGTCGGCAGCGTCATTTTCCTCGACGCCCTTCCGACCACGCCGGTGAAGCTGGAAGCCGATGTGATGACTCCGCATGTTTCCGAATATTATCGGGATCCGGACAGAAACGCTCCCGACGATATGCAGGATCCCACGCCGATTCCGTTTCTCACCGTGGCATCCGGGCAAACGTTCCTGTTCGCCGTGATGCCTCGCATTCCGTCGTGTGAGACATGCAGGAAAGACGCCGAACAGGTGATGGATTGGCTGAAGGAAGCCCTCGACTGGATCGGGGCGGGAGCCAAGACTGCCGTCGGTTACGGCCGGTTTGAAGTGGACAACGTCGAGCTTGGCAATTGGAAGCGTCGCTTGGAAGAAAAAGAACGCGCTCGGGCCGAAGAAGAAGCGCGCCGAAACATGTCCCCCATTCTTCGGGAAATACATGACGACGGCTGCGAGAGCGATGAACAGCGTTTCATGGAAGCGCTCAAGAACAAATGGATCCCCCGTCTTCAGGATCCGGACGTTCCCGTGGAGGAGCGGCGGGAGATCGCCGTTCATCTGGCCAACTGGTACCAGACGCACAAACCGGATCAATGGAAAAAGCCCAACAAGAAAAACAAAGAAAGGGTCCAGCAGATCAAGGACGTGCTGAACCAGACGGAATCTCGATGAAACGTTCGGTTATGCGTGCACCGTCATTCCCCGTTCCTGAGCAAGTACAGGAGTGGGGGACACCGGGAAGGGGCCCGACTGGCTCCTTCCCTGTCAACGATTCTCGTGGGTGGAGAACCAAGCCCGTTGAATGAGTTCCTGACGAAGCAGACCATATGACATACTGTCGAAAACGACCAACCGACACACAAATGTTCCGGTGGAACAGCAACTTTTTTATTTTTATGCTCAAAGGAAATGGAATTTTTTTCAGAATATAGAAGTGAAATCTGTGAACCTTATTTGCAAGACTCCCGGCTCATGAGGGGAAGCCTTGATTTCTGGTGTTTACAATGGGGTTTGAGTTGGTCCCATGGTGGAATTGAAAGCTGCCACGGAGGGCAATGTCCTGTAAGTCTTCAAGGTTTGAGTTGAATCCTTATTCGAATATGTGAAACAAAAAAGTCTGTAATCGAGGGATGTCCTTTGTTATACAGACTTTACACACTTTTTTTATCGACGATCTTTGCAGTCCGTGACAGAACTCAAGTTTTTGCCTCATGAAGGATAAACTCCATATATACACGGCTGACGTCGGCCTGACTTTTCATTCAAATGTTTCATCTCTCGAAATTCTTGTTGTGTTCTCGAGTGTTTCCAAGGTAAATTATTAAAAACAGAATAATTCTCTATGGGGGAGGGTGAAATGCAAGATCCGCAGCATTATCGAATCCGTTTGAATGAAAAAATCACGTTGCCAAAGGGTATTGCCGCCATTTATGCGTTGGTGAACTTGATCAATGGGCGAATGTACATTGGTCGGACGCGGTGTGCTCAGAAAAGGGTAAAGGAACATTTGAGTCAACTGAAAAACGGAACGCATCACGTCATTGAGTTGCAACTTGACTTCAAGAAATATCGTAAAGATGCTCCCGAATGGTTTGAATTCAGAATATTGGAAGTTGTTAACGATCGGAAGAAACTGCCCGAGGCCGAGGACAAGTGGATCCTCCAGCACAAAAAAGCCCAGCTGTACAATGCGCCTTCTGAGTACGACCGGGCCGGACGGCGCCGACGCAAGCGTCAGCGGGCCAGTGAATACATCCAGGGAAACATCTTTGAGTTTATGGTTGAGGAGTGAGCCTCGCCAAGGGGCTATCTTTATCTGTAACGTATTCTTAAACGAAGTCTGTGAACCTGCCGGGGTTTTTGCAGGACTCCCGGTTCACAGACTTTTTTGAGGTTTGGTATAATGAAGAAGCCTTGATTTTTCTGGTGTTCACAGATGGGTTTGAGTTGGATCCATGGTGGAATTGAAAGTGGAAAGTTTGGTTTCTTTGGGGATGTCGCCCTTCTTCGTTTGAGTTGTATCCATAGTGGAATTGAAAGATATGGTTCGCACAATTTCATCTGGCACTTTTCTCTCGTTTGAGTTGGATCCATGGTGGAATTGAAAGTTGGGAATGAACTGAACTTACTCGTTTGACCACAAAATTTGAGTTGTATCCATAGTGAGATAGTGGAATTATCATGAATTGAAACAAAAAAGTCTGTGAACCAGGGATGTCCCTGATTCACAGACTTCACTGTTTTTGTGGACCGAGTCTTCATTCGTTCTCAGGTTGTTTGTCGTCCGGCGGAGGCGGCGGGGGGTCGGACCGTTTTTCTTCCAGCAGCTCGATGACTTTGTCCAGCTTTTTTTCCAATTCCGTATTGCTGTGGAGAATTTGCCTTGGAATTCGGACGAGATTGTACACAAACTGGATGAATGACAGGAAAAACAGGACGATCAAAATCCCGATGATCCACTCCATGCTTTCACCTCTTTCCCATCGCGGATCCTGTCTTGATCCCTCCATATATGTATCCGTTTCATCAAGGATTCAATCCATGTTGAAGAATGTCCTCTGTTTTCGTGCATGTTCCTTTTTCCGGACAGGAACTTGCGTCTTTCTCACAGAACCCTTTCTGGATGAGAGAGTTTCCATTCTTGAAAGAGGGGGGATTACATGGACATCCAATCCCTCATCGACGACATTGCGAAGCGTTTGGTGCCGGTCCGTGGTGTGGAGGCGGTGGTGCTTGGCGGTTCGCGGGCGCGGGAATCTCATCGGCCGGATTCGGACATTGACATTGGGATCTACATTTCTTCTGCGGAAACATTGGACCTGGATGAACTGCAGAAGATTGCCACGGAGTTGGACGATGACCACCGGGAGCAACTCCTGACAGCCCCCGGCGGTTGGGGGCCGTGGATCAACGGCGGAGGTTGGCTGAAGGTGCGGGGAATGGCGGTGGACATTTTGTACCGCGATCTGTCCAAGGTAAGGGCGGTGATTGACGAGTGCTTGCGTGAGCAGGTGACGATTGACATGCAGCCGGGCCATCCTCACGGATTCACCAATGCCACTTATCTGGCTTGTGCCGGGTTCTCCGTGATCCGTCCGGAGTGGTTGCACAATTGAAATCGATGGTGACGCCGTATCCTTCACCATTGAAACGGGCCTTGATCGACCGCTTTTTGCGGGAGGCGGATTTTTCGGTGCAGACGGGCCGAAAGAGCATTTCCGGCCTGGACACGTCGTACGCGGCCGGTTCCTGTTTCCGGGCGGTTTCCTGTCTGAACCAGGTGCTCTTTGCCTTCAATGAATGCCACTTTATGAATGAAAAAGGGTCTGTTTTCCTGGCGGCTTCATTGAAATCGGTCCCGGCGGGATACAGGGAGCGGGTGGATGAGATCTTCACCTTGATTTCCCCCGATAAAGAGCGGCTGAAAGAGGCATTTGAGCGGTTGGAAGAGTTGTTCAGGGAAACGGAGGATCTCGTCTCCGGGTAAAAATAAAAATCTTGGTGGCCCAAGATTTGCAAACGGTGAAGATGTTTGATAATTTTATGAAAAAGCCAAATGATTTTAACATGAATCTCTACATGTTCGCAACCTGGTGTCCGGGTGAGTGCTCAGACCCGGACGACCGCTGCAGAACCGTGATGTTCATCCCTGGGGAACCGTTTCTGACGGGGAGCGGAGAAGATATCATAGGTGCGACCGGCGAAAACCTTCATCTTGTCGGACATCCGGGCCTCGATCAGATCGAGGAAAGGCACTCTGACAAATTCACCGTTTTCCAGACGGATTTCGACAACCTTGATTCGACCGGAATTCACAATTGTTCCCTCCCTGGGCAGGAATGTTGGAGTGGTGTATCTAAATGATTACACAGTCCTAAACTTTTCGCAAATATTAAAAAATCATTCTGAGCAATCATTGCTTTACTGAAATGCAGTCCCAAAGCCGACGGAGAACCCCGATTTCAATGAAGCACCGGTGATCGAACCATCTTCTAAAATGAATTCGCATACATCCTGAACTTCCCTTGAAAAAAATTTTTTTCGGGAGGGGCCATGAAAGAATACGTATTCGTATCGCTCGAGCTCGGCCATCTGATCCGTCGCAAGCGGAAAGAGAAGGGGCTGAAGCAGGAAGAGCTTTCGGTCGATCATGTGATATCGACCGGAACCATCAGCAACATCGAGCGCGGTGCCTATCGGGTCAGTCGTGAGAAGCTGGAATTTTTGTGCGAACGGTTGGGGATTGCTCCCGATGTGCTGAGCGACCATTTGCTCGACTCCGGAGACGGACCCCAATCACACAAGATCAATCCCGCTCTCCAGCTGATGAGCGTGGAGTATGTGCTCGACATGGTGGATCTGGAGAAAGCGTACAACCTTCTTCGGCAGATCCGCGTTTCCAAAAACGATCCCCTTCATGGCGTCGTTCTCTACCTAAAAGGACGGTACTACGAAGAAAACCGCAAGTGGAGCAACGCGGAGCTTCATTACCAGAAGGCCATCCGCCATGTGGAACAATTTCCGGAGCTGCTGGACACCAATATCCAGGCGGCGGCATACAACGGTCTGTCCCGCATTTACCACCACCAGAGCAAATTGGAAAAGGCGCTCCAGTGCGTACAGTTGGGACTCAATTCCTTCAAGTCCAACGGGGAACGGAAGCATGTGAAATATCATTTGCTCATCAGCAAAGTCATTTTTTTGGAAAAGCTGAATCGGGACAATGAAGCCTTTCTCCTGTTGGATGAGATCTGGAATGAAATGCCCCAAATCGAGAGTGCGGAAGCGCGGCTCAACATGTATGACCTGCGCGCCATGCTCCTGAACAAGATGAAATTGTACGAACAGGCCATTCTGGTGGCGAGACAGGGCCTGGAACGGGCGCGGGTGGACAAGGTGAGTGACCGGGCGTTCGACTTGTGGACCACCATGGGCGAAAGCTACACCAAGCTGGGGTCCCACGAAGAGGCGGAGCTCTGTTACCGGTCCGCACTGCGCATTCGCGGAAAAATCAGAAAAAAACATATTTTGACCTCTACCTATATCAAGCTGGGTCTGCTATACTTTGAAAAAAATGAACTGGACAACGCGCAAAAGTACCTCGAGCAGGCCGTGGAACTGGGGAAGACGTACCAGGATTCCCATCGGCTGATCGAAGCGCTCTCGGCACTGGGAGATTGCTTCCAAAAACGCAGACAGATGGAGAAAGCAAAAAAGTTGTACGAAGAGGCACTCAATTTGTCGGAAGAAGGAGGATTCGACGCACAAAGACAGAATATTTTGAGGAAGCTGGCTCTGTGTTGTGAGCAGCTGGACCCGGAATGTTTCCGGAAGTACGTCACTCAGTACCTGCGCTTGTCCGTGAAACTCGAAGAAGGAGGTGGAACAAGTATGCGTTACATCGCTGATCCTCCCACCGACTGATTGGTGATCGCCAGGTTGTTCACGGTGAACGGAACGCTTATACATAACTGGACATGATTTGCGAGGGAAATGGGAACCTCCGGCCGCAACATCGGTAGGAGGTTCCATTTTTAGTGTTTTGAACCGATTTGTATGCGTATTGATTCGAAGTCTGTGCCGTCATTTTTTCGCTGAATCCGATAATTGAACAGATCGATGCAACAATCGCCGATTTCCAAGCCTATGCTTGCTGGGTGGATCGGCGTTTTTTGTGATTGGGTGGGGGAATGACCGCGAGGTTGTCCGGTTCAGAGAGGAACGGAGGATATTATCCCGAAACGATGATTATATGATCCTAATCGATAATTATTTATTGTAAAACGATAAAACGGCGTGGTATATTCGAACTGATCCAGTCAACGAGTGAGGTGCTGAATGATGAACCGTGATCAGGGTTCCACGCTGTTTTTGAAGTCGGTGATTGTGTTGCTCGGTCTCGGGATCCTTACGTTATGCGTCGTTTTTTACCTGGGCATCGAGGGAGCTTCGGATTCGGAACGGGAGTATGTGTTCCTGCACATTCTTCTCGGCATCTTCTATTTGTCGGCGATTCCTTTTTACATGGCCTTGTATCAAGCGTTCAAGTTGCTGCAGTACATCGACAGGAATGAAGCGTTTTCGGAGTTGTCGGTGACGGCGCTGAAGAAGATCAAGCATTATGCCTTTTCCATCAGCATGTTGTATGTGCTGAGTTTGCCGCTCTTTTACTATGTGGCGGAAAAGGATGACGCCCCGGGCATGTTGTTGATCGGTCTGCTCTTGGCGTTTGCCGCGATGGTGGTTTCGGTCTTTGCCGCTGTTCTTCAGAAGCTGCTGAAGAGTGCCGTTGAGATCAAGGCGGAACATGATCTGACGATCTGAGGTGAAGAAAGTGGCGATCATCATCAATCTGGATGTCATGCTGGCCAAACGGAAAATGAGCGTGACCGAGCTTTCGGAAAAGGTCGGGATCACCATGGCCAACATCTCGATCTTGAAGAACGGAAAGGCAAAGGCGATTCGCTTGTCCACGTTGGACCGGATTTGCCGGGTGTTGGATTGTCAGCCCGGAGACATTTTGGAGTACCGTCATGATGAGGACACCGGGGAGTGACGGGCGGGGATTCTCATCGGGAACCATGTTGAGAGCCGTGAAGCAGCTTCTCCTGTTCGGCCGGGAGCAAGCCTTGTCCTGTCTGTTTCCCGCCGTGATTTTTACGGCTTTGGCCGTGACACAGAAGGTGCCGCTTCCCTTGTTGCCGCGGTACGATTGGCTGCTCCTCATCTGCCTGCTGATGCAGTGGTGGATGGTTCGCTCCGGGCTGGAAACCCGGGATGAACTGAAAGTGATCACCTTGTTCCACATCATCGGGCTGGCTCTCGAGATATTCAAAACGCACATGGGTTCATGGGCATACCCGGAGGAAGGATATTTCAAGGTGTTCGGTGTCCCGCTGTACAGCGGATTCATGTACGCCAGCGTGGCCAGTTATCTCTGCCAGGCATGGAGAAGACTGAAGGTGGAGTTGTTTCGCTGGCCGCCCTTCTGGGCGGTGGTGCCTCTGGCCGCCGCCATCTACCTGAATTTCTTCACCCACCATTTCTGGATCGATGTCAGATGGTGGCTGACCGGCCTCGTGTGGATCGTGTTTTGGCGATCGTGGGTCCTGTACGAGGTGAACGGCGTCCGCTACCGGATGCCGGTGGCACTCTCCTTTGTGCTCATCGGTTTTTTCATCTGGGTGGCCGAGAACATCGCCACATACTTCGGGGCCTGGGAGTACCCGAACCAGATCAAAACGTGGAACCCGGTTCATTACAGCAAGGTGAGCTCATGGTTCCTGTTGGTGATCATCAGTTTTTTGATCGTGGCAACGTTAAAACGGGTGAAGGAGAACGTCTCCCGGGGAAAAGAAGAATCCGTGAGGGTGGGGCAAAGAGAGAAAGTCACGCCTCGCAAATCGAAGGGAGCTTGAAGATGGACAAACACCCGTGGCTGTTGCAATTTCACAAGGAACTCAGACAGGAAGCACGGATGGAAGGATTCGTCCGGGAAGAGACGGAGCATGTGGTACGTCTCATTTCCCGGTACGGAGATTTGGCGTTTATCATCGCGTCGGATCTGAACGAAGAGAATGCCGGAGAGGTCATCCGCAACGAATTGGATTATTTCCGGAGTCTCAAGCAGGATTTTGAATGGAAAGTATACAGCTACGACCGGCCGCCTCATTTGAAAGAACTCCTCAGGCGGGAAGGCTTTACGGTGGGAGAGCCGGAAGCCCTCATGATCATCAAGCTGGATGAGCGGCATCCGCTCCTGACTCGTGAACTGTCTTCCCGTGTCCGGGAGATCACCGACGAACAAGGCATCCGGGACATCGTGGCCTTGGAAGATGCCGTTTGGGGGGAATCGCACGCCGGGCTTGGAGAGAGGCTTTGGCGGGACAAGCGGGAACATCCCGATTCGCTGTATCTGTATGGCGTTTTTGAAGAAGACCGGTTGGTGAGTGCAGCCTGGATGTACCTGGAGCAGAACTCTTCCTTCGCCAGTCTGTGGGGAGGGGCCACTTTGCCGGAATTCCGGGGAAAAGGGGGTTATTCCGATTTGCTGGCCATCCGCGCCAGGAAAGCGTATGAGAAAGGGCATCCATTCCTCATGGTGGATGCCTCCCCGATGAGCCGTCCCATTTTGGAGAAGCACGGGTTTGTGTGCTTGGCGTACTCATACGGGTGTCAGTCACCATCCATGAAGTGAAGGGGCCATTTCCGGATTTTGAGTCGAAGTCTGTAAACCGGGGTTTATGCAGGGCTCCCGGCCCACAGACTTGTTCGGGGTTATCCGTGGTGAAATTGTGTGAGGGGATCCGCCGGAAGCCATCCCCTGTTCGTTTCGTTGCAATGGCAAAGGCACTCACAGGGGATGGCTCCGGCTTTATTATTGGGATAAGACATGCCGTCTGGCTTCACAGAGTTGTGACCGAGAGGCATCTTTTTCCGAGTTGTGAATCGAAGTCTGTGAACCTCCCGGGGTTTTTGCAGGACTTCGGTTCACAGAATTTTTCGGGGTTTGATATAATGGAGAAATCTTGATTTGTCTGTTGTTCACAATGGGGTTGCAATTGCACCCATGGTGGAATTGAATGTCTCCGATGCTTTCAGTGTCGATTTCGTCGGTGTCGTTGGAGTTGCTTTCATGGTGGAAGGCTCAGGAAAGGACCTGTGAAAATTCGCGGGATGACAACGAACAAAAAAGAAGAGAACTGCGGATGGATGGGATATACACTGTCAAACCAAAGCGGGGGAGGAGAGAGAATGGGGCAAGATTGTTCGGTGTTTTCGGTGTGGATGGGTCAATGCAGTTTGTGGGAGATGTTCACCGGAGAAGTGATTGTGGGGCTGTTGACGGTGGTGGTGGCCGTCATCGCGGTGATGGTGGCGGTCAAGCAGATTCAAAAGCAAGAGGAACTGACCAGGGATCAGCTGAAGAAGCAGGAAGAGCTGACGCGGGAGCAGATCTCGGCGACGATGGAAGCGACCCAGAAGCAACTGGATGAGATGCGGAAGGCGCAGGAACCGGAGGTCCGAATCGTTCTCAAACGCCTCATTAACGAAAATATCAAGCGACGCTTTTTCGACGGTCTCCTGATCGAGATCGTGAACATCAAGAATGTTCCCGTGTTTGTCATTGAGAATCAGATTGTCGTCGATTATTTCACGGAGCATGATCATTTCGACGGGAATTATTTCAATCGTTATCGTTTCCTGCGGTATGAGTTGGTTCCTCAACTTGTGGAGACCAAAATCTTGATGATGGGCCAATCTCATCAGTTGGTGCTGGACCGAAGCTTCTTCGTCAAATTGTTCGACAACAAGACGTTGGAGGTCGTCAATGAGCTTCGGCAAAGACGCCATCCGGATTCGCCCGCGAAATTTGATTTGCGCCGGGAAGAGATTCGGAAAGTGTCGGTTCGGTTGGAATTTCCGCTGACCCAAGCCAAGGTGGTCCTCGAACTGTCCAAAAATGACAGCGGGACCTTTTCCATCGAGGCCAAGGGGTATTCGGGAGAAGAAAAAGTCATCGATATGTTTACGTCCCGTGCTTTTACGTTGGAGGACTTGGACGAAGAGTGATGAGCCTTTGTTTGAAATCGGGTGCCGGGAGTTGAAACGGATGTCGAATGGGGGGAATGAATCGAAGTCTGTGAACCTCCCGAGGGATTTGCAAGACTCCCGGCCCCCAGACTTTTTCGGGGTTATCCGTGGTGAAATTGTGTGAGGGAATCCGCCGGAAGCCATCCCCTGTTCGTTTCGTTGCAATGGCAAAGGCACTCACAGGGGATGGCTCCGGCTTTATTATTGGGATAAGACATGCCGTCTGGCTTCACAGAGTTGTGACCAAGAAACATCTTTTTCCGAGTCTTGAATCGACGTCTGAGAATCTCCCGGGAGATTTACGGGACTCAGACGATCGATAAGTATGTGAGGGAGCGGCACGGGATCGTTTAAGTTGGATCCATGGTGGAAGTGATGGCTCATTCCCGCCCCGCGGTCGCATGCTCTTTCCATCAAAAAGCCCCCTATGGTTTTGCTGATAGGGGGGAGCCGTTGTTTCTCAATATCTGTTCATCAAGGAGCGACCACATCAATGGTGACGGTGGCGACGTTGGACAGGGCACTTCCATCGCTGGCCTGATAGGTAAAACTGTCCGTGCCTTCAAACCCGTCATTTGGCGTGTAGATGAAGGAGCCGTCTGGATTCAGTACCAGCGTTCCGTTTGTGGGACCGGTGACCAACAGAGCCGTAAGCGGGTCGCCATTCGGATCGGTGTCGTTTTCCAGTACGCCGGAAGCAGGAACCGTGAGGGGAGTATTCACGGTGGTTGTGTAAGAATCATCGTTGGCCACGGGCGGTTGGTTCGTGGGCTTTACGGTGATGGTGACCGAAGCCACCAGGGACCTGTTAACCCCGTTGCTGGCTTGATACGTGAAGGCATCCGTTCCTGTGAACCCGGGATTCGGTGTGTAGACAAAGGACCCGTCCGAGTTGAATGTCAGAGTGCCGTTGGACGGATTACCGATCAAAATGGCCGTAAGGGGAAGGCCCCTGAAGTCAAAATCGTTTTCCAGCACACCGGGAGCAGAGACTGAGAGAGGGGTTCCTTCATTGGTGGTGTAGAAATCGTCCCGCGCAATGGGCCGAAGCGCCGGAGGCGGTGGCAGTACAATGGGACCGAAGATCGTGGAGAGAATCCCTCCAACCAGACCGATCATACTGTTCAAGATGCCGCCGATCATACCCGTTCACCTCCCGATTTATAGATATGTTTTTATAGAGTAGGGAGAAAGGGCGGATGCGCCGGCAAAAGAAAATTGTGCGATGGACCGTTTGGAGTCTTGGCAATCAGGCCGAAGAAGCTTGGCGTCGCACAATGGGATTTGAGTTCGATCTATGTGTTTTCGGCCTTTTTTATTGTGTTGGAGAGTTGCCGGAAGCCATCCCCTCGTATTTTCTGAATATTGAAACGAAGTCTGTGAACCTCCCGGGGTTTTTGCAGGACTCCCGGTTCACAGACTTTTTGGAGGTTTGATATAATAAAAAAGCCTTGATTTTTCCGGTGTTCACAATGGGGGTTGAGTTGCATCCATGGTGGAATTGAAAGGTGGTTCATGAAGGTTTTGAGGCGAAGCTTTGCCGGCGGTTGAGTTAAATTCGTGGTGGAGTTGAAAGTTCTGGATCCAGCTCATCGGAATTCACACTTTTTACGGTTTGAGTTGAATGGTGGATTTGAAAGCATTCTATGATTTTGAGGAACCACTGAGGTGGTCTCGTTTGAATTGCATCCACGATGGAATCATCAAGAACATCTCCGTGAAATCGAAAAATCGGCCGAGGATGCATGGGCTCCTCGGCTTTTTCTTTTGGAAACAGGAACAGAATTTCTTGTCATGAACACCAACGGTTTCTTTGTTCGCATAATTGTATGATTCATATCAGGTTTTTGGTGGAATATCATGGATGTGTTCATGAGAGCGAGGTTGGAATGGTTCATCGATTGTCCGACACTCGGTTTTTGGGGCGTCAGGCCCGATCTGTTTGAATGGGGGAATGCGAATGAATGAACAAAAGTCCTGGAACAAAGGCAGAATCGTGGGTACAGTGATCGGATTGATTTTGCTGGTTGTGGTTGTCGTGAACTGCACGGCCATCATTGAGCCCGGATACAAAGGGGTTGTGTTCAGTCTCAACGGCGGATTGAAAGACGAGGTGCTGGACCAGGGGCTCCGGTTCGTCTGGCCGTGGGAAAACGTGACCCAGTACCCGGTCTCCACCGAGACGGTCTACCTGACCAAAAACAGCGGAGAGGGATCGGACCAGTCGATGGACGTCAACACTTCGGACGGAAAATCGGTCAACGTGGACGTGGTGTATTCGTATCACATGGAACCGGAAAAGCTGCCGCACATCTTCACCAAGTTCCGCCGGCGGGAAGCGCCCGAGATCGAGTCGGGATACATCAAGGTGCAGCTCAAGACCGTCATGCAGTCCGTCACGACCCGTTACAGCGTGCTCGGGGTGTATACCGAGCATCGTCAGGAAGTGACCAATGAAATTCAGAAGAAGCTGTCGGAGATCCTCGCCAAAGACGGGATCATTCTGGAGACCATTTCTCTGGCGGATGTCCGGATCGATGCCAATACGCTGAAAACCATCCAGTCCATCGCGGATGCCCAGAACCGCCAGGAGTACCTGAAACGGGAAGAAGCCAACAAGAGACAGGAAGCGATCAACAACAAGATCGAAGCGGAGGGCAAAAAGCAGGTCTCCATCATTCAGGCTCAAGGACAGGCCGAAGCCAACCGCATCCTGCAGCAATCGCTCACTCCGTCCATCGTACAACTTGAGTGGATCAAAAAATGGGACGGCAAAATGCCCACCGTGCAAGGAAGCGGAAGCCCGCTGATCCAGATGCCGGCCGCGAAGTGACGAAGATGCGTCGGGGGGATGCTCCCGCGCCGTGTCAGAAGTCCGCAAACCGCTTGATTTCATGAAGTTGGTTTGCGGACGTTTTGTATTTATGGGAAACGGTTGTCATGTTGCATGGAGTGCTTTTTGTGGATGGGTTATCATGGGGTCAGCAGAACATTCATTCGAGGAGTTGACGATCCATGCCTCCACGCGTCACCCGCAAAACGCCCAAGACGGTTCTCACCCCGGCGACCGGATTTCTCACCGGCTACACGCATACGCTCAATCCGTATGCGGGATGCTCGTTCGGCTGCTCGTACTGTTATGTCAGGCAAATGCCGGTGGCGCTGTTTCGCGGGGAAGAATGGGGAACGTGGGTGGAGGTGAAGGACGGGGCGGCGGAGGTGCTCCGGCGGGATTTGACACGGGCGCGGAAGAAAGGTTCGGTGAAGATCTTTCTGTCCTCGGCGACGGATCCGTATCAGCCGGAGGAGGCGCGCGCCGGGCTGACCCGGTCGCTGCTGGAGGTGCTGAGCGAACAGCCGCCGGATTTTTTGTTTCTGCAGACGCGCAGCCCGCTGGTGACGCGGGATGTGGATATATTGTTGAAACTGAAGGATCGATTGCTGGTGAGCGTCACGGTGGAAACGGATCTGGAGGAGGTTCGCCGCGCGTTCGCGCCGGCCTCCCCGCCGGTTCCGGCCAGAATACGGGCGCTCGGCCGGTTGAAGGAGGCCGGGCTCTTCGTCCAGGCGGCGGTATCTCCGGTTTTGCCGTTTTCGCGGGAGTTTCCCGCCAAATTGCACGGCCTCGTTGATCGGGTGTGCCTGGATGATTTTTTCCTGGGGGACGGCAGCGGCGGCCGGAGGACGGAGCGATTGCGCATTCGGGAGATCCATGAACGGCTGGGACTGGAGCGCTGGTACGGGCCGGACGTCCTGAAACGGACGCTGGAAGAGTTCCGGAAGGTGTTTCCGGCCGGGAAGTTGCTCGTGAGCCGGGACGGATTTTTGCCTCCGGCCGGGAGGGCATGATTACGGGATCCTGATCCGGATCACGGGACGGATGCCGTAACGGGAGACGCTGTTGTTGGCGTATGTACGGATTCTGCCGCCGGTGCCGACAAAGCAGGCGCGGGACGGCTTGTTTCCCCGGGTTCGCAGCCACCACCAGGAGCAGCCGTGTTTCTCTCCGTCGATGTTGAGATAGTTGAACGGGTTTGATTTGTCGTAAACGTACAGATCGCAGCCGTCCGGCTTTTTCACTTTGGCATACTCCGTTCCGACCGCCCGGCGCAGTTCCTTGCCGTGAATCTCGGACCATTTTTCGATCTCGGGGATGCTCGGCAGAAAGACCTTGTCCACCGTATCCGGGGTATCTTCTCCGTTGTCCGTGCAACGGGTCGGCAGGATGAGCTCTTTTTCGGCGTCACGGAATGCCCGATGGAAGAATGCCTGGTTCAACCACTTGCGCAGGTCACAATCTTGCCACGTCATGTCCACGCAATCCCGCCACTTGATCTCCGCGGATTCTCCGTGATATCTCCGGCAGTCCAACAGCCGTTCGCTCAGAAGAATAACAATTCCTTCACGATCCGATTTCTCGATCACCCGCCAGCGGATCGGGGTGTGGTCCGTGCCGTCCGCCGTGTGCGGATACGTGCCGAATGTGATGACTTCACCGGGCTTTGCGCGTTTCAGTCGGTCAGTGTCCATGGGAAATCCTCTCCTTCCAGGGGGAGTTTTTTCAGTATACAACACGGATGCAAACGAAAAGAACAAGCCGGCGAACCCCTTGATGCGCTGTTTGGGGGACTTTGGCATCGGAACTTGAAGGTTTTTCTTGCAAGTAAAAGACCCGTGGACAGGCCACGGGTCTTTTGCGCCGCGTCTTCAGTGGTTGACCGGCGCGCTCGTGATGCTCGGGAACCCTTTCATCACGGACGAAACGGTCACCGGCGGGGTTTGCTGTTGTTGCTGTTGGCCGAACGGTTTGGCGGCCACGGACCCCGTCACTCCGGTGTAACCACTGACGCCCGTGAATCCGGTTTGGGCTCCGAAAGCCGGAGATTGAGCTTGGTACGAAGCGGTTGCCTGCGGAGCGGCTTGTTGCTGGAACGTCACGCTGTTCAGACGCTGTTCGATCTGCTGGCAGAGTTGCGTGATCTGTTGCAGCTTCTGAGCGTTCATTTGTTCCAGATGAGCCATCTGTTGGGCAGCGCTGCGGATTTGCTCAATCTCGCCGCGGATTCCTTGGATGTTCGTGTGGAACATGAAAGTTGCCTCCTTTCTTGGAGTTCACTTTCAATTTGAGTCAAACGGAACCGCTTCATGTAAGCCGCTTTTTGCCAAAGCGGGAAACCCAAACCTGTCCGATGCCGCGAAGTTCCGGCAAATCGGGGGATCTTTTGATCAGGCGTCCGGAACCGGGGGCGGCTTCCTGAAAGTTCTTCGCTTTCCGGCGTTCCGTGGAAGGCCGCTCTTCCATGCATTTCCGGTGCCTTCAGGGATGCGGCGTGCAGGGACGGGGAATCCTTGTCTCAGGTCACGATGGAGACGGGGAATGAGGTTGGAGCTTCAGGAGTTCCGACACGGTCACAAAGCGATATCCTTTGGCTTTGAGACCCTGAATGATGGCATCGACGGATTCCAGCGATGCTTTCCGGTTTTCGTACATGACATGCAGCAGGATGATCGAGCCGGGGCGGGTGTTGGCCAAAACGTGTTCGGTGATTTTTTCCGCATTTCCGTCGATCTCTGCATACGTTTCGGGTTCGACGTCCCACGTGATGGTCCGGCGGCCGGTTTCGCTCAGGTATTGGGGAAGAAACACGAACTTCTTTCCGTACGGCGGACGGAAATGAATCTCTCCCTGATAGCCGGCTTGTCGGATGAGTTCGTCCGTTTTTTCGATCTCTTCCCGGATGAACGACGGGGTTTTGAAGACCATGCGGGTGTGGGAGTAGCTGTGATTGCCGATTTCATGCCCTTCCGCGGCGATTTTTTTCCCTTTGTCCATGTTCTTTTCCAAGTCGGAGCCGATCAGGTAAAAGGTTCCTTTCACCTGATGCTTTTTCAGGATGTCCAGGATGGCGTCGGTGTTTTCGGCCGGCCCGTCATCAAAGGTGAGAGCCACCACTTTTTCATCGGTGTCGATGCGGTGCGTGATGCCGCCGAAAAACTGGAAGTCCCGGGCGTTGATCAGGATGTCGAGACCTTTGGCCAGGCCGGCGAGCACCAGCAGCGGGAGAATCACGCGAATAAGGATTTTCTTCATGTTTCTCCTTCTCCTTTGTGGTGTATGCAAACAATCGTTATTTTACAATATCACATTCTTTCGGTCTTGTCGGAGGATGAAAGGGTCTTCACTCTTTCCCGAAGAAATCAAAAAGTCAGACTTCACCTCTTGACGCGGTCAGTCATTCAGAGAAATAATATTATTGAAGTGAATTTCAAAAGGATTGAAAGTTGCGCATAGTGAAAACGCCCCAAAACTCAAGAAAAACGTGTGGTGAAAGCCGTTCCGGTCGGAGTGGTTTTTTTCTCACCCGCCACTGAATGACTGTTCATTCAGACAAACCGCCGGGTTCCGCGGGTGGCGGAGCCGGAGGAGAGGAGGATCCGTTTGGCACGCATCAAGAGAGCGGCCGTGCTCGGTGCAGGGGTGATGGGCGCGGCGATTGCCGGTCATCTGGCAAACTGCGGCATTCCGACACTGCTCCTGGACATCGTTCCGCGTGAGCTGACCGACGAGGAAAAGGCGAAGGGACTGACCCTGGAAGACAAGGCGGTTCGCAATCGTCTGTCCAATCTGGGCAAAGAGCGGCTGTTTCGGGAAAAACCGTCGCCGCTGTACACCAAGGAGTCGGCCGACCTGATCGAGACGGGCAACCTGGAGGATGATTTCCATCGCTTGTCCGAAGTGGACTGGATCGTGGAGGCCGTGATCGAAAACCTGAAGATCAAGCGGGATTTGTACGCACGGCTGGAAACGGTGTGGAAGCCGGGCACGATCGTCAGTTCCAACACTTCGGGCATTTCCATTCACAGCATGGTGGAAGGATGCTCGGAAGAGTTCCAACGTCACTTCCTGGGGACGCACTTTTTCAATCCTCCGCGCTACATGAAGCTGCTGGAGATCATTCCGCACACCCGGACGGAACCGGACATCGTGCGCGGAATGAAAGCGTTTGCCGAGGAAGTGCTGGGGAAAGGCGTCGTCTTCTGCAAGGATACGCCCAACTTCATCGCCAACCGGATCGGCACCTACGGACTGCAGGTGACGCTGCAGGCGATGCTGGATCTCGGACTCGGTCCGGACGAGGTGGACGCGGTGACCGGGCGGGCGATGGGACGGCCGAAGAGTGCCACCTTCCGCACGCTGGACCTGGTGGGGCTGGACACCTTCGTGCACGTGGCGGGCAACGTGCGGGAAAACTCGAACGATCCGCATGACAAGGAAGCGTTCACCGTGTCCCCGCTGCTTCAGAAAATGGTGGAAAATCGCTGGCTGGGTGAAAAATCGGGCCAGGGCTTCTACAAAAAAGTGAAGACGGAGAGCGGCAAAGAGATTCTGGCGCTGGATCCGGTCTCGATGGAATACCGTCCGCGCCGGAAACTGAAAGCGCGTTCGCTGGAGCTGACCAAAAAAGCAAAAACGGTGGAAGAGCGGCTGGCCCTTTTGGTGTATGCCGACGACCCGGCCGGAAAGCTGGCGTGGACCATCACGAAGAAGGTGCTGCTGTACACGGCCGACAAGCTGGGTGAGATCGCCGATGATCTCGTCAGCGTGGACCGCGCCATGAAATGGGGCTTCAACTGGGAGCTCGGTCCGTTTGAAACGTGGGATGCGATCGGACTGGAGAAATCGGTGGCCCGCATGCGCGAAGAAGGAGAGACGATCCCGGCGTGGATCGAAGAAATGCTGGCGGCCGGACACACCTCGTTTTACAAGAAGGAAGGCGCCGCGGTCCATGCATTCGGCATCGGCGGAAAATACGGGGAAGTGGACGAGCACGAAAAAGTGATTTCGCTCGCCCGGCTGAAAGAACAAGGCAAGCTCATCAAGGGGAACCGGGGAGCCAGCCTGATCGATCTGGGCGATGACATCGCTTGCCTGCAGGTCCACTCGGCCAAACAGGCGCTGGGCATTGACGTGATCGGTATGATCAACTACGCGGTGAAGGAAGTGGAAGCCAACTGGCGAGGACTGGTCATCGCGGCCGAAGGCGTTCCCAACTTCTGCGTGGGAGCCAACCTGATGCTCATGTTGATGGAGGCACAGGACCAAAACTGGGCGGAGATCGACATGATGGTCCGCACGTTCCAGCGGACGATGGGATCGCTGCGCACGCTGAGCCGTCCGGTGGTGGCCGCTCCGTACGGCATGACGCTGGGAGGCGGCATGGAGATGATCCTGCCCTGCGACCGGTTGCAATCGGCCGCCGAGTCGTACATGGGACTGGTGGAAGTGGGCGTCGGATTGATTCCCGGCGGCGGCGGCAACAAAGAAATGCTGCTGCGTTGGACGGACGGTATCGATCCGGCGGACAAGGTGGCCCTCCAGTCGGTGGTGAACAAGGTGTTCATGACGATCGGCATGGCCGAGGTGTCCACCAGCGCCGAGGACGCCAGGAAATACCGGTTCCTGAGGGAGTGCGACGGCATCACCCCCAACCGGGATCACCTCCTGCATGATGCCAAACAGGTGGCACTCAGTCTGGCCAAATCGGGATATCGTCCGCCGAAGCCGCGGAAAATCCCGGTGGTGGGCGAAACGGGATACAACGTGCTCAAGCTGGGAGCCTACGGCATGCTGAAGTCCGGCCACATTTCCGAACACGATTACAAGATCGCGGGCAAGCTGGCGTATGTGCTGGCCGGCGGCTCCGTGCCGGAAGGAACGCTCGTCACGGAGGAATATCTGCTCGACATCGAGCGGGAGGCGTTCCTCAGCCTGATCGGTGAGCCGAAGACGCAAGCCCGGATGCAATACATGCTGACTCACGGAAAGCCGCTCCGCAACTGACGGGGACCGGAAAAGGAGGAGAAAATGATGCGCGAAGCTGTGATTGTGGCGGGAGCCCGCACCGCGGTGGGCCGGGCGCACAAAGGGACGCTCCGCCATACCCGGCCCGACGACATGGCGGCGGAGGTGGTGAAGGATCTGCTGCGACGCGTGCCGCAGCTGGATCCGGCCGAGATCGAGGACGTGATCATGGGCTGCGCGTTTCCGGAAGGAGAACAGGGGCTCAACCTGGGGCGCCTGGTGGCGCTCCGTGCCGGACTGCCGACGTCGGTGCCGGGCATGACCGTCAACCGCTTCTGTTCATCCGGCTTGCAAACGATCGCCATGGCCGCGGAGAAAATCATGTGCGGATTTGCCGACGTGATCGTCGCCGGCGGCGTGGAAAGCATGAGCATGGTACCGATGACCGGCTTCAAACCTTCTCCCAACCCCTGGCTGATGGAGCACTTGCCGGAAGCCTACATGTCCATGGGGCACACGGCCGAGGAAGTGGCACGCCGGTACGGGGTCGGTCGGGAAGACCAGGACCGCTTCGCCCTGGAAAGCCACCGGAAAGCCGCGAAGGCCATCCAGGACGGCAAGTTCCGCGAGGAAATCGTCCCTCTCACCGTCCGGCACAAGTTCTTTGACGACAAGGGCAAACTCCGCGTGAAAGAGACGGTGTTTGACACCGACGAGGGCGTCCGTCCCGACACCAGCCTGGAGGTGCTGGCCAAGCTGAAGCCGGTGTTCCATGTGAAAGGAACGGTGACGGCGGGCAACTCCTCGCAAACCAGCGACGGAGCGGCGGCGGTGCTGGTCATGTCCCGTGAGAAAGCCGAGGCGCTGGGTGTGAAGCCGCTGGCGGTGTTCCGCGGGTTCATGCTGGGAGGCGTCGATCCGGACGTGATGGGCATCGGGCCGGTGGAAGCCGTGCCGAAGCTGTTGAAGCGGACCGGAGTGAGGCTGCAGGACATCGACCTGGTGGAGCTGAACGAAGCGTTCGCTTCCCAGGCGGTGGCGGTCATTCGCAAGCTGGAGCTGGATCCGTCCATCGTGAACGTCAACGGCGGCGCGATCGCCTTGGGCCATCCGCTCGGTTGCTCCGGTGCCAAGCTGACGGTGAGCCTGATCCATGAGCTGGCCCGCCGGAACAAGCGATACGGTCTGGTCACCATGTGCATCGGCGGCGGCATGGGAGCGGCCGGCCTGATCGAACGAGTTTCCTGAAGACGGTGGGGAAGAAGCTCCGGGCAAAGGAGGGGGCGGTTTTCCGGATGCGTTTTCTCTCCGGGAAACGTTTCGGGAAACCGCTCCCGGCAAGCGGCGAAACGTTGGGATGAGTTTGCATGCACCTTGAGAACAGGGAGGAATCGGGATGTCTGAACAAACCCGAAAAGTGAAAGGCGGCGCCTTTCTGCTGGAAACACCCGACCCGTCTGACGTGTTCACGCCGGAGGATTTCAACGAAGAACAGAAGATGATCGCCAAAACCACGGAAGATTTCGTGGTGGACAGAGTGTTGCCGGTGTTGCCCGAGATCGAGGAGCACAAATTTGAGCACACCGTCCGCCTGCTGAAGGAAGCGGGCGAGTTGGGCCTTCTGGCCGCCGATGTCCCGGAGAAATACGGGGGTATCGGTCTCGACAAGATCAGTTCCAGCCTGATCGGTGAAAAAATTTCGCTGGCCCGTTCCTTTGCACTGTCTTTTGGGGCTCATGTCGGCATCGGCACGTTGCCGATCGTGTATTTCGGGACCCCGGAGCAGAAGAAAAAGTACTTGCCGGACCTGGCCTCCGGCGCCAAGTTTGCCGCGTATGCCCTGACCGAGCCGGGATCCGGATCCGACGCGCTGGGTGCCAAGACGACCGCCGTTCTGAGCGATGACGGCAAACATTACATCCTCAACGGGGAAAAGCAGTGGATCACCAACTCGGGCTTTGCCGATGTCTTTGTCGTGTACGCCAAGGTGGACGGGGACAAATTCTCCGCCTTCATCGTGGAGCGGAACTTCCCCGGCGTCTCCGTGGGACCCGAGGAGAAGAAGATGGGCATCAAGGGTTCGTCGACCCGGACGCTCATTCTCCAGGATGCCAAGGTGCCGGTGGAAAACCTGCTCGGAGAAGTGGGCAAGGGACACCTGATCGCTTTCAACATTCTGAACATCGGTCGTTACAAACTGGCTGTCGGCACGGCGGGTTCGGCGAAACGGGCGATCGAGATCTCCGCCAAATACGCCAAGGAGCGGAAACAATTCGGCACTCCGATCGCCAAGTTCGGCCTGATCCGCGAGAAACTGGCCAACATGGCGGTGAAAACCTACGCTCTGGAGAGCATGGTCTATCGAATCGGCGGCATGTTTGAAGCCGGCCTCGAAGGCGTGGAAGATGCCGAAGGAGCGGTGGCGGCTCGGGCCATCGGGGATCTGGCCATCGAATGCTCCATCGCCAAGGTGTTCGGCTCCGAAGTCCTGGACTATGTGGTGGATGAGGGCGTGCAGATTCATGGCGGATACGGATTCATGAACGAGTACGAGATTGAGAACATGTACCGCGACTCCCGGATCAACCGGATCTTCGAGGGCACCAACGAGATCAACCGCCTGCTCATTCCGGCCACGCTGATGCGCAAGGCCATGAAAGGAGAACTTCCGCTGGTGCAGGCGGCTATGGAGCTGCAGGAAGAGCTGCTCACCCTGATGCCGTACATGCCGGATGAAAGTGCACCGCTTCTGGAGCAGGAAGAACATCTGGTGGAAAACGCCAAGAAAATCTTCCTGATGGTGGCCGGTCTGGCCGTGCAGAAGTACGAGACGGACATTCAGAAGGAACAGGAGATCGTGCGCGATCTGGCGGACATCGCCATCGAGACGTTCGCGATGGAAAGCGCACTGCTCCGCACCAAAAAGGCCATCGCCAATAACGGCGAGGAGAAGGAGCGGGCGAAAATCGATCTGACGATCGCCTTCATCCACGACTCGTTCCGCAAGGTGGAGGCGTTTGCCCGCCATGCCATCGCCGCGATGGAAGAAGGGGACGTGCTGGTGACGACGCTGGCCGTCCTGCGCAAGCTGACCCGCCTGCAGCCGATCAACGAGGTGGCTCTGAAACGCGCCATCGCCGCCCGCGTGATCGACGCCGAAAAGTATGTCGTCTGAAGATCCGGCCGGACGGTGGACTCCGCCGGCCGGGAACCTGTATGTTGCACACCGATGATCCTATCTTGATGCTTCCCTTCGCATATGAGCGGAAGCCCGTCCGGATGTCCGGGCGGGTTCTTTTTTGTTCGGGCGTAAAAGGTTGTACCCGTTTCAGGGGAAACGGATGTCTTTCGGATGGTCATGACGTTGAGACTTCTTGATTTTCCGGTATGCCGAGTAGGGAGATCTGTTTTATCATAAAATGAAATATTGAAAATATACATGAAATATGGAAAAAATGAAATTGAAACCGCTTTCAAAATCGGGTTCAGGGGGAGATCAGTGGGTGTTCTGGGATCGAGCCTACCGGGAAGGTTTGCACGGTTATTGGGATAATGGCCGGCCCACGACGGAGCTGGCGGCCGTCATGGCGTACAAGGGAAAGGCACGTCCGGGGCAGACGGCGCTTGACATCGGTTGCGGAACCGGCCGGGAGACCGTGTTTCTCGCCGGCATGGGCTACCGCGCCATCGGCGTGGACCTGTCTCCGACCGCATTGAAATTGGCCGGGCAACGGGTAAAGGAAACGGGCATTCAGGCGGAGTTTCTCCAAGCCGATGTCACCTCGTTGCCGCTCGAGGATGAATCCGTCGACTTCGCCAACGACCAGGGATGCTTTCACGCCGTGCCGGATGAGGCCAAGGCCGGATATGCTTCCGAACTGTACCGCGTGTTGAAACCGGGAGGAGAGTTTTTTCTCCGGGGAATCCTTCCCCTCTCGGAAGAACTGACGGAGTTCGTAAATCAGGCGACCGGCGGAACGTTTCCGTTTTACCCGGTCACGGAAGAAGCGATCGACCGGTATTTCCCGCCGGACAAATTCGATCGCGGGCCCGCGGTTTGCTTCATGTTGGGGGCGAAGGAGGATGCCAAACTCCCCGGACTGATGGTGATTCTCCGCAAAAAGTGAACGGTTTTTGGAAGGCAATCAAGCCGGGGACATCCTCCCCGGCTTTTTGGATGAACAGGACCTGCTTTTCCCGCTGTGAACGGGCAGGATTGACTTGGCGGGTTCCCGATAGTAGAATGCATGAAAGTATATGAACCAATAAACAAATTGTTCACAGGTTCATGTTGAAGAGGTGAGCAACGTGCGGGCATTCACCCGTGAGGAGAAGGAACGGATTCATCGGAAGTTGCTGGAGGCCGGAAGGGAACTGTTCGGCCGGTACGGATTCAGGAAAACCAGCGTGGCCGAACTGACACGGGAAGCGGGGATTTCCCAGGGAGCGTTTTATTTGTTCTTTCCGTCCAAGGAGCTTTTGTGGTTTGCGGTGCTGGAACGGGAAGAGGAGGAAATCAAACAAACATTGATGGAGAAAACGGAAAACAGCCGCCTCGGAGGCAAGGCCCTCGTGGAACATCTGCTGATGACCGGTTTGCGCCTGGTCGGTGAGAATCCGGTATTGCGCCGCGTTTACGAAGATGAAGAATGGGAGCGGATGTTTCGCAAGTTGCCGCCGGAAGTGCTGGAGGAACATCAGAAAAAGGATGAAGATCTGATGATCCGGATTTTGCGGGAATGGGCGGGTCGAGGGGTGATGATCCGGGAGAAACCGGAGGTGGCGGCCGGGGTGCTTCGGGCGTTCTTCATGCTCAATCTTCACCGTCGGGAGATCGGGGAAGAGGTGGCGGATGAAGTGATCCGCAACATGGCGTCATGGATTGCCGCGGGTTTGGTGGAAGGGAAGGATCACGCATGATCGACGTGACGGATCTGAGGTTCACGTATCCGGGACATGACCGGCCGGCGCTGGACGGGATTTCGTTCCGGGTGGGGCCGGGAGAGATTTTCGGTTTGTTGGGATCGTCGGGAGCGGGGAAGAGTACGGCGATCAAGGTGCTTGTCGGTTTTCTGAAAGGATATGAAGGCCGGGTGAAGGTGCTGGGCCGGGAAGCGAGGGATGCCGATGCCGACCTGCGGGAACGGATCGGGGTGGCATTTGAGTCACCGGGGTTTTACGCCAAATTCACCGCAGTGGAAAATCTGCGGTACTTCGGCGCGATGTATCGCCGCAAGGGGAAGATGGAAGAGCCGTTTCGTTTGCTGGAAAGAGCCGGACTGGCGGAGGCTGCGCACAAGCGGGTGGGTGAGTTTTCCAAAGGGATGAAAATACGGCTGGGCGTGTGCAGGGCCATGATGCACGATCCCGACTTGCTGATCCTGGACGAGCCCACCTCCGGTCTGGACCCCTCCCGGACGCGGATGATCCGGGAGTGGATCCGGGAGGAGAAAGAGCGGGGCAAGGTGATCTTGCTGGCGACGCACAACATGAAACTGGCGGAGGATCTGTGTGACCGGGTGGCGTTTCTTCATGACGGCCGGTTCGTTCTGGAGGATGAACCCCGTCGGCTGATGCTCCGGTACGGCCGGAAGACGGTACGGGTGGAGTACATCTCGAAAGGAAAGCCGCAATCCGCGGAGTTTCCGCTGGAAGGTCTGGGGCGGAATGCCGGGTTTCTGCGTGTGCTGAATGAAGAGAACGTGGAACGAATGCATACCCAGGAAACGACGCTGGAAGAGATTTTTGTCCGGATGACGGGGAGGAAAAGGGCATGATCCGCACCGTGTGGATCCACGATCTCCGGTTTCAGTGGCGTCATGGTTTTTATGCCGTGTATGCGGTGGTCAGTTTGCTCTATGTGGCGGTCCTGGTCTGGATCCCGTCTCCCGTTCGCGGGACGGTGGCGAAGGTCATTGTATTCAGCGATCCGACCGTTCTGGGGTTCATTTTTTCGGCGGGCATGCTGCTGCTGGAAAAGAGTCAGGGGGTGCCGGCGGCGCTGTTTGTCTCTCCGCTTTCGCCGGGCCGCTGGGTGTTGGCGCGGGCCCTGTCCCTGTCCGTGCTTTCGTCTCTGGCCGGCTTGGTGGTGCTCATGGGGGGGATGGGGGCCGATGTCCGGACATTTGCGGGGCTGCTTGCGCTGATGCCCGGATCGTCTGCTTCACGCTTTTGGGCCTGGGATTGGCCGCCCGGACGGAGACGGTCAATGAATTTCTGGTCAAGGCGCAGTTTCTGCTCACCCCCATGGCGCTTCCGCTTCTGGAGCTGGTTGACGGGAAGGCGGCTGTCTGGTTGTGGTGGCTTCCGGGTCATGCCATTCTGGGACTGTTGCACATCGCCGTTTCCGGCAGTGGATGGTCCGAAGCGCCGGTGCTGACCGGACTTCTGGTCGTCTGGTGCGTGATCGCTTATGCTTGGGCATACCGGTCGGTGGTACGGCATGTGGTGGAGCGGATCGGAGGGGGAGGACGATGAACCGGTGGTGGATGCTGACAATCGGGGATTGGCGAAACATCCGGCGTGACTGGGTGCTGCTGCTCACCCTGGCCGCTCCGCTGTTGTTGCTCCTGTTCATCCGGCTGGCCGTCCCGCCGCTCGAGCGGTTTCTGATGGAAGCGTTCGGTGTTGATGCGGCTCCGTATCATGGATGGATCATGGGGATTCTGATCATGGTTCCGGCGCTGACCACCGGCATGATGACCGGACTCATGTTACTGGATGATCGGGATGAGGGGGTGCTCTCCCATGTGGCGGTGACGCCTCTGTCCAAAACGGGTTATCTCGCAATGCGATTGTCGCTGGCCGGTGTGACCGGTTTTGTGCTGACGCTGATGTTGGTTCTGGGCTCCGGTTGGATGGACGGGACATCCGCCGGATGGTTGTGGACCGTGTTGATCGCAACGCTGCAGATCCCGATCTATGCCCTGTTTCCTGCGGCGTTTGCGGGAAACAAAGTGGAAGGGCTTGCCCTGTCCAAATTGGCCGGATTGTCGTTTCTGGGACCGCTTGCCGCGTGGATGCTTCCGGGCGGGTGGAAATGGATGGGCGCGGTGATGCCCACTTTCTGGGTGTTTCAGATGCACCGGGCATGGGTGGAGACGTCTTCCGACAGGCCATGGTGGACGGCGGGCGCCCTTGTGGTTCATGCAGTCCTGTTATTGCTGTTTTTGCGGCTCTTCCGCCGAAGGGTGGAGTAGTCGAAACCGTTCTCAAAACGCCAGGCAGAGATGGCTCAGCGATCCGTAGCGGTAACTGCGGTGAATCACCTCCGGTTTCTCGGCCGTGCCGGCTCCCATGGCGATGAACAGCGGAACGAAATGCTCGGGACGCGGCACGGCTTCACGGGCATGGGGCGCCAGCTCCGCGTACCGGAACAATGCATCCCGGTCGTGTCGTTCCAACCGGTCGATCAACCAGTCGTCAAACCGGACGGCCCAGTCGGCGGGTTCATCGTCGTTCCAATCCAGCATCCGCAGGTTGTGCACGGTCGAACCGCTGCCGATCACCCACCACCCCTGCTCCTGCAGACCGCGGAGGGCCTCGCCGATCGCATATTGCCTGTCCGGCGCGAGCCACGGATGGACGGATGCCTGGATCACCGGGACGTCGGCTTCCGGAAAGAGATGGCGCAGCAGGACCCAGGAGCCGTGATCCAGGCCGCGTTCCCGGTCTGTTTGCACCGCGATGCCGGCCGCCTCCAGGGCGATTCGGGCCGTTTGCGCGTGCTCACGGGAACCCTTGGCGGGGTAGCGGATCCGGTACAGCTCTTCCGAAAATCCGCCGAAGTCGTGGATCGTGTCATACGTGTCATCACGGTCTGACAGAGTGGTGATGTCCCGCTCCCAGTGGGCGGTGAACACCAACACGACCTCCGGTTCGGAGAAGCGGTGGCGGAGGTGTTGCAAAAATCGGGTGTATGCATTCCGTTCCACGGCGATCATGGGGGAACCGTGAGCCAAAAAGAAGGAGGGCATGGGAGACACCTCTTTTTGTTATCATTTGTAATTAAGTATACAAAAGTAAGTATTATGGAACAAGGAGACAACGGGAAGCGGGGCTGCATGTTCGGACATGCAGCCGTCTTTCTTTGCGGACAAGAAAAAGGATTCAGGGCTCTTCCGAAGAAGGCATGCTGAATCCTTGTTCCCGTTCGTTTCCGGTTTACGCAAAAAACTCGTCCCGACCCATCTGGCGACGAAACCATTTGTGGTAGAACCACTCGATGACGGTAAACACGGCCGCGGAAACCAGAGCAGCCTGAAACAAAGGCATCCGGTTCGCTTTGTACAGCTGGGGACCGATGTCCGGGTCGAACAGGTACGTCCCCAGAAGCCAAACCAGCGTGAAACAGATGAGAAAATCGGTCAAAGAGGCGAACACATTGCCCATTCGTGGCATGAGGAAGACATCGGACAGATAGCCCAGGATGACCAGCAGAACGGTCACCAGCAGCACATGGCCGGGAGCGACGCCGTAGAGAAAACCGAGCACGCCGTACATGACCAGTCCGGTCACGATGAACTTGGCAAACAGATGAAACACATGATTCATGGAAAGTGCCTCCTTTTCTTTCCATAGTTTGGTATGTGCGGGGAGGGATTATGCGCCGCGCCTCGGGCTCTTCTCCCTTTACGGATGTTGTTTTTTCGTTTATTATGTAATTAGATAATTATCTAATTAACAAAGGGGAAGGTGGCGGTCTTGAACGACGTTTTCAAGGCACTGGCTGACCCCACACGAAGGCGCATCCTGGATTTGCTGGAAGAGAGGGATCTGACCGCCGGTGAGATTGCCGACCACTTCGACATCAGCAAACCGTCGATCAGCAATCATTTGAACATCCTGAAAAACGCAGGGCTCGTTCTGACCGAAAAAAAGGGACAATACGTCATCTATTCGCTCAACACCACCGTTCTGCAGGATGTGATCAAGTGGCTGATGGACAAACGAAGGAGAGATGATGAATGAACCGGCTCAATCGTTCATGGTTCGTCCTGTCGTTCATCGTGGCGCTGGTGGCGGCGGCCGTCAATGTTTGGGGATACCGGTATTTGCCCGAGCAGATTCCCCTTCACTGGAACATCGCCGGGGAAGTTGACCGGTACGGTTCGCGTCACATGCAAATCTTGCTCGGACTTCTTCCGTTGGGCGTCACGCTCCTGATGGCATGGCTTCCGAAGATCGATCCGAAGTTTGAATCCTATGAGAAGCATGCACGGGCATACGGCATTTTCGCGCTGTTGATCGTCACGACGATCTCCGTGATGACGGTGGTCGCCCTGCTGGCCGGAATGGGCCGGCAAGTGAACATCCCGCAAGTCATGTCCTGGTCCTTGGGCCTCCTGTTCATCTTCATGGGAAATTTCATGAGCCAGATCCGGCCCAGCTGGTTTGTCGGCATCCGCACCCCCTGGACGCTCGCCTCGGAAGAGACCTGGCGCAAAACCCACCGCTTCGGGGGAGTGGTTTACATCATCATGGGACTGGTAATCCTCATCTCCGGTTTCCTGAAGCCGCAATGGTCCTTTTATCTGGTCATGACCGCATTGGTGGGGGGGACGGTGTTGCCGGCCGTCTACTCGTATCTGGATTATCGCAAAAGGGTCAATCGGTAAGCGGCCGGCGAATGTTTTTACCGGCTGAAAAAAGGATCGGGCCGCCTTTCATGGCGGCCCGCCGTTTTTTTCACCGTTTCAGGGGACTGCAATTCGGTCGTTTGACGTCGGAGACTTCCGACAGCTTGGTCAGGTAGTAGCATTCTTCGCGGTACATGTGATCGGCCATCAGCGGGGAGATGAGCACCAACGCTTCATCGTCCAGTTTCATCTCTTCCAGTTCTTTCAGGAACGATTGGAAGACCAGGATCTCCAGCTCCACTTCCTTGTTGAACCGTTTGAGCGCCGGGAAATTGTCCAGAGAGGTTCGCAAATAGCCGGCAAATTCCACGGCTTTCAGGTAAAACGCGTCAAACGTTTTCGAGAACGAATGCCCCTTGTGGCGCAGCTTCTTTTCCACGGGATCCAGGCGGTCGGCGATCGCCCCGGCGTGGCCGGATGCGTCCGGAAGCCACAACAGATGGTGGTGGAGCGGGTGCTGCAGGGCCGGAACCCGACCGGCTTGCAGTTCCTCCAGAATGCGCAGATATTCATCCAGCTCGTTCACCATGTGATTGATGAACGTGGGGGTGAGGTGAAAGCCGATCATGCCGGTGATCAGCCGACGGATCAGGTGCAATTTGAACTCCCGAAGCTGCAGGGCGGCTTGTTTGGAAGCCTCCAGATCATCGGGCGAGCGGGCGATCAGGTTGGCGAACGAGTGATAAAGCGTTTGTGCCCGTTGGATTTCCTCCGTTTCCGACGGAGCGAGGGAGTCATGAATGAACTGGCAGTGGTCCTTCAGGATTTCCAGCCAGAAACCCTGTTCAAACCGGATCGATTCGGCAAGCGACTTCATGAATTCCCGTCCTTTCCGCGGTTGTTTCCGATCATACTTATGCGCGCGGGCGGGAAAACAGAAGCGGACATCCCCGGATGTCAGGGATGTCCGTTCAACGGGTGATCCGATGTTTTCAGGCGGAATCCATCCATGCGTCGTCGGGGACGGCCGGTCAGGTCCGGTTCGTGGGCGGCTTCTTCTCCCTGTCCGCGACGAACAATGCCAGGCCGGCCAACAAGGCGGCGAGTCCCGTCCATTCCCATCCGGAAAGCCCCCACAAAAGCGGACCCGGAGGTTTGAACGAGGCGGACAGCAATTCGGCCGCCCCTGTTCCCGCCAACAATTCTCCCACGGAGCGGCGGGTGAACCGGTTTCGGGACACCAAGAAGAGTGCCCGCCACAGCAGGACGCCGTACAGGACGGCACGCAAGAAATGAACGGGGAAAAACGTGTCTTCTCCTGCCGGCCAGCCCAAGCCTGACAGGGGGATCCCGTGTTCTTTGATGAGCAGGGAGGACACGAGGCGGAGCACCAACCCGCCCGTCAGCAGCCAGTGAAGGACGGAAAGTCCGTTTTGGACAGGCGATTGTCGGTGTTTCCACCAGAACCACAGGACGGCGCCGACCGCGGCGGCCTCCGTCCCCCAAGCCCCTCCGCTGTAATACAGAAGAAGAGACGGATGGTTCATCATCATGCCGGGGCTTTCCACAACGGGCCACAGTTTGTATATGATCACCGCGATCAAAAAGGAAGAGAGCAACCGGTCCTTCAGTGGCTCGCTCAAGGACCCGGCTTTGCGGTTCAGCAAATACACATACAGGATGATGCCGGGAATCAGGGACAGCCATGCCGCGGACACGGTGGGCAAAAACGGAAGAACGTCCGTTGATTCAAACACATTCAGCCCTCCTCAGTTGAGCGTTCTCCGGATTGCCCGTTCCAGTTCTCCGGGAGTCACCGCTCCCGTTTTTCGCCAGGCCATCACTCCGTTTTCGTCGATCAGGAAGCTGGTGGGAAGCGCTTGCACCTTCCAAGTCCTGTACACGGTTCCTTCTTTGTCGAGCAAGACGGGATATGACACCTGATATTCACGGACAAAACGGCGGGCCGAGGCTTCGTCATCCAGATGGGTGGCGTTGATGCCGAGGAAGGTGATCCGGTCCCCGTATTTTTTGTGCATGTTCACCATATCAGGCGTTTCCGCGCGACAGGGAGGGCACCAGGCGGCCCAGACATTGATGAAGACCGGTTTTCCCCTCAGGCCTTCCAGGGAAATCTCCTCCCCTTCCAAATCCTTCAGGCGGAACTCCGGAGCGAGATATCCTTCTTCGGGAAGGACGGGGGTGGCGGACGAATCGGGAGTCAGCCGGCTGAACGCGAAGGCCGCCAACACCAACAGGACGGAGAGAACAATCCAGTTTCTCTTCAACTTCGACCGCCTCCTTGTTTTTGTATTTCACGTCAATTCTAACAAATCAGACCCGTGTCGGGACAACAAAAAAACGCCGCTTTTGGCGTTTTCGGATGCCGGACGGAATCCGGAGGTCGGGCACGGTCTCCTGCTTTCTTTTCAGGAAAAAACGACCATTTCGCGGATTTCCTTTTTTTGAATGAGGTTGAATATACAATCAACAGCGGAGGGAGAAGGGGGAGCCTCGGCTCTCCCGAAATGAACGAAATCATTGCTTGAACAGGTTTTTCAGCACGAACAGGGCGTTGGCCGGGCGTTCGGCGATCCGGCGGGTGAAAAATCCGTACCAGTCTTTGCCGAAGGGAGTGTAGACGCGGACTTTGTATCCTTCGGAAACCAGCCGGCGTTGGAGGCCGTTGCGGACTCCGTAGAGCATTTGGAACTCGAACAGGTTGTCCGGAATGTTGTTCTCACGGATCCACGCTTTCATTTCATTGATGATGTTTTCGTCATGGGTGGCGATGGCCGTGTAGCAGCCGTTTTTGAGATGAATCTGGCACAACTTCACGAAGTTGCGGTCCACGTCGGTTTTGTCCGGATAGGCGACGCTGGCGGGCTCTTTGTACGCCCCTTTGACGATCCGCAGGCTGACGCCTTTTTTGCCGAGCTCGATCACATCTTCTTCGGAACGGTACAAATAGGATTGAATGACGAGTCCGATGTGCTCTTTTCCGTATTTTTCAAGCAGCCGGTTGTGGATTTCGATCGTGGCGTCGATCCGGGGGGAGTCCTCCATGTCGATGCGGACGAAACAGCCCGTTTCTTTGGCTTTGGCCGTGATCCGATCCATGTTTTCAAAGCAGAATTCCTTGTCGATGTCCAGTCCGATGGAGGTCAATTTCACGGATACCCCCGATTTGATGCCGGAGCTGCGGATCCCGTCGAAGATTTTGAGGATCTCTTCGGTGGAAGCAAGCGCTTCTTCCCGGGTGTTGACGAATTCGCCGAGGTGATCCAGAGTGGCCACCAGTCCTTCGGCGTTCAGTTTTTTCACCGCTTCGATCGCTTCTTCCAATGTTTCACCGGGCACGAACCGGGAAGCACCGAGTTTCATTCCGTGTTTGGTGATGAATGACTTGATCAACTTGTTTTCGGACAGTGTCAGTACCACTTTCCGGGAAAATGACATCCTTCTCCCCCGCTTTCGCATGAAATCGCTGTCATTAATAATGATGCCAAAATGCAATTTTCATTATAGGATTATGTAGACAATTAAACAATAGTCTCAGAATGACAATTGAAGAGACCGCATTTGGTAAGATACAATGTCTGAGGGAACAGTAATCCAAATGACTGGTTGAATCCAGGCTGTGGAGGGACGTACGAATGATTGAATACCGCAACGAGCCGTTCACGGATTTCTCCGTCGAGGAGAACCGGAAGGCATTCGAGGCCGCTCTGGCCAAAGTTCGTTCCGAACTCGGAAAGGAATATGACATCATCATCGGCGGTGAATTCATCAAAACCGACCGCAAGCTGAAGTCGATCAACCCGTCCAACGTGGATGAAGTGATCGGCGTGGTCAACGAGGCGAACGAAGAACTCGCGGAAAAAGCCATGCAAACGGCTTTGAAAGCGTTTGAATCCTGGAAGAAGTACAGCCCGGAAGCCCGTGCGCGCGTGCTCTTCAAGGCTGCCGCCATCCTGCGCCGGAAGAAGCATGAGTTCTCCGCCTGGATGGTGCTGGAAGCAGGCAAAAGCTGGCCCGAAGCGGATGCCGACACCGCGGAAGCCATTGACTTCATGGAGTTTTACGGCCGTGAAATGCTCCGCCTCAGCGAGCGTCAACCGTTGACCCCGCTGCCGGGTGAAGACAACAACCTGTATTACATCCCGCTGGGCGTGGGTGCCATCATTCCGCCGTGGAACTTCCCGCTGGCGATCATGGTGGGCATGACCACTTCCGCGATCGTCGCCGGAAACACCGTCGTGGTCAAACCGGCCAGCCCGACCAATGTGATCGCTTACAAATTCATGGAGATCCTGATGGAAGCGGGTCTGCCGGCCGGCGTCGTGAACTACGTGCCGGGACCAGGACGCGAAGTGGGTGAATATCTGGTCAAACATCCGAAAACCCGCTTCATCTCCTTCACCGGATCCAAAGAAGTGGGGCTGCGCATCAACGAACTGGCCGCCAAACCGCAACCGGGGCAAAAATGGCTCAAGCGCGTGGTCGCCGAAATGGGCGGCAAGGATGCCATCGTCGTGGATGCCGACTGTGATCTGGATCTGGCCGCCGACGCCATCGTCAAATCCGCGTTCGGCTTCTCCGGTCAGAAATGTTCCGCCTGCTCCCGCGTCATCGCTCATGAGGCCATCTATGATGAGCTGCTGAGCCGTGTCGTGGAGAAAACCAAAAAGCTGAAAGTGGGCGAGGCTTCCGACCCGACCATCGACCTCGGTCCGGTGATCGATGACAAAGCCTACAACAAAATCCTCGAATACATTGAAATCGGCAAAGGGGAAGGTCGCCTGATGACCGGCGGCGGCAAAGCGGAAGGAAACGGTTACTTCATCCAGCCGACCATCTTTGCCGACGTGGCTCCGACCGCCCGGATTTCCCAGGAGGAAATCTTCGGACCGGTGGTGGCATTCACCAAAGCCAAATCCTTTGACGAAGCACTCGAGTTTGCCAACAACACCGAATTCGGTCTGACCGGTGCCGTCATCAGCCGCAATCGGGCTCATCTCGAAAAAGCACGGGAAGAGTTCCATGTCGGAAACCTCTACTTCAACCGGAAATGCACCGGCGCTTTGGTGGGCGTGCATCCGTTCGGCGGATTCAACATGTCCGGTACCGACTCCAAAGCCGGCGGTCGCGATTACCTGCTCCTGTTCACCCAAGCCAAACTGGTTTCCGAAGCGTTCTGATCCGGAACGAAAAAAGCTGCGGACACAAACGTGTCCGCAGCTTTGATTTTTCTGATGCATGAACCGACGGCCGGTTGGAGGAGGGGGCTCCCCGGGTCATTGCGGCTCGATCGTGCACTTTTCTTCGCAGCCGCCGGCCGGGATGATCGTTCTCCGCTTGGCCACCTGGTCATAGGCCCATTGACCGAATCCGAGACCTTTGGCCAACAGCAGCAGGGGAACGAGCGGCCAGAACGGAATGACCCGGCTGGTCATTTGAATCAATGCATCAATGCCTTCCCGAAAATGCCGTCCGTCCGTGGTCGTGTGCAGCCGCTGTTCCAGCTTGGCGGAATCCAACCCGTACTTCTCGGTCACGCCCGGCTCCCGAAAAGAGACAAATTGAAGAAGACGGAGGGTGTCAAATTTTTTCGCCGTTTCCGCGCTCCGGGTACACAAGGGGCACCAGCCGTCGTAAAACACGGTGACCTGAAACCGTTCTCTTCGGAAAAACCGCTGTTTGCTCACGTGAACCCATCCTTTCGGAAGTTTGTTCACCCGATGTATATGCCCGTACAAACGAAATGTATGTCCCCTTTTCATGATACCCCGTTCTTTCCGCTTTTCGAAGACGCGAAATTTCCGCATCCGCCGGTTCCGTTGGGCAGGACATCCTGCCGCTGTCCCCGTGTTTCTGATTCCCGGTTCCTGTCTCCCCGGAACCGAAAAAAATCAAATGCAGTCGATTAAATAAATTATTGTATTATACTCTTTGAAAAAATTAAAATGCATATTATGCGCAATCTTGACATTTTTATTAACGGAAATTATATTCATTTTAGTGAATGAATTAAACCCGACGCATTCCGGATGAGTTTGCGCACTGAAACAAGACGGGGGAGGGATTGGCCATCATACAATTCATCAATGTCAACAAAGCATTCGGAGATTTTCAGGTGCTCAAGGACATCAACCTGAAAATTGAAGCGGGCGAGAAAGTGGTCATTCTCGGTCCGAGCGGCTCCGGAAAGAGTACGCTCCTCCGATGCATCAACCGGTTGGAGACGATCTCGAGCGGAGAAGTGATCGTGGACGGAGTCAGGGTGCACGACCCGAAAACGGACATCAACAAACTGAGGCAGGAGATCGGCATGGTGTTCCAGCACTTCCACCTGTATCCGCACAAGACCGTGCTGGAAAACATCATGTTGGCACCGGTGAAAGTGCGCAACGTCAAACCGGAAGAAGCGAGAAAAACCGCACTCAAACTTTTGGAAAAAGTCGGAATCGCCGAAAAAGCAAGCGCTTACCCTGCCCAGCTTTCCGGCGGACAGCAACAAAGGGTGGCCATCGCCCGGGGGCTGGCGATGAAGCCGAAGATCATGTTGTTCGATGAACCGACGTCCGCACTGGATCCGGAGATGATCGGCGAGGTGCTGGATGTGATGCGCACGCTGGCCGACGAGGGCATGACCATGGTCGTGGTGACGCACGAGATGGGCTTTGCCCGCGAAGTGGCCGACCGGATCATCTTCATGGATGAAGGAAGAATCATCGAGCAGGGGACGCCGAAAGAATTCTTCGAAAATCCGAAGCACGAGCGGACCCGTCTGTTCCTCAGCAAGATCCTCAAACATTGACAAAGGGGGCTTTTTATTCATGCGCTTGAAAAAATGGTTCGCCGCGGCGCTGGCTCTGGTGACCGCGTTCGGACTGACCGCCTGCACCGGCGGCGATGAATCGACCAAGGAAGCGGCATCCGGCAGTTATGTGGAAACCATCAAGCAGCGCGGGAAACTGGTTGCAGGAGTGAAATATGACACGTTCCTGTTCGGTTACAAGGATCCGCAGGACGGCCAGGTGAAAGGATTCGAGATTGACCTGATGAAAGAACTGGCGAAGCGGATGCTGGGTGACGAGAACAAGCTGGAGCTGAAAGAGGTCAACTCCAAAACCCGCATGAAGATGCTTCAGGGCGGTGACATCGACCTCATCTGCGCCACCATGACCATCACCGACCAGCGCAAACAGGAGATCGACTTCTCCCGCGTCTATTTCATGGCCGGACAGTCCCTGCTGGTGCCGGTGAACAGCCCGATCCAGTCCGTGAAAGACACGGCCGGCAAGAAAGTGGCCACCGCCAAGGGAGCGACCAGCGGCAAGAACCTGGAAGCGGTTGAGCCCAACGCGAAAATTGAACTGTTCGACAACTATGCGGATGCCTTCACCGCGCTGCGTGCCGGACGCGTGGATGCACTCACGACCGACGACAGCATTCTGATGGGCATGCAGCAACAGGATCCCAACTTCAAGATCGTCGGCGGCCAGTTCACCCAAGAGCCGTACGGAATCGGCGTGGACAAGAGAAACAAGGACCTCCTGGAGTACGTGAACAAGTTCCTCGACGAGATCATGCAAGACGGCACTTATGACAATCTCTACAAAAAATGGTTCAAAAAAGATCCGCCGAAAGATCTGCCGCGAGAAGCCGTGCAGGAGTCTCCGACAACAAAATAACCGGAGCGGGATGGGCTTTGACGGGTCAAAGCCCATCTTTTCTTCAAACGACCATCCCGGGAAAGGAGTGGAATGAGTGCTCGATTTGGATTTCGATTTTCTGGAATACTCCGGTGACGATTTCGTGGACGGTTTCCTCACCACGTTCCAGGTGAGTGTCGTCGCATTGGTGCTGGCATTGGCATTGGGCACGGTGATTGCGGTTTTCCGCATTTCCGGGGCGAAGACTCTGGAAGCGTTCGGAACCGCTTACGTGGAATTCATCCGAAACACTCCTTTGGTCATTCAGATCTTCTTCTTTTACGCCGGTCTCCCGTCCCTGGGGATCAATTTGCCCACGTTTTGGGTGGGATCGTTGGGATTGGCCATTTATACCAGCGCATTCATCGCCGAGGTGATCCGCGCGGGCATCCAGGCGGTGCCCAAAGGGCAGATGGAAGCGGCCCGTTCGTCGGGGCTCAGTTATGTGCAGGCCATGTGGTACGTGATTCTGCCTCAGGCATTCAAACTGATCATCCCGCCGCTCGGAAACCAGTTCATCAACCTGGTGAAAAACTCGTCCGTCCTGGCCATCATCGCGGGCGGCGACATCATGTACGTGGGTGACGTGGTCGGTGCGGAAATCGACATCACACCGGTCTATCTTTTCGTGGCACTCCTGTATCTGGCGATGACGATTCCCCTCAGCCTGCTCGTCAATTTCCTGGAACGGCGATGGGCCCGGACCGGGGCTTGAAGGAGGGATGAACCGTGGATTTTTCGGTATTGTTCAATGTGGCGCATTTGAAGACATTGGGTTCCGGGCTGCTCGTCACGCTGCAGGTGGCGGCCGGGGCCATCGTGCTCAGCTTCATTTTCGGGATCATCCTCGGCACGCTGAGGTACAGCCGCATCCCGGTCATCTCCTGGCTGGCGACGCTGTACATCGAGACCATCCGGAATCTTCCGCTGCTTCTGATCATTTTCTTCGGATGGTTCGGGCTGAAAGAGCTGGGCTTTGACATGCCCGCCACCACATCGGTCATCATCAGCATGACCGTGTTCACGTCGGCGCTGGTCGCGGAGATCGTGCGCAGCGGGCTCAACTCCGTGGACAAAGGGCTGATCGAAGCGGCCCGGTCGCAAGGGTTCACCTGGTTTCAAACCATGAGACACATCATCATGCCGATTGCCCTGAAACGGATGATTCCGCCGATGGTGAGCCAGTTTGTCTCCCTGATCAAGGACACGGCGCTGGCCACCGCCATCAACCTGGCGGAGCTCACCCACGAGGCGCAAATCATTTACAACAAATATTACAACGGAACCGTGCCGCTGTTGATCGCGGTGGCTCTCACGTATTTTGTCATCAACTACAGCCTGTCCCTGTTCAGCCGCCGGCTGGAGAAAAAGCTGGCCGGCTGAGACGGCCCGAATTTCCGCTTCATGCGGCCCGTCCGCTTTCCCCGCCCGGGGAGCGCGACGGGCTGTTTTCGTTTTTGGAAATCCGGCAAATAATGTTTCTTTTTGTCGGCTTTTTCCGTCGGAGCAAACGTGTATAATAGATGACGAAAAAACGTATGCGGATCACCCCCGCCAAAGGAGGGAACCTGCATGAGCATCTCCGGTTTTGAATGGGTATTGATCTTCGTGGTGGCCCTGCTTCTGTTTGGCCCGAAAAAGCTGCCGGAACTGGGGCGGGCGGTCGGAAAATCGATCCGGGAATTCAAAAACGCCACCAGCGGCATTCTGAGCGATGATGACGACAAAAAACAGGAGAACGCGAAAAAACCGGAAACCAAATCGACGGATCAGCCCTGAGGCTGATTCCTCGTTTTTGCACGAAAAAAGCCCGGCGAAGAAATCCGGGCCAGACGCTCTTCATCCTGCCGGATGATGCTTCATTCCGCCCGTGGGGAGCGGAGACGGGTTCAACGGGGAAGCGGTTCCGGTTGATCGGCGAAGATTGAGCCCGGGAAATTCCCGGGCTTTGACATGTCCTGAAACCGTCCGGGTGCGGTGTCCCGCGGATCGGACGGTGTCAGGCGGCTCCTTTGGTGGTTTCATCCGATTCCAGCAACCAACGGTGCACGAAATGTTCCACGAACGCCGCCAACAGACCGGTGAGAGCCGCTCCCACCCAGGTGACCCGGGCACCGGCGGCCAGCCACCCGCTCAACCAGACAACGACGGCGGTGGAAGCGAAATCAAGGACATTGGACATCCAGAGGGTGCCGCGTTCCAGAAAGGCCACTTCCAACAGGTGGCCGACCACGGCGAGCACCCAACCGGTGAGAAGCGCCTGATACAGCATCGGATATTGCACGTCCCGGAACAGCAAGTCGGCCAGGACCACGACCGCCGGACCGGTGAACAGTTTCAACATGAGTCCTCTCATGAACGTTGTTCCTCCTCGGGGATCCATTCATCCGATTCATGTTTCCAGTGTTCCCCGGCCGGTGCTCCTTTATCAAATGAAAAGACCGCCCGGGCTGCGGGCGGTCGGGATCAGCAGCAGCGGCGGATGGAGCCGCCTCCGTATTTTTCATCGGTCATGCGCCGGTGGAATTCCGCTTCGGACATCGGTTCTTCACCGGGATGGTGTTTGCGGAAATGCTCCAGGTACCGCTGATAGTTGGGCACTCCGGCGATTTCGTTCAGGTACCAGGCCACGGCCTTGAACGGCCGCAGCCAGAGCGGACAATGTTTCCAATCGTTGTTCAACGGGATCAACCTCCGACAGCGGACGCGTCGCGTGCGACGTACGGCGACTCTTTGAGCGGAAGCTTCTCGTGTTTGATCACCACTTTGTACCAGACACGCATGGCGTCGATGATGATCAAGGCAACAAAGATCATGAAAAGCGCGGTCAGCACGGCATCGATCTGGTTGTTGAGCACGATCTGTTTCATTTCCGCCATGGATTGGGCCGGAGCGATCAGTTCGCCTTTGTCGATGCCGGCCTGATATTTCCCGGCGTTGGCGAGGAATCCGATCGCCGGCTCCTGATGGAAGAGCTTCTGCCAGCTTGCGGTCATGGTGACGGTGGTCAACCAGGCCAGCGGAACCAAGGTGATCCAGGAGTGGACGGCTTTGCCCATCTTGATCAGGATGGTGGTTCCGACGACCAGCGCGACCACGGCCAGCATCTGGTTGGCGATGCCGAACAGCGGCCAGAGGGTGTTGATGCCGCCGAGCGGATCCACCACGCCCTGATAGAGGAAGTATCCCCAGCCGGCGGTGATCAGGGCACTGGCCAGCAAGTTGGCCGGATACCATTCGGTGTCACCCAGCTTCGGGATGAAGCGGCCGAGCAAATCCTGCACGATGAAGCGCCCCACCCGGGTTCCGGCATCGATGGTGGTCAGGATGAACACGGCTTCAAACAGGATGGCGAAGTGGTACCAGAAAGCCATCAGTGTTTCGCCGCCGATCACTTCGGAGAAGATGTAGGCCATGCCCACGGCCAGGGTGGGCGCACCGCCGGTCCGCGACAGAATGGTGGATTCTCCGATCTGCTTGGCCAGGTTGCTCAAGTCTTCCGGCTTGATCACAAAGCCCATTTCGCTGATTTTCTGCGCGGCGGTCGCCACGTCGGTTCCGATCACGGCCGCCGGGCTGTTCATGGCGAAATAGACGCCCGGGGTCAGCACGCAGGCGGCAATCATGGCCATGATTGCCACGAACGATTCGGTGATCATGCCGCCGTATCCGATCATGCGGGCGTGGGATTCGCGGGCGATCATTTTCGGCGTGGTTCCGGAAGAAACCAGCGCGTGGAATCCGGAAATGGCTCCGCAAGCAATGGTGATGAACACAAACGGGAACAGGTCACCGGCGAAGACCGGACCGGTGCCGTCGATGAATTTGGTGACGTTCGGCATTTGCAGGTTCGGCATGACGATCAGGATTCCCGCGGCCAGCGCGAAGATCACGCCGATTTTGAGGAACGTGCTCAGATAGTCGCGCGGAGCCAGCAACAGCCAGACCGGCAAAACCGAAGCCACGAAACCGTAGATGATCATGGCCCAGGCGATTTCGGTTCCTTCCCAGGTGAACACCTGGGACCAGTACGGATGCTCGGCCACGACTTGGCCGCCCCACAGCGAAAGCAAGAGGAGCACGAACCCGATGAGAGACGTTTCAAGCACCCGTCCGGGCCGGATGAAGCGCATGTAAACCCCCATGAGCAGGGCGATCGGGATCGTCATGATGATGGTGAACATGCCCCACGGGCTGTGAGCAAGCGCTTTCACCACCACGAGTCCGAGGACGGCGATCAAAATGATCATGATGCCCAAAATGGCAAACATGGAAATGAATCCGCCGACGGGACCGATTTCTTCACGGGCCATGTCTCCCAGGGATTTTCCGTTGCGGCGCATGGAACCAAAAAGAATGATGAAGTCCTGAACCGCACCGCCCAGAACGACACCCACGATGATCCAGATGGTGCCCGGCAAATATCCCATCTGTGCGGCAAGGATCGGACCGACCAGGGGACCCGCTCCGGCGATGGCCGCGAAATGATGGCCGAACAGTACCCATTTGTTGGTGGGAACGAAATCTTTTCCGTCGTCGTTGACTTCTGCGGGAGTTTTCCGATTGTCATCCAATTCGAACACTTTTCTGGCCATGTACCTGCTGTAGAAACGGTAGCCGACGGCATAGGTGCACACGGCGGCGGTCAAGAGCCACACGGAATTCACCTGTTCTCCGCGGCTCAGGGCCAACACGGCGAATCCGGCCGCGCCGAGTGCGGAGACGGCTGCCCAAATCAGCCAGGACAGCAAACGGTTCTTGATCAAACGTTTCAACCCCCTCAGATTTCGTGATGGGTATCGATATGCAAGTCTTATTATACTGAATCTTGTTCAAAATTTCGACATAAAATTGTTTGGTTGTCAAATGATGAGAGGAACCCTGCCGATTTTGCGTTCCCGCTTCGCCGGGGTGCGGAATTTCCCGCGATTTGTGCTATACTGTGAAAAGGTTTGGATGGAAATCATGGCTTGATGATGGATCGATGAGGTGAAACGGATGACCATCTCCAAGGATGAAGTGCAAAAAGTGGCGTTTCTGGCCCGGCTGAAACTGAGTGAACGGGAAACGGAGAGGTTCACCGGTCAGCTGAACGATATTCTCCGGTTCGCGGAAAAACTGAACGAACTGGACACGGAGCATGTGGAACCGACCAGTCATGTGCTTCCCATGTTCAACAAACTTCGCGAAGACGAAGTGAAGCCGTCGATTCCGCGCGAGAAAGCACTCCTGAACGCACCCGGGCAAAAAGACGGCATGTTCCGGGTGCCGGCAGTTTTTGAAGAGTGAGGAGGAACAGCATGTCACTCCTGAGAGAATCCCTGAGAGAATTACATAAACGTCTTGCGGCCGGTGAATTGTCCGCCCGCGATTTGGTGGAAGCATCCCTGAACCGCATCCGGGAAGTGGACGGTCAGGTGCGTGCGTTCCTGAAAGTGGACGAAGAAGGCGCCCTCCGGAATGCGGAAGAGCTGGACAAGCACCTTGCGGCCGATTCCACCCGGGGACTTCTGTCGGCTCTTCCCGTCGGCATGAAGGACAACATTTGCACGGAAGGGCTCGTCACCACTTGTGCCAGCCGTTTGCTGGAAAACCACGTGCCGGTGTATGACGCGACGGTGACCCGCAAACTGCGCGACGCTCAAGCGATCATTGTCGGCAAGACCAACATGGATGAATTTGCCATGGGTTCCTCCACCGAAAACTCCGGCTTTTTCCCGACGGCCAATCCCTGGGACCCGACCCGGGTGCCGGGCGGCTCCAGCGGCGGTTCCGCGGCGGCGGTGGCAGCGGGTGAGGTGTATTTTTCGCTGGGATCCGACACCGGCGGTTCCATCCGTCAACCGGCCGCTTTTTGCGGCGTGGTGGGGCTGAAACCGACGTACGGACGCGTGTCACGCTTCGGACTGGTGGCGTTTGCCTCCTCGCTCGACCAGATCGGCCCGCTCACCAAAAACGTGGAAGACGCGGCGTGGGTGATGCAGGTCATCTCCGGTCACGATCCGATGGATTCCACGTCCGCCGACGTGGAGACGCCCGATTTCCTGTCCGCCCTGACCGGAGACATCAAGGGGCTGCGTGTCGCCGTGCCCCGCGAAATGATGGGCGAGGGCGTCGAACCCGGAGTGCGGGCGAAAGTGGAAGAAGCCATCCGCACGCTGGAAAAACTGGGGGCCGTCGTGGATGAAGTCTCCCTGCCGCACAGCGAGTACGCCGTTGCCACATACTATCTGCTCGCTCCGGCCGAGGCATCTTCCAACCTCGCCCGCTATGACGGAGTGCGGTACGGTGTTCGCAAGGAGGGCAAAAACCTCATCGACATGTTTTTGGAGACCCGAAGCCAAGGTTTCGGCGATGAGGTGAAACGGCGCATCATGCTGGGCACGTACGCACTCAGCTCGGGGTATTACGACGCCTATTACCTGAAAGCGCAAAAAGTGCGCACGCTGATCAAGCAGGATTTTGACCGCGTGTTTGAACGGTTTGACGTGATCGTCGGCCCGACGACCCCGACCACCGCATTCAAACTGGGCGAGAAGAAGGAAGATCCGCTCACCATGTACATGAACGACATCCTGACCATTCCGGTCAACCTGGCCGGTTTGCCGGCGATCAGCGTGCCGTGCGGTCTTTCGGACGGTCTGCCGACGGGGCTGCAGATCATCGGCAAACCGTTTGACGAAGCGACCGTTTTGCGGGCCGCCCATGCCTTCGAACAGGCCACGGAGCGTTTGCCCGAGGCGCCGCTGGGAGGTGCTGAAGCATGACCAAGAAATATGAAACGGTGATCGGTCTGGAAGTTCACGTGGAGCTGGCCACCCGCACCAAAATCTTCTGCGGCTGTTCCACGGAGTTCGGGGCGCCGCCCAACACCCACGTCTGTCCGATCTGTCTCGGGCATCCGGGCGTGCTTCCGGTGCTGAACCGGCAGGCGGTGGAGTTCGCCGTCAAAGCGGCGATGGCCCTCAACTGCGAAGTGGCGGAATACAGCAAATTCGACCGGAAAAACTACTTCTATCCCGATTTGCCCAAAGCTTACCAGATTTCCCAGTATGATCAGCCGATCGGACAAAACGGATGGATCGAAATCGAGGTGGACGGTCAAAAGAAACGGATCGGAATCACCCGCCTCCATCTGGAGGAAGACGCCGGCAAACTGAACCACGAAGGGGAAGACTCGCTGGTCGACTACAACCGCGTGGGCGTGCCGTTGATCGAAATCGTCTCCGAACCGGATCTCCGTTCGCCGGCCGAGGCCCGGGCCTACCTCGAAAAGTTGAAGACGATCATTCAATACACCGGCGTGTCCGACGTAAAAATGGAAGAAGGTTCGCTTCGTTGCGACGCCAACATTTCCCTCCGCCCGTGGGGTTCCGACCGGTTCGGCACGAAGACCGAGCTGAAGAACCTGAACTCGTTCCGCAACGTGGAGCGCGCCCTTGAGTTTGAAGAGGCGCGTCAGGCCGAGTTGCTGGATCGGGGGGAAGCGGTGATCCAGGCCACGCTGCGCTGGCTGGAGAACGAGAACCGCACGAAGGTGATGCGCACGAAGGAAGAAGCGCATGACTACCGCTACTTCCCCGAACCGGATCTGGTCCGCTTGCACATCGACGATGCCTGGAAAGAAGAACTTCGCCGTTCCCTGCCGGAGCTTCCGGACGCCCGGAAGGAGCGGTACATGTCGGAGCTGGGGCTTTCCGGGTATGATGCGGGCATTCTGGTGGCATCCCGCGACGTGGCCGACTACTTCGAGGAAACGGTCAAACACGGAGCGGATCCCAAAGCGGCCGCCAACTGGATCATCACCGAACTGCTCGGTCACCTGAACGCGGAAGGGCTTGAAATCGGTGACGTGCACATGCGGCCGGTCCATCTGGCGGAAATGATCGACCTGATCCGGAAAGGCACGATCAGCACGAAAATCGCCAAGACGGTCTTCAAGGAAATGCTTGACACCGGCAAGGCTCCGTCCAAAATCGTCGAAGAAAAAGGCCTCGTCCAAATCAGCGACGAAGGCCAATTGAAAGCGATCGTTGATGAAGTTGTGGCGGCCAACCCGCAATCGGTGGAAGATTACCGGAACGGCAAGGACCGGGCGATCGGCTTCCTCGTCGGTCAGGTGATGAAGGCCACCCGCGGCAAAGCCAACCCGCAGCTGGTCAACAAGCTGATTGTCGAAACCATCAAGCAGCAAGGCTGAACGATCGAAGACCCCGCAGCGAACATGTCGGAAACGCCCGTGGTACGGATGCCTTGCGTTCCCCGCGGTCTCCCGCAAAAAGGGGAACGGCAAGGAAAGCCGGTGCCGCGGGTGATTCCCGCCGGGGGTCGTTCTTGCGAGAAGGAGGCGCGTCATGCTTGGGTTTCATCTCGTCATCGTGGCATTGTTCCTGCTTTTCGGCATCTGGAACTTGTTTGTGGAACACGCGCCGGTGATCGCCGTGCACTTTTTTCTCGTTGCGCTGTATTTTTTCCTGACCTATTTCGAGCTGAAAGGGCAGCCGTTTTCCCGCCTGGTCTATTTGCTGGCGATCGCGCTTTTGGTGATGGACGGGATTCTCAATCTGTTCTTCATCTTCCCCACGAATCTGCTCAGCGGCGTGATCAGCTTTTTCTTCGCATTCCTCGCTTGGCAGTCCGTCCGGCGCTTGCAGCAAGGATGAAATCCCGACCATGTGAAAAGCGGGCCGTGGAGCTGGCCCGCCGTCTCCCGTGTATGGGTCCTCCCGCTTCTGCCGGATGGAAAAGCCCGTGAACGATCAGTCACGGGCGGTGAACACGTCTTCGGACATGACCTCCGACGTTGCGCGAAGCCGGGAATGTGTTCCCGGTCAGGATCCGCCGGCGGCCACCCGGTTCTGTTCTTTCGCCGGAAGTTGACCCCGCTCCGTTCCGCTGCTGCGCCAAGTCACTCGCGGGGAACAACTACCTGCATAAGGCATTCAGCTTCCGGTACATGTCGGATCTTGTGAACAGGATGGAGCCGAGGAGGCTGAATCCCCCCGTCCACACCAAAATCCGGGTGATCCCGGCGGTTCCCGCCAACCAACCTCCCGCCAAAAACCCCACAATCATCCCCGCATTGACGACCGCCTGCATCAGAGAGACACCTCGTCCCCGGAACGACAAGGGAATCAACTGCAACAGCTGGCTCATCACCCACGCGTTCAGCAGTCCGCTGAAGCACCCGCACACCAGACTCCAGACGCAAACGGCCGGAACGATGAACGGGGTGCCGTTGCAAAGCTGAAGCGGAAGCACCAGCAACATGATCATGCTGAATGCCGACAACAGGTACATCAGTTGTCGTCCGAGAGGCGTTTGCCGGGGGATGCGGGAAATGGAAAGAGCCCCGAGCACGGCTCCCAGCGCCAGACATGCTTCCGAAATGCCGAATTCAAATCCGTTCAAGCGGAATTCCTGAAGCAGCAAAGCATTGTAGTTGGTGTTGAAAAGCCCGGCCACCAGCATGAACGGGCAAAAAATCAGCATCAGTTCCCGCAGGACATCCGTGCGGGCGAATACCCGAAATCCTTCGGACAAATCGCCGAAAATCGCAGTCAACGGTTCATGCCGGCCGGGATTGCGGGAAGGCACCATGCGACCGGCCAGCCAGGTGAAGAAAAGGGCCCCCAGATAGCTTGCCGCGTCGATCCAGAACACTTGGGCAACGGAGTGGGACGCGATGAGAAGCCCTCCGATGGCCGGACCGAGCAGCATGGTGACATAGTAGGTGCTTTGCATGATCCCCATCGCTTCCGTGATGCGTTCCCGCTCCACGATCTCCGAAATGTAGGCCAGTCTCGCGGGATAATAAAATGCCGTCACCGCGCCTTCCAGAAAGATAAGCAGGATCAACCACTCCGCGGAATCCTTCATCACCAACATCACGAGCACGAGCACGGCACGAACCGCATCCGCCACCATCATCAGCCGGTGCTTTCGGACGCGGTCCGCGATCGCACCCGCGAAGAGACCGAACAACACGGAAGGGCCCCACTGGGCGAACAGGACCATGCCGACCAACCATGGATCCTGGCTGGCGGACCCGATCAAAAAAATGATCGTGACGGACAGGATGCCGTCACCCATACGCGAAAGCAGTTGTGCCATCCAGATCGACAGAAACGGACGGTTGGAGCGAAGCACGTGCATGGTCATCTCTCCTCCGGAACGGCAGATCCGGCCATCCATTTCCCCAAGCCGTTTTCGATTCTGATCTCCGTTCCAAGCGCTTGTGACAATCGTCTGATTCTCTCCAGAACCCGCTCATGGTTCGTCAGTTTGGGCAGCCCCATTCGGTATCTGGGCAAACCGTGGCCCAAATCCAACGGGTGCAGCGTCAGCTCCGTCAATTCCCCTTCGACCATGCTCCACCGAGCGATGACCGATTCCCAAATGTCGCGGTTCACGATAAATCCGGTACGGTTTCCTTTGCTCTTGGCGTCCAGCGCATCCGCCACCGTGGAGTCGGCTCCCAGCCGAAGGGGAAGGTAAAATTCCGCGGGAAGTTTGCTTACGGTGTCATTTTGAAAAAAGAAATTGCCCAAGCTGTAAAAAATGGGCCTGTTCTTGTAAATCTCGATCCCTCTGACCACGTGAGGACCGTGACCGATGACGGCATGGGCCCCATGATCGATGCAACTGCGGCAAAATTGGATGAGAAAGTCGGGAGGTCGTTCCGGATCTTCGCCTTTCATCTCATGGGAGTGGACGCTGACCAGCACCACATCGGCTTGACGAGAGGCTTCCGACACACTGCGCATAATCCTTTGCATGTCATGGGGGTCCGGCGAACGGAAGGTGCCTTCGTTCTCTCCTTCCTTGAACACCTCGTTTCCGAACAGAAACACGCCCTCCGGCAGTTCTCCCAGGATGCGTCCCTCTTTTTTGGCCAGGTTGAAGACCGCATTGATCTCCGTGCTTTCGGCGATCTGTTTCAGGGACTCCATCCGTTCTTTCCGGAGAATATGTACCGTGTGGTGCCGGAGAGGGTTGATGCCGGGTCTTCCGATCATGTCTGGACGTTGTTCACCGGCACGGTGTTCTTCGTGATACGTGGTGGAGACGGCGATCAGGGCCACCCGGGCACGGGAGGTTTCCAGATAGGCAGGGGCATTGGCCTCCCACAGATGTTCACCCGATCCCGCATGCACCAGGCCGTGTGCGTCCAGATGCCGGATGGTGGCTTGCAGGCCTTCCGCGGAGAAGTCCATCATGTGATTGTTGGCAAGAGAGTACAGATTGAAGCCCAGTTCTTTGAGGTCATGAAGAACCTGGGGGGGAGCCATTGCCCATGTCCCTCCGCTGCGGGCGGAGGGAATGCCTTCGTCCCGGTGAACGGTGGTTTCCAGATTGGTGAATCGCACATCCGCGGTTGACAACAGGCGGCGCAGTCCGTCGAAGGAAGCGTCCCGGGGGAAACGACGGTTGATGAAACTGTCTCCCGTGGCAATCAACGTCAGGGATGAATTCATGGTCTCCACTCCCTTCACACAGAAAGGAAATGCTGGCATACTCCAGGGGAACCGGAGAAATACCAGCATTTCCGTCGAATTATTCATGGAGAACACCGAAACCCGGACTCACTCAGTCGATGACGATGATGATGACGGTGTCACGTTTCATTTCGGTTCACCTCCTTCCAAGGGTGGTTTCCTGCAGACCAGCACCATGTCCATGGAGTCGAAGGTATAGGGTGAACCTTTGAAATCCCCGTGTACCTGTTCAACGGTGAAGCCGGTTCTCTCCAGCGCCTGAATGATTTCCGTAAGCGTATACAATCGCATGTTCAATCGACACTCTTTGACGACGTGTCCCTGTCTGAGTCGCTTTTCCTCAATGAGCAGAGTGCCGGTCCGCGGATTCAACCGCTGCAGTCTGAGAACCAGACCGTCACTGCCGTCTTCAAACCAGACCAGCGGTTGAAAGCGGTTTACCACAAATTCGCGATTGGCCAAATGGAGAACCATCATGCCGCCCGGCTTCAGGCAACTGTACATGGAATCCAGAATCCTGAAATTCTCTTCGTCCGTGTTGTACACGATCGAGGTTTCCATGTTCAGGACGAGATCGAAATCTTCGTTTCCTTTGTAGTGGCGGGCGTCCGCGCAAATGACGTTGACCTTGTTTCCGGTCCGTTCCCGGATGGATTGAAGATATTCTTCGTTCACATCCAGCCCGGTCAAGTCATAACCCTCTTCATGGAGGGGAATGAGATGTCTTCCTTCGCCGCAGCAATAATCGATGATCCGTGGCTGATCGAATTCGGAAATCACTTTTTTGAGGAAGTCGATTTGTAATGTTAAATTTATGTTATGTATTTTACGGTGGAATGTCATGAATGTCGAATCGAAATATTCGGTTCCCTCATCAAAAATGACTCCGGAATCTCTTGGTTGAGTCAACCGGTTTTTCCCTCCCGTGATGAGGTGTCGATTTTTGTCATTTCATTAAGTGATTTCATCTTCCATCTATACTGTAACAAACAAAATAATTTGATGTCAACAAATTTTTTTGATGTTTGTAAATGTCGTAATGTTCAGAATTTCATTCATGCGTGGAATGGAATGGATGGGTAAAGTGTTTTTGACGAATCGGCATAAATTACTATCCCTTTTTGCTTGTGAAACAGTAAACTAGTCTTTGGGGAATCATATGAAAACAGGATCATCTCGGAAAAGGTGGAGTTGACATTGAAAAGCAGTGACATCGGTGTCATCGGACTGGCCGTGATGGGCAAAAATCTGGCACTCAACATGGAAAGCAAAGGCTTCCGGGTATCCGTGTACAATCGTACGCCGGACAAAGTCCGTGAACTCGTCCGTGAACATCCGGACAAAAACCTGGTGCCGGCCGAAACGATCGGGGATTTCATCGCTTCGCTGGCGAAACCGCGCAAAATCATGCTGATGGTCAAGGCGGGAGACCCGACCGACGCCACGATCGAACAGCTGAAACCGTACCTGGAGCCGGGGGACATTGTGATCGACGGCGGAAACGCATATTTTGAGGACACGATCCGCCGCAGCCGGGACCTGTCCGCCATGGGCGTCCACTTCATCGGAGCCGGGGTGTCGGGCGGAGAGGAAGGCGCGTTGAAAGGGCCGGCCATCATGCCGGGCGGTCAGCCGGAAGCTTGGAAACACGTGGAACCGATCCTGACCGCGATCGCAGCCAAGGTGGACGGTGACCCCTGTTGCACGTACATCGGACCGGACGGAGCGGGTCATTACGTGAAAATGGTCCACAACGGCATTGAGTACGGGGACATGCAGCTCATCTGCGAAGCGTACCACTTGATGAAGCATCTTTTGAACATGGATGCCGCCGAATTGGCCGAAGTGTTTGCCGAGTGGAACAAGGGAGAATTGGACAGCTATCTGATCCAGATCACCGCGGACATTTTCACCAAGACCGATCCGGAAACGGGCAAACCGCTGGTGGATGTGATCCTGGATTCCGCGGGTCAAAAGGGAACGGGCAAATGGACGAGCCAAGGCTCGCTCGACTTGGGCGTTCCGCTCACCATCATCACGGAATCCGTCTATGCCCGCTTCCTGTCGGCCATGAAAGAGGAGCGCGTGCGGGCTTCCAATGTGCTCGGAGGTCCCAAGCCGGGCGCGGTGGTGATCGAGGACCGGAAAGCATTCATCGAATCCATCCGCAAAGCCCTGTACGCCAGCAAGATCTGCTCCTATGCCCAGGGCTTCGCGCAGATGACGGCTGCCTCCAAAGCGTACGGTTGGAACCTGAAGCCGGGTGAAATCGCCATGATCTTCCGCGGCGGCTGCATCATCCGCGCCCGGTTCCTGCAAAACATCAAGGACGCGTACGATCGCGACCCGAACTTGCCCAACCTGCTGCTGGATCCGTACTTCAAGGAGATCGTGGACAATTATCAGCAAGCATGGCGTGAAGTCGTCGCGGCCGCCGTCTTGAACGGCATTCCGGTGCCTGCCTTTTCCAGCGCCCTGTCGTATTACGACAGCTACCGTTCCGAGCGCCTGCCCGCCAATCTGTTGCAGGCGCAGCGCGACTACTTCGGTGCCCACACCTACAAGCGGGTGGACCGCGACGGAGACTTCCACACGAACTGGCTGGAAGCATAACAAAAGAACCGTTGATGTCACCGGAGAAGGCATGGCCCGAAAGCAGCATGCCGGATGGCTCCCGTCCCGAAGGCAAGCGGACCGTGGCCGGGCTCTCCGGCATGAAATCAACTTCAAACCCGTCTCTGTGAAGGAGACGGGTTTTTGTTTCCATGAAAAAAAGCCCTCCCGGTGAGGAGGGCATTCGGTGCCGAAGAAAGGGGATCGGGGATTGCCGTATGTTTCCGGGAACGGCTGGCGGCGGAAGGTCACGGCACGGGCGGGCTCGCCGATGAGACGATGTGTCAGCGGTCCGGGGGTAGTTGCCCGGTCTCTTCGTCGTGTTTGGCGGCGGCGGCTTCCGGTTCGGCCTCATTCAGGATGAGTCGCCCGTGCAAAGCGGCTTGTTCTTTGAGCAGGTCGTTCATCCTCCGGGTGAGAGATTGGATGCTCTCCCTGATCTCTTCCAGTTCGTTCGTGACTTGGACAAGCCGGTTCCAGTCCTCCGCACGGCGAAGCATGTCCTTGGTGAAACGGGGATCGTGACATCGGCGTACGAGTTCCGCCGTCGCCCGGGCGTCATCCAAGGCGCGGTGTGAGACCGGCCGGCCGACGGCCTCCGACAGCTTCACCCATTTGGGGGATCCGATGAGATTGGCGTAGGCATCCATGACGCATTCCATGTTGAGGGTCCGCACGTCCCGGATCGGTTCCGACATCCCGTGGGCCTTGAAGCTTTCGATCATGACCCGGCGTTCGAACGCTTTGTTGTAAATCAGAATCAACTTCCCGCGGATGATCGGGAAAAGTCGCTCCCACACCTCCGGCCAGCCCGGAGCTTCGGCCAGCATGTCGGGCGTGATTCCGTGGATGGCCGCGGCTTCCTCCGTGATCGGCCGGGTGGGCTTGACCAGCGAATGAAACAGCACGTTCCCGTTTCTGTCCACCACTCCGATTTCACAGATTTCCGCGTCATGGATTCCCGTTGTCTCCGTATCCAGAATGACAATGTCTTCCCGTTCGTTCCACTCGTTGAAATCGGCTTGGGCATAGGCTTGCGGGAGAGAAGACAATTGGGGGAGCGCCAGGGGCAAAGACGACAATTGGGGCAGGGCCATCGGAATCCCTCCTTGTGAAGTGCAATCAAAAGATTGAGTTTGACGGAACTGAGGTGATTCCCTGCGTCGGATCGATGCCGGTTCCCGTGTCCTGCACCACACTCGAAACGAAGAGGAGGAAGAGGGCTCCGTTCATTGCCTGTTGCGGGGAGGAACCGGATCAGGGCAGAAACGTTCAGCGGATGAAAAGGAAGGATGCGGCAAACACTGATTTCAGGGTTGCGGCCAGACTCATAAACGAATATTATATAGTTGTGAATGATTAATATTCGGTTTTTTAAGCGAGGGAATCTTGTATGTTCAAAATACGTGAACAAGGCTCTTCCGTTCGGACGGAGATTCTGGCCGGTTTGACCACGTTTTTCACCATGTCGTACATCATGGTGGTCAACCCGCTGATTCTGAAGGATGCCGGGGTGCCGTTTGAGCTGAGTTTCATGGCCACGGTCATCGCCACCATCGTGGGATGCCTGATCATGGGTCTGTATGCCAATTATCCGATCGCCATCGCTCCCGCCATGGGATTGAATGCATATTTCGCGTATTCCGTGGTGGCTGCGCACAAAGGGCTGGGCTATGAAAACGCGTTTTCCGCCGTCTTCGTGGCCGGTCTTCTGTTCGTGATTTTGTCTCTGACGCCGCTTCGCACCAAACTGATCGAAGTGATCCCGGGCAGCCTGAAAAACGCAATCACGACCGGGATCGGGCTGTTCATCGCGTTCATCGGCCTCCGGCTCTCCGGGCTGGTGACGGATCATCCGTCGAACCTGGTGACGCTGGGCGATCTTCATTCGCCGCAATCGATTCTGACGCTCATCGGTCTGGCCGTGACGCTGATCTGTCTGGCCCTTCGGATTCACGGTGCGCTGTTCATCGGGATGATCGTGACGGGGATGGTCGCGTTTTTCATGGGTCAGCTCAAGTTTGATCAGGGAATTGTCGCCGTTCCCAAACTGCCGGATTCGCTGGTGGTGTTCAACCCGATCGATGCCTTCTCCGATGTGGTGCAATTCGGCTTGTACGCCGTTGTCTTTTCGTTCCTGCTCGTGACGCTGTTCGACACCACCGGCACCGTGCTGGGAGTGGCGAAACAAGCCGGTCTGATGAAAGACGACAAACTCCCGCGCGCACCGCGCACGCTGATCGCCGACTCGGTGGCCACCTTGACCGGTTCCATGTTCGGGACCAGCCCGACCTCCGCGTACATCGAATCGGCTTCCGGCGTGGCGACGGGGGGCCGGACCGGATTGACCGCCGTCACCGTGGCCGTGTTGTTTGCCGTCGCTTCCTTCTTCATGCCGTTGGTCGGCGCCGTTTCGGGCATCGCCGCCATCACCGCGCCCGCGCTGATCGTGGTGGGTTCGCTCATGGTGGGACATGTCACCGGCATCCGTTGGGATGAGATCGACGAAGCGTTTCCGGCGTTTCTCGTCATCCTGAGCATGCCGCTGACGTCCAGCATCGCCACCGGCATTGCACTCGGTTTCGTCGCCTGGCCGCTGATGAAGGTGTTCCGTGGCCGGTGGAAAGAGGTTCATCCGCTGGTGTTCATCTTCGGCATTTTGTTCCTGTTCCAGCTGATTTTCCTGCCGCACTGACGGAAGGCGGCGCAAGTCTTTTCCGCATGAGGATGATTTCTCCCTTGGTCCGGGATTTCCCCGGACTTTCTTTTTTTCACAGGATATAAACAACCTTCAAACGAACCACAATAGGGATGAACCTCTCATCAGACCGGAAATTGGAGCAAACATGCACCGAAAGGGATGAACTCATGAAACGGGCACGGCTCATTTACAATCCCGTCGCCGGCAGGGGATTGGTGGTGCGGATGCTGCCGAAACTCCTGGATTGTCTGGAACGCGCCGGCTTCGAGACTTCCGCCTTCGCCACCTCGGGGCATTGGAGCGCGGCGAATGAAGCGAGGAGAGCGGCGGAGGCGGGGTTTGACACCGTGATCGCCGCCGGGGGAGACGGAACCATCCATGAAGTGGTGAACGGACTGGCCGGTTTTGAATCTCCGCCCCGACTGGGAATCCTGCCGGCGGGAACCACCAACGACCTGGCGCGTGCCCTGGGCATTCCCCGGGATCTCGTCCGGGCCTGCCAGGCGGTGGTGAACGGGCGAACGGTGAAAATGGACGTGGGACGCAGCCAGGATCGCTATTTCATCAATGTGGCGGCGGTGGGACGGATGGCGGAGGTCAGCTATGAGGCCCCCATCCGTTGGAAAGCCCGGTTCGGTCCGCTGGCCTATTACGCCAAAGCGTTGGAAAAAGTGGGTCAGCTCAGCAGGCCGTTTCCGGTCCGCATCGAGACCGGGGACCGGACATGGGAAGAGGAGATTCTGTTGATGGTGGCGGCCAACAGCGGTTCGGTCGGGGGATTTCGCCGGCTCGCCCCCGAAGCGAGAGTGGATGACGGACTGATGGATGTGCTGGTGGTCCCGGCCGCCCGATTCGGGGACCTGGTTCAACTGGTTTCGCTGGCCGTCCAGGGAAAACATCTGGACGATCCGCGACTGATTTACTTCCGCACGGACCGTCTCAAGGTGGACACGCCGGAGCCTTTGGCGTTAAATTTAGATGGAGAGTGGGGCGGGGAGAGAGCGGGTCAGCTCGAGATGATTCCCCGCCGGCTGGAAATTTATCGCATGTGACGTCCATTCGCCTGGATGGACGTTTTTGCGCTTCAAGGAGTCGAACGTGACATGAAATCGCAACCTCCCGTGAAAGAAGGACAAGTCATTTCTCTCTCCGTCACCGGTCTTTCGCATGACGGGAACGGAGTGGGGAAATACGAGGATTTTGCCGTGTTCGTTCCGTTTGCCGTGCCAGGGGAGTTCGTGCGTGTCCGCATCACGCAGGTGAAGAAAACCTGGGCCCGGGGGAAACTGTTGGAGGTGCTGGAACCCCATCCGGACCGGACCGAACCGAAATGCGCCGTTTTTGAGGCATGCGGCGGCTGTCAGTCCCAGCACCTGACCTACGAAGCGCAGCTCCGGCACAAGTGGAAACAGGTCAAGGATTGTTTCGGGCGGATCGCGGGTATGGATGATGTGGTGATCCATCCCGTGATCGGCATGGAGGATCCGTGGCGGTACCGCAACAAATCCCAGGTACCCTTCGGCGTCAGCGGAGGGCGGGTGGTCGCCGGATTTTACCGCCCGGGCACTCATGAGATCGTTGACATGGAGTCCTGCCTGATCCAGCATGCGACCAATGACCGGGTGGTCCGGGCGGTCAAGGAATTGGTCCGTGAATTGCGCATTCCCGTATACAACGAACAGACGCACAGGGGGGTGCTCCGGCATGTCATGGCCCGTTCCGCCACCACGGGACAGCTGATGGTGGTGCTGGTCACCAACGGTCCGGAATTGCCGAAGAAACGCCGGCTGGTGGACGGGCTCGTGAAACGGCTGCCCGACCTGACGTCGCTCGTGCAAAACATCAATGAAAGACGGACCAACGTGATTCTGGGACCGGAAAACCGCGTCTTGTGGGGAGAAGACTGCATCATCGACCGGATCGGCCACGTCGAGTTCACCATTTCCCCCCATTCCTTCTTCCAAGTGAACCCGATGCAGACACGGGTCCTCTACGACCAGGTGGTCAAACTGGCGGCGTTGACCGGAGAAGAGACCGTGATCGACGCTTACTGCGGCACGGGCACCATCGCCCTGTATCTGGCGAATCGGGCCAAGCGCGTCCTGGGGGTGGAAATCGTCCCCGAAGCGATCCGGGACGCCCGGCGCAACGCGGAGCGAAACGGGATCCGGCACGTGCGGTTTGAGACGGGAGCCGCCGAAGATGTCATGCCCCGCTGGCTGGAGGAAGGCATCCGCCCCGATGTCATTGTCGTGGACCCGCCGCGCAAGGGATGCGATCCGAAATTGCTTGAGACCGCGGTGAACATGCGGCCGAAGCGCATCATCTATGTTTCATGCAATCCGGCCACACTGGCGAGAGATGCCAAGCGGCTGCTGGAACTCGGCTACCCGACCGTGGAAGTGCAGCCGGTCGACATGTTCCCGCAGACGGGGCATGTGGAGTGCGTCGCATGGATGAGAAGGCCGGATTGACGTCAGGGTTGAACATTCAGCAAGACAAACAAAGGGTTTCCGGACATTAAGCGATCGGCAGTTGGAAGTGACAATGTCAGGAAACCCTGATTTTTCTTGGAGAGAACCGGATCCGTTCAGCACTCGGCAGCAAAGCTTTGCAAATTGAGCATATGGGCTCTACCTCTGTACCGGGTCTTACGCCAAACCAATCATGGGATATATACTGTTCGCTGAGAAGAATTCTGTCGATTGAGCCATCGCTTGTCCTGACCTTGGATACGGGAGAAAGGTGTCATGAACCGAATTTCGATGAAAAGGACTCGCGATTGAAAAATGGATCACAAAGAAATACCACATGAAGCCATTCAAGCATTGAAAATGATGGAGGAGTTGCTTGATGGGATATTGGTGGCTGTGTATTTAACCGGTTCTGCTGTCATGGAAGGTTTGCGCAAGGACAGCGATGTGGATATTTTGGTGGTCACGAATCACGATTTATCGGAAAGAACTCGAAAAGAACTACACTGATCAGCTGATGATGATCTCTGGAAAAATGGGAAACAAAAAAGGAATGAGACCACTTGAAGTGACGGTCATCAATCAAAATGATGTCGTTCCTTGGCGATATCCTCCCAAATATGAGTTTTTGTATGGTGAGTGGCTGAGAGATCAGTTTGAAAAGGGTGTTATTCCCGGCCCAACTTATGATCCTGATTTGACGATTCTGTTGACTGGTGTTAAGCAACTGATGGCCAAAGGAGTGACTTGTTCGTTTATAGTTATTTCTTGCCAGTCTGCATAAATCCGGATGTTTTTTCTTGGCGACGTCATATGCATGACATTTGGCGAAGCGTGGCGATCTACAGACGGAAAAGCCTGTAAACGAAGGGGTTTCGGACATGGAGAGTCTTTGGGGACCATGTCGGAAACCCTTTTTTGATGATCAGGCGTCATGGTCGATGTCTGAAAGAAATGGGTGGATTGACAATGACAACCCCCGTCATGGTATGATTGAACCAGATGGTCTAGACCAACCGGTACAACCGGGGCGAAGCAGGTGTTTTCCGTGAGAAAGAAGTTCGATTACCGTGCAATTCTGGGAGAAGGCAATCCGTTGCCGCGTTATCCGCGGCTTCTGGAGGCCGCGATTGATGAGTTTTCCGTGAAAAAGTATGAGGATGCATCGCTGAATGACATCCTGAAGCACTCCGGGATGAGCAAAGGGAGCCTGTATCATCACTTTGGAGACAAGTTCGGGCTGTATTTGGCCATGATGGACATCATCATCAAAAAGAAGGTTTCCTACTTTTATCCATCGATGCGCCAAAAAGCGGACGGAAACAGCGATTTCTTCGATTCGCTCAAAGAGATCATGAAGGGAACCATGGATTTCATGTTGGCAGATGAACGTCTCCACCACCTGTTCAACAGAGTGCTGGAGGAAAGCGATGAATTTCGAAACCGGTTGTATGCGTTTTTTCCGATCGATTCCAGCCGGTATTTCCATGAATATATTCGTCAGGCGATGCAATCGGGGCAGATCGACAACCGTTATTCTCCCGAATTTGTTACCGGGGTGATTGAGATCCTGTTTTCCAATCTGCACAAATTGATTTCTGCCAAAGAACCGGATGAGTTTCTCAACACCGCCAACCAAGTGGTGGACATGATCCGGGACGGAATTTCGGCAAACAGACCCCCGGACTCCGAATGAATCATCAGGATCACTTTCGCAAAGCAAACGGGAAAGGGGAGCCGTCATGGGAATCGCTTTTCATGTGAAAGACTTGTGCTTCAAATATCCGTCTTCCGCGAAGGATACCCTCAAAGGAATCACTTTCGATGTTCATGAGGGAGAAATTTTCGGGCTGTTGGGCCCTTCGGGAGCGGGGAAATCCACCCTCCAGAAAATCCTGGTGAAACTTCTGGAGAATTACTCGGGAACCATCGAGTATTTCGGCAAAAATCTCAAGTCCCTGGACCACTCATTTTATGAGGAAATCGGTGTCGGATTCGAAATGCCCGTCCATTTCTCCAAATTGACCGCGTTGGAGAACATGAAATTTTTTTCTCAATTTTACGCAAAGACCGCGGACATCCGGGATTTGATGGAGAAAGTCGGCCTCTGGGAATACCGGGATGTCAAAGTGGGCGAATTTTCCAAGGGGATGAAGGTACGACTGAACTTTGTGCGCGCCATGCTCAATCATCCCCGGGTCCTGTTTCTGGACGAGGTGACCAACGGGCTGGATCCGAAAAACGCCAAAATCATCAAAGACTTGATCGTGGAATACCGGGAGAGTGGCGGTACGGTGTTCCTGACCACCCATCTGATGAATGATGTGGAGCAGCTGTGTGACCGGGTGGCATTTTGCGTAAACGGCAGGCTGATGGAGATCTCAACACCCCGGGATTTGAAACTGAAATACGGCAAAAGAGAAGTGAAAGTGGAATACCGGGAGAACGGATCCGTTGCCGGTGCCCGGTTTCCCCTCGACGGCATCGGGTTCAACGAAGAATTTCATCAGCTATTGAAAACAAAGGAGATCGAGACCATTCACAGCGGGGAGACGTCGATGGAGGAAATTTTCATTCACGTGACGGGAGTTGAGCCGAAATGAGCAAATTCACCAAGCTCGTCTCAGGTGAATTGAAGAGGATGGTGACGTACAAGATCCTTCCCGTCAGTCTGGCAACCGCGGTGGTATGGATGGTGTTGCTCGTGTACCTCACCGAAAACGAAGCGCGTGAAATCGCTCCGCTTCTCATCTTCGTGGATGTCGCCGCCATGTCGATCCTGCTGCTCGGGGCATTTCATCATCTCGAAAAGCAGGAAGGAACCATTCGGACCATGATGGTCCTGCCGGTCTCTCCCGGACACATTCTGGCAGCCAAAACCATTGCGGCCATGGTGCTCGCCGTCGAATCGGCCGTTGTCACGTCCGCTGCATTGTTCTTCATTCACGGAATCCGGTTCAACTGGTGGGTGTTGCTGTTGTTCGTGGTCATTGCGGGTGCGGCCCATGCGGCCATCGGGTTCGTGCTTTGCCTTGAAAGCAAAGACTTTCCCTCCATGCTCGGACTGCTGGTCGCTTACATGTTCCTGTTCACCGTTCCGAGCATCTTGTTCAGCTTCGGTGTCATCGATGCAAAGTACGAATGGCTGCTCATGATTTCGCCGTCCCATGCCGCAAGCCATCTGATCACTTCCGTGGTGAGCGGTGATTACGATCCGCCGTTGATGATCGCGGCGTGTCTGTATCTGGTGATTCTGTCCGCCGTGCTTTTCAAATTTGCCGTGTATCCCAAGTTCAAAGGGCATGCGGTAAAGGGGTAATTTCCATGCGTAAATATGTGTCGCTATTCACCTATGAGGCAAAAACGATTTTTCGGGATCCCGTCAATCTCTATATGTGTTTGTTTCCGGTAATCGTGTTGATCCTGTCCTCATTCGTGTTTCCGAAGATCATCGAATCGATGGATTCGGTGCAGGAATCCACGCTTCAGGTGACCATGCTGTTGATGCTCGTTGTCATTTTGGCTTTCGGGTCATTTTTCCTGGCCGCCATGGCCGCCTTTCTGCTCGTGGAGCACAAGGATGAACATACATTGAATACGATTGCGGTGACTCCCGTCGGGGCTTCCGGATATCTGGCATTCAAAATGACATATATCTACTTGATGTCAGTGCTCGGGATCATCGTCATCCTCTCCGGGACGAAGTGGATCGCCGGTGACAAATACACGGTTTGGGGAGCATCGCTTTTTGAACGGACGGACATGTCTCATATCGTTTTCTTTGCCGTGATTCACGGGATTTTCACTCCCGCGCTGGGCCTTTTGCAGGCCGCGTTTGCCGCGAACAAAGTGGAGGGATTTGCTTTCATCAAGGGATCCGGTCTCCTGGCATTGGTTCCTGCCCTGATGATTCTTGAGACTTTTCAAGGGGGGCTGCAATATGTGCTGGGGATCTTTCCGAATTTTTGGGCGATCAAGGGGATGCTTCTCCAATTTCTGCCGGTGGAAAACGAAGCCAATCTGAGCTTTGCAAAATACCTGCTGATCGGCGGGGTGTACAACGTGATCCTGTTGATTGCCGCGTACGGGATTTTTCTGAAGAAAGCGCGGTACTAGTGCATACGTGATACGTGAGGCGGAAATCTCGCATGAAACCGTCAAAGATTTGTGAATATCTGACGACGGACGCGCGGTCGGGTTTCAATCCGGCCGTTTTTCTGGTATATTAACCGAGTGAAATATTTCGGTCCGCGCCGGTGACGCCGCGCGGAGCCAGGGGTTGTTTCTCCGCCCCCGACCGGGGGCGGATGCTTGTTCGGGAGCCTTCTCAGTCCTGGATCATATGTGGAAAATCGGAGGCTTGTCATGGAGAACTGGATCACGGAGTTTATGGAAGAGTTCGGGTATTTGGGCATTTTTCTGATGATCGCGCTTGAAAACCTGTTTCCCCCCATTCCTTCGGAAATCGTGCTCTCGTTCGGCGGGTTCATGACCACCAAGTCCGATTTGACCGTCACGGGCGTGGTGATCGCTTCGACGCTCGGTTCGGTCGTCGGTGCCATCATGCTGTACCTGATCGGCATGATTCTGGACGTGAACCGGTTGGAGAAGATCGTGGAACGGTGGGGGCATGTGCTGAGAACGGAAAAAGAAGACATTCACAAGGCAAATGCCTGGTTTCACCGGTACGGCATCTGGACGGTGTTCTTCTGCCGGATGGTCCCGATTCTCCGCAGCATGATCTCCATTCCCGCCGGAATGGCCCGCATGAATTTCGCCTTGTTCCTCGTGTTCACCACCGTCGGCTCCCTGATCTGGAACGTGGTTCTGGTCAATCTGGGTGCGGCATTGGGCGAGAATTGGGACAGCGTGCTGGAATACATGAGCGTGTACCAGGATATCGTGATTGTCGTGGTCGGTGCATTGGTCGTGATCGGAGCCTTTTGGTACATGCGACGTCTTCGCTCCCGCCGGGCTTGACCCGCGCCGGGCACCGACTTCTCACCCCCGGAGATTTCCGGGGGTTTTGGTTTTCTCATGCGTGCGTTTTTGCAGTATAATGGTCAGAGTGAACATCCTTCATGATTCAGACCATTCATTTCTCCAGTCGAGAGGTGTTGACCCGATGAGCGTACGGACCGAACAATCTGCCATCGACGTGATGAAAGCACGCGGCAGCGTGAAAAAATACGAACCCGGCGTGGAGATTCCCGAAGAAGAGCTGCGTGAGATCCTGGAGCTGGCCGGGCGCGCTCCTTCCTCGTGGAACCTGCAACACTGGAAGTATCTCGTGATCACCTCCCGGGAAATGAAAGAGAAAGTCCTGCCCATCGCCTACAATCAGCAGCAGGTGGTGGATTCGTCGGCCACGGTGGTCATCCTGGGGGACCTGGAAGCGGACAAGAATTTCGAAACCGTGTACAAACCCGCCGTGGACAACGGCACCTTGCCGCAAAACGTGTATGATGCCCTGCACGGACAGGTGGAAGCCGCTTACCAAAATCCGCAATTGGCCCGGGATGAAGCGATTCTGAACGCTTCTCTCTCCGCCATGCAGCTGATGCTCGCGGCCAAGGCCAAAGGCTGGGATACCTGCCCGATGGGCGGATTCGACAAAAAGAAACTGACGGAAGTCCTGAACATTCCGCCGCGTTACATTCCCGTGATGCTGATCGTCATCGGCAAGCCGGCGGCTCCGGCTCGCCCGTCCTCCCGCATTCCGGTCGACAAACTGATCATCCGCGAAAGCTTCTGAGCGATCCGGCAGTTGTGCAGGTGGCGGCCGCCCGAAAAATGGGCGGCCGATTTTTTGTGCAAATGACTTTTGGACAAGCGAAAGAAGGGTAACCAGTAAGTGGGAGGTTCATCGCGGGAAGGAAGAATTCCCCTGCATGCGGAAGGAGGAGCGGAAATGGGCATTGTGTCGGAAGGAAGAAGTCCCTTGACGGCAAATAACAATGTCGGAAACTGTTTGGTGCGATGTCACGGGATCTCCCTTTTTCCTCACCGAAGGTTTTGGTATAGTGATTGACGGGAAACGCTGAAAACAGGAATCATTGTCTCGATCCGTCTGGTTTGCCATCATGAGACGCGCGAGGTGACATCTCCATGCTGATCTGTCTGGATCCGGGACACGGCGGGTCCGACACCGGTGCGGTCGGGCAATATTTGACCGAAAAGGACGTTTGCCTGGATCTGGCGTTTCGTTTGAGACGCAAGTTGTTGAATTACGAGGGGATCCGGGTGACCATGACCCGCTCCCGCGACGCGGACGTGACCCCGGAAGAGCGCGGTCGTCACGCCAACGACCGCAATGCGGACCTGTTCATCAGTCTGCATACCCATTTTTCCGATCGTCCCGGACGATCCGGCTTTGCCACGTATGTGAGCGTGATCGCCGGATCCGAGACAAGGCGAATCCAGTGTTGGCTTCACAACAGGGTGGCTTCTTTCCTGAGGAAATACGGTGTGTGTGATCTCGGGAAAAAGAATGACACAGAAACCGAGTGCGGGCAATTGCCCGAACTGAGACGGGCCCGAATGCCGGCCATCGCCCTGGCGTCTCTGTGGTTGACCCGGGAACGGGAACAGGGAATTTTGTCTGATGAGGCGTTTTTGGAGCAATATGCGGAATGCATTGCCGACGGCATCGCCCATATCTACCAATGCCGGAAAAGGGAAGAGGCGAGTGTGTGACATGCGTGCTTGCAAACGAAAGACTGCTGCCCGAAAAAGAACGGACAGCAGTCTTTTTTTCATCACTCTTCCCAGACTTTCACTTCTTTCATGACACATCCCGGCTTCATGTTCAGGACGTGTTCCAAGCCTTCGGTCACCTGGCCGAACACCGTGTGGACACCGTCCAGATGGGGTTGGGGTTCATGCACGATGAAAAATTGGCAAGAGCCGGTGTTCGGGCCGCGATGCGCCATCGAAACCGCACCCGGCACGTGTTTGTGCGGATTTCCTTCGGTTTCGCACGGAATGGTGTATCCGGCATCTCCCGTGCCCAGCCCGTGCGGACAGCCGCCTTGGCTGACGAATCCGGGAATGACGCGGTGGAAGATCAAGCCGTTGTAGAATCCCTGGGTTGCCAGCTTGCGGAAATTTTCCACCGTCACGGGAGCCGCTTCGGGGAAAAAGTCGATCAGGATCTTGCCGCCGTTTTCCAGTTCGATGCTTCCTTTGATGGCCATGTGCGTCTCTCCTCTCCAAGGACATGCTCTTCCCATCATATCAGACGGGAACTTCGCGGTTCAAACGGAAGTTGTCCGCCTGATTCGGGCCGCCCCGGACATGCGAAAAGACGGGGGATCCGTTATAATAGGGGGCGAATCGTCGCTGTTGGGCGGATGCGCGATGATTGTTTTTTGCTTCACCGTGGAAAAGAATGATCATTGAAGGAATCCTCACGGGGATTACAATAAGATGTGGAATCATCTTGGCAAATGGGACAGGATCTGAAATGTTTTCTGTCGAAAATGTGCAGCGTTAAAGGATGAAAGGGTTTTTCCTTCCACGAGGAGGATGGACGGATGCAATTGGACAAACTCAACCGGCGGGAAGTGGAGCAACTCTTTTCCGCCATCCTGAAGCTCAATACGATCGAGGAATGTTACCGTTTTTTTGACGACCTGTGCACCGTCGGGGAAATCAAATCGATGGCACAGCGCCTCGAAGTGGCCCGCATGCTGATGGACGGTTCGACCTACAACCAGATCGAATCGGAAACCGGCGCCAGCACGGCCACCATTTCACGCGTCAAGCGTTGCCTGCATTACGGAACGGACGGCTACAAACTGGTCCTGGAGAGGCTCGGCCATGACAACGGCGACTCCGCATCGTAATGCCGTCCGTGTCCGGCGAACAGGCATTCACACTCCGCAACCCTGATGCGGAGTTTTCTTTTGTGGCGAACGTGTTTTCGGTGATATAATGGGATTGCAGTTTTTCCAAGGTTCGGAGGGACGACAAACCGATGCTCAGAGAGCTGGCGGCCGGTTGGCGGCATGTGTTCAAACTGGATCCCGCCCGTCCCCTGTCGGATGAAGCGCTTCGCATGATCATCCGGTCGGGAACGGATGCGATCATCGTGGGCGGGACGGACGGAGTCACCTTTGAAAACACCTGGCAACTGCTTTCGAGGATCCGCGCCGAACAACCGGTCACCGTGGTGCAGGAAGTGTCGGACGCGTCGGCGGTGGTTCCCGGTTTTGACGGGTGGCTGATCCCCTCCGTGCTGAACGCGGGCGACCCGGGATGGATCATCGGGGAACACCTGGATGCGATCGGCCGGTACGGAGATCTGATCCCGTGGAATCGCCTGCTCCTGTTGGCCTACGTGGTGCTCAATCCGGATTCCAAGGTGGGCCGTCTGACCCGGGCGCGGACGGACATTCCGCCGGAAGGGGCGTCTGCTTACGCGCGGCTGGTGGACCGGCTGTTCCGCTGGCCGGTGCTGTATGTGGAGTACAGCGGCCGTTACGGTGACCCCGAATGGGTGAGGGAAGCCCGAAGGTCGCTTTCGGATGCCAGGTTGTTTTACGGCGGGGGAATCACGGATGAACGGCGGGCGAGGGAGATGGCCGCGCTGGCGGACACCGTGGTGGTGGGCAACCTCGTGTATGCGCGGCCGGAGGAAGCGGTGCGAACCGTCGGATGGGTGAAAGAGACCCGTCGGAAGTAGCGGGGCAGGACCGGCAAATGGCGGAAACGGAGCGGGAAATCGCGTCCGCCGGGCTTCGGGAGTCCCGGTGCTGGAAAAAGGGGACGGATTACATGTTGACGGGAAAGGGTGACGGACATGCTGAATCAACCGGCAAAACCGGCGGAACAACTGATCGCCGGACTCAATCCGATGCAACGGCGGGCGGTTCTGCACACGGAAGGCCCGGTGCAAATCCTGGCGGGCGCCGGAAGCGGCAAGACACGGGTGTTGACGCACCGGGTGGCGTATCTGCTCGCGGAGAAGGGCATTCATCCCTGGAATATCCTGGCCATCACGTTCACGAACAAAGCGGCCCGTGAGATGAAGGAACGGATCATCCGTCTCGTCGGACCGCAAGCGGAGGAAATCTGGATTTCGACGTTCCACTCCATGTGCGTGCGCATCCTGCGGCGGGACATCGACCGGATGGGCCGGTCCCGCAATTTCACGATTTTGGACACCTCCGACCAGCTCACGGTGATCAAACAAATCCTGAAAGAGGAAAACCTGGACCCGAAAAAGTTCGAACCGAGAGCGATTCTGGGAAGGATCAGCGCGGCCAAGAACGTGCTGGCCGGTCCTTCGGCGATGAGGATGCGCGCCCGCAACCTGTTGGAGGAAGTGGCCGCGGACGTGTACGAGAAATATCAGCAAAAACTGCATGCCAACGAGTCGCTCGATTTCGATGACCTGCTGGTGGAAACGATTCGCCTGTTTGACGTCGCTCCGGAAGTGAAGGATTATTACCAGCGGAAATTCCAATACATCCACGTGGATGAGTACCAGGACACCAACCACGCCCAGTACGCGCTGATCCGCACGCTGGCGGAAAAGCACCGCAACATCTGCGTGGTGGGGGATTCGGACCAGTCGATTTACCGGTTCCGCGGCGCCGACATCTCCAACATTCTCAACTTCGAGAAGGACTGGCCCGATGCCGAAGTGATCAAACTGGAACAAAACTACCGTTCCACCAAGCGGATTCTTGAGGCTGCCAACCATCTCATTGCACACAACACGGAGCGGAAGCCGAAGAATCTTTGGACGGAAAACGAAGAAGGATCGCCGATCCGTTTGTTCGAGGCGGGCAGTGAGATCGAGGAAGCGCACTACGTGGCGGAGCACATTCTCGACGGCGTTCGCGAAGGACGGAGTTACAAGGATTTTGCCGTGCTTTACCGGACCAACGCCCAGTCGCGCGTGATCGAGGACGTGATGCTGAAGAGCGGCATTCCCTACACCGTCGTGGGGGGCATCAAGTTCTACGAGCGCAAGGAGATCAAGGACGTGCTGGCTTACCTGCGCCTGATCGTCAATCCGCACGACGATCTCAGCCTGGGGCGGGTGATCAACGTGCCCAAACGGGGAATCGGTGCGGCCACGATGGACAAGATCTCCCGGTATGCGCAGGAACACGGGCTTTCCCTGTTCGGAGCCCTTCTGGAGCTGGAAGAGATCGGTCTCGGCAAACGGGCGGAAACGGCCCTCGCCGGATTTGTTCGCCTGATCCGTGAACTGCACAACATGATCGAGTATCTGTCCGCGTCGGAACTGACGGAAGAAGTGCTGGCGAGAAGCGGTTACCGCGAGGAGCTGAAGAAAGAAAACACGATCGAGGCCGAGAGCCGGCTGGAGAACATCGATGAGCTGATTTCCGTGGCCCAGGAATTCGAAAAGCGGAGCGACGACAAGTCGCTGGTGGCGTTCCTCACCGACCTGGCCCTGATCGCCGACATCGACATGCTGGACGAGCCGGCCGGTACGGACAAACCCGGGGATGCCGTGGCTTTGATGACCCTGCACAGTGCCAAGGGGCTGGAATTTCCCGTGGTGTTCCTCATCGGCATGGAGGAAGGGATTTTCCCGCACAGCCGCACCCTGGACGACGAGTCGGAACTGGAGGAAGAGCGGCGGCTCGCATATGTGGGCATCACCCGGGCGGAACGGGAACTGCACCTGTCTTACGCACGCACGCGCACCATCTTCGGGCAGACCGGCATGAATCCGCCGTCCAGGTTCCTGCAGGAGTTGCCGCCCGGCGTGCTGGAGCGGACGGGAGCGGCGGAAAGACGGCAGGAAGCTCCGTTTGCCGGACGGACGGCCCGTACGGCGGTCCGGACGGAAAACACCGAATTCGGTTGGAAAGCGGGCGACCGGGTCCGACACGGAAAGTGGGGCATCGGAACGGTGGTGCAGACGCAAGGCGAAGGAGAGAACATGGAGTTGGTCATCGCGTTTCCCAGCCCGACCGGCGTCAAGAAGTTGCTGGCCAAGTATGCCCCGATCCAAAAGGCGTGACAGGAGGGAAGCGGCTTGAATCTGGAAGAGGCCAAACGGCGCGCGGAAGAACTGCGCGAAATCATTGAGGAGCATGATTATCGCTATCATGTGCTGGACGACCCCGTCGTCTCCGATGAACAATACGACGAATGGATGAGGGAACTCATCCGGCTGGAGGAACGGTTTCCGGAGCTGCGCACGCCGGACTCCCCGACACGGCGGGTGGGGGGAGAGCCGCTGCCCCATTTCCGGAAGGTGGAACATCCGGTCCCGATGCTCAGCCTCGGCAACGTCTTCAACGAGCAAGAGCTTCGCGAATTCGACGACCGGGTGCGAAAGGCTGCGGGAGGCCGTCCGGTCCGCTATGTCTGCGAGCTGAAAATCGACGGATTGGCCGTTTCCCTCCGCTACAAAGACGGCTTGCTGGACATCGGGGCCACGCGCGGCGACGGCACGGTCGGGGAAGACATCACGCAAAATCTGAAAACGATCCGCTCCGTGCCGCTGAGGCTCAAAGAACCCGTCACCCTGGAGGTGCGCGGGGAGGCGTACATGCCGAAGCGGGCGTTTGAACGGCTCAACGCCCTGCGGGAGAGCAAGGGTGAACCGCTGTTCGCCAATCCCCGCAACGCCGCCGCCGGCTCGCTGCGCCAGCTCGATCCGAAACTGGCGGCGGAACGCACGCTGGACGTGTTCGTTCACGGACTGGGCCACATGGAAGGTCACCGGCCCGCCACGCATACAAAAGCGCTGGATTGGCTCTCTTCGCTCGGTTTCAAGGTGAACCCGGAGCGGGAAACGGTGGACGGCATCGACGGCGTGATCGACTACGTGAACCGCTGGCGCGAAAAGCGTCCCGAACTCCCGTACGAGATCGACGGCGTCGTCGTCAAGCTGGACGATCTGGATTTGCGGGAGGAGATGGGGAACACCGCGAAAAGTCCCCGCTGGGCGGTCGCCTTCAAATTTCCGGCGGAAGAGGCGGTCACCGTGCTCCGGGACATCGAGCTGAGCGTGGGTCGCACCGGAGTGGTCACGCCCACCGCCATCCTGGATCCGGTCCGGCTGGCCGGCACCACGGTCAAACGGGCTTCCCTGCACAATGAAGACATCATCCGCGGCAAAGGAATCATGCTGGGGGATCACGTGATCATCCGAAAGGCGGGAGACATCATCCCGGAAGTCGTGGCCGTATTGACCGAGAAGCGCACCGGAGACGAGCGCCCGTTTTCGATGCCCGAAAAGTGCCCGGAATGCCACAGCCGGCTCGTTCGCCTGGAAGGGGAAGTGGCGCTCCGCTGCATCAATCCCGAATGTCCCGCACAAGCCCGCGAGGGAATCATTCACTTCGTGTCGCGGGGGGCCATGAACATCGAAGGACTCGGGGAAAAGGTGGTCACCCAGCTGTTTGAAAAAGGGCTGGTGCGCGGGGTGGCTGATCTGTACGATCTGAAAAAAGAAGACCTCGTCTCCCTGGAACGGATGGGGGAAAAATCCGCGTCCAATCTCCTGGCGGCCCTGGAAGCCAGCAAATCTCTTTCGCTGGAGCGGTTGCTGTTCGGGCTCGGCATTCGCTTCGTCGGGGCGAAGGCGGCCAAAGTGCTGGCCCGCCACTACCGGCACATGGATCAGCTGATGGAAGCCACGGAGGAGGAATTGACCTCGCTGGAAGAAATCGGGCCGAAAATCGCCGCTTCCGTGGCCGAATACATGGCAAGGCCGGAAGTGAAGGAAACCATCCGGCGGCTCAAACAGGCCGGCGTCAACATGGAATATTTGGGGGCGGGTGCCGAAACAACGACGGCCGGAACCAAAGATTCTCCGCTTGCCGGAAAAACCGTGGTGCTGACCGGCACCTTGTCGTCGATGTCCAGAAACGAGGCGGCCGCTCTGCTCGAATCGCTGGGGGCCAACGTCACCGGCAGCGTCAGCAAGAAAACCGATCTGTTGATCGCCGGGGAAAAAGCAGGCTCCAAGCTGGACAAGGCGAAAAAGTTGGGAATCACGATTTGGGACGAAGAGACGTTTTTGAAAAACCTCCCGGAAGGGGTCGCAACCTGAGCCCTTTCTTCAAAGCGAAAGCCTGCAGGCTGCAGGCCGCATCATCCACCCCTTGCCCGGTTGGGCAGGGGGTTTCTTTGTGAAAAAAGGATTTTGTGGTCGATATGTCCAAAAGTAGAAAAAATTGTATTTTTCGGCAGGCGATGAAGCTTTGACACGAAAGGCCGGATTGCACATGAAATGGAAATGGATACTGGCGGGATCCATGTTGCTGGTGGCATCGGCCGCCGGGCTGGCCTTCGCCGGGGAAAAAGCCGTGACGATCCTTGAAGAGAGCAAAACCCCCGGGGAAAAGACGACCGGTCTGACCATTCCCGGCTCCCTTTCGGCAAAAGACAAAGACACCGCACAGACGAAAACGGTGCTGAAGCCGTATGCCGAGAAGGTGAAGGCGTCGTTGTCCGCGCCCAAGGATAAACGGGTGGAGGTACACGGAACGTTGGAAATCGCCGGAACGGTGGGCGACCATCACAACCTTTCCCGGAAGTTGGTCTGGGTCCGGGTGCAGTTGTTGGGACGGACCGACAATCCGCTTCCCGACCGGATGGATTACTATCTCCCGCTGAATGACGGGACATTCGGATCGAAGATTCGCCTGTTTCAGGGAGCCGGCACGTACCGGGTGGAGGTCCGGCTGCCCGGGCAGGGAAACGATTCCTATTTTTATCCGATGACCACCTTCGAAGCGGTCAACACGGATTCTTCCCAAGGACGGGACATCGCGTACTCCGTCTCCGGAGTCAACGGAGGACTCAAACTGGAGGAGCCGACCACGGGTCTCGTTTCCGGTTGGAAAGAGCTTCGCATCAAGGGAACCGTCGCTTCGTCCTGGCGGGAACTCCTGGTCCGGGTGAAAAAAGACGGACAATCCTGGAAAAAAGTGATCCCCGTTCGCGCCGGACGGTTTGACGAACGGATTCCCCTGTTGTACGGCCGGGGAATACATGAAGTGCAGGTGATGGTTCCCGAGGAAAAACAGAAGGGGACGTTTGTGGAAGGAGCCACCCTCTACGCCGAAAATTTGTCGGAGCGCGTGCTTGAGCCGATTTCCTACACCCGGCTGTACGAGGAACGGGGCATCCGGCTCATCTCTCCGACGGCGGGCGGAGACGTGGCCGGCATGACGATGAACATCGCGGGAACGGTGGATCCGAAGGCCAAGTTTGCCTCCCAGACCACCCACCTGATCGTGCAGACCAAGAAGGGGAACGATCAGGCGACCTACTTCCTTCCGATCCGCAACCACCGCTTTGACGGAAACGTGTGGTTCCGCTTCGGACCCGGCACGTACGAAGTCACCCTGTACGTTCCGGAAATCACCAAGGAAAACCGCGATTACTTCCGCTTTTTCACCGTGGCCGGGTTCCGCATGGAGAGCACGGTCAAGGAAGACATGCGCCACTTGCTCCCGTCCAGGGGGATCGAGTCGGATCACCCGGAGATCCGACAGCTGGCCGCTTCCCTCACCCGGGGAGTGAAAGGGAACCGTTCCAAGGCCAAGGCGATTTATCGGTACGTGGCTCAAACGATGAGCTATGACATGGACAAATTCCGGAACAACACCTTTGCCTGGGACGACAGCGCCTTGAAATCCCTCCGGACCAAGTCCGGCGTCTGCCAGGATTACGCGTTTCTCACGCTGGCTCTGCTGAGGGCTTCCGGCATCCCGTCCCGGTTCGTGGAGGGGGAAGCGGGAGACCAGAGGCATGCCTGGGTGGAAGCCTATGCCGACGGCAGATGGATCATCATGGATCCCACCTGGGGTTCGGGGTACATCACTCCGGAGGGACGTTACGTAAAGAAATATGACGAACGCTGGTTTGACCCCGACCCCGAAGAGTTTGCGAAAACCCATCACCGAACCGGTGTCTCGTACTGAAGGAAGTCGTTCTTCCCGGAAGCGGGATGACCGGAAGAAAAGTCGACACCCCCCGGACATGGATCCCATCCATGCGGGGGGTGTTCGTTTCGGAACCAAATGCGGTTTTCCCCGGAAACCCCTTGCAAATGTGGGATGCGGGGAAGTGCGAGTCCGCATCAAGGGGATGGCATGTCCGGCGGCTCCGGGAGGAGCAAGTTTTCGATCTCCCGATGCAGCCCGAACCAGTCGGCGCTGCCGCGCAACCGGAACCGGTCGGATCGGGGGAACGGAACGGAAATCTCCCGCACCAGGCTCATGGGCCGGTGCGAAAGGACCAGGATGCGGTCGGCCAGGAGCAGCGCTTCGTCGATGCTGTGAGTGATGAACAGCACGGTGCGGCGTTCCGCTTGCAGCATCGACAGCAGCCATTGCTGCATCCGGGTACGGGTGAGCGCGTCAAGGGCCCCGAACGGCTCGTCCAGCAGGAGAGGATCCTTCCGGCCGGCGAGCGCACGGATGAAGGCCACCCGCTGCTGCATGCCGCCGCTCAGTTCATGCGGGTACTTGCCCGCGGCATCCTCCAGTCCGGCTCCGCGGAGAAGCCGTTTGACCTCCTCCCGGTCGGGCGTGCCCCCTCCCAGCTGCTGGCCCAGTCGGACGTTGGCCTCCACCGTTCGCCAGGGAAGCAGGGAGGGCTGCTGCGGCATGTAGGCCACGTGTCCGCGGGGGCCCGTGACCGGTCGGCCGTTCAGCCGGATGTCGCCCGAGGCGGGCTTCAGGAGGCCGCCGATCAGTTGAAACAGCGTGCTCTTGCCGCTGCCGGACGGACCGATCAGGGCGACGAACTCTCCTTCCTTCACGCCGAACGACAAATCGCGGATCACCGGTTCGTTTCCGTAGGAAAAGGAGAGGCTGTTCACTTCCAGTTTCATCCTGCATCACCTCCCGCTTTTCCCCGAACGGCCAGACGCTCCAGCCATCCCATGGCGAAGAAGAGCAGCAAGCTCAGCAGAATCACCCACAAGGTGGCGACGAAGACCCGGTCGGTGCGGAACGAGGAAGCGGCCAGTTGCATGATCATGCCCAGTCCCCGCTCGGCGCCGAGCCACTCGGCGATGACGGCGCCCATCACGCTGTAGGCGGCCGACAGTTTTGCTCCGGAAAAGAAGGAAGGCAGGGCGGAAGGCCATTCCAAAAGGAAAAAGAGCTGCCACCGGGAAGCGCCCGCCATTCGCATGTATGAGATCAACACCGGATCCGTGCGGCGGAATCCGTCCAGCACGGCCACGGTGACCGGAAAAAAGCAGACCAGGGCGGCGATCAGCGCTTTCGGTTCATCGCCGAATCCCATCCACATCACCAACAGGGGAGCCAGAACGATGAGCGGAATGTTTTGCGACAGCACGATGAGCGGGTAGAGTGCCGCGCGGAGCAGCCGGGACAGATGAAGGAGCGAGGCGAACACCGCTCCGGCAGCCACCCCGGCGGCGAGACCCGTCAGGGCGACGGTGGCGGTGGAGAGAAGATCGGGCCACATGCGTTCCGCCGATGCGATGAATTCCTTCCCGACCGTCGAGGGAGCGGGCAGGAGCCATGCTTCCACCCAGCCTTTCCGGACGGCCGTCTCCCAGACCGTGAGCAGGATCATTCCCAAGAGAAAAGGGGGCCATCCCCCCTGCCAATACCGGCGAAAACGGGCATTCGCCCGTGATCGCCGTCCCTGTTTGTCCGCATTCATTTCGATTCACCGCCTCCGGCGGGCGGATCGTACTTGCGGGTCAGCTCGTTCATCGAGGCCCCTTCCGTGTTGTGGTAGATCTTGATCTGATGAATCACGCTCGGACAACCCATCCGGACCATTTCTTCGTTCATCCGGGCCACCACGGCCAGCAGTTCATCCAGTTCTCCTTCCATGGTCGTTTCCAGCGGTCCCACCCGGAAGGGCAGCCCCGACGCCTGGATCACTTCGATGGCCCGGTCCACATACGGAATCACGTCCCCGCCGTCCGGGGTGCGAGGCAGGATTTGTACGCTCAGCAGCGTGCGCGCCACGGTCATTTTCCTCCTTGGGGCAGAAATTCGTTGGTGAATGCTTTTGCTGCGTCAAATTCACCTTCCAGCAGTTGGTGCTGTTTCATCCAGGCGGCGTAGTTCTCCCATACTTCCCGTTTCTGGATGCCCCAGGCGGGGGCGTCCGCCTTGTAGCGGGGACTCAGCCATTCCTGGCTCTTGTGGACCAGTTTCTCATCCAGATCGGGGACGGCTTTGACGAGAATATCCGCCGCTTCTTGCGGGTGTTGGGCCGCAAATTCATATCCTTGGGCCGCGGCCTTCAGAAACGCGCGAACCGTGTCGGGATCCTCCTTGACGGTTTTCTCGCCGGTGATCAGGACCGGGGTGTAATAATCCAGCTGCTTGCCGTAATCCGTGATCCAGACCATGTTCAGCTTCTCGCCGCGCAGCTCGGCTTCGATGCCGGTCCATCCGTAGTAAATCCACATGAAATCGATGTCTCTCTTCGTGGCGGTGAAGAAGTCCACGTTTCCGGTATTGACGATTTTCACCTTGTTCGGATCGGCCTGATCCGCTTCCATGAGCGAGGAAATCATTTGTTTCTCCACCGGGGAACCCCAGCCGCCGTAGGTTTTTCCTTCAAAATCCTTCGGGCGGGTGATGTTTTTGGCTGCCGGGGAGGCAAATCCGGACGTGTTGTGCTGCAGCACCGCCGCGATCGACACGATGGGCACCTGTTGCGTCCGTGCCTGGGTCACCCCTTCCTGGTAGCTGACGCCGAAATCCGCATTGCCCGTGGCCACCATCTGCTCCGCGCCCGTTTCCCCGGGCTGGATGATGGTCACGTCCAGTCCTTCCGCCTTGAAATATCCTTTGTCACGGGCGACGTACAGACCGGTGTGGTTGGTGTTGGGCGTCCAGTCCAGGACGAGGGTCACTTTTTTCAGCCCCTGCTCGCCGGTTTTGCCGGCCGGTTCGCCCGCACAGGCCGTCATCGGCAGAAGCAGCGCCGCCAATGCGAACGCCCACCATTTTCCGAATCGCATCTGATGTTCCTCCTTTTGCGCATGCAAATCAAAAACGCCTCCCCGATCCGGGAGGCGCCAATCGCTTGCCTGGCACAAACGGACAAGTATGAAGCCGGTTTCCGTGAAGCCGGTTCCACATCTCCCTTCGCCGGTATTACCCGGATCAGGTACAAGGGTCTGTGCATCGGTGCACACTCTCAGCCGGCCATTCTCCAGCTCCCCTGCGAGAAGTATGCGTTTTCAATGAAACCATTATACGGAAACTGCATGGGTTTGTCCATGTATTGAACGAGGGAAGCGGCGGACGGAAGCGGAAGCGAACCGGGAGATGCGCTCCCGACGTCTGCCGGGTGTGATATACTGGGGCGTGTGATTTCACAAGGGGCATCAGAGGTGTGGGAATGGAACAAAAAGAAACGCCCGTCTTCAGCCATCGGGTGACGGCGGAAGAGGACGGCTTGATGCTGAAACAGGTGCTGAGAAACCGCTTCCGGTTCTCCCGGAGGCTGATGAACAAATTGAAGATGAACCGGTTGGTGACGGTGAACGGGGAAGTGATCTGGTTCACGGCCCGGGTGAAGAAAGGGGATTTGGTGGAAATCCGCATGCCGGAAGACCGGACCGAACATCTTCCGCCGCAACCGGTTGAATTTCGGGTGGTCTATGAGGATGCCGATTTGATCATCATCGACAAGCCGCCCGGTTTGGTGGTCCATCCGACCCGCGGATACAAGGAAGGCACCTTGGCCAACGGACTGATGCATTACTGGCAGCAGCGCGGGGAGCATCACACCATGCGGCCCGTCACCCGGCTCGACCGGGACACGTCGGGATTGATGGCGGTTGCCAAACATGCCCAGGCTCACTGGTTTCTGGCCGAGCAAATGATCCACAAGCGATATGAGCGCGAATACCAGGCCATTTGCCACGGCATTCCGGAGCCGCCGGAAGGGACGATCGACGCCCCGATCGGTCATGACCCGGAGGCCGGGCTGTACCGGGTGATGACCGAAAAAGAGGGGGGATATCCGTCCGTCACTCGGTACCGGGTGCTGAACGCTTGGGAACGGGCTGCCCTGCTGCGCTTGCGTCTGGAAACGGGCCGCACGCACCAGATCCGGGTGCACCTGTCGTCCATCGGCCACCCGCTGATCGGCGATCCGCTCTACGGTCGCGGAGAGGAGGAGGGATGGATCGGCCGGCAGGCCTTGCACGCGGCCAGACTTCGCTTGCTCCATCCCCGGCATCGGGAATGGATGGAGTGGGAATCTCCTTTGCCGGCAGACATGCGGCGATTGATGGAGCGATTGTCGGAATCGGATACGTAAGCCCGGTTCGGGCACGGACAGGGTTCCGGAGTTCTCACGTCCGCGGCGCCGGTTGCCATTCATCGGCGGAACCGGCGCCCGGCGGGGTCCCGAAGCTTCCGGACACTCCCGGCCACCGTTGTTTCCGGATCCGAAAAAAAATTTCACGGATAAAAGGATTTATGTCGATTATTGTCGAAATAAACAAAAGAGAAAAAAGATTCAAACCAAATATTTCAATCTCTGGAGGGGAGTTGACAGCATGCGCAAATGGTTGGCTTTCTTCCTGTGTTTGGTACTGCTGCTGGCGCCAACCGGTTTTGCCCCCGCAGCTCCCGGGAAGCCGCCCGCTCCGACCCCGATGGGGATCGTGAATGCAAACGGTGAGGTGTCCGCACTCCAGCTTCCGCCTCCGTCCAATGTGACGACGCCGGGCACTTGGTTTCTCGGAGCCACTCCGCCCAACGCCGATCCTTCCAAGCCTCCGATCGTCTTTGTTCAGGGGATGAACGGCCGTGCCCAGGATTGGTGGGATGAAACGGAGTACCACGGACTGAACGACATGTACGAGAAGGCGTATCAGGCAGGATATCGCACTGCATTCGTCCAGTTGTATGATGCCGGAGGAACGCCCAAGAGCCAGTGGGACAACGGCCAATTGTTGGCATCCATGCTGCAGAGCATCTACAATCACTTCGGTCAGAAGGTGAACATCGTCGCCCACAGCAAGGGAGGTCCCGACACCCAGGCCGCCTTGATCCACTACGGAGCGCACCCCTATGTGGGACGCGTGGTGACCCTGGGATCTCCGCACCACGGGTCGCATCTGGCGGATCTCGCCTACAGCTGGTGGGCCGGTTGGCTGGCCGATCTGCTGGGGCAGAAAACCGATGCCACCTATTCCCTGCAAACCGGTCAAATGGCCCAGTACCGTCAACAGACGGACGGCCATGCAAACGCCACCAAAAACACGTATTACACCGCAGCCGGGACAAACTGGGGTCCGCTGTTCTCCGCCCTGCAAATGGGGGGACTCTACCTGTCCCAATACGGTGACAATGACGGTCTGGTCAATGTCTGGAGCACCTACCTGCCGTACGGAAACCATCTGTTCACCGCCGATCTGGACCATGACAAAATCCGCACCGGGTCCGCGGTGTTCGGACGGATCGAATCGGTGCTGAGATCGTCCGCGGTGACCGCCAATGCCGCATCGGCGAAGGGACTGGAGAGCACGGAAGCATCCGCGGAGCCGGTCAATCAGTACATGCACGGAGGCCCCCTTGCCGCCGGAGCGGCCGTTTCCCGGACGATTCACGTGGATGAAGGGGCCAAGGAAGCCTTGTTCCACGTGCTGACCAAATCTCCGGACGTCCAAGTGAAACTGGTGTCTCCCTCCGGAAAAACGTATGACCGCACCAGCCGGGAGTGGGGTTCCTCGACCGACGAGGCGTTTTTCCGCGGAGCGTCCGTCCAGGGCTTCAAGATCTCCGCACCTGAAAGCGGTTCCTGGACCTTGACCATTCAATCGCCCAAACGGGATGCCTACTTCCTGTTGGCCGGATGGCGCGGCGGCACGTCGCCCGTGACGGTGAAGCTGCCGGCGCTGGGCAAGGGAAGCGTCCCGGTCGAGGTGAAACTGACGAACGGACGCATTGACCCGAACTCCGTCAAGGTGGACGTGAAAGCCGTCCGCACCGTCCAGGGTGAAACGAAATCCGATTCGGCCCTGCATCTCCGCCTGAATCCCGCAAGCGGCCGGAACCTCCATGCCGGCAAATTGGCGGTGAGCACCCCCGGGGTGTACAACATCACGGTGGAGATCACCGGAAAAACCGTGGACGGACAGCCGTTCACCCGGACGTTCGTGAAATCGGCAAGCGTTTCGAAATGAGAACGTTTTCCGCAGGCCCCATGTGAAAGCTGTTTGAAAAGCGGTCCGGAGATCGTCCATATCTTCCCGCCCTGTTTCAGGGCGGGAATTTTTTTGCAGTCGTTCCCCCTTCCGTTACAATGGAGCAAGGAGGGATCGGAAATGGAAACTCGCGTGGCATGGATCGTCGGAGGAGTGAAAGGGCTGGGGGTGCAGGTGGCACGTGCCCTGGCGGAAGACGGATTTCGCATCGTGCTCAATTACCGGAAAAGTGTCGAAGCGGGACACAAATGGAAGGAACGGATCGAAAAAATACATGGGGAATGTCTTCTGTTGCAGGGAGACGTGGCCGACGGGGAAGATGTCCGGCGAATGGCGAACGAAGTGATGTCCGCATGGGGACGGGTCGACGTTCTGGTATGCGCGGCGGGACCGTTCACGTTCCGGCCGAAGCGGCTGACGGAGTTTGATGACGACACCTGGCGGGAAATGGTGGACGGCAATCTGTCCGGCGTGTTCCGGCTGATCCGCGAAGTGGTGCCGGGCATGCGCGAGAGGCGGTTCGGGCGGATCATCACGTTCGGGTACGCCGAGGTGGAGCAGATGGGGGGGTGGGAAGGATACGGCCCGTATGCGGCGGCCAAAACGGGACTCTTGTCGTTGACGCGGACGCTGGCCCGGGAAGAGGCACCGCACGGCATCACGGTCAACATGGTGGTGCCCGGCGACATTCGGGATCCGTTCAAGGAAGCACAAATCGCCGATGTCCGCGGGCACACCGATCCGCGCACGCCGGCGGGCCGGCCGGGAACCGGCGAAGACATCGCCCGCGTCGTGCGGTTTTTGGCCCACCCCGACTCGGACCTGATCACGGGCGCGGTGATCCCGGTGACGGGGGGTTTCACCCATTGGCTGTATCATGTAAAATAGCAATAAGATTCACGTAATACTACTGTAATATTTTTTAAAACAGACAAACCTTCTGAACCAATTTTGCGCTATAATGGGAGAGTCCCTCAACCGGAGGGGCCGGGCTTTTTATTGCCCCCGGCGCCTTCGGACCGTTTCGCCGAGCACGAACCAACAGGCCGATCCGACGAGACCGGCGAGAAACGAACCGGTCCCCGCCACCTTCCACAAGAACAGGCTGGCGGCCAGTCCGGCAAATCCGGTGAAACGACAGGCGAATATTGCGGCATCCCGGTTCAAAGCGTTCACCCCCGCCTCACTATACCACAGAATCTCATTGTCGGGGAAGCGGAATGCCGCCCGCGCAATCATGGATGGGATCTTTCTTGAATAAGCAGTCAGTTGGATAGAGACGCGAGTGACGAGAAGAAAAAACAGGAGGGAAGGCGCGATGGACGATTTCCGCAGGAACAATGATCGCCGGGATCAGCTGCGCAGCAGCTACACCCCGATGCCTCCCCGGTCCCGCAGCCAGCGGGTGGGACCCACGTCCCGCAGCGCCCGCTCCGCGAGAGGCGCAGGCAAAGTGAGCGTGAAAACGGGCTGGCGACGCTTCTTCAACATGAAGTGGATCCTGCTGGTCCTGCTCACCGTGCTCCTGCTGACCGTGGGCGGTTGTTCCGCCATCATGCTGTCCGCCGATTTCTACGACCTGGAGAGCATTGAGGCGGAAAACATGCCGCAGGTCTCCAAAATCTATGATAGTAATAAGCAAGTCGTGGCCCAGTTCGGAGCGGCATTGCGGGAGCATGTGAAAATCGAAGAATTGCGTAAGCACAACAATTTGATGGTGGATGCTTTCGTGAAGGTGGAGGACCGCCGCTTCTACGAACACAACGGCATCGACTTTGAGGGGCTGGGACGCGCGGTCATCAAAAACATTGTTTCCTTCGGTGCGGCGCAAGGAGCCAGCACCATCACCCAGCAGGTGTGCAAAAACATCGTCCTGCAGGACGACAGCAAGACGATGACCCGGAAAATCCGCGAGCTGGGATGCGCCCTCCTGCTGGAGAAGGATTATTCGAAAGACAAGATCCTCGAAGCGTACCTGAACTACATCAACTTCGGCGGGGAGATTGCCGGGGTGCAAATGGCGGCCAAGGTTTATTTCGATGTGGATTTGACCCAAAAAAGCTTGAAAAAGGAAGAAGCGGCCATGCTGGCCGGCATGCCCAAGGCACCCACCACCTACAACCCGCTGCGGAAAAAAGAAAAGGCCATCGAACGGCGCAACGTCGTGCTGAAGCTGGTCTTGCCGGTGGATGACGTGATGCCGCCGCTGATTTCCCAGGAAGAAGCGGAACAACTGGCGAAAAAACCGCTGGAAGTCTGCGAGGATTGCTACAAAAGGTATGCAGTCAAGTCCGGGTATGCCGCCTACAAGGATCTGGTGGCCAAGGAACTGAAAGAGAAATACAACATCGACCGGGAAGAACTGGAAAGAGGCGGATACCACATTTTCACCGGACTCAACACGAAGGCGCAAAAAGCGGTGGAAGAGGCTCTGAAAAAGGATGAGCTGTTCACCAACAACGATGGCAAACCCCTGACGGGAGCCGATGCGGGGATCACCCTGCTGGATCCGAAAACGGGTCTGATCGCCGCCGTGGGCGGAGGACGCGAGTTCGCGCCGGGCTTCATGAACCGCGCCACCCAGCTGATTCAGCCGGGCTCGACGATCAAGCCGCTCACCGTCTACACGCCGGCCATCAAGGACAAGGACTACAATGAATACAGTATAGTGAAAGATGAAAAGATCAAAATCGGCGAATGGGAACCGAAAAACTACAGCGGCGATGCCAAAGGGGACGTCGAGATGCAGGAAATGGTGAAACAGTCGCTCAACCTGTCCACCATTCACCTGTTGCAAGAGATGGGACTGGAACGTGCCTTCCGGTACGCCCAAGAGTTGGGGTTGCCGATGGAACAGGCGGACAAGGGATGGGCCCCGTTGGCCTTGGGCGGAATGAGCAAAGGTGTGAACACCGTCCAGATGGCTCAGGCGTATTCGGTGTATCCCAACTTCGGCTCCTACATTCCGGCTCATACCATCAAGGAAGTGAGATTACCGAACGGCGATACAAAGAAGCCGGATGATCTGGAAGAGAAACAGGTGTTTGACAAAAAATCCACGTATTACATGACCCGGATGCTGAAACAGGTCGTCGAGGACGGAACCGGTAAAAAAGCCCGGCTGAAGGACGGTCGGGACGTGGCCGGCAAGACGGGAACGACCCAAAAAGGAGAATCGGCCTGGTTCGTCGGGTACACGCCGGATCTCGTGGGAGCGGTCATGCTCTTCTACGAGAAAGAAAAAGGCCCAGAGATGACCGGTGGCAGCGCGCCGGCCAAGATCTTCAGCTATGTGATGTCGGAAACGCTGAAGGATACGCCCAAGAAGAAATTCAAGAACCCGGGCGTTCCGGAACCGGAGCCGCCGTTCAAGCTTGAGCCGCCCAGAATCATCGAAGCGAAGTACAACGCCAAAGAGAACAAGGTCATCGTTCGTTGGAAACGGATGAGCTCCCGCGTGAAGTTCCGCATCGAGCGTTCCGAAGGCGGAGACTTCCAGGTGGTGGGCGAAGCCGGACCGGGTTCGACCCAATTTGAAGACACATCCGTCCAGCCGCCGAATGACGGTGGCGGAGGCTTCCTCGACTGGCTCGGTGGCGGAGGCGGTGGCGAAAAAGTCTACACCTATCGTGTGGTGGCCATCGACACCGAAGCCGATGATCCCGAAAACGCCGAAATGGCTTCCGATCCCGCAACGGTGAAGCTGAAACCGGAGAAAAAGGAAGAGAAACCGGGCGACGGAAACGATGACGGCAAGGACGGGGATGGCAGAGGCGGCCATGATGACGGTCGTCCGGGCAGAAAAGATGACGACCCCGGCACTGAACCGCCGGGCGGGGACGGTGACAGAAAAAATCCGGGTCCGGGTACTTGGCCCTTCGGAAGGAACTGATCAATCCCGGTGGAAGGCCGGATGAGACCAGCGAAAACTCGCTGGTCTTTTTTTGTGTCCGCCTGCCGGTTCCGATCGGGGTTCTACCTGCTTTTCCCGTCCCATACACTGATGGGGAGAGGACAAGGAGGGAAGCAGGGGTGAAGGGGAGCTGGTCGGCGGCCGTCCGGATCGGGTTCACCTTCATGGGGACGGTGGTGGGCGCGGGATTTGCATCCGGACAGGAGATCTTGACGTTTTTCACCGGCTTCGGACCGGCCGGGGCGTGGGGCATCGTCATCGCTTCGCTGCTGTTCGGCTGGCTGGGAACGCGGATGATGCGCATGGGGGCCCGATTGGACGCGCAATCCTACGAGGAATTCAACGACTACTTGTTCGGAGGGCGGCTCGGCGGGTGGATGACGGTCTGGACCGGCGTGATGCTGTTCGGCGTGACCACCGCGATGATGTCCGGAACGGGCTCTTTGTTCCGGGAGCAGCTGGGACTCCCGTTTCATCTCGGGGTGGCGGGAACGGCGCTCCTGGCCTTCTGGGTGATCGTCCGGGGAATGAGCGGCATCCTGGCGGTCAATTCGATCGTGGTGCCCGCGATGATTCTGTTCACGGTCCTCGCCGCGGTTCATGCGTGGACGGCGGACGGCGAAGCGTTCGCCGGCGTCGCCGATCCCGTGCGAACGGGGGGACACTGGCTGCTGTCCGCCACGGCGTACGTGGCGTTCAATCTGGCTTCCGCCCAGGCCGTGTTGGTGCCGCTGGGCGCGCAGATCAAGGACGAGCGGACGTTGCGGCTCGGGGGCTGGCTCGGCGGATTGGGGCTGGGCGCCATGTTGCTGGCGTCCCATTTTGCCCTGGGGCTGTATTTTGCCGAGGCGTCGGTGATGGAGATCCCGATGGCACGGGTGATCCGGGCGCTGGGCGAAGGGATTCGCCTGTTCTTTCTGGGCGTGCTGTGGGCGGAAATTTTCACCACGCTGGTGGGCAATGTGTACGGTCTGACGGCCGGCTTGTCCGGGATGGCGGGCTGGAGCCGGCAGGCGTCGGCGATCGCGGTGTTCGCGGCGGGATACCTGTTGTCCCTGATCGGATTTCCGGTGCTGGTCAGGTTTCTGTACCCGCTCTTCGGCTATTTCGGTCTCGTTCTGTTGATGATGCTGATCTTCCGGCGGCTGCCGCCTCCCTGGAAACCGGTCGGAAAGGAGGGGTCCGGATGAAATGGCTTCTCGCGGTGATCATCGCCTATCTGATCGGGGCGTTTCCGCTGCATCTGTGGGCGGTTCCCCGTTTGTCCGTGGCCGGGCGGATTCCTCCGCCGCACGCGCTGTATCCCCGGGAAGCGTTTTTGCTGGTCTTGATCGACGTGGTGAAGGGCATGGCCGCCACCTTGTTGGCCTTCGGCGTCGCCGGTTGGGCGGGGGCTTGTTTCGCGGCCGTCACGGTGACGCTCGGATCGATGTATTCGGTCTTTCTCGGATTCAGGGGCGGCCGGGGGTTGGCGGTGGCGGCCGGGGCGCTGCTCATCCTCAGCCCGGTGCTGATGTTCATCGGAGTCATCATCTGGTTGCTGTCTCTGGCGGCCACCCGTTACCTGTTCCTGGCCTCGTTTTTCACCACGGTGGGCGTCATTTTGCTGGGGCTGGTGTTCATCTCCCAAATGACGGTCTGGTTTGTGGTGCTGGTGTTGGGCGTCCTGATCCTTCTCCGGCTCAGACCGGGGTGGAAACGGTTCCGGCGGGGGCTGGAGCCTCCGTACCGCTTCAAAAATCCGTTTCGCTGATCTTCCGGAGATGGTACAATGGCAGGGAGTGGGAAGAGGAAGTCCACGGAAAGAAAGGATGACCTGCCTTGGACCGGACGGGACATCTCCTGCCGCTTTCGCATCAATACGGGGAACCGGTCTCGTTCTTCGCGAGAGTGGGAGGCGAAGAGATACCGCTGGATGAGTGGCTGGGCCGCACGGTGCGGATTTCGTTCCTCGGTGAGATTCATTGCATCCATTGCGGAAGGAAAGTGAAGAAAACCTACAACTGCGGTTCATGCTGGCCGTGCTTCACCAAACTGGCGGAAAACGACCTGTGCATCGTGAAACCGTCGATGTGCCATTTTGAGAGGGGAACGTGCCGGGATCCGAAGTTCGGGGAAGAGCACTGCATGCAGCCGCACATTGTCTATCTGGCCCTGAGCAGTGACGTGAAAGTGGGCATCACCCGCAAGCGGCGCATGGTGGAACGGTGGATCGACCAGGGAGCGGTGCGGGCCATGCCCATTCTCGAAGTCCCCACCCGCCACCTGGCCGGCGTCATCGAAGCGCATTTGGCCGGTTTTTTGTCCGATCGGACCGATTGGCGCAAAATGCTGAAAAACGAAGTGGCCGATCGTGATCTGTTTGACGTTCGGGAAGAGGTGCGGGCCCTTCTGCCGGAGGAGTACCGGACCTGGTGGCTGGAAGAGGTGGAGGTGACCGAGATCCGCTACCCGGAAGTGGAACCGCCGAAAACCGTCAAGTCGATCAGTCTCGACAAGCAACCGGAGATCAACGGCCGTCTCATGGGGATCAAGGGGCAGTATCTGGTGCTCGATGTCGGGGTGCTCAATGTGCGCAAGCACTCGGGGTACAAGGTGAATCTGGCGCTGGACGGGTGAGTTTCGTTTTTTTGTGACCAGGGTCGGATGCATGAGACCTTCCTGAAGATGAAAACATATAGTATACTTAAGATATCCTGCGGTTTTCAAGGAGGAACGTACATGCTTCACGCGCTGATCGCGGCCAAGGAGGAACTCCTGGCACGCTGGAACAAGAAGAACGAATACGAGGAACTTGCCCGCAACATGCAGAAGCTCAAGCAGGATATGGAATTGTTGGGGATGAGACCGAAAAAAGAAAAGCTGTACGGCCGACCGTACCGGGACTAAACCAAAGATCCCACGGGGGTGAGTGCGGGCACGATGAGCTTTAAAATGCCCATGCCCAATCAGACACCGCTGTACCATGCGATTCACCGTGACCGATATGAACGCCAGGAGTTCATCCGCGAAATGGAGAAGGCGACCGGGCGAAGGATTTTGGTGTATATCGCCAATCTGTCCCATCCCGAGAGCGCCATTTTGCGTGAGGATATCGCCCCCTTCTGTGAAATCGTGGCCTCGCTGGATGAAAACAGTGACGTGGATCTGCTCCTCGAAAGCCCCGGCGGTGACCCCAATGCGGCGGAAACGCTGGTGCACACGCTGTTGTCCAGAACCAGGCACTTGCGCGTCGTCGTTCCCCAGGCGGCCAAAAGCGCAGCGACGCTGATTTCGCTGGCGGCGGATGAGATCATGATGAGCGATACATCGGAACTCGGACCGATTGATCCCCAGGTGTCCATTCCCACGACGTTCGGGTATCAATATCGTCCGGCACAGGCGTTTCTCAACGGGCTCGAGCTGATCAAGCGGGAGCATGCCGGCGGACAGCCGCTCAACCCTGCGTATTTGCCCTTCTTGCAAGGGGTGGATGCCGCATTGATCGATTTTTGTCACAAATCGATCGAACATTCGAAACGTTTGGCTGTCAAGTGGTTGAGCCGTTCCATGTTCAAAAATGACGTCCGGGCGGCACGGAAAGTGGCGGAGCAGCTCAGCAACATCGAAAAGTATCCCAATCACGGAACGGTGATCGATCACCAGGAAGCCACCCGTCTCGGGCTGAAGATCCATTACCGGTCGTTCGCCGATCCTCTGTGGCAGGCCTATTGGCGGCTGTATACCAAATATCTGGTCATGATGCGCGAGAAGGCTGGAATCAAAATCTTTGAAAGCAGTACTTCGTCCATCATGATTTGAGCGTTCGACTCCCGGTCGGGCATGACCCGGCCGGGTTTTTCATGTTCGGAACCGGAATACCGGAGAAGGCCGGATGATGCAGGATGAACCGGAGACAACCGGCGATTTCTGAAAATGTCAATGATTGATCTGTAAATTTCAAGGATTTCCTCTCATCAAGTGGGAAACATCCAATCGAAGGCATTTCCGGAAATAAAAAAGTTCACGATTTCCGTAAAAAAAGGGTTTACACTGCGTCGAAATATTTGATATACTAAATGTGCGAACACCTAATCACATCTTGTTTGACCCCCTTGGGCAAAAGGGCTGGCATTTCCCGCCAGTCTTTTTGCTGGGATGAAACGTGATCCCGATACGGCCCGGAAAATCCGCCGGCATGCGCCCGGCGGATTTTTTCATGGGACCGGACCCTTTCCGTCGGGTTGTGCCCCTCATTTGAGCAGTTTCTTCATGGTGGTCATCAGCTCGTCCACCACTTCCAGATCCCCCTCTTGCAGACGCTCCACGACGCAGCTTTTGAGGTGATTTTCCAGAAGCATTTTCCCGACGCCGTTCAGCGCCGCTTGGACGGCGGCGATCTGGTTGAGCACGTCATCGCAGTACGTGTCGTTTTCGATCATTTTTTTCACGCCGCGGATCTGGCCTTCGATCCGGTTGAGACGGGTGATCAGGTTGGTTTTCACCTTTTCCGGATGATGGCTTTTCCGGGCGCATGCGTCTTCGTGGTTTGCGTCATGGTTCAAGCGGGTGTGTTCCAACGGTTTGCCTCCTTCCACCGGCGATGCGAACGCACGCCTGCCGCGGGGAAAAAGCGGCGGACGGAATGCGACTTCCTCCGTCCCGGTTTCGGGTATCTCCATGACGGATGAAACGGGCGGGAAGTTGCTGAAAAATGTTTGAACGTTGTGCATCCCGGGGGGCGGCCCGCCGGTTTTGCTGAAGGCCCCGCTGCGGCTTCCCGGGATGTCATGTGTTCGGTTTTCAGAGCTTCACCCGTTGCAGACGCAGGGCATTCAGCACGACGGATACCGAGCTGAAGGCCATCGCGGCTCCCGCCACCCACGGTTTCAGCAGGCCGGCGGCGGCGACGGGGATGCCGAGCGAGTTGTAAAACAGCGCCCAGAAGAGATTTTGCCGGATGTTGCGCATGGTGAGCCGGCTGATTCGCATCGCGCCGGCAATGGCCCGAAGATCTCCGCGCATCAGGGTGATGTCGGCGGTTTCCATGGCCACGTCGGTGCCGGTGCCCATCGCCATGCCCAGATCGGCCACAGCCAGGGCGGGAGCGTCATTGATTCCGTCACCCACCATCGCCACCTTGCGCCCTTGGCGTTGCAGCTCTTTGACGGCGGAAGCTTTTCCTTCCGGCAGCACTTCGGCCATCACTTTGCCGATGCCGGCCTGATCGGCCACGGCTTTTGCCGTCCGCCGGTTGTCACCGGTGATCATGATCACCTCGATGCCCAGCTCATGCAGCTGCCCGATCGCTTCCCGGGAGGTTTCCTTCACCGGATCGGCCACCGCGACGATGCCCGACCAAGCGCCGTCCACGGCAAACATCATGGCGGTTTTCCCGGCGGATTCCAGCTCCTCGAGCCGGGGAAGAGCTTCGCGGATGTCGATGCCGTTTTCCGTCATCCAGCGCCGGTTCCCGGCCAACACTTCCCGGCCGTCCACCACGGCCCGGATGCCGTGACCGGGAACGGCGTCAAACCGCTCGGGCTCTCCCGCTTCAATGTTCCGGGCGCGAATGCCCTCCACCACGGCCCGGGCCAACGGATGTTCCGAGCGGATCTCCGCTCCGGCGGCGAGCCGGAGCCACTCGCGTTCCTCCAGGTTGCCGGCCGATATCACGTCGGTCAGTACCGGTTCCCCGCGGGTGACGGTTCCGGTTTTGTCCAGGACGACCGTATCGATCCGGTGGGCGATCTCCAGATGTTCTCCGCCTTTGAACAGGATGCCCGCTTCGGCCGCCCGCCCCGAACCCGCCATGATCGAGGTGGGGGTGGCCAAGCCGAGTGCGCAGGGACAAGCGATCACCAGCACGGCGATGGCGTTCTCCAGCGCGGTGGAAAACTGTCCGGGGGAAAGGATGAACAGCCACAGGCAGAAGACGGCGACGGCGATCGCCACAACCACCGGGACGAAAATGCCGGAGATGCGATCGGCGATGCGCTGGATGGGAGCCTTGGATCCCTGGGCTTCTTCCACGACCCGGATGATCTGGGCCAGCACGGTGTCTTTGCCCACCCGTTCGGCACGAACGGTGAGCGCTCCGTGGCCGTTGACGGTGGCGCCCGTCACCGGATCTCCGGGTTTTTTGTCCACGGGGATGCTTTCGCCGGTGAGCATCGACTCGTCCACGGCGGATCGGCCGTCCGTGACCGTGCCGTCCACCGGGATTTTCTCGCCGGGTCGGACGATGAGAAGGTCGCCGGGGATCACTTCTTCCACGGGGATCCGCACTTCTTTTCCGTCACGAAGAACGGTGGCCGAGCGGGCACGAAGCCCCATCAGCCTGCGGATTGCATCGGAGGCACGTCCTTTGGCCCGGAACTCCAGCCATTTGCCCAGAAGGATCAACGTGATCAGGATGGCGCTCGTTTCAAAGTACAGTTCGGGCATGTGGTGATCCGGCGGCCGGGTCAGGATCAGAAACAGGCTGTAGAAATACGCGGCCGAAGTCCCCAAGGCCACCAGCACGTCCATGTTGGCGCTCCGGTTTTTGAGCGCTTTGTAAGCGCCGACGTAAAACGGGCCTCCGATCCAGAACTGAACGGGCGTGGCCAGAAGAAGCTGCACCCACGGATTCATGAGGAATTCGGGCACCCACATCCATGAGGTGAAGGTGAAGTGGGATACCATCGTCCAAAGGAGAGGGATGGAGAGCAGCACCGAAATGAGCAGACGCCGTCGCCGCTTTCCCGCTTCTTCCGTGCGGCTGTCCCGGGGAGTTTCCCCGGTTTTCAGGCGTGCGGTGTATCCGAGCCGTTCCACTTTGGCGATCAGCCGGTCCGGGGAGACCGTCCCGGGCAGCAGCTCCACCGTGGCGCGTTCCAGAGCCAGGTTGACGGTCGCTTCCACAACCCCGTCCATGCGGCGAAGTCCCTTTTCAATGCGGGCGGCGCAGGCCGCACATGTCATGCCGCCGATCTCCAGCTCCACCGTTTCCGTGCGTACCGCGTAGCCCAGATCGCGGACTTTGGCTTCCAGTTCCTTCACGGAGATTTTCCCCGGATTCCACCTGACGGTGGCCTGTTCGAGCGCGAAATTGACCCGTGCATCCTCCACGCCGTCGAGTCGTTTCAGACCTTTTTCGATGCGGGCGGCACAGGCTGCACACGTCATGCCCTCGATCGGCAAGGTGATGTCGCGAATCGTCACGGGGTTCACCTCCCTGCGTCATGTTCATGAGCGTGGACCGACGTTTCAAACAGGAACCGGCATGCTCCCGCCGGGTGACGGAAACATGCCGGGAAATCATTCCGGCGGAAATCGGCCCGCGGCAAAGGCGGGCCGTTCGCGTCCCGGCAACCGTCAGGCCGGTTCGGTTCAGGTTGTGACATCATACCCTTGGTCCTCGATGGCTTCGCGGATCTTTTCGAGAGAGAGCCGGTTCTCGTCAAAGCGGACGGTCACGGTTTTGCCGGCCAGATCGACCGTTCCTTCGGCACCGATGCGCTCGAGAGCGCTTTCCACCGCTTTGACGCAATGACCGCAAGACATGCCTTCAACCTTCAGTTCCACGGTTTTCATCCTTGCATCGCTCCTTGTGTCCCGATGGACGGGATCATCCATCGGAAGTTCCGTTTTGACCTCATTATACAATACCCCCCTACCGTATGTAAAGGATGGGGGAACGAACGGTTTGCATCGACGGGATGCTTCCGTCTTATGATGCCCGTCCGTTCCGGAGTCATGCGGACAAACTCGGAAGCCCGGGACCCGGTCGTGCGGAACGATTCCTCACGACGTTCCGCACGCGCTCAATTAAGAGATTCCTTCAAAAAGTCCACCGTGACCTTCATCGCTTGTTCCAGTTCCGGAGTCATCCCGGCAAACGGGTGGACGGCCCCGAACGTGTGGCCGGTTTCCGGAATGACGTGAAGCCGTCCCCGGGGAGCCGCGGCCGCCAATTTCGGTGCGCCTTCCCTCAAACGGGGAGCGTCGGCGTCTCCCTGCACCACGAGAAGAGGGCAGGCGAGCTTGGGCAGACGGCCGAGGATGTCGAACCGCTCCCGGTTGGCGTTGATGTCGTCCAACACTTCCCGGGAAACGGGCATGTTCTGCCCGGTTCGGGCGTTGGTCACATGGGCCGTTCCCTTTTCGCGAATCTCGGCGATGAAGGACGGATCGAAAAAGTCGGCCCGGTGGATGCTGTTCCAGACGACCACCGACCGGATCTCCGGATGATCCAGGGCAAAGATCAGGCTGTTTCCTCCGCCGCGGCTGTGCCCGAGGAGCGAGACCCGATCCGCATCCAATCGTCCGGAAAACGGCAGTCTCCCATGGCGGAGTTCCCGCAGGAGCACGGCCAGATCCTCCTGTTCGCGGCTGAAGGTATTGCGGGCGAATTTGTCCAGCTCATCGAAGGATTCGGGGTTTTCTCCCATACCGTTCATCGAGAAATTGAAGCGAATGGCGGCGTACCCTTCCCGGGCCAGCTTGTCGGCGAGTGGCGGGAAAAACCCCCAGTCCTTGAATCCTTTGAATCCGTGACACAGGATCACCACCGGATGGGGACCGTCTCCGGCGGGCAGGGTGACGTTTCCGCGAATGACGCGGTGTTCCTTGCCGAGATCGATCAGAAACGACGCTGTGTTCATCCGTGTTCCTCCTTGCATGTGTTCCAGGGACATGCCGATTTTGAAGTCATTCCCGACTGTTGGCAAAATTGAAACCGCATTCTCTGTCAGATATAATGATAGCGAAGGATCGGAACTGGGGGAAAGGTCTTTCCGCGAAAGCGGAGAGCGAAGAGGGAAGACCGGTGAAAATCCGGCGCGGTCCCGCCACTGTGAATGGGGAGAACGGTCGCATCGGGCCACTGTCGCGAAAAGAGACGGGAAGGCGCGGCCGGTTCGGTGATCCATGAGCCAGGAGACCTGCCTTTCTCCGACACGGCGATCTCCTTCGAGGCAAAGGAGAGACGCATGCCGCGGTCACGCATGGGCGTCCGCTCGGTTTTGCATGCTCTTCTCCTTCCTGTGTCTCGCCGGCACGGGATTTTTTTGTGCCCGGCGCGGCAGAAATTTCTGTATCCACATCATGGAGAGGAGAAGAAGAGAAAGATGTTGTCAGTCAAACGTGTTTGGTCCATGCTCTTGTCCCTGTTGCTCATTCTTTCGCTCGTGGCCGGTTGTGCGGCGCAAGAGGAAGGTTCCGTGAACTTGATGTCGCCGAAAAAACCGCAGGGGATCAAGTATCCGGTGGACGTGAAAGATCAGACGGGTCGGATCGTCAAGATTGAAAAGGAACCGCAGCGGATCATCTCGCTGATTCCGAGCAACACGGAAATCGTGTTTGCCCTGGGGCTGGGAGACAGGGTCGTCGGAGTCACCGACAATGACGATTATCCCGCCGAGGTGAAATCACTCCCCAAAGTGGGCGGGCTCACCGTCAATGTGGAACAAGTGGTGGCCCTGAAGCCGGATCTCGTGCTGGCGAATACCGCCAATGATCCGGCAACGATCCGGAACCTGGAGAAATTGGGACTGAATGTACTGGTGCTGGACGGCAAAAACGTGAAAGAAGTCTACCGGGCGATCTCGATCGTGGGGGTGGCCACCAACCGGGCTCGTGAGGCCGATGAGATGGTGGCCGACATGCAGGAGAAGATTCGCCGGGTGTTTGCCAAGACGGCTCACCTGCCGAAAGAGGAAAAGGTCAAGGTATGGATCGAGCTGGATCCGATGTTGTTCACCTGCGGCGAGGACTCGTTCATGAATGAACTGGTCAAGCTGGCCGGCGGGGAGAACGTGGCGGCCGGCATGAAAGGATGGCCGCAGGTGTCCGCCGAACAGGTGATCAAGTGGAATCCCGACGTGATTCTGAACACTTGGGGAGGCGACAAGCAGATTCTCACCCGCAAGGGTTGGGAAACGGTGAGCGCGGTCAAGAACAAGCGGGTGTACAACCTGGACCCCGATCTGACGAGCCGCCCGGGGCCGCGCATTCCCGAAGCGGTGGAACAAATCGCCGCTTTCCTGTATCCGGAACAAACGGCTGGAGAGAAGTGAGCGGCGTTGAAACGGACAAAGAAGATGCATGGGTGGTTGATGGGCGGAGGTGCGATCCTCTGCCTCCTTTTTACGGTTTGTGCCGCCGTTTCGGTCGGCAGTGCGGATGTGACGGGGTTTCAGGTGTGGAAGGTATTGATCGCCAAACTCGGATGGGGAGGGGCGGAAGGCCCGGATGAATCCACCGTGGCCATCGTTTGGGAACTGCGTTTGCCCAGGGTGCTGCTGGCCGCATTGGTGGGAGCGATGTTGGCGGCGGCCGGAACGGTGTACCAGGGCGTGCTCAGGAACCCGCTTGCCGACCCGTTCATTCTCGGGGTCTCGTCCGGTTCCGCCATGGGGGCCGCTCTGTTTCTCCTCACCGGACTGGAGACGACGGTTTCCCAGGTCTGGGGCATGCCGGTGTTTGCTTTTTTCGGGGCCATCCTCGCGTTTTCGCTGGTGATTCGCCTGGGCAGCACGAAAGCGGGGATGTTGCCGGAATCGCTGATTTTGTCCGGCGTGGTCGTGCAGGCTTTCTTTGCGGCGGCCCTGTCGTTCATCCTGAGCCTGGTCCCCCAGGAGATGCCCCGGATTCATTTGTGGATGTTGGGCAGCTTCGCGCTCAGGCAGTGGGAACACGTGGAAGTGGCCTTCCCGTTGATGCTCGTCGGACTGGCGGTGTGCTGTTTTTTTGCCAGGGAGCTCAATCTGTTTTCGCTGGGGGATCGTCCGGCTCTTCATCTGGGGGTTCGGGTGAGGGCCGTGCGTCTCATCCTGCTCGTCTGTGCCTCCCTGCTGACGGCGGCGGCGGTGGCCCTCGCCGGAATGATCGGATTTGTGGGGCTGGTCGTTCCTCATGCGGTTCGCATGCTGATCGGGGGGGATCATCGCGTGCTCCTTCCCGCGTCGGCACTGGTCGGCGGAGTGTTTCTCGTGTGGGCGGATGTGTTGGCAAGGGTGATCCTCAATCCGGCGGAACTTCCGATCGGAGTGATCACGGCTTTGGCGGGGGCACCGTTTTTTGCGGGCATCCTGCGCAAACATCTCCGGAGATACGGCGGGTGAGGGAGGGATGAATCCGTGATCCGGGCGAATCAATTGGTCAAGAAGATCGGCGGACGTACCGTTTTGCACGGGATCCGTCTGGAAGTGCGCCGGGGGGAGTGCCTGGGGATCCTGGGGCCCAACGGAAGCGGCAAAAGCACGCTGATCCGGGTGCTGACCGGAGAATGGGAAGCGGACGAAGGGGAAGTTCTGTTGAACGGACAACAGCTCCGAGACCTCGATCCGCTGCTCCGGGCCCGGACATGGGCGGTGCTGACGCAGGAATTGACGGGAGATGTTCCCTTCACCGTGGAAGAGTTGGTCGCCATGGGACGCCATCCCCACCTCGGCCGGTGGCCGTGGTTGCGCCAAAAAGACCGGGAAATCGTGGAGGAAGTGCTGCGGAAAACGGGGACGGAAGGTCTTCGACACCGCTGGTTTCCCGAACTGAGCGGCGGGGAGAAACAGCGGGTCGCCTTGGCCCGCGCGTTGGCGCAGGAGCCGGAAATCCTCTTCCTGGATGAGCCGACCACCTATCTCGATGTGTGTCACCAGATCCGGTTGCTCGATCTGGTTCGGCGCCTGCAACGGGAACAGACGATGACGGTGGTGATGGTGCTGCATGATCTCAATCTGGCCGCACAATACTGCGACCGGTTGGTGCTGCTGAAGGACGGACGGATCCATGCCGCGGGCACGCCCCATGAAGTGATGAAGACCGGGCTGCTGGAAGAAGTCTACGGAGTGAAACCCTTGCTGGTGTCCCATCCTTCCATCCCGGTTCCGCAGGTGGTGCTGACGGCCGGGAGCGGAGAAGGGGTGTCGTGCTGAACGTTTGTCCGGTTGCAAATGTGGATCACCCGGAAGGAGCGATGAAAATGAAAATTTACACGAGGACCGGTGACGAGGGAAAAACGGGCTTGATCGGCGGCCGCATCGACAAGGATGACATTCGCGTCGAAGCTTACGGAACGGTGGATGAAGTCAATTCCTTCATCGGAGAGGCGATCACCCGGCTCGATCCCGAAACGTTCGCCGATCTGATCGCCGACCTGACCGAAATCCAACACGAACTGTTCGATGCCGGCGGTGACCTCGCCCAGGCGGGAAAGAAGCGCGATTATCGCATCACGGCCGACATGACCGCCCGGCTGGAGCAGTGGATTGACAAGTACGATGCGGAATGCCCGCCCGTTCAACGGTTTATTCTCCCGGGAGGTCACCCGGGCGCCGCGGCTCTTCACGTGTGCCGGGTGCTGACCCGTCGTGCGGAGCGCCGCGTGGTGACGTTGTGCAAGCATCAGGAGACCAATGACGAGGTGCGCCGGTACCTGAACCGGCTGTCCGATTTCTTTTTCACGGTCGCCCGGGTGGTCAACGTGCGCGCCGGCGTTTCGGACGTGGAGTACAAACGGGGCGGCAAGGTGTTCGATTGACGGAGTTGGTCCCGCAAACTGTGGTAAAATATCGGGAAAATCCGGTCCATCGGAAAAGGAAGGAATGAGACGTGATGGCACTGAAGGTGATTCAATATCCGAAGTGCGGAACCTGTCGCAAGGCCCTGAAATATTTGCAGGAGAAAGGCGTGGCATTTGAAACCCGCCACATCGTGGAGGAGCCGCTCAGCCGGGACGAACTGGTTTCCCTGGTGGAAAAAAGCGGTTTGCCGGTGCAGAAATTTTTCAACACCAGCGGTCAAAAATACCGGGAGCTGGGCCTGTCCAAAAAGCTCAAGGACATGAGCGACGACGAAAAACTGAACCTTCTCGCTTCGGACGGGATGCTGGTCAAGCGCCCGATCGTGACCGACGGGAAACGCGTGACGGTCGGTTTCCGGGAGGAAGAGTTTGAGAAGCTGTGGGTCGGCAAGTGACGGGTTTTCCGTTTTTCCGGGGCATGTTTCAAAGGACGTGTCCCGGGAGACTGGAAGGCTGATTTGAACGGCGGACGGGAGTCTTTCCGCAAACCGTTCGTCATCCGGCTTCCCCGGGATTTTTCCCCGGGGTTTTTGATTGAGAGCCGAACACCCGTGCAACGTTTTGGGGATTGATTCCGGAACGCGGCATGGGTGTCCGGCTCGGGAAAGATGGATGCTCGGCGGCAGATCCGGTGTCGTGAAGGGATTGTTCAGGTTTTGTTTTCCTTGACGGCCTGTTCGATTTCCCGGATGATTTCTTCCGCCGGACGGCCGGAAACGGTATCACGGTAGTTGTTCACGGAGTAGTCGATGGTGAGGGAGAATTGGTTCAGCATGACGGTTTTGCGCGCTTTGCCGGTCAGGATGGTGCTGCGGAGCTCGGCTTTTCCGTCGTGGGTGATGCCGATTTCGAAAGGTTCGGTTGCTTTGGTCCATGCTTGTTCGTTCGGGGCTTTGTCCAGAAAGAGAATGGTTCTTTCGCCCAATTCCGGCGAGCGGAACCAAGGGTGCTCCAGCTTGAGGGGGACGGGTTTGCCGTTTTTGTCGCGAACGCCTTCGGGCGATATTTTCCACAGCAGATCCACCTGGATCGTGGGGTCCGCAGTGCCTTTCAGAACCCGCTCGACTTCGAAGGTGTACACCAGATGTTCCGTGGAGGAAGCTTTCGGGTTCAAGGTGTTTCCGGCCTTTTCCAGCTTCTTGTACGCGCCGATCACGATCAGGTCGGCTTTGCGGATCATATCGCCGAGATCAGGGGAGAATTCAACGTCGGGGCGAATGACGGCACCGGTTTCTTCCGCCGTTCCGGAAGAACCGGAGGAACCTTGGTATCCGCCCATTCCGCATCCGTAAAGGGCGAAGGGGACCAATGTCATGGAGAGCCAACGGAGAAGCGTTCGTTTGAACCGGGCATTCACTGTTCATCTCTCCTTTGGTGAATTCTATTCCCAGAGACGTACGGTCGGTCCGCGAAGTTGCGCCGGTCTTTTTTTTCGATTTGCGAATCAGTGATGGGTGGCGGGAGCCGCCGGCGATTCAAGCCTGCCGCGTTTCGGTTTCTTCCGGGAGGTGGATGAGGTATCATTGACGGTGAGTCCCGGACGCCCCCGTCTCCCGTTCCGGTGGCGGTTTGCAACCTGTCGGGAAGGGATGTCGTGCCGATTTGCCGACCGGAAGGCCGATGGGGGGCAGGTACTGGTTGAGGTGTCATTCGCCGGGGAGGGGATCATGGACAAGAAGCAAATGGATGAATGGATCCGCTCGATCGCCGAGGAATATGACATCAGTCTGAACCCGGAAGAACGTCAGACGAAGAAGCAAAAGCAGATTCTGGAGGCGGCGATTCAGGTTTTTGCGGAAAAAGGATACAGCGGCGCTTCCACCAGCGAAATCGCCGGCAGGGCCGGCGTGGCCGAAGCGACCATTTTCAAGCATTACCGCACGAAAAAAGGATTGCTGCTGAGGCTGGTGATCCCCGCCATTGCCAGGGTGGCCAGCCCTTGGATCATCCGGCCGGTGATGGAGATCTTTCGGCAGGACAAGGCGTTCGACGAAGTCCTTCACGAATTGTTGAGAGACCGGGTTCACCTGGTCGAGAAGAATTGGAAGCTGATTCGCATCGTGCTGGTGGAAAGTCTGTTTCACCCGGAACTTCGCGAGGCGCTTCGTGAACATCTGGTGGGGAACATCGCACCGGTTGCTCTCGAGATGATTCAGCAGTTGCAGGCGGAAGGCAAACTGCGGGATGACCTGCCCCCGTACGTGCTTCTTCGGGGCATGATTTCGAGCGTGCTCGGCTTTGTCGCCACCCGCAGTTTGGCTCCCGATCTGTTTGTCAAAGACAGCGAACGGGACGAACTTCGCATGATCGTTGAAGTGTTGGTGAACGGAATCGGGGGACGAAGCCTTGAAAAGGAACCGGATCGCCGGGGATGAAATCCGAAGGAAACAGGCCGCCGAACCTTTACGGTCGGGCGGCCTGTTTCCGTTGGGGCGCATTTTGAGAATGAGAAAGATGGGGACAGAACCGAAGTCCCTTTGTCGTCAGAAAAAGGTCATGGCCGGCGGACGGATGCGTCCCGGGCAAAGACCACGTGCAAGTCGTTGACCAGCCGGAACGCCGTCACCTCAAATCCCCGCCTTTTCAACGCAGCCGTCAACCGGGAGATGCGTGCGGGGAACCGTACGGCACCCGACAACGCGGGAAACGGTGTCTCCTCCGTTTCCATCACATCCAGCAGGCAGATCCGGCCTCCCGGTTTCAATACGCGTCGGATTTCATCCAGGCCCAGTTCTTTCTGGTCGTCGGTCAGCCAATGCAGCGTGAAGCTGCTGACCGCGAAATCAAAGACACCGTCCGGCCACGGGATGGCCAGAAAGTTGCCGGGCAGGGCGGTCAGATCCGGGAATTTGCGCCGGCAGACACGCAGCATTTCCCGGGATTGATCAATGGCACACATCCGGATGCCCCGGTCGAGAAAGCGCCCGGCCAGATTTCCGGTGCCCGTGCCGATTTCCAGACCGGTTTCGCCGGGCAGGGGCATCACCGTCTCCACCACGCGGTCCAGCGCATCATCATAGGGAACGGACCACTCGGCCGTCCAGGTGTCGAAGTGTTCGGCGAGCCGGTCGAAGTTCCACACGTCGCGCCAGCTTTCCCGCTCCCGTTCGGCCCGGCGGGACTGTTCCGCCAACCGCCACAGGTCGTTCCACGGATCTTGCTCCGTTTCCATCCGCTCGATCATGTCGTCCAACGTCTGGATCACCCGTTTGAGGCGCAGCCATTCCCCGTACAGCACCGCGCGCTGCAGCTGCAGGAACCACAGGGGCTCTTCCCGGTTGCCGCGATCCAGTTCATGCAACACTTCCCGGATGCGTTCGAGCGGCATCCCGGTTTCTCTCAGCGTCAAAATGGTTTGCAGGCGATAAAGGTCCCGCATCGAATAGATCCGGTAGCCGTTTTCCGGACATTTCTCCGGGGTGAGGAGTCCTTTTTCTTCATAGAAGCGGAGAGTTCGGGGCGTGGTTTTGAGTCGTTCGGCCGCTTCCCGGATTCGCAAGGGCGTTCGCCTCCCGTGCACGAGTTCTTTCCTCATTGTAAACCTTGACGCAAGGGGAAGGTGAAGAACTTCCGGATCATCCGGAAGAAATATTCAAAAAAGACTATACATATCAGTTTTTATTGAGATAGAATAATAGTGAACCTGAATTTTCCTGTTGCGAAGGAGGAAATGGCGCGTTGTTCAAACGAATTTTGACAATCGCATTGGTTCTGGTATTGGGGACGGTGGGGGTGCCGGCGACGTCTTGGGCCGCCGAAATCGGAGCGTCTGCATGTGAGTATGCGAATGGGTGGATCGATCCCGGGTGCGCAACGGGCAATTCCACCGTCTTTGAATATTGGGAAGGGGAGCTCAGGATAGGCTATTACAACGGAAAACAATATGGATGGGGCCGCTGGAGGGCCGGATATCCACAGCAGTTCAAGCAGCTCTATCTCGAAGTGGACCTGGACGGGGACCGGCACTACGACGATATCAGTGCTGTGATGTCGAATGGATATACATGGGGGTATCCCACTTCTCCCGATCGGAAGCGGGCTTTCCGCATCTGTCTTTGGGAGCACATCACTCCTAGGTATACCTGCAGTGGATGGTGGTAAGAACGAGCGGGAATCATCCGGGACCCTCTTGAAGGGTCCTTCTTTCGTTGGTTTTCTCAATGACAAAGGTTATCAAATTATAATTAATATAACTTAGTATTGACTACAATCTTGACGTCATGGTATGGTTATATCGGTAGGCAATGGAGTGAGGTCACCGGTTTACGGATGGATCTCGCCCGCCTTCGCTCCGAGCGAACCGGCATGCGCGCGGACCGTGAGGGGCGGATTCTTTCGCGCCGGACAACCTTTCCCGACTAACCTGCCTACATACTGGGAAAGTTAAGTCTGGCACCCACTATCCATCATCACTCTCGGGAGGGAATGCTCGTGAAACGTCTTGTCGGACTTCCGGCTCCGGACTTTGAAATGGAAAGCACGAAAAACCTGGAAACGCTCGACGAAAAAGTGAAGCTTTCCGACTATCGCGGAAAATGGTTGGTTCTGTTCTTCTATCCCCTGGACTTCACGTTCGTCTGCCCGACCGAAATCACCGCACTGTCCGACCGTTATGAAGAGTTCGCCGATCTCGATTGCGAAATCCTCGGCGTGAGCACGGACAGCAAATACTCCCACCGTGCATGGATCCGCACCCCGCGGAGCGAAAACGGCCTGGGCGACATCAAATTCCCGCTCGGCGCTGACACCACCCACAAAGTCAGCCGTGACTACGGCGTGCTGATCGAAGAGGAAGGCATCGCCCTGCGCGGTCTCTTCATCATCGATCCGGAAGGCATCGTCCGTTATCAAGTGGTGACCGACCTGAACGTGGGCCGCAGCGTGGACGAAACCCTGCGCGTGCTGCAAGCTCTGCAAGCGGGCGGGCTGTGCCCGGCTAACTGGAAACCGGGTGAAAAACTGCTCAACGCCTGATGTGACTGTACCCGTCGGGACCTGGAGCCTCTCGCTTCGGGTCCCTTCTTGCCATATGACACGAAACGGGAAATCTCTCCGGGAGGGACACTGACATGGCTTTGCGTCTTCGCACCGAAATGCCCGCCATCAAGGGCATCACCGAATGGGTCAACGGCGAAGTGACCAACGAATCCCTGAAAGGCAGCCCCGTATTGGTCCATTTCTGGTCCATCAGCTGCCACATGTGCAAGGAAAGCCTGCCGCAAATCAATGAACTGCGGGAGCAACATCCCCAGCTCAAAGTGGTGGGCATTCACATGCCGCGTTCCGAAAAAGACACCGATGTGGACGCGGTGAAAGAAAACATTGTAAAATACGAACTGAAACATCCCCAAGGAATTGACAACATGCACAGCGTGGTCGACGCGTTTGAAAACGAGTACGTGCCGGCGTTCTACCTGTTTGACGCCAACGGCTTGCTCCGTCACCGTTCGGCCGGCGAAAAAGCCCTGTCCATGTTGAAAAACCCGTTGGAACGCGTTCTCGCGGAATTCCAGCAGGGCTGATCTCCGAGAGAGTGGAGGAATCCGAACATGCAATTTCCCAAAGAGCTTCTGTATTCCAAGGAACACGAATGGGTGTTGAAACTGGAAGACGGTCGCGTCCGCATCGGCATCACCGATTTTGCCCAATCCGAGTTGGGCGACATCGTCTTCGTCGAACTGCCGGAAACGGGAACCGAACTGACGGCCAATGAACCGTTCGGAAGCGTCGAGTCGGTGAAAACGGTTTCCGAGCTTTACGCACCGGTCAGCGGGAAAGTGGTTGAAGTCAACGGCGCCCTGGAAGAGTCTCCGGAGAATGTGAACGAATCTCCTTACGGGGACGGTTGGATGATCGTGGTCGAAATGTCCAATCCTTCCGACCTGGAGCAGCTGTTGTCTGCGGAAGACTATGAGAAACTGGTCACCGAATGATTTGGCCGCAGGATTCATGGATCGAACGGCGGGCGGAATTTGTTCCGTCCGCTTTTGTTTTTGATGATTTCCCCAAGGCATCTTCCTCTTTCCGAAAAACTTTTTTGTCCATTCCTTCTCTTCCCAGAACTCTCCATGGTTTCGACTTGCCAGATTTGTGGTAAAATAAAATTACATCCTGGCAATCTGTTTTTGCTCGGTTCGGCCATCGGGATGAGGAGGGGAGATAGATGAGTTTCTGTTGCGGCGCTTCGACGATCGGGTTTATCGGATCCTATCGCAAGCATTCCGTCATGGTGCACCAGATCCCTCTTCTGTGGTGTCCGGTGTGTCACGTGGTGGAAGTCCACCCGGCTGTCAGGGAAGAATTCGAGCTCGTGGTGGAGTATGCCAGGGAAGATCGTGTCAGAGAAGTCACCCTCCGGGAAACGATTACCCCCGATCTGATCGAGGAGTGGAAAGAGTACGGGATCAGTTTCCAGGAAAATGACGATCTCGAGCCGGTCTTGCGTGAGCAGATCGACCATTCGCTGGACCTTCTCCGGGTGTCCAAGATTCTGGGAGACGCCGAATGGGGAGAAGAACTCAAACATCGGCTGAAAGTGCTGACCAACCGACTCCAAAAAATGGAGCAACAAAAAGAAGGAAGCATGTGACACCTTTGACTGACGGAAAATACCAAAGGCTCGCCCGTTGCCGGGCGGGCCTTTTTCAGCACGGAAAAAATCCCCTTCCCTGCCGGAAGGGGATTTATTGCGGTTGGGAGTTGTTTCTCCGAAGGCATGTGTCGATCTGGTTGATCAACAGATTGATGGCCACTTCGTTGTGCCCGCCTTCCGGAATGATCAGGTCGGCGTAGCGTTTGGTGGGCTCAACGAATTGCAGGTGCATCGGCCGAACCACGTTCAGGTACTGCTCCATGACCGAATCCAACGTGCGTCCGCGTTCCTTGATGTCTCGCTCGATCCTTCTCAGGATGCGCACATCCGCGTCGGTGTCCACGTAGATCTTGATGTCCATCAGCTCGCGCAGACGGGAATCGTCCAGGACGAGGATTCCTTCGAGAATGATCACGTCCTTGGGGAGGAGCCGGACCGTTTCCCGGGACCGGGTGTGAAGTTTGTAGTCATACACGGGTTTGTCCACCGGTTCATGCCGGAGCAAGCGGCGGAGGTGTTCCAGCAACAGATCGTTGTCAAAGGCGAGGGGATGATCGTAGTTGGTCTTGGCGCGTTCCTCCAGGGTCAAATGGGACTGGTCGCGGTAATAGGAGTCCTGTTCCAGGTACACCACCGAATCCGAAAAGCGCTCCACCAACCTGCGTGCCACGGTGGTTTTGCCCGAGCCGGTACCGCCGGCGACGCCGATCACCACGGGTTTCATCATAAAGTCATTTCCCTTCTGAATGAGTTCATGGAACAAGCCTTGTTCCTTGGTGATATTAGCAGGATTGTCTCTCATTTTCAAGAAAAAGAACCCCGCGCCCCAGAGAAAGGGACGCGGGGAAACGGCCGTCAGCCGAGTTTCGGGCCGGCGTTTTTGACGGCGTCGCTGACTCCTTTGAATTTGGAGAAGTTGTCATGGAAGCGTTTGGCCAATTCTTTGGCTTTCTCATCATAAGCGTTTTTGTCTTCCCACGTGTTGCGGGGGTTCAGCAGCTCGGCCGGAACTCCCGGGCAGCCGGTCGGGATCGAAAGGCCGAAAAAGTCATCTTTCACGTATTCGACCTGCTTGAGTTCCCCGCTGATGGCGGCGGACACCATCGCACGGGTGTAGGCCAGGTTCATCCGTTTGCCGACGCCGTAGGGGCCGCCGGTCCAGCCGGTGTTGACCAGATAGACGTCCACGTTGTGTTTGGCGATTTTTTCACCGAGCATTTCAGCGTAAACCCGCGCCGGTCGCGGCAGGAACGGAGCCCCGAAGCAGGCGGAGAAGGTGGCTTCCGGTTCGGTCACGCCGCGTTCGGTGCCGGCCAGTTTGCTGGTGTATCCGGACAGGAAGTGGTACATGGCCTGTTCCGGAGTGAGACGGGAGATCGGGGGAAGCACGCCGAACGCGTCTGCCGTCAGGAACAGGATCACGTTGGGGTGGCCGGCGATGCCGGGGATGACGGCTCCCGGGATGTAATCCACCGGATAGGCGGCACGGGTGTTTTCGGTCAGGCTGCCGTCATGGAAATCGGGCACCCTGTGTTCGTCCAGCACGACGTTTTCCAGCACGGTGCCGAAGCGGACGGCTTCCCAGATCTGCGGTTCCTTTTCGCGGCTCAGACCGATGCATTTGGCGTAGCAGCCGCCTTCGAAATTGAACACGCCGCTGTCGGACCAACCGTGTTCGTCGTCGCCGATCAGGAACCGTTCGGGATCGGCGGACAAGGTGGTTTTGCCCGTGCCGGAAAGGCCGAAGAACAGAGCCACGTCACCGTCTTTGCCCACGTTGGCCGAGCAATGCATCGGCATGACGCCGTATTCCGGCAGCAGATAGTTCATGACGCTGAAAATCGATTTCTTCATTTCGCCCGCATATTCGGTTCCGGCGATGATCACGGTTTTTCGCTCGAAGCTGACGGCGATCAGCGTTTCGGAGCGCGTTCCGTCCGTCTCCGGATCGACTTTGAATCCGGGGATGCAGACAACGGTGAATTCGGGCTTGTGCGTTTTCAGCTCATCTTCCGTCGGACGGATGAACAGCTGACGAACAAACAGATTGTGCCAGGCATATTCGTTGATCACGCGAATCGGCAGGCGCCATTTTTCATCGGCACCGGCAAAACCGTCAAAGATGAACACTTCCTTTTCGCGCAAATAGGTGTTCACGCGCTCCAGAATCCGGTCGAAGGTTTCCGGATCCATCGGTTGGTTCACGGAACCCCAGTCAATGTTGTCACGAACGGAAGCGTCAGCCACGGTGTATTTATCTTTCGGAGAGCGTCCCGTAAATGCCCCTGTTGTCGCGCGAAGAGCCCCTTCACGGGTCAGGACGGCCTCTCCCCGCTTGATGGCATGCTCGATCAGTTCGGCGACGGAAAGATTGAAATGCTTTTGACCGCCGAGTTGAAATGAAGCCTCGTTTTCCGCAGGTAACACCATACTCATGGTTTCAACATCACCTTTTTGTTCAGGATTGCATGCATGAATCCGATCGAATTGTGACATATCAAATCAAGAAACAGTATAACATATAAGCCGCTTGACGGACAGATTGTTCACTTAGTTTTCACCGGATCAGGGCTTGTCTTTCATATCGATTCACATGAAAACAAAGAAAAAATCACGGGAACGCGCGCGGCTTGAAAGGAAACCATTTCCACATCGCCCGGTTCGATCATCGGGGTTCGTTGATTTTCCGCGCATGAAATCGTTCTCCGTGGGAGAATACCCATTGACTTTTGCAAAAATAAGTGGTACCTTTGTACAGAATTAATACCACTGCGGGAGTGTTTGAATGAGCGAGCTGAAAGAAGGGGCCGTCGTACAGGGAGAAGTGATTTCGATCAAGCCGTTCGGTGCCTTCGTCAAACTTGAGTCCGGTCAAACCGGTTTGATCCACATCTCTCAGATCTCGACCAGATACGTGGAAAAAGTGGAAGACGAGCTGCAAGTTGGTGCGGTCGTTCAAGCGAAAGTGCTGTCCATCGATCCTTCAGGAAAAATTTCCTTGTCGATAAAGGCATTGAGCGATGACCGTCCCCGCGAAAGACGGGGTGGTCGTGGTCCGCGCAAGGCTCCTCTGGAATTCGAAGAGATGCTGAAGAAGTGGCAAAAAAGCAGCGAAGAACGGCTGAGCGCTTTGAGCGCCAAGCAGAGAAGAAATCGCTGACGGCGAAAAGTGGCCCTGTCAAGGATTTCATGCGAAGACCGAAACCGACATCTTCCAATTGCGGAAGATGTTTTTTGTTGCCGGAAAAAAAGCGGCTTCCCTCGGAATGAGGGAAGCCGCTTTTTATTGCCCGTCCGGGCGACGGTCATTTGCCTTCGATGTAGGTCCACTTCAGGCTGTAGTTCGGACCGATGATGTGCGTTTTCCAGTTTTTGACGTAAGGCTTCTTGATGGACAGACGGCTGCGATAGTACAGCGGAATCACGCCGGCGTCATCCATCAGGATTTTTTCGGCTTTTGCCAGGTCGGCGATCCGTTCTTCGAAGTTGTTGTTGGTGATCGATTTTTTGATCAGATTGTCGTATTCCGGATTGCTGTACTTGCCGCTGTTTTGCGTGGAGTCGGTCAGGAACAGATCCAGATAGGTCATCGGATCGTTGTAGTCGGCGCCCCAACCCGCATAGTTGATTTCAAACTGTCCGTTTTTGGCGCGCTCCAGTTTTTCCTTGAACGGGATGGAAGCGATGACCACATCCAGACCGAGGTTCACGCGAAGCTGTTCCTTGAAGAACTCGGCGTCCTTTTTGGCGCTGGTGGTGTCATAGGTCAGCAGTTCCACTCTGGGGGGCGCGCTCATGCCCAGCTCTTTCAGCCCTTCCTGCAGCAACTGTTTCGCTTTGGCCGGATCATACGGGATTTGGATGTCGGAGGCCGACTCCCGGTATTTCTTGTCTCCGAGCCCTTTGATGTCCGGCGGAACCAGGCCCTTGTCGGCCGGGAGCGAGCCGTTTTTCAACAGGTTGTTGACCAAGGTGTTGCGGTCGATCGCCATCATGATGGCCTGGCGGACTTTCTTGTTTTTCAGGAACGGTTTGGTCTGGTTGATTTCGAAGTAGAACACGGCCGATTCCTTGACGGGGAAGGCTTCGGGGCTGTCTTTGTATTTGTCCACCATTTCCGCCGGAATGCCTGACACATCGGTTTTTCCGGTGTCGTACAGGTTAATCCCGGTCATTCCGTCTCTCACGATGTTGACGTTCACCTGGGTCAGCTTGACGGCGTCTTTGTCCCAGTAATTTTCGTTTTTCTTGTAGGTAAAGCCTTTTTCATGTTGCCAGGAAGCGAGGACGAACGGACCGTTGTAAACCAGATTGGAGGCTTCCAGGGCATACTTTTCGCCGTACTGTTCCACGATGTCCTGACGTTGCGGCAGGTACAGCGGGAATGCGAGCAGCTCCTTGAAGTAGGGGGTCGGAGCTTTCAGTTTGATTTCAAGCGTCTTGTCGTCAAGCGCTTTCACTCCGACATCTTCCGCTTTGGCCTTTTGGGTGTTGTACTCCTCCGCGTTCTTCAGCGGATAGAGGATGTATGCGTATTCGGAAGCGGTCGCCGGATCGAGGGCGCGTTTCCACGCATACTCGAAATCCTTGGCCGTGACCGGTTTTCCGTCACTCCATTTGGCATCTTTCAACTTGATGGTCCAGGTGAGCTGATCATCGCTGATCTGAGGCTCCCCGTCTGCCATGGCGGGTTCAAGTTCATCGTTCAGACCCACCCGGTACAAACCTTCCATCACGTTGTTCAGGATGGTGAAGGAGACGGCGTCCGTGGCTTTGGCGCTGTCCAAGTTGGGCGGTTCGGACGACTCGATCAACGACAGAACCTGTTCGGCCGTGCCGGCTTCCTTCTCGTCCCCGCCGGGTACGCATGCGGTAAGTACAAGTGCCAAGGCGAGGAACAGGGCCAGCAAGGACGTGATTCTGCTGTTCTTCATCTGTTTACCCCCTGTAAAGACGTATATGAATCGGACAAACTTTAAATTTGACGAAGAGGTGTGAAAATCCTTTTTTTAATGACAAGATTTAGATTATTTTTTCGAAAAAAATATTTTAAGCGAATCCAAAAAAATGAAAAATGCGAATGACCGTGAGCAAAGATCTGTTTGACATGAAAAAAACCGGAGCGGACATTTGTTCGCTCCGGCATGGCCGGCTTGTCGGCATTGTACGTTCAATCACGGGAAGATGACCGGGGGCGGTTTCGCTTTTCAAGCACCAGCAAGGAGGGGGCTTCCCGGCGATTGGGAAGTTGTTGGTGCATGACCTGAAACGCTCCGGGGGGAAGGTGCGAAGCAAAGTGCAACACGGCATCCGCTTCTTCCCTTCCGCCCGGATGACCGGTGTAGAGGCACACGGAGATGATCCCGCCGGGAGTCAGCCATTCGGTTGCCGTTTCCAGCGCGGCCAGCGTGGTTTCCGGACGGGTGACGACACGGGTGTCTCCTTTCGGAAGGTACCCCAGATTGAACATGAAGGCATCGATCCGGCCGCGAAGCTCCGACGGAAGCAGCTCATGCATCCGTTCATGGCCGGCGTGAAAGAGTTGAACCCGCTCGGTCATGCCGTGGGCGTGAAGTCGTTCCCTTGTTTTTGAGAGTGCTTCCTGCTGAATGTCAAATCCGTACACCATGCCGTCGGGACCGGCCCGTTCCGCCAGAAACAGGGTGTCATGTCCGTTTCCGCACGTGCCGTCGACGGCGATGCCGCCGGGAGAAAGTGCCTGACGGACCCAATGACGGGCGCTTTCCAGAATGGAGGGGAGAATCATACGTTCTCCCTCCTCAGGTGCCGATCGTCACACCGCGGCGAGGCCTTGCTTTTTTGCCTTGCCAGGTATTGCGCCGGACGAGTTCCGCGTCGATGGCGTTCAGCACTTCCCACTTCTTGCGGCTCCACATCGGACCGATCAACAGATCCGGCGGACCGTCACCCGTCACCCGATGAATGATCACGTCCGGAGGCAACAGTTCCAGCGAGTCGACCACCAGGGAAACGTATTCGTCCCTGTCGAGGAATTGGACGAGACCGGCTTCGTACTGTTTCACCATCGGAGTGTTTTTGAGCAGATGGAGCAGATGGATCTTGATGCCCTGCAGGTCCATGTCCGCGCAAGCCTGCACGGTTTCCAGCATCATTTCCCGCGTTTCTCCGGGCAAGCCGTGAATGATGTGGGTGCAGACGCGGATGCCGTGTTTGCGCAGTTTGTCCACCGCCTCCACGAAACAGTTGAAATCGTGACCACGGTTGACGATCCGGCCGGTTTCGTCGTGCATGCTTTGCAGGCCGATCTCCACCCACAGATAGGTGCGTTCGTTCAGTTCCGCGAGATACTCCACCACGTCGTCCGGCAGGCAGTCCGGGCGGGTGGCGATGGACAGGCCGACCACGCCTTCCTGCTCGAGGATCGGCTCATACAGATCCCGCAACACGGAGACGGGAGCATACGTGTTGCTGAACGCCTGGAAATAGCCGAGATACTTGGCGTTCGGCCATTTGTTGTGCATGCGCTCCTTGACTTCCCGGAATTGCTTGAGCACGTCGTCCCGCCGGTTGCCGGCGAAGTCGCCGGACCCTCGGGCGCTGCAAAACGTGCACCCCCCGATCGCCACTTTGCCGTCCCGGTTCGGGCAGGTGAATCCTCCGTCGATCGGAACCTTGAACACCTTTTCCCCGAAGACTTGCCGCAGGTGCCAGTTCCATGTATGGTAACGCTTTTCTCCCCAGAGACGGGGAGTTTCGACCGCTGCTTGCATGTCGATCATCCTTTTCCGAAAATCTGTTTTCCATTATACAAGATTTCGCGGGAACTTGCCGAGGCACGTCGACTTCGCGGGACGATCGGCACACCCGGCATGAACCGTTTTGCGAAACGGAAGAAACGGATCCGGGACATCCCGCGGGAAGAAGTCACCCTTGGCAAACGGTTCGTGGGAGTTTGAACGGATTGTGAAAGAGAAAAAATCTTCATGAAAGTGGATTGCCGATTTTTTCAAAATGAGATATACTCCATTCGTCTTTACCAATAAAATGAAAGGTTGTATCTCTATGAAGAATTTCTGGCGTTTGAGTCTCGGTTTGCTTGCTTCTGTTGCGTTGATCCTCGCAGGTTGCTCCCAAGAAGCGGCCAAACCCGGCGAACAATCAGGCGTTGAGGAGAAAAAAGAGCCGACTCCGCTTGAGGTTTTGCTCAAAGCGGATGAAGTGACCAACAAAGGTTCGTTCGTCTATGATGCCAACATTACGCAAAAGATGAACGCCGGAGGTCAGAACATCGACCTCGGAATGTCATTCACGATGGAAATGGTCGGTGAGCCCTTCGCCATGCACATGAAGGGCGACATGAACATGATGGGCCAGTCGATGCCGATGGAAATGTACCAAGTCGGTCAGGACATGTATATGAATGTCGCCGGACTCGGATGGATGAAATCGCAAGACACGTCTTCTCCGGCCGGCCAGCAGCCCAATGAAATCGCGGATGTCCTCGTGAAGTTCATCAACGCGCTGGGTGGCGACAAATTGCCCGACGGCATCAAGGTCACCAAACAGGGCAATGATTGGCTGGTGGAGACGGACTATGCGGTGCTCCTGAAAAACAAGGCTTTCGCGTCCGACATTCAGCAAATGATCAAGGATTCCCTCGACGACGAGACCCTGAAAGAATTCGGCGTGGCAATGGATTCGTCGAAGCTGAACTTCACCAAATACACCGGAACCATGATAGTGGACGGAACCACGTATCAGACCAAAAGCTACAAATCGGAAATGATCGTGGGCATCCCGACCGGCAAAGAAGAGCTCAAAATGGAACAGGTCATGGAAATGACGCTCAAAGGCGAATACAATGGCAAAATTGAAGTTCCGGAAGAAGTCAAGAAAACGGCAAAGCCTGAATGAGAGATGAACCGGAATCCCGGACGGGGAGAATCTCGCATGGGGATCAAGGAACCTCTTGTTTCCGTCATTGGAAACGAGAGGTTTTATTTTGTATTTTAAGGGAATTATAATTCTGAATATTAAACAAAATCAGCAGTGGGTGGAAGATCTTGCAACGTCACGGACTTGGCGGAGCCAACATCCAGGAATCCGGGGATGGTTTCTGCCACACGGGGGGTATTCCGATGATCAGAGCGGCCAAACGGTTGGCGTGGCTGGGATTGGCGGTGGCATGGATGGTGGTCGGGTGCAGCAAGCCTTCCGCCGACTCGCCCCGGGAGCCCGCGCCGCAAAACAAAGAGCCGGGTCCGGTGAAAGTGCTGCACCATCTGGTGGAGAGGATGGAGCGGGGCGGGTTTGTCTCCACGTTCGAGAGCAACGACCGGATCTCGGACGGATCACGGATCCATGTGGACATCACGCGCGAGTTTGAGATTGAAACGGCAAAAGACGGCTTTCACCTGAAGGGGTTCATCCGGGGGAACGATCAGTCCTTTCCCGTGGAAATGTACACCGCGGGCGGGGTGGAATATTCGCGCATCGGCGATCAGGCCTGGGAGAAAACCGTTCTTTCCGAATCTCAGGACTCCGGGCCTGGCGGTCCGAAACACGTGATCGAGTTTGTGAAGGACTTGGAAGGAGACCGGTTGCCGGAAGGAATCACGATGACCCGGCAGCAGGACCGCTACGTGTTTGAATTTGATCATCTCAAAGCCTGGAATTCGGAGCAGCTGAGGCAGTATTTCATCCGGTTTGTGACCCTGCATATGCCGCTTGGGGAATTTCCGGAGATCGGCATCCATCCCGAACCCCGGGAGTTGATGATTGTGGAGTTCAGCGAGACGATGGAGGTGGACGCGGAGACGTTCCGCCTTTTGGCCGGCCGTTCCCGGGTGAAAGCGGTCATCCCGGCAGACGGCGGCAAGCGGCTGGAATACACGCATGAAGAGGAGATCTCGGTCAAAGGGGATTTCGGCGACACCATCCAGGTTCCGGAAGCGGTGATCCAATCGGCGCGGTAACCACCCGGTTTCGGGGTGCGAAGGAGTGTACGTCGCTGAAGTCGGCGCTTTTCCGACGTTTCGCCGGGTACGGCAAAACGGGAAAAGGTGCCGGCTTTTTTTGTTCCGGAAGACGCTTCCCATGTTTTGATGATATTTCCGATGTGATTTTCTTTTTTCGGAGATTGCATGGTCTCAAGAACGGACAAAAAGGGGAAAAATGCGGAAAAATGGTGATCAAACACTTTCATTTTGCAAACGCTTGGACTTGAGGTTGATTGACAAATGGTTGAACAATTGTATCATTGAATGAAGACAGGTTGTTTCAATGGGTGAACAGACATGTTTTTCAATTTCTTTCGGGGGATTTTTCATCCTGTTATAAAACAGTTTCGCGAAACCGGTATAACAGTTTCACGATTCCGACAACAATCCGATGAGGTGATGGATTCCATGGCCAAAACCAAACAGGCCCAAAACGGGCTGGCAAGCGCCGAAGTCCGGCTGTTGCCGGTCGAACCGTTTCAGATTCTCTCGCCGGAGGGAGAGGTCGTCAATCAGAATGAACTGCCGGATTTGTCCGATGATCAGCTGCGTGAGCTGATGCGGCGCATGGTGTTCACCCGTGTCTGGGACCAGCGGGCGGTTGCGATGGCCCGTCAGGGACGACTCGGGTTTTACGCTCCGGTGTCCGGCCAGGAAGCCACGATGATCGGCAGCCAGTTTGCCTTGAACAAGGAAGATTTCATCCTGCCGGGATACCGCGACATTCCGCAACTCTATTGGCACGGATATCCGATGTATCAGGCGTTCCTCTGGTCCAAGGGGCACCAGCACGGCGGAGAGATCCCGGAAGGGGTCAACGTGTTGATGCCGCAGATCATCATCGGGGCCCAGTACATTCAGGCCGCCGGCGTGGCCATGGCATTCAAGCGCCGCGGTGAAAAGCGGGTGGCCATCACGTTCACCGGAGACGGCGGAAGCTCCCAGGGAGATTTCTATGAAGCCATGAACTTTGCGGGTGTGTACAATCTCCCCGTCGTGTTCGTCGTGCAGAACAACCGCTACGCCATTTCCACCCCGTTTGAAAAGCAGACCGCGGCAAAAACCGTCGCGCAGAAGGGAATCGCCGCCGGCATCCGCAGCATCCAGGTGGACGGCATGGACGTGCTCGCCGTGTACCGTGCGGTGAAAGATGCCGTCGAGCGCGCAAGAAACGGCGAAGGATCGACCCTGATCGAGGCGCTCAACTATCGCCTTGGACCGCACTCCATGTCCGGCGATGACCCGACCCGTTATCGCTCGAAAGACGAGCCGAACGAGTGGGAGCAAAAAGAACCGCTGGTCCGCTTCCGCCGGTACCTGGAGTCCAAAAACCTGTGGACGGAAGAAGATGAAAACCGGGCGATCGAGGAAGCGAAGCAAACCGTGGCCGATGCCATCAAGAAAGCGGAAAATCACGAAAAAATGACGATCAGCCGCTTGATCGACACCATGTTTGAAACCACGCCTCCGCATCTGGAGAGACAAAAAGCCGAGTTTGCCGGGGAGGGGAAATGAGCCATGCCTCAAATGACAATGGTCAAAGCCATCAATGACGCTCTGCGCGTGGAACTGAAACGCGACCCCAACGTGATGGTGTTCGGGGAAGACGTGGGTACCAACGGCGGCGTGTTCCGCGTGACGGACGGACTGCAGAAAGAGTTCGGGGCAGACCGCGTGTTCGACACCCCGCTGGCGGAATCGGGCATCGGCGGACTGGCCGTGGGTCTGGCCACCCAAGGCTTCCGGCCGGTGGCGGAGATTCAGTTCATCGGTTTCATCTTTGAAGCGATGGATTCCATCGCCGTGCAGGCTCCGCGCATGCGTTACCGCAGCGGCGGTCGTTACAGCGCTCCGATCGTGTTCCGCGCTCCGTTCGGCGCCGGCGTGAAAGCTCCGGAGCTGCATTCCGACCCGATGGAAGGCTATCTGACCCAGACCCCGGGCCTCAAAGTGGTGGTTCCGTCCAACCCGTACGATGCCAAGGGTCTCCTGATTTCCGCGATTCGTGACAATGACCCGGTCTTCTTCCTGGAGCATCTGAAACTGTATTTCTCCATCAAGGGAGAAGTGCCGGAAGGCGAATACACCGTGCCGATCGGCAAAGCCAACGTGGTGCGTGAAGGATCCGACGTGACGATCATCACTTACGGAGCCATGGTTCACACTTCGCTCAAGGCGGCCGAAATCGCCGAAAAAGAGCGCGGCGTCAAAGTGGAAGTGATCGACCTCAGAACGATCAGCCCGATCGATACGGAGACGATCATCCAATCCGTGGAGAAAACCGGTCGGGCCATCGTGGTTCAGGAAGCGCAAAAGTCGTCCGGCGTGGCCGCCGAAGTGATCGCCCAGATCAACGAGCATGCCATCCTCAAACTGGAGGCGCCGGTGCTTCGCGTGGCTTCCCCCGACACCGTGCTCGGCTATCAGATGATCGAAGATGAGTGGATGCCGAATCCGGCCCGTGTGCTGAAAGGCATCTATCAAGTGCTGGACTTCTGATTGCACGAAGGAAAGGCACCGGAACGTCCGCGAAGCCGCTTTGCACCGTTTCGGAAGGCGGCTTACGGGCGTTCCGTTTCCCCCGAGGTTCGCGATCGTTTCGGGACGCTGTCAACAGATTGGTCACAAGACACAGGGATCGGCAAAACGAGAAGCAAGATGGGAGGATGCGCTCGTGGCGTATGAATTCAAGCTCCCCGATGTGGGCGAAGGCATTCACGAAGGGGAAATCGTCAAGCTTTACGTCAAAGAAGGGGACACCATCCAGGAGTTTGACACCTTTGCCGAAGTGCAAACCGACAAAGCCGTCGTGGAAATTCCGTCCCCGGTCACCGGTCGGGTGCGTGAGCTCCGGGTGAAAGAGGGAGAAATCGCCTTGGTTCACTCGGTGATCGCCGTGATCGACGAAGAGGGTTCGGAAGCTCCCGCCGAATCGGCCGCACCGGCCCAAACGGAAAGCAAGCCCGTCGAAACCGTTGAGGCGAAGACGGAGGAAACACCGGCAGCGACCGCAACCGCTCAGCCGGAAAAGGGCAGAGCTTCCGTGCTGGCCATGCCGTCCGTGCGCAAACTGGCCCGCGAATTGGGCGTGGATCTCACCAAGGTGAAAGGAAGCGGCAAACACGGCCGGATTTTGGCGGAAGACGTGAAACGATTTGCGCAAGGCGGGCAAGTGTCCGATAATGAAAAAGTGGAAGCGGTGCAGCATGAAGAAGTGAAGGCACCCGCTGCGGAAGCGGCTCCGGAAAAAGCGGCGGCGGGCCTCGAGGAGCGCATCCCGCTGCGCGGCATCCGTCGCACCATCGCCAAACGGATGGTGGAGAGCAAACACACCGCTCCGCATGTCACTCTGATGGACGAAGTGGACGTCACCGAACTGATCGCCCTGCGCAACTGGGGCAAAACGGTTGCCGAACAGCGCAACATCAAGCTCACGTACATGCCGTTCATCATCAAGGCAGTCATTGCGGCACTGCGCGAATTCCCGACGCTGAACGCGTCCATCGACGATGAAAAGGAAGAAATCGTCATCAAGCATTACTATCATATCGGCATGGCGGCGGCGACGGACGGAGGCCTGCTCGTACCGGTCCTGCGCGACGCCGACAAAAAGTCCATCTTCGAACTGGCGGGTGAAATCAGCGACAAGGCGGCCCGGGCAAGAACCATGAAACTGGAGCCGTCCGAGCTGAAAGGCAGCACCTTCACCATTTCCAACATCGGCGGTTACGGCGGTCAATTCTTCACACCGGTCATCAATTATCCGGAAGTGGCGATCCTCGGCGTGGGCGCCATCAAGGAAAAACCGGTGGCGGTCAATGGAGAAATCGCCATCCGTCCGCAGATGTTCGTCTCGCTCAGCTTCGACCATCGCCTGATCGACGGCGACGTGGCGGCCCGCTTCCTGATGCGTGTCAAGCAGCTGCTTGAAACGCCCAATCTGTTGATGATGGAGATGAGGTAAACATGGTAGTGGGAGATCTGGCGCAAGAAGTCGACGTTCTCGTCATCGGTGCGGGCCCCGGAGGGTATGTGGCCGCCATCCGCGCCGCCCAGCTGGGCCGCAGCGTGGTCCTCGTTGACAAGGACAATGTGGGCGGCGTCTGTCTCAATCGCGGATGCATTCCTTCCAAAGCGATCATCTCCGCGGCGGAGCGTGCGGTTGCCGTGCGCGAAGCCGGTGAGATGGGCATCGAGGTGTCCGGAGACGTCACCGTCAACATGCCCAAACTGATCGAGTGGAAAAACGGCGTGGTGAAAAAGCTGACCGGCGGCGTGAAAACCCTGCTCAAGGGCAACGGCGTCGAAGTGATCCAGGGAGAAGCGTATTTCAGCGGTCCCAATTCCGTTCGCGTCACCACCGAAAACTCGGCCCAAACCTACACGTTCAACGACGTGATCATCGCCACCGGCTCCCGTCCGGCGGAACTCCGCGTCCTGCCGTTTGACGGCAAACGCATCCTGTCCTCGACCGAGGCCCTGAACCTTCAGGAAGTGCCGGAACGCCTGATCGTCGTCGGCGGCGGCTACATCGGTCTGGAGCTGGGGACGGCATTTGCCAAGCTGGGCTCCAAAGTGACCATCCTGGAGGGAACTTCCTCCCTGCTTCCGGGCACCGATCCGTCCCTGACCAAGATGGTGACCCGCAAGCTGAAAAAGCTCGGTGTGGAAGTGTACACCAATGCGATGGTTGAAGGCGGGGAAAACACCGGAGACGAGGTGGTTGTGCGCGCCACCGTCAAAGACGGGGAGAAAGCATTCACCGCCGATTACGCGCTGGTGGCCGTCGGCCGCAAGCCCAACACCGATGAACTGGGTCTGCAGTTTGCCGGCGTGGAAACCGACGAACGCGGATTCATCAACATCGACGCACAGTGCAAGACCAACGTGGATCACATCTACGCGATCGGCGACTGTGCAGGCGGTGCTCTCCTGGCACACAAAGCCAGCTATGAAGCCAAAGTGGCCGCGGAAGCCATGTGCGGCCAAAACAGCGTGATCGATTGGCAGGCCATGCCGTTCGTCATCTTCAGCGATCCGGAGATCGCCTACACCGGTCTCACCGAAGAACAGGCGAAAGAGCAGGGCTACGATCCGGTGGTCAGCCGTTTTGCCTTCCAGGCCAACGGTCGCGCCCTGTCGATGAACCATGCGGACGGTTTCGTCCAAGTGGTGGCGGATCGGGAAACCAAACGCGTGCTGGGGGTGCAGATCGTCGGACCGGAGGCTTCGTCGCTCATCGCCGAGGCGGTGTTCGCCGTCGAAATGGGCGCGAATGCCGAAGATCTGGCTCTCACCATCCATGCCCATCCGACCTTGCCCGAGGTGCTGATGGAAGCGGCGGAAGGCATCCTCGGTCATGCCATCCACATGGTGAACAAAAAGTGACGCCAAAGCGGCGCCCTCCGAAAACCCCGGAAACATCCGGGGTTTTCGCCGTTTTTCAGTTGTAGATTTTCCGTGAACAAGCAGGAATCGGAACCCGTTCCATGGAAATGTACCATTCCCTGATTCGAACAGGGAAATCCGGACTTCGATCCCCCCGTACCTCAGGGTATACAGGTCACAGGTCCGACTGACCAAGGAGGCAATGGATGGTGAACATGGGTGACTTGATTCCGGCCTTGCGCGAAATCAACGTGCAGATCAGGCACACACGGCCGGAATTGACCCGCCATCAGCTGAAGCTCGTTTTTCAACTGATGGGCGAGATTCTCGAACAGTCACGGCCGGTCACTCCGGAGGAACAACGGGAAATGGACTCATACCGTACCTGTTTTTTGAGGAAAAGGATGTTGGCTGCCTGGAAAAAATGGCGGGGCCGCATCCGGACGGCTTCCTGTTTGGATGTTTTTCGGAAAGAAGCCGTCATCCGGGAAGCGGTGGCCGAGCTGAAACCGCTGTTGTTGGCCGCCATCCGGACCGTGTCCCCGTTGAAAGAATCGGAGATCACCCCGATTGCCGTGAGTGTGTTTCTTTGGAACCAGGAATACATCACAAAGCGATTCGGCTTGCAAGCGGAAAGCCGCTGTTGGCGCGAAATGCTTGAACTGCTGGAAGAACTGCCGGAAGACGTGCTGAAAGGTCGTTGAGGCCGTTGGCCGTTTTGCCGGACGGTTCTGTTTTTTTTGCCCGGATTCCGGTGTATGATGAAAGAGGCATCACACGGATGAGGGGGAGGAGACCGGATGAAGACATCGATCCGGATCGAGGTGCGTCCGACGGAAATCGACGTCATGGGGCACGTGAACAACGCCAAGTATCTCGAATACATGGAGTGGAGCCGCGAGGACTGGTACAACAAGTCCGGTCTGCCTTTTGACGTGTTTACCGAAATGGGGATCGGCACGGTCACGGTGAACATCAACATCAATTATCGCAAGGAAGCCCGGTTGGGACAGAAGCTGGAGATTTTCACCGAACCGATTCGCCGGGGACGGACAAGCTTCGTGCTGAAACACGAGATCTTCAACGAAGCGGGGGAATTGGTGGCGGATGCCGATGTGACCAGCGTGACGATCGACTTGAAAGCCCGGAAAGCGGTTCCGATTCCGCCGGAGTTGGCCGCCCGTTTTCCGGAATGAGTGAGGGGTGTTGCGGGAAAGGCCCGGATCGGCCGAGCCTTTCCCGCAGGCCGCATCCCGAAAGTCGGGGAGCTCAGCCGGACGTGCGGAGCTCCCTCAATTCCTCCAGGACTCCTTCGATCTCCATCATGCTGAGCCGACCGTCCTTTTTGACGATCATTTGATGGATTTCGAGCAATTCGTCATAACGGTCAAGGGAAAAATCGTCCGGATTCAGAAGAGCGCTGTTGACCGTTTTCAGCCGTGTCCGAATCTCCCGGATGAGAAATTCCAGGTTTTCGCGGGAAGGGTTTTTGAGATCCACGAACTTCATCCTTTCTTTTTCTTTCTCTTCATTGTACAGGATATCGGGCGGACGTGCCTGCCGGATGGCGTGAATCGCTGCCGATGCGTCCATGGCGGTACGGCCTGTGATGCCTGTGGCTGCGGAAGCAGGGGTGTCTTCACGGCTTCCGGGACGGGCAGGCGGTACGGAGGTGATTCCGGTTGAAAGAGTATCCCCGTTTGTATGTGGACTTTTTGCATTATTTCAATGTGGAACGTGATTATTACGAATGCCACGAAGTTCTGGAGGAGCTTTGGCTCGAAGAAGGGCGTGACCCGTTCTGGCAAGGGCTGTTGCAGGTGGCGGTGGCGCTGCACCATCACCGCAACGGCAACCTCAACGGGGCACGCAAATTGTTTGCCGCCGCCCTCGACAAACTGGGGCGGTTTCCGGAGGCGGTCCGCGCCGGGATCGACCTTGCGGAGGTGAAACGGGAATCGACCCGGCGTCTCGATGAATTGCTTCACGCCACCGAAGGTTCTTCCCCGGCGTATGAGCCGTTTGAGATCCGCATTCTGGACGAGGAGCTTCGCCGGTTGGTGACGGAGAGGAAGTCCCGTCCGCCGGAAGAACACGACGGAGAGTGATTCCGGATCGTTTCCCGGACTCTTGTGTGACCCCGTTCACCGTCCCAGCTCCTGCTTGACAAGAGCCAGGCATTCCCGTGCCTTGTGGTACGGCATGAACAACACTTCCGAATGGGCCGGGGACGGGGTGGGGGAGAGTCCGGCCTGAAGCGCGTAATTCAGGGCCCGGTGCATGTGATAATCATGGGTGATCAGGGTGATCCGGGTCCATTTCTTCTCTTGGATGATCCGGGCGGAGTACAGGAGATTTTCTTTGGTGTTGGAGGAGCGGTCTTCTTTGATGATCCGGTCTGCCGGCACTCCGCGGTCGGTGAGGAACCGTTTCATCGCTTCCGCTTCGGTGATGCCGTCATTGCCCAACCCTCCGGAGACGATCAGGGATTGGACCTTCCCGCGGTGATAGAGGTCCGCCGCCAGATTGAGCCGCTCCACCAGGGCCGGACTGGGAGTTCCGTCCCACAGTGCCGCTCCGAGCACAATCCCGGCTTCGTGGGGATGATCGGGCGGAGTTTCCCCGTCAAACCGGGAAACCAAGGACCAATACCGGATGACGGGGAGAAGGACGAGCAACGACAAAATCACGGCGACAATCGTCAACCATTTGAAGATCCCGTTCACAAGCAGCCCTCCCGTGTTGATCCGTACATGCGTTGGAACAGGGGCCATCATCGGGCCGGTTTCATTCCGGTTCCGCTCGTCGATTTTCCGTTATTGGTTCGGAGGCGGATCTCGGACCGTCTTTTTCGGGATGAGTTCCGCACACAAAGGAATGGGGCGGTCCGGGATGCCAGACGGAGAATTTGCCGGTCTCCGGGCTCCAGTCGATCCGGATTCCGTGGAGCCGGTCGGCTTCCCCCGGTTTCCAGGCAAACGGGATCCCTTTGATGTCCGCGGTCCGGTATGAGGGACGGATTTCCGTCAATTCCAGTGCAAAGGTGGGCATGCCGCAACCCGACGTCAGCGGAACCACTTGCACCGCCAACCGTTCTCCGTCCTGCTGTTCCTGCCACAGCAGGAGCTTCAGGCGTGCGGCGGCCAGATCACTCAGTCCGATGTCCACGATGTGTTCATCCTTTCAAATGCCAGGTCCCCGACTTCCACCTTACCAGATCCCGTCGGAGCGGGACAACTTGTTCGGATCGGCCCTTTGTTTCCTGATTCTCCGTTGTCGGGATGAAACCGCTTCAAGCGGGCTTACCGGTCTGGTTTCCGCTGTTTGCCGGTGTTAAGATGATATGGAGGCGGATATGCCTCCTCAACTTTCGCATTGCCAACATTCCCTGGGAGGGGTTGTCCATGACCATCGAAAGAAAAGGTGTCGTCACCATGAAAGGAAACCCGGTCACCCTGCTCGGACCGGAAATCAAAGCGGGGGACAAGGCTCCCGATTTCACCGTGCTGGCCAACGACATGTCCCCGGTGACCCTGGCGGACGGCAAAGGAACGGTCCGCATCATCAGCGTGGTCCCGTCCGTCGACACGCCGGTGTGCGACCTGCAAACCCGCCGGTTCAATCAGGAAGCCGCTTCCCTTCCGGGCGTGAAAGTGCTGACCGTCAGCGTGGATTTGCCGTTCGCCCAAAAGCGTTGGTGCGGGGCGGCCGGAGCGGAAAACATTCAGACCGTGTCCGATCACCGCGATCTCTCGTTCGGCACGGCGTACGGTGTGGCCATCAAGGAGCTGCGCCTCCTGGCCCGGGCCGTTTTCGTGATTGACAAGCACGACGTGGTCACCTATGCGGAGTACGTGCCGGAAGTGACCCAACATCCGAACTACGAGGCGGCGATTCTGGCCGCCAAAGAAGCGCTGAACGCCTGACGGGAGGAAACGGCGCAAACACCGGAAGTCCGGCCAGGCATGACGGCCGGGCTTCGTCTTTGGAAGGAGAAGATCTGATGAACAAAGCATCGGAAAAAAGATTGTTTGTCGCCGTGAGGTTGCCGCCGGAGGTGAAGCGGGCGCTGGCGGTTCGGTGTGAAGAGCTCGGGACTCGCTGGCGGTTTTCCAAATGGGTTCATCAAGAAGATTATCATGTCACCGTGCAGTTTCTCGGGAGCGTGGACCAAGACCGGATGGGGCCGCTCGCCGGCGAGCTTGCCCGTGCGGCGGCGAAGCATCAACCGTTTGAACTGGCCGTGGCCGGCATCGGGACATTCGGCCGCCCGGAGCAACCCCGCATCCTGTGGGCGGGCTTGACCGGAGACTTGGGCAAGCTTCGTGCCCTCCAAAGCACGGTCGCCCGTCATTTGGAAACGGTGGGATTTCCGCCGGAACAACGTCCCTACCGACCGCATGTGACGGTGGCCAGAAAATGCTTGGACACTCCCTTTTCATTGAACGCGGGTCCATCGTGGGGAGAAGAGGCCGAAAAGCGTTGGCGGGTCGATGAATTGGCGCTGATGGAAACACGCCTGGGAGAACGGCCCATGTACCGCGTGGTCGGGCGGTTCGCGCTCGGAACCGGCAAGCGGCTTCCCGTTTGATCCGGAGATTTGTGCAACTGTTGAAAATTGGATGAAAAAAATCTGACCGTTAAGCCGGGATCTTGCGGTATACTCGAAATCAAAGGGCCTTGTTTTTTCAGTCGGAGAGAGATGGAAAGGATGGACTTGGCATTGAAAATCGAATGGTCGCATGTGAGCAAGATGGTGGAAACCCGGGACACGACATCGTTTGACCGCGGCAAGGCTCGGCGGTTCGGCTTGCTCGATTTTTCCGCGGCCGTACGGGAAGGGATTACCGTCGTGCTGGGACCGGAGGGTTCAGGAAAATCCACCTTGCTGAGACTCACCGCCACGCTTCTCGTTCCGGATGACGGACGCATCACCTTTCGCCTGGATGACGGGGAAACGCATGTCTGGTCCCGCGGCAGCGTCATCACCTCCGGGGTGTCCAGCTTGGGGAATTTGAGAGAACGAATCAGTTACATACCGGACATTCCCCGCTTGGATCATGATGTCAGCGTGGAATTCTCCCTGCTTCATCTCGCCCAGTTGCGCAGAGTGTCGCATCCGAAGAAACGGGTGGCGGAAATGATCGCCCGATGGGGACTCGGCGGATACCGGAAAATCGCCTTGCGGGAGTTGTCCGGTCCGGTTCTGAAGAGATATTTGCTGGCGCAAAGCCTGGTGGCCGACCCCAAGATCTGGATCCTGGACGAGCCTTCCCGCGGCATGGATGACTGGGGACGTCGGCTGTTGTGGCAGGAATTGATCCATCGCAGTGCGGATCGCCTTGTTTTGCTGGCCACCTCGGACCTGGAGCTGGCGGAATGCGCGGACGATCTGTTGTTGATGGAGAAAGGATCATGTCGCCGTCTGGGACGGAAAAAATGGTTGACTGCCGGGGTTCCGGAAGGGACCGTTGCCGCCTGGTACCGGGTGATGCAGACGTTTTCCGTTCAAAGCGGCTTCCGGTGAGCCGGGGATGGAGAGAAATGACAGATGAATGGGAAAGAAGTCGGCGTGAAGCGGTTGACTTCTTTTTTTTGTGCCGCGGCGATCCGGAGGGAAAAATGGACAAACCGGTGAACATCGGATCATTCCCGGCCCGGGGACTGGGTTTTGCGGGGATCTTGCAATATAATAGAGACTGGTTCATCTATCGGGAGGGAAACCGCCTTGAACGAGGATCTGAAACCTTTGACCGAACATCTGTCGGAGCTGCGCACGCGAATCATCTGGGTGGTTGTCACCTTCATGCTTGCGCTGATTGTCGGCTTCATATATGCCCCCGACATTTTCAACTGGATTCGCCAAGATTCCTTGCAACACGTGAAATTGTTTGTGTTCAGCCCGGTCGACGCGTTCCGGCTGTACATGCAGCTGTCCTTTCTGATCGCCTGGATCACGGTGGTTCCCGTGATGCTGTATCATGCCTGGAAGTTTGTCACACCGGGACTGTATCCTCACGAACGGCGGGCGGCGTTTGTCTATATCCCGGTCAGCCTGATCCTGTTTCTGCTCGGAATCTTGTTCGGATACTTTCTGGTGTTTCCCTATTTGATCAACTTCCTGGAGACCATCAACCAGCAAATGGGGCTGACACCTCAATACAACGTGTATCAGTACTTCACGCTGATGTTTCAGATCATCTTCCCGCTGTCGTTGTTCTTCGAAATTCCGGTCATATTCGTGTTTTTGACCCGGCTCCGTCTGGTCACGCCCGAATTTCTCCGGAAAATCCGCCGCGGAGCCTATCTGGTGATGGTGATTCTCGGGGCGATCATTTCCCCGCCGGATTTCGGTTCCAACATCATGGTGACATTGCCCATGATCGTGCTTTACGAAATCGGCATTCTCGTTTCCAATGCCGTGTACCGGCGGATTCTGGAAGAGGAACAGGAGCGGGAGGAGGACCGGTGACGCGCCGTCTTTCGCCGATGTTTCCTCGTCGATTCTGTTTGCCCGATCCGTTCGGAAAGAACAGGCACCGCTTCCGCGCAAGAACATGTGCGAAGCACCCCGGTTTGAAATGCAACAGGGTTTCGGACGCTCCTTCGTCGTCATGCCGGGGAGCTTGTCCGAAACCCTTTTCGTTTCAGATGAACAGGTTGATGTTCGCTTCATCCGCTTCGGCCGGGCAGGAAGCCACGCCGGCGAATTCCAGGCCGTCGTCGACGAGTTCCTTTTTGCGGATTCCAACACATCCATCGACATCGCGCAAACCGCCGGCTTCACGTCCGGATCCTTTGCCGTCTGCATCAATTCGAAGCCCGGGGAAGTTGCCCGCAGGAAAAAACGGCCCGTCCCGGACTTTTTGCGGACAGGCCGTCAAAAGGGAAGCTCCCGACAGCGCCCCCTGACATCGTCACTTCAGATTGAACCATCGGGAGGAAATGCGGGTTCGCCCCGGATGCGCGAACGTCTGCAAACCGCCGGCCGCGACATCGGAAATGTTCCTCAGGAGACGAACAGCAAGAAAAATCGGAACATGTAGTCAATCGTGTCCGGTACCAGGATGTTGAAGATGGGGTCCAGAAAGTAATTGCCGATCGGAGTGAGGACAATGACCAGGAAAATCAGCAGCGCATACGGTTCCAGGGCGGACAGTTGCCGGCCGATCCGGTCGGGAGCCAGATACCGGATGATGAAATACCCGTCGAAAAACGGGAGCGGGATCAGGTTGAAGAAAAACAGGACGACGTTCAGGTGAATGATGACTTGCAAGAGCGTCTGGACGAAGTCCTGCCAGAAATCGGGCAGCACGTGGATGGCTCCGGTCAGGAGCAGGAGAAACAGCAGGAACATGGTGACAAACGCCGTGACCAGATTGGCAAGCGGCCCGGCAAATGTGACCAGCGTCCCGGCCAGGCGGGGATTGCGGAAGTAGGCGGGATTGACCGGAACGGGTTTGGCCCAACCGAAACCGACGATCAGGATCAGCAGGGTGCCCACCAAATCCAGGTGGGGAGCCGGATTGAGCGTCAATCGGCCCGCGTTCTTGGCGGTGGGGTCTCCGAACCGCCAAGCGGTCCAGGCATGGGCAAACTCATGAACCGTGAAGGCAATCAGGAGAGCGATCAGGATAAAGGGAAGTTGATTCAGTTGATATTTGAACAACGACGAAAAGAAGTCCTCCAAAGCGTTTCACCACCCGAACAAGATCAAGAAGGCAGTGCCTGGCCGGCACTGCCTCGAAAAACGGCATCCGTTCACTTGAGCAGTTGCAAAAGTTCCACCCGGTTGCCGAACGGGTCGCGGAATTCGAAGCGGTCGACGCCCGGAATCGGAATCGATTCCTTGACCTCGATGCCTTCGGCTTCCAGTTTCTTTCTGAACGCGTCCAGATCATCCACCAGATAGGCGAGGTGCGCTTTTGTCTTGTTCCGGTCCACCCGTCTTCCACGCCGACGTGGATTTCGGAGTTTCCGGCCATCAGCCAAAATCCGCCCCGGTTTTTGAGCGGATCCGGCTTTTCGATTTCCCGGAGACCGAGCACGCCGGTATAGAAGCGGCGTGCTTCGGCTTCCGTGCCGACGGGGATGGTGATCTGGACGTGATGGAGCCCCAGAACGTTCATCAGCCGGTCACCGTCTCCTTGTCGTTAAGGATTTGACGCAGCACCGTTTGCAGGATGCCGCCGTTGCGGTAGTATTCGACGTCGACGATGCTGTCGAGACGGACCAGCACGTCGAATTCCAGCGTCGAGCCGTCGGGACGGGTTGCTTTGACGGTCAGGGTTTGACCCGGCTTGACGTCATCGGCGACCGGAATGTCAAACGTCTCTTTGCCGGTCAGGCCGAGCGACTTCCAGCTTTGACCGTTGGTGAACTGCAGCGGGAGCACGCCCATGCCGACGAGGTTGCTGCGGTGGATCCGCTCGAAGCTTTCCGCGATGACCGCTTTGACGCCGAGCAGGTTGGTTCCTTTGGCTGCCCAGTCGCGGGAGCTTCCGGTTCCGTATTCCTTGCCGGCGATCACGACCAGCGGAGTGCCGGCTTCTTTGTACTTCATGGCGGCGTCATAGATGGACATCACTTCGCCGCTCGGGACGTGTTCGGTGACGCCTCCTTCGGAACCGGGCACCATCTGGTTGCGGATGCGGATGTTGGCGAACGTGCCGCGGGTCATCACCCGGTCGTTTCCGCGACGGGAACCGTAGGAGTTGAAGTCGGACGGATTCACGCCGTTTTCGATCAGGTAACGGCCGGCCGGGCTGTCTTTCTTGATGCTGCCGGCGGGAGAGATGTGGTCCGTGGTGACCGAGTCGCCGAGCAGAGCGAGCACCCGGGCATGGGTGATGGCTTGGATCGGTTCCACTTCGGGAGACAGATCCGTGAAGAACGGCGGTTCCTGGATGTAGGTGGAAGTTTCATCCCATTCGTACAGGACGCCTTTCGGGGTCGGCAGTTGGTTCCACCGCTCGTTGGCTTCAAACACCTTGCTGTATTGCGCACGGAATTGTTCGGCCGTGATCGCTTCGCGCATCACTTCGGCGACTTCACGGGAAGACGGCCAGATGTCCTTCAGGTATACCGGCTGGTTGTCGGAACCGATGCCGATCGGGTCCTTTTCGAAGTCGATGTCCACGGTGCCGGCCAGAGCATAAGCCACGACCAGCGGCGGGGAAGCGAGGTAGTTCGCTTTCACCAGCGCGTGAATCCGGCCTTCGAAGTTCCGGTTGCCGGACAGGACGGAGGCGACGGTCAAATCGTTGTCTTCGATCGCCTTGCTGATGTCGTCGGCCAGCGGACCGCTGTTGCCGATACAGGTGGCGCAGCCGTAACCGGCGATGGTGAAGCCCAGTTTGGCGAGCGGCTCGATCAGGCCGGCTTTGGTCAGGTAGTCGGCCACCACGCGGGAGCCCGGGGTCAGGCTGCTCTTCACGTAGGCGGGCACTTTGAGTCCTTTTTCCACGGCTTTCTTGGCCACCAAACCGGCTCCCACCATGACGGACGGGTTGGAAGTGTTGGTGCACGACGTGATGGCGGCGATCACCACGGAACCGGTTTTCAGCTCGAAGCTGGTGCCGTCTTCGCGGGTGACGGTGACGGACTTTTTCACATCCTCTTCACTCAGACCGAATCCGCGCTCTTCCACCGGTTTGCGCAAGGTTTCGTTCCAGGCTTCTTTCATGCGGTTCAGTTCGACGCGGTCTTGCGGACGCTTCGGACCGGCCAGGGACGGAACCACGGTGCCGAGGTCGAGCTCGATCGTGTCGCTGAACTCCGGATCCGGCGTGTCGTTCGTGCGGAACATGCCTTGGGCCACGTAGTATTCCTTGATGAGTTGGATGAGGCTTTCGTCGCGGCCGGTGCTGCGGAGATATTCCAGCGATTCTTCATCCACCGGGAAGAAGCCGACGGTGGCGCCGTATTCCGGAGCCATGTTGGCCACGGTTGCGCGGTCTGCCAGGCTGAGGGAGCTCACGCCCGGACCGTAGAACTCGACGAATTTTCCGACCACACCTTTTTTGCGGAGCATTTCGGTGACGGTCAGGGCCAGGTCGGTGGCGGTGGCACCTTCGGCCAGTTTGCCGGTCAATTTGAAGCCGACCACTTCGGGGGTCACGAAGTAAAGCGGTTGTCCCAGCATGCAGGCCTCCGCCTCAATGCCGCCGACGCCCCAGCCGACCACGCCGAGACCGTTGATCATCGTGGTGTGGGAGTCGGTGCCGACGAGGGAGTCGGGGAAGACGACCGTCTCATCGCCTTCTTGACGGGTGGCGGCCACGGTGGCCAGGTATTCCAGGTTCACTTGGTGCACGATTCCCGTCGCGGGCGGTACGGCGCGGAAGTTGTCCAGAGATTCGGCCGCCCAGCGCAGCAGGCGATAGCGCTCTTCATTCCGCTTGAATTCGAGGTTCATGTTGTATTCCAGTGCGTCTTCGGTGCCCGCTTTGTCCACCATCACGGAGTGGTCGATGACCAGGTCCACCGGAATGAGCGGATTGATCCGTTCGGGATTTCCGCCGACGCGGGCCATGGCGGAACGGAGCGCGGCCAGGTCGACAACCGCCGGAACGCCGGTGAAGTCCTGCAGCACGATCCGTGCCGGTTTGAAAGCGACTTCCTTGTCCGAACGCTTTTCCGTCCATTTGGCCAGCTGTTCGATGTGTTCCGCCGTCACGGCTTTGCCGTCGTATTGACGGACGGCGGCTTCCAGCAGCACCTTGATGGAGAAGGGCAGTCGGGAAACCGGACCGATTCCTTTTTCTTCGAGTTTCGGCAGGGAATAGTAGACATACTCTCTTCCGCCGACATTCAGCTTGGAGCGAACGCCGTACAGATCCTGCGCCATGTCGTCAGCCTCCTCTTGCTCGGGATGGGGGGTTTCTTCTCTTTGTTTCATTCTGTGAAACCCGGTTTCTTTTTCCGAGACCATTATACAACGGTTTTGAATCCTTGTACAGACCTCTCTCCGAAAATCGGGCTGTTGAGAGATGCGAAATTCTTTTCCGCAAGGCATACCGGCAAGTCCGCCGGCGTTCCCTGCGGTTTTTTCCCGGAAAACCCGGTCGGAACGGAGAGCCTTCCTTGTCGCGGGAGAGAAAGCGCGACGCCGGATTCCCTTGATATTTTTTGCAGACGTTTCTTTTCTGTTCCTCCTTTGGGAGGTATAATGATTGAAAACATGTTTCGCGGAATGAAACACGGAAGGTGTTGTCCGTTGGGAGATGAAAAGAAAACCACGGTCCGGGCGGCCGAGCGGGCCCTCGACATCCTGCTCTGTTTCGTGGATCAGTCCGAACTGGGAATGATGGAGATCGCTTCAAAGACCGGCTTGAACAAAAGCACGGTGTTTCGCCTCCTCGCCACGCTGGAGGCGAAGGGATTTGTCAAGCGGGATCCGCGCACGGACAAGTACGAGCTGGGTTTTCGCATCTGGGAACTTTCCGCCAGTCTCAACCGATCCGACGATCCGGCCGTTCTTCTGTTGCCGGAGATGGAAAGGCTTCGCGACGAGCTGGATGAGACGGTGAGTCTGTACGTCCGGGACGGATTGGAGCGCGTGCGCATCCAGGCGGTGGAAAGCCGTCAGGCCATCCGGCGCGTCGCGCCCGTGGGTGCCAGGATGCCACTGAGCGTGGGGGCGTCCAGCAAAGTGTTGGTCGCATACGGCGATCGGGAACTGCTCCGGGCCGTGTTGACCGATCCGGATTGGCCGGAAACCGTTGACAAGGATGCGTTTCGTGCGCAACTGGAGAAGATCCGGGAGGACGGCTTTGCGCTCAGCGTGGAGGAACGGGAAGAAGGGACCGCCGCGGTCGCCGTGCCCGTGTTTTCCCGCGGAGGCAAACTGGTTGCCGCTCTCACCGTGTCCGGCCCCGTTCTGCGGATGAATGAACCGACGATGATCAGCTTCGTTCCAGCCATGAAACTGACGGCTGAACGAATGGGGCGCATGCTTCGGGATGAATGAATCATGCCTTTCGGAGGATGACCAAAGAGACCGGCGAAGATTCCGTCCCGGGATTCGAATCTCCGTGCGGCCGAAGCGGACCTTGGGACATCTTTTCTCTTTGTCTGTTCCGTTCCTGCTTTTTCCCCCGATCCGGTTCTTCGTATGGGTTTGGAATGCCGGCTTCATACTATGGACGATCACTCGCAAGGGGGATTGTCCATGAGATTCACGTTGGAAGAGATGAATTTGCTCTCGGAATGGTTGGAAAAAGAAGAAGCACGACTGCATCAGACGCCGGAGGAAGGCAGGGAACGAAACCTTCAAATGATCGGTCGTCTTCAGCGAAAGTTCAGGGATCTGCAGGCTGAACTGGAACCGGCCGAGCAAGAGTGGCTGGTTTCATTGCTCGCGGAGGAACGAAGTCATATTCACGGAAACGCTCCCGAAGCCATGGAGCGAATCCGGCGGAAGCTGATCCACTGAACGGATCCGGGGAGAAGACGCTTGTCGTCGGGGGAGCGGTGAAGGGGATGCAACTCGTGCTTCGTGCCATTTTGACGGGTTCATCCCCGCTTCCGAAATCGGTAGAATGGAAGAGAAGCTCAAGACAAACAGGGGAGACGGCCTGATGCTCAAAGCGTTTTCTTTCGTCTTTTTTTTGTTGTTCATCGGCATGGCGCTGCCGGCCGCGTACAAGGCGGCTCTTCACAGGGCGCGGTTTGCCGGTGCCGAGCTCCCCGGTCCCGTGCGCAAACGGCTTCGACGTTCGTGGGTGTTTCTGGCGCTGTTCATTCTCACTCTTGTCAAAGCATGGAACGCCCAGGATGATTCATCCGGATCTCCGGCGGCACCCGCGCAGAGCGCCGTGGAACAAAATGCGGAAGACCCGGCTTCCGAATCGGGGCTGAGGAAGTTCTTCCGCGGAGAGAATGGGAAGGGATGGTTCCGGGACAAGGATTCCGGACAAGACGCCGATGATGATTGAGCGTTCCGCACGGGCGGGAAAAAACCGGCCATACCCGGACATGAGGGGTGGCCGGTTTTGTGTTTTCGGTCCGGGTGTACAAACCGGAACTCCGGCAAACGGCGGATCCGGTCCATCTTCAGGTGCCAAGGGCCTCACACAGCTCAAGCGTTCTCAGACACCCCGAAGCAGCAGGGCAATCAGCAGTTGTACAACGACATCTACAGAGTACAACGGGGTCAGACGGCGCAAATCGGCGCACTCGTTCGATGTGATGAAATGGACATCATGCAAATGAATCGAGTGGGGCTGGTGTTTAGCAGTATAAAAATCAAGCTCACTGCGAGAACAGTGAGCTTGTTCAACAGATCATCAACACCGCATGGATGTCATCGTTTTATCACCTTTGGGTTTCATGAAATTTTGCTTGTAATCCAAACTGTTTGGAATACAGGTTTGCATACACTCCATTTCGTGCAAGTAACGCATCGTGAGTACCTTGTTCCACAATACCGTCCTTTGTTAGCACGATAATTCGGTGGGCGTTGCGGATCGTGGAAATGCGAGGCACCTGGGATCCAACCCATTCAACCCATTTCGGACAAATCAAAAATCCCCCGACCGGCTCCAAAAAACCCTCCTGCTGTTTGTCACCGGTTCGGGGGTTTTTCTTTGCACAAAAAACCGCCTCCTGTTCGGGAGACGGTTTCCAGGGTTCAGCGATGATCCTGGATGCCGAGAGCTTGCTTGACGGCCGTCTGAAGAAGCTGGGAGAAGTTCAGCCCGGCCGCATCACCGGCGTCATTCAGCCATTTCGGAAGAGTGACGGTCTTTTTGACCGCTTTGTTTGCTTCTGCGTCGCGGTACGGCGGAACCCAAACGTCGATGAAGACGATCCGGTCAGTGGAATCGTAAAGCTCGATGTCCTTCGGATCGGACGGAGTCGGAAGCTCTTTGCCTTGACGCTCATAGCGGGCGATCTCGTGGCCCAGCAGATCACGAGCACGATCAATCCCTTTTACGACGTTTTCGTCCGAACCGGCCGTCCCTGGAAAGTCCGGAAAGTAGAACGAGACGTTGTTTTCCGCCTGCTCAAACACGACCGGATACACATAGTGGTTCTTCAAGCTGCATCCCTCCGTACAGTATAATGAAGGGGCTGAGATTGGGCGAAGACCCACCGAGGAGGGGAATCCCTCCCCGGCGGCGCCGGGATTACTTGAAGAGCTTCATCCCGGCTTGGCGCTCAATGTTTGCCAAGGTTCCTTTCTTCACCGTGTCACCTTCCCGGTGGATTGCGAGGGTGACTTGTCGGCTCGGGTCGTCCTTATGTACCCAGATTTCGTGACTTCCCTTGCCTTGCCGCCCGAAGCGGAACCCGGCTTTTCGAAGCGCTTTTTTCACTTCGCGCCAAGTGAAGACCTTGCCCAATCTCGCACCTCCTTTCTGATACCAGTATAACACGTATAAATAATACGTGTCAATAGGAAGTATAAAAAATACTTATGTTTTTTGTCCTGTCTTTCGGCAGGACGTTTTCTTTTGAGGTGATTTCATGATCCGGATCGTCCCACACTGGAAGCGGCGTGTCGGCTATATCCTGCTGTTCAATCGCTGGCGGATTGATTTCCGGCGGTGGTACTACGTCACCATCGACGACGAACTGATGCCCTGGTGGGCTTGCGAGTGCGAGCTGGACCAGATCCGGGAGCAGGAGTTTCCCGGCCGCGATGTCCGGTTCTCTCCGGTGCCGTGGAGGAAGCGGATGTTTACATGAAAAAAACCGCCCCTCATGAGGCGGTGAAAGGATTGGGTCTGGATGCGTTGTACTTGGGATTTAGGTGATGGATCAGGTAGTATTCGATGTCTACGCAATCGGGGTAACGTTTCCTGAACTCATCAAACGATTCAGCCCAAAGAATGCGAACTTCAGTGACTTCATGAATGAAGTGTTTGGTGTTTCGGGAATTGCCTTTCAAATGTTGACGGATTCGATCTGTCAGATAGCGTGACCATCCCAAATACAGTAGTTCGCCCGAAGCGTTGTAGAAGAAGTAAAGACCGCTACTTCCACGCAAATTATGTTTCCGAATCCAATACGCAAAGCCAGGATGGAAAATATCTTCGACGGGGATGATCCGGTCGAACTGAACAACCACTTGACTCATCGAATCACCTTTCTTCGCTGATGAGCTCCACAGCTTTCCGGAGCTCTTTTTCTGATGGTGTCGTATATCTCCGGGTGGTTTCGATGGACTCATGTCCGGCCAGCGCGGCCACGTTCTGGATGTCCACTTTTTGGTCGATGAGGCTTTTACAAAAGGTATGGCGGAGACAGTGGGCGGACACTTCCTTGTCATCAAGGACTTTGAAGTATCTTTCAAGTTGCTGGTGAATGTTCTGGCGGCTCATTGGTTTGCCGTCACGGGTGACAAATAGGCGGTCCGTTTCCGGATTGCTCCGGTGCTTCATCCATTCCTGATAAGCCTTGATGAGATCGGGGTTCATCGGGACCATACGCCACTTGCCACCCTTCCCTGCGGTGATGGTGACGCGCCAGTAACGTTCATCCACGGCCGCCACATCGAGATCACGCACCTCGCTGATCCGAAGGCCGGCTTTCAACATGAACATGAACATGGCGAGATTCCTGGCTCGTTTCCATGGGTTCTCTTCGGATTCGATGGCGTGCTGAACTTTGGCGACCTCTTTCCGATCCAGCCAACGGGGAGCTTCGGTCAGTTTGGAAACCCGTTTGACTTTGACTTTCCGGGCGACATCCACTTTGACGAGCTCTTGGTCCACGAGAAACGACCAATACACCTTCAAAGCGGAGATCCGCTTGTTGATGGTGGCCGGTTGGAGCTTGTCGTGGATCTGCATGTGCTTCTTCCAGTCCTGGATGTCGAGAGCGGTGACGTTGGCGGGTTCAAAATCATCGTCCACGCTCTCCGTATACCACTTTTCGAAGAGCCGGACGGATCGGAGGTATTCGTCAATGGTGAGAGCGCCTTTCCCTTCTTCCTTGAGCCAAGTTTCAAAACGGTCGAGGTAATTCATCCTGGTCACCTCAATTGAACCGTATTCTGTAAAGCATCAGACACTTCGATTATAACGTATTCTGTAAAGTATTTTCAAGGCTTCGGAAGGAAAAAGATTGACAGAATTCATATTCTGTAAAGTATTTGAAGACAAAAAAAGAACCCCTCACGGGGCGACATCATCCGCAAACTCAAACAGAGAGCCTTGCACATACCGACTAATGCGCCGGCGGCGACGACGGCCAGCCCGGTCGTATTCGGCAGGCGCGTTGTACAATTGGGCTTTTGAGTGCCGCAAGATCCATTCGTCTTCCCTGGCTTCGAGATCGGCCGGATCAGAAACAATCTCCAACACCCTGAACTCGAACCATTGCGGACCGAATCGACGAAAATCAACCTGGAGATCAACGACGTGATGTGTGCCGTTTTTTAGATGGCTCAGATGTTCCTTCGCCCGTTTCCGGGCACATCGTGTCCGGCCGATATACATCCGCTGGTTGATCAGGTTCACCACCGCATAGATGGCGGGGATCCCCTTTGGGATCGATACTTTGTCAATCAACCGGAGGCGATCCGCCCAAAGCGACAGCCGAGGCTGGTGATACTGGGGCTGTTGCATCGGCAACCTCCATCCGTAAAATTTTCTGTTACCCAAGAATTTACCTGGAAACCACCGGGAACACAACAAGAAATTTGGAGGTACAGCATGAGCGAGCGCATCAGAGGACAACTGCTGGAGGCCGTAAGCCGGGCATATATCGCGCTCGGCCGATGCGAGGTGGAGGAGGCGCAAGTAGAGATGGCCAAGATCCTGGACATTCTGCAACGGGCTGAAATGGAGCAGGGCGTCCGGATCTCACCAGGAAGCGCGATATTTTACATGCAGAAGGCGGGGTAAGGGTGTTTACCGCGCTGTTTTTCATTCTGCTGGTTACGTGGCTGGTCGAAGTGGCGCGGGCTGAATCAGAGACTTGGAGGTGAAAGCATGGAAAACACACCAAAGTTCAACGTCCACCAACCCCCGGATCCGCAAACCGGGCAGGTAAATCAGGTGTGGGTTGAGCTGGACCCTGGAGATGGCTCCAATTTCCAGACTCACCGGGTGGCCCGCGTGACGTTTGACGGGACCAACTGGAAGATCGAGCGACAAACTTGGGTAGAAGATGCCAACGAGCCGCCAAAAGCGGACTTGGAGAGCGCAGTTCGGGCGGCAATCAAGATGCTTGCCGCGGATTGGGCCGCTGGGGAGTGATGAATGATGCCAGAGAAGCCGCTGAGGCCCTGCAACAAACCCGGATGGGCAATAACGAGGGTCGTTCTTCCTTTTGCCAACGATTCCAATGATTTTTGTATGATGCTTTCACTCTCGTTATCCAGTGCGCTCGTTGCCTCATCGAAAATGAGAACGGGGGGATTCTTCAAGAATACGCGAGCGATACTCAGCCGTTGCTTTTGACCACCTGACAGTTTGACACCTCGTTGTCCGATTTCGGAGTGGTAGCCGTTTGGCAAGCTCATAATAAAATCATGGGATGGGCACGCTTGGCAGCGTCGATAATTTCTTCTTCGCTGGCCGCCGGATTTCCGTAACGGATGTTTTCCATCACGGTTCCCGCAAAAAGGTAGATATCTTGCTGCACAATACCGATGTTTTTTCTTAATGACATAAGGTCGATGTCACGAACGTTGATCCCGTCGAGTAACACTTCTCCATCTGTTACATCATAAAAGCGGGGAATGAGCGAACATAATGTCGTTTTTCCCGCTCCGGACGGACCAACTAACGCAACGTATTCTCCCGGTTGTACACGAAACGACAGGTTATCGAGAACATTGCCCAAATGGTCATCGTAGCGAAAGGAAACTTGCTTGAATTCAATTTCACCATGCACTTCTGACAGGGTTATGGCATTTGGCTTGTTTTTGATGGCCGGCTTCAGATTCATGATTTCCATAAAGCGTTGGAAGCCGGTGATTCCTTCTTGAAACTGTGTGCTCATATGAGTCAACCTTCGAATGGGCTCAATCATAAAATTGATATACAGCAAAAAAGTGATCAAATCCGGTAACTCAAAAGTGTGGTTGACGATACTTGCACTACCAAAGATGATCACCGTGATTGTAATCAGTTGGATAAACGCCTCAACCCCATTGAAAAAATACGCTTCAGCCTTGTATGTTTTCTTTCGGCTCTCGAGGAAACGATCATTTTCACGGTTAAACTTCTCGATCTCCAGCTGCTCATTGGCAAATGATTTGACAACACGGATTCCCGATAGACTGTCCTCTACCTGTGCGTTTATGTCCCCGATCCGTTCTTTGTTGCTTCTTAGTGTTTTGTTCAACTTCTTGTTGAAATACAATAAAAAGACGCCCAAGAAAGGCAAAAAACAAGAAACGGCGATTGTTAATGGTGCGTTTATAAAGAACAAAATGACAAATGCTCCGATAAAACGGGTGAGATACTTGACGTAGTCTTCCGGACCGTGATGGTACAGTTCAGAAAGCAACAACAGGTCGTTCGTTATTCGAGACATGAGCTGACCTGTCTTTTCTTTATCATAAAAGCTCGAGGAAAGCTTTTGCATGTGCGCAAACAATTCACTGCGCATATCACTTTCCATTCGAGCACCGATTTCATGACCTTTGTAATCCACATAGTAATTTCCAATATTTTGAATCACAACCAAAACGAGCATCAGCCCACCGATCCAATACACTTCACTCAGTGCAGTGGACAAATCTCCTTCCAGCACATCTTTCGTAATGTACCGAACGAGCAACGGAAACGCCAAAGACACGACAGATACGAAAAAGTCGCACGCCAGTACCGACAGATACAACGTGAAATACGGTTTGTAATAGGAGAAAAACTTTTTTACCGGAAATCGCATGATTTTACCCCTTTATTGTGTTTTTTTGGTCACACATATAAGGGGTATATCATTACCATTTAAGAACGTGTTTTCCCCTTATATGCTGGTACGGATTGATTCATCATGGTTTTCATTTGAATGCCCTCCTTGGTCAGTAATGATTTCATTATAAATGATTTATGTGGGTTTGACCAGAATCTTCCAAAGGGGAGTGCGATGATCCATCGAAAATCCATCCGATCCGGCTGGGCCCAGAGCGACCGGATACCCCCGCCCCTGAAGGAATCCGCGTTTTTCTGTACTTCCGGCCGAGAAAACAGCAGATCCCCCTAGAGGGTTGCGAGACAAAATGTTCCCCGTGCTTCTCGCTTTCTCCGATTCACTCCGACAGATCTACCGCCGGTGGGAGATCGGACAAGAGTGAATCCTTGATTCGATCAGGGAAAATTTACCGGGAACGACGGGTTTGACATGCGTGAATTCAGAGAAAAAGTAAGAACAACATCCATCATTGCCAACGACGCAAGGAGGTTTGTTGTCATGAAAGCGGGGCGGATCGACATCACTGACCGGGTGACGGCCAAACTGCAAGACGGTGAATGGGTTTTGTACTACAATCACAAGCCCATCGGCCGTTTTGTCCCGGACAGTGCGGGCACCGACATGTCGGAAGGATTTGAACTGGACAACGGCCGATTGTATGCCGCCTACCCGGACGAGCGCAATCGCCTGCAAGGAAACTATGCCGATGACTGTGACATCGGCTGGTGCTGAACGCAAACCTCTCAAGACATGGACCGCCGGCATTCCGACCGGGAACGCCGGCGGTTTTTGTCATGCTTTCCGACGCTTCAGATCTTGTTCTTTCGTGCGCCCGGGAACAAAATATTTGTCTGTGGGAGGGTTGTCTTCCTTCGCGGTGATGCGGACCGGATCGATCCGGTACACCACCGTGGGGCTGCCCATGCCCGAGCGGTAGCGGTCCACGTGCGTGCGCGACAGAGGTTCGGAAAAATAGCCGGGGACGTATTTGTCCAGCATCGCCTGCAAAGCTTCCGTCTTTTCATCCAAATTCTCGACCGGCACACAGTGCCCGAACACCATGACACTGAAATAGGCCGCACCGGTCAACGCCGGTACCGGATCACAGGTGACGGCGATCTCTTCAAACACGGAGAAACAAACCGTTCCGCCGCGCTTGATGGCGTCCGCCTTGCGCCCTTCGTCGCTTCCGTGGAAGTAGATGCGCCCGTTGTGCCAGACGAAGTTGAGGGGGACCACGTAGGTTCCTTCTTCATCCGAAAGTCCGAGCGCACCGACATGCGCTGTTCGGAGAAACTCCCCGATGCGCGCGGGATCGGTCACTTCTTTGGCGGTCCGGCGAAGCGGCCGGAACCGGGCGGTGGATCCGGAACGGACCGGCGTTGGATCATTGGAGTGTTTCATGCGGAACCTCCTGTCTTGCCCGACCCGTGTTCGGTTATATGGGAATCAACAGAACAAAGATCGGGAATTTTCAAGAGAATAAAGGAGGGGAGCACGGATGTCAATGCCTTTCATCCGGCTGAACCGGAAGGCGTATGAAATGCTGTCCGACCAGAACGCCAAGCATTGGATCGAGGCGATCCCGGCGGGAACCGTCCGGGATCGGGGTTGGATCCCTCGGTGAGCCGGTGCCCGGTTTTGAGATCAAATTCGGTCATGTGGATGCGGAACGACTCGACGGTATCCGGAAGGTCGAACGGATTTTGGCCTCGGTCATCGCAATGCGGCCGGGAGACCGGTTTGGGTTTCGCTGATCGTCGATGCGTTGGAAGAATGAGTGGATTCGGAAAGTTCCCGCACCGTTTCGAACCGTGCGGGACACGCGCCCGGCCGACGGTTTTTTGCGTTCTTTCAGACAGTTTTGCCATGAATGTGTCCGGCTTGCGTTTTCAGGATTGCAAATGATAGCATGGCTCTAGTAGAATAGTGTTTCTGTGAACCGGTCGTTCCCACGGTGAAAAGAGGTGCGACAATTGGATGCCAGCGAACGCTTGGATGAAGTGAAGCTCCCGATGGTGGAAGTGTTTCAGACAGTGGAAGGGGAAGGGACGAGAGCCGGATTCCCCACCACGTTTGTTCGGGTATACAACTGCAATCTGCGCTGCACCTGGTGCGATACGCCGTACAGCTACGCACCTGCCAAGCCGGAATACGTGGCTTCGGTCCGGGAGATCATTGACCGGGTGAGAACCTTTCCCGCCAGGCATATCTGCCTGACCGGCGGGGAGCCGTTGATGCACGGGGACAAGTCGCTGCTTCTGCTCAGGGAACTGGCCCGGCTGGACCATGTGCGGGACGTGCACGTGGAGACCAACGGAGCGGTCGCGCTGCATCCCTTCGATGCCTGGCGACGGGGCGGTCCGGACGGCCGAAAGGTGCGGTTCATTCTCGATTGGAAATTGCCGGCCAGCGGGGAGACGGAGCGGATGATCCCGGAAAATCTCGATCTGCTCACGGACCGGGATGAGATCAAATTCGTCATCGCGGATGAACGGGACTTTCGCGAAGCCGTCGAGGTCCTGCGCACCCGGGTGAAAGAGGGACAGCCCCTGTTCAGTCCCGTTTGGGAAACGATGCCGCCGGCGCGGCTGGTGGAGCTGATGCTGGCGCACGAACTGACGGATGTGAAACTGAGTCTGCAACTGCACAAGATCATCTGGCACCCGGAAACCCGGGGAGTGTGACAGAAGGAGGAAACGGGGATGAGCCGAAAAGCGGTCATCGTCCTGAGCGGCGGCCTCGACAGCACCACCTGCATGGGAATCGCCCGACGGGACGGATATGAACTGTATCCCATCACGTTTCATTACAACCAGCGTCATGACCGCGAAGTGGAACATGCGAAACGGGTGGCCCGTTTTTACGGCGTCCATGACCGGCACAAGATCGTCGACGTGTCTTTCCTGGGGCAAATCGGCGGCAGCTCACTGACCGATCTGTCGATGGACGTGCCGGACGGCGGATCGGAAGAAGGCATCCCGAACACGTACGTGCCCGCGCGCAACCTGATTTTTCTTTCGCTTGCCACCGCGTATGCCGAAGTGATCGGCGCGACGCGCATCTATACCGGTGTCACTGCCGTCGATTACAGCGGCTATCCCGACTGCCGACCGGAATTTATCGCATCCCTGACGGAGACGGTGAATCTGGCCACCCGGATGGGGGTCACCTCCGGGGAGAAGATAAGCATCGAAACTCCGCTGATCCGTCTGACCAAAGGAGAGATCATCCGCGTCGGACTGGAGCTGGGGGTCCCGTATGAGCTGACCACTTCCTGCTACAACGGGGAAGAGGAAGCATGCGGGGAATGCGACAGCTGCCGGCTGAGGCTGAAAGGATTTGCAGAAAACGGCACGGAAGATCCCATTCCCTACCGGAAACGGCCGAATGTGGCCGGGTGAGTGACATGAAGGGCAAATACACGTTGATCAAGCATTTCCGGCTCTCCGCGGCCCATCGGATTCCCGGGGCCGGGAAATGCGCGAGGGTGCACGGGCACAATTACAAAGTCACCTTCTGCGTGGAGGGCACGGAACTGGACGAGCAACAAATGCTGATCGATTTTCGCACCGTGAAACACGCGATTGAAAAACGGTATGACCATCATTTTCTGAACGATTTTCCCGAATTCGACCCCGAACGGGGAGGTGCCGCCCCGTCTACGGAAAAAGTGGCTGAAGTGTTTTTCCGCATCATCGATGAATTGTGCGCGCAGAAAAGCAATCGGCCGACGCTCCGCTGGGTCGAGGTGCAGGAAACCGACGAGGCCCTGGCGAGATTTGAGCGGATCGACTGATGCAGGAAAGGAGGAAACAGCGTGCCGCAAAACGACAAGGAGCTGAACCTGAAACTGCTCGGAGGCAAAACGCAGTACGTTTTTGAATACAATCCCGACGTGTTGGAAACGTTCGACAACAAGCATCCCGACACGGATTACTGGGTGAAATTCAATTGTCCCGAATTCACCAGCCTGTGTCCGATCACCAATCAGCCGGACTTCGCCACGATTTACATCAGTTACGTGCCGGACAAAAAGCTGGTGGAGAGCAAGTCGCTGAAACTGTACCTCTTCAGCTATCGCAATCACGGCGATTTTCACGAAAATTGCATTGTCACCATCATGAAAGACCTGATCGACAAGATGGATCCCAAATACATCGAAGTCTGGGGCAAATTCCTGCCGCGCGGAGGCATCAGCATCGACCCGTACGCCAACTGGGGCAAACCGGGCACCCGCTGGGAAAAAATCGCCGAGCAGCGGCTGGCGATGCATGACATGAACCCGGAAACCGTGGACAATCGGTGATCCCGAAACGGTTGCGTCCGATAATGGATGCAACCGTTTTTTCATCCTTTCACGAACAGACACCGTGAAGGGGGAAAGCGGGGCCGGGCGGCTGCGGATCGGCAACAAAAAAGGAGCGGGAGCATACCAAGATCATGGTTGAGTGGAACCCGCCAACATTCAAATGAGCATTTGACAATTGGAAGTGAATGTGTGAATCTGTTCCGGAAGAGGTTTCGGCTGAATTCGTGCCTTGAACGCGGAAGGCCAGGGGCCTGTTTGACCATGAAGATTCGGAGGCGGGATGGATGGAAAACGAGCGTTGCTGCGAAGTGCTTGCGGTTGATGAGGAGCGGACAAACCGGATTCGCGCGGACATGGAGCATGAAGATTTTGAAGGTACGGCCGCGATGTTCAAGGCATTGTCCGATCCCACGCGATTGAAAATCGCGTATGCGCTCTCCCGTGAGGGCGAGCTGTGCGTGTGTGACGTGGCCTGCATCATCGGTTCCTCCACGGCGACGGCCTCCCATCACCTGAGGTCGCTCGCCCGTCTCAGGGTGGCAAAGCGGAGGCGGGACGGCAAGATGGTGTATTATTCGCTGGATGAAGAGCCCATTCGCCGGTGGGTGGAAGTCGCATTTGAACACCGGAAAGAAGGTCGGGAACATGAGCGGGAATAAATCCGTGAACTTTCGGCTGGAAGGGCTGACTTGCGCGGGATGTGCGGAGCAGTTTGAGCGAAGCGTGAGGGAGATTCCCGGCGTGGAGGAAGCACGGGTTGATTTCGCATCCTCCAGATTGACCGTCGTCGGCCAAGTGTCGTCCGAAGTGTTGGAAAAAGCGGGCGACGCGGAAGGCATTCGCGTCTTGCCGGAAACGGCGCCGGTCCCTTCCCGGATCCCTTTTTGGAAACGGCAAGGCGTGGTGCGGACGACGTTGGCCGCCCTGTTGGCCGTCATCGCCTGGACGGCGGGGGAAGGATCGGTCTTCTCCATGTTGGGCTATGTCGCGGCGATGTTGGTCGGAGGGCTGGCATTGTTTCGCAAGGGATGCCGGCAACTCTTTCGATTGCGGTTCGACATGAATGCCTTGATGACCGTGGCGATCATCGGTGCGGCGGCCATCGGGGAATGGAGCGAAGCCGCGACCGTGGTCATCCTGTTTGCCGTGAGTGAATCCCTCGAATCCTGGTCGATGGACCGGGCACGCCGTTCCATCCGGTCGTTGATGGAACTGTCGCCTGAACGGGCGGTGGTGGAAGAAGGCGGCGAAGAACGGACGGTGCATGTCCGGGAGGTGAAACCGGGCGACATTCTGATCGTCAAACCGGGGCAAAAAGTGCCTCTTGACGGAATTGTCGCGGAGGGAGCCAGCTCCGTCAATCAGGCGGCGATCACCGGGGAGTCGGTTCCGGTGGACAAGTCGGTCGGAGATGAAGTGTATGCCGGGACGCTCAACGGAGAGGGATTTTTGAAAGTGCGGGCGACGAAACCGGCGGAAGCGTCGACCATTTCCCGCATCGTTCAGCTCGTGGAAGAGGCCCGGAGCGCACGGGCCCCCGTCCAGTCGTTCATCGAGCGGTTTGCCCGGAAATACACGCCGGTCATCCTGGTGGTGGCCCTGCTGACGGCCACGGTCCCGCCATGGTTCGGCGTCGGCGGGTGGAGCGAATGGGTGTACCGGGGGCTGGCTCTGTTGGTGGTGGCATGTCCCTGCGCGCTGGTGATTTCCACTCCGGTGGCGGTGGTGACCGCTCTCGGAAGTGCGGCCCGCCGGGGATTGTTGATCAAGGGAGGCATTCATCTGGAGCAGGCGGCGTCTTTGTCCGTGATCGCTTTTGACAAGACGGGGACGCTCACCGCCGGCCATCCCGAGGTTACCCGGTTTGTGGCTTTGGCGGGTGAACCGGAACGCTGGCTTGCCGTGGCGGCGGCGATGGAACGCCATTCCCGGCATCCGTTGGCCCGTGCCGTGGTGCGGCACGCGGAGGAAGCGGGGGTTGACGTTCACCGGCCCGTGGTGGAATCGTTCCGGTCGGTGTCCGGTCAGGGCATTCGGGCGCTGGTGGATGGAACCTCTTGTTTCCTCGGACGTCCGGACTGGATCGGGAAACAGGTGCAAGGAGGCCTCCCGCCGGAAGCGGAGCGGCTGGTTTCGGACGCGGGAGCCGCTGGACGGACGGTCGTCTTGCTCGCGACAGACCGGGAAGTGGTGGCGCTGTTCGGCCTTTCGGACCGGGTGAGGGAAGGGGCCGGGGAAATGGTTCAGCGATTGAACCGGTTGGGCGTCCGGCAAACGGTGATGCTCACCGGTGACGGTGAAACGGTCGCCAGGGCCGTGGCAGAAGAGACGGGCATCCCCGAGGTGCATGCCGGACTCCTTCCGGATGAGAAACTGACGTGGATCCGCCGGTTGGGACGTTCGGGGAAAGTGGCCATGGTCGGGGACGGGGTGAACGACGCTCCGGCTTTGGCGGCGGCCGATGTGGGCATCGCCATGGGAGGTGTCGGTTCGGACGCCGCACTGGAAACGGCGGATGTGGTGATCATGGGAGACGATCCGGGCAAAGTGCCGCTGCTGATTCGAATCGGTCGCAAAACGGTCGCGGTCATCCGGCAAAACATCGCCGTGGCGTTGGGGCTGAAGCTGGCGGCGCTTCTTCTGATCATTCCGGGGATGTTGACCTTGTGGATGGCGGTGTTTGCCGACATGGGCGCCACCTTGCTGGTCACGCTGAACGCCCTTCGACTCCTGGGCGTGAAAGAGTGAGAAGTTGCCGGGATTTTTGAAAATGGTGGTTTTTGATCTGTCACGGGGCGGGAAAAAACGTGCCGGAGGATGGTTCCGAAAGGGAACGTTGGCGCTTCCCCCGTCCGGGAAGCAGCCTCCGGAGAAACGAGATCAACCGGCCGATCGTTCCGACCGGAACCGGCTTGCCGGTTTCGAATCCGGACCGGGAGACAGGAGAGAAAGAGAGATCATGATCAAAGATCATCGGAAGAATCATCGGGAAGTGTCGCTTCCCCACGGGACATTGCACGTGTTTGCCAACGACGAAGTGTTTGCTTCTCTGGATCACAAGGTGTACGAGATGGCGGACAACAATCTGCGCATCCCCCGGAACGTCCACATGAGCTATACACCGGATGCCCATGTCGGCGTGGGGACTTGCATCGGAACCACCGCCGTCTGGAACATGAGCGACGGGTTTGTCTCCCCGTCGATCGTCGGCTCCGACATCGGCTGCGGGATGCGGGTTCACCTGACCCCGCTGAAACGGGAGGACATCCGGGACAAGAGCCTCAGGCGGGAAATGATCCGCATGATTGAAAAATACGTTCCCGTCAACGAACGGGACGCGTCCCATTTCCGGGACATCCGGGTGGAAAACATCGTCACCGAAGGGATCCACGGCCTTCCGTCCAAGTACGTGCCGGATCACCATACGCCGAAAGAGCGTCGTTCGGTCACGCATGTGGAGCATGCAAAATTTGATTTCGACCCGTCCCACCTCGACCATGTGCCGGACAAGATCTGGTCCCGCGCCTGGCAGACCGTGGGGACGCTCGGAGGCGGCAATCATTTCATTGAGCTCCAAGCGGTCACCGTTCGGGAAGAAAAACGGGAAGTCGCGGAGAAATGGGGACTTTTCGACGGACAGATCGTGGTGATGATCCATTCCGGTTCCAGAGCCTGGGGCGGGATGCTGGGACCCAAGTACACCCGTGATTTCAGGGAAGCGATGCGGAAATGGGGCGTGGGCACCCCCGATCCCAACCTGGTGTATGCCCCGATCGACAGCGAACAGGGGCAGAGATACATTCACCTCATGTATTCGGCGCTCAACTATGCCGTGGTCAACCGGCACATGATCGCCTTCGGGGTGCGGGAAGGCTTGCGTGAAGTGTTCGGCTCCTCGTTCGAGATGCCCGTCCTGTATGACTTGATGCACAACTATGCGCTCAAGGAATTTCACCGGAACCGACCGATGCTGGTGCACCGGAAGGGAACGACGCGGGCGTTGCCGCCGGGACATTTCCTGAATCCCAAGGCGTATCGGGAGACCGGACATCCGGCGCTGATCCCCGGGTCGATGGGAACGTCCTCATACATCATGGTCGGCGAACCGGGCGGGGCGAAAAACTTCTGGTCCATCTGTCACGGGGCGGGCCGGGTTCGTTCGCGCCGCGCCACCAAGGAAACCGTGACGGTGGACCAGTTCGCGCAATCGCTCAAAGTGGGGACGGAGGAAGAAATCCTCGTCAACCAGCGGACGCTGGAGAGCATCCTTGACGAATGTCCGCAGGCCTACAAGGATGTGGACCAGATCATCGACTCGGTGGTGGGCGCGGGACTGGCTTCCGTCGTTGCCGAGCTTCGGCCGCTGGCAGTGGTCAAGGGAGTTTGATTTGGGATACAATAGGACCGAAGGAGGGATCGACCCGTGTCGCAAAACTTTTACATCCAACAGTTGCAAATGATGATCCAGCCGATGCGGGATGAGTTGACCCGTGCCGGTTTTGTTGAACTTCGCACCCCGGAAGAAGTGGATGAGGCGTTCCGCGAAATGAAAGGAACGGCGCTCGTCGTGGTCAATTCCGTATGCGGTTGCGCCGCCGGTCTGGCCCGTCCCGCCGCGGTCGAGTCGCTCAAACATCCGAAAAAGCCGGACCATCTTTACACCGTGTTTGCCGGCCAAGATCGCGAAGCGACCGCCCGCGCCCGGGAATATTTTGAAGGGGAGCCGCCGTCTTCCCCGTCTTACGCCCTGATGAAAGACGGCAAACTGGTGCACATGATCCACCGGCACGAGATCGAAAACGTGCCGCTTGAAGAAATCGTGGCCAACCTCACTTCCGCCTACGACAAGAATTGCGACTGAAGAGGCGGGACCGGGAATTACCCGTATTCCATGAACGGAGCCGGTGCCGCTCCCGCCGAGCCGTTTTCCGTCCCGGCATGCGCCCGGTCGGGCACGGTACCGGCGGTTCATGAGTCCCGCATTCGTCAATTTCACTCCCTGACGGCAGGGAGTTTTTTGTTCTCTCATCTGGCGATCGGAAGGTAGAATGAAAGTGTCACGGGAAAGGATGGGAGACATGGAGATTTTGGCGTTCATTCTCTTGATCCTGTTTATCGGCACGGCCATCGTCGTCAATGTGTTCGTCCGGTCGGGCAGGAAAAGCGAAAGAAACCGTCTGTATGTGTTGCCGGGGGCCGGATTTCAGGAACACGGGGATGCGGTGCGCGAAGACATGGAAAAGATGTTGTCCCACCTGGAAGCCGCCTTGGATGAAACGTATGTGGAACAGGTCAAGGAACGGGTGATCCGGAAATACCGGATGACGATGACGGAATGGGAGAATCGCTGGTTTGAATGGAAACGGTACTTGCTGATGACCGCGGTGTTGCCGTACGTTTCCATGTTCAGTGACGAAGTGGACGAAATCTGGCATGAAATGTTGATGTACACCCGGGAATACGAGCAATTTTCCCGCAAGTGGCTGTCGAAAATGTTGCACCATATTCCGCACGGACCGGGCGTGAAAGGGAGCCCGCAGCCCAGGGCATGGTTCGACGTGGTCTATGTGTTGTTGTTCCGTCCCACGCGATACAGTGAAATGACCTGGGGGCCGTTTTTGTATCACCGGTTGCCGAAGCAGATCGTGGAAGATTTCCGGACCCTGCCGGAGAAAGAGCTGGTGGAGAAATACTTCAACACGTATGCCGTGGAGAACGTTCCGGGAGCGGCGGGGGTGATCGATTGGATCGTTCGCACCCTGAAGGAATGGATTCGGGAAATCGGCAGTCATGTGGCCGCTCAGGGAAATGACGTCTCCTCGTTTCGTTCCAACCGTTCGCTGTGGAATGTGCCCCATCCCTCGCTGTGGATGGTGAAAGGCATCCTGTTTCTGTCCGCGTGGCATTCCGACCATTTCTTCGACGAAAAACATCAAGAGCTGTTCGGGAAGACTTCGCGGTCGGACTTTTTGAGGGATTTCGCTTTGGCCGAACCGGAAATCGGATTTTTGGCTTCGGAAGGAACCGTGGATTCCTCCGCCGGCAGAGGCGGGAATTGAGAAGGGAGACAAACCGTCACATCGAAAAAGCGCCGGATCTTCCGTCGAGGGAAGAGCGGCGCTTTTGCCGTTTCAGGCTCCGAAAAAGAAGCGGAGGGCGTCGGGAATGTCTCTCTGCCAAAATCCCCAGGTGTGATCCCCTGCCGCTTCCACGTAGCGGACCCGGGCGTTTTTCTTGCGCAACAAGTTGTGCACTTCGCGATTCCGGGCCACCAGATCCAGGGTGCCCATGTGCGTCTGTACCGCCGTCTCCTTCAGGCCCACCGACTGGTAGACGGTCAGGAGAGACAGGTCGGGGACGCCGGAGACGGCTTCGACGGTTTGCGGGAGGAACGCCCCGGATTGGGAGAGAACCCGGTCACAGATGTCCGGGCGACTCAGGGCGATGTGCAGGGAAACGGTGCCGCCCAGTGAAGAACCGCCGATTACCAGATCTTCCCGCCTTCGGCTGACCGGGAAGCGGCTGCGGAGCAGAGGCAGAAGTTCCTCCGTGACCATTTGCACGTGGCCGGCGTGTTCGGCACCCGCCGGAGAATATTGAGCGCTGCGCTTCGCTTTGATCACGGGCACGGCCGCCATGGCCAGGGGAATCACTTCTCCCCCGGCGATCAGCGACATCGCCTGCGTGACGATTCGTCCCAGGTTGAAGTAATCGGGACCGTCATGAAGCAAGAGAAGCGGGAGTTCCCGTTCGGGGTGTTCATCCGGCAGGAATACGAGAATTTCCTTTGTTTCTCCGAGGAACCGGCTGTGGAGGAGTTCTTTTTTGATGATTCGTTTGGGCTGCGTCATGACCGGCCACTCCTTTCCCTGATTATGATACCCCAGACTTCCCCGCTTTGCCGAAAAAATTCTCCGACGGCTTCCCCGGTTGGTCGCCCGCAAAGGAACGAGGAATCACCGGATTGCGGATGAAATCCTCCCGGGACAGATTTTGACTCAATGTTAATAATAGATTTAATATAGTGAGAGGTAATGATATTCAAAAATGGAGTGATCGTGCATGAGCCAACCCGTCTGGTTTCCCAGTCCCGAAGAGATGCGGCAAACGAGAATGTACCGGTTCATGAAAAAATTGGGCTTTGACGATTACGACGCATTTTATGAAGCATCCGTCCGGGATGTGGGCTGGTTCTGGGATGAAGTGGTGAAGGATTTGGGGCTTCGGTGGACCCGTCCGTACACCCGGGTGATGGATGACTCCAAGGGAATCGCCTGGACCCGTTGGTTCGTGGACGGGCGAATGAACCTCACGGAAAACGCCTTGGACCGTTTTGTCGACGATCCCGCGTCGAGGCACCGTCTCGCCCTGATTTGGGAAGGGGATGACGGGGAGGCAAGAACGTACACGTACAGGGATTTGTGGAGACAAGTGAATGCCGCGGCAAACGGTCTGCGCCAATTGGGCATTCGTCCCGGAGACCGGGTGGCGATTTATTTGCCGATGATCCCGGAAAATGTGATTGCCATGCTTGCCGTGGCCCGGATCGGAGCGATCTTCACGCCTTGTTTTTCGGGATACGGAGCTGAGGCCGTGGCGGCGAGGGTTCAAGGATGCGAAGCCCGGTTGCTGATCACCGCGGACGGATTTTTGCGCCGGGGCAAAGTGGTGCGCATGAAAGAGGAAGCCGATCGGGCGGCCGATTTGTCTCCTTCGGTGGAGAAGGTCGTGGTCGTGCGGAGACTCGGCCGCGATTGTCCGTGGAACGACGGCCGGGACGTCGACTGGAATGATCTGACCACGGAAATGAAAGCGCTTCAACCTCATGACACGGATGCGTCGGATCCGTTCATGCTCATTTACACTTCCGGCACGACGGGCAAACCGAAGGGAACCGTTCACGTTCACGCCGGTTTCCCGGTGAAAGCCGTGTTTGACGCCGCTTACGGATTTGACGTGGGTCCCGGAGACATTTTGTTCTGGGTGACGGACATGGGCTGGATGATGGGGCCGTGGATGGTGTTCGGCGCGCTTCTTTCCGGCGCCACCATGCTGGTGTATGAAGGAACCCCGGATTGGCCGGCTCCCGATCGCCTGTGGAAACTGGTGGAGACATACGGGGTGAGCCATCTCGGCATTTCCCCCACGTTGGTCCGGGCGCTGATGAAGCACGGAGAGTCCTGGGTCCAAGGACATGACCTTTCCAGCCTGCGCGTGTTCGGCTCCACCGGCGAGCCGTGGAACCCCGAACCTTGGCACTGGTTGTTCGAACATGTCGGACAAAAGCGGATTCCGATTTACAACTATTCGGGCGGAACGGAAATTTCCGGCGGGATTTTGGGGGGCAATCTGCTGAAGCCGGCCGTTCCTTGCGGATTCAGCGGCCCGCTTCCCGGAATGGATGCCGACGTGGTGGACGAAACCGGAGCGCCGGTACGCGGGCAAGTGGGCGAGCTCGTTTTGAGAAAACCCTGGGTGGGAATGACCAACGGGTTCTGGCAGGACCCCGACAGGTATTTGGACACATACTGGAGCCGTTTTCAGGATGTGTGGGTTCACGGAGACTGGGTCCTGGTCGATGATCACGGAAACTGGTTCATCACGGGGCGCTCCGATGACACCCTGAAAATCGCCGGCAAGCGACTGGGACCGGCGGAGATGGAATCGGTGTTGGTGGATCATCCGTCCGTGACGGAAGCGGCCACCATCGGAATTCCGGATCGTGACAAAGGAGAAGCCGCCGTTTGCTTCGTGACCCTGAGAGGGGATGTTTCCGATCCGGCCGCCCTCGAAGCGGAATTGATCAACTTTGTGGCCGCCAAAATGGGGAAAGCGTTGAAACCGAAACGGGTTCACGCCGTGCCGGAGCTTCCCAAAACCCGAAACGGGAAAATTTTGCGCCGGGTGATCCGCGCCGCTTATCTCGGGGAAGCGGAGGGGGATCTTTCCTCCCTGGAAAATCCCGAAGCGGTGCAAAAAGTCCGGGAGTTGGGCAAAAACAACAAATGAGTCCGGCGGTTCGTCCGGACCGCTCCACCGGAAAGCCGGGGCTGTTTCCCGTTCATCTTCAAGCGCGCAAGTGCTTGCGAAGCGGGGGACGGCCCCGGCTGTGTTTCGGGCATTTCAATTGGATCCATACCGGTCGGATTGTGTTCAGAAAAAGAAATTTTTTTGGAAGAAGTACGCATTTCACCGGTGCATTCGCTTCCAAACGTGATAAAATGGTCTTTGTTCGAGATGGGACAAAAAACGGAGGAAAGGTGCGAATACATACATAGGGAGAGGTGTCGGTATTGCATGTTTTTCCGGCGAACCGTTTCGGGATGGGAAGCACGAGTGCTCGCGGTGCAGAAATCCGGCTCTCCTGAAGAGAGAGACGCGCTGTTGCGCGATTTGGAACCTGAGGTCAGACGGATTGCTTCCAAAGTCTGCAAGAGGGTGATCTCACCGCAGGATGATGAATATGCCGTCGCATACCGGGGAATGAACGAAGCCATTGACCGTTTCAGCAAGGATCACGGGGTATCCTTTCGGTCCTTTGCGGAAAAGGTGCTCAGGGGAAGACTGGTGGACTATTTCCGTCAGGAACAGAAACACCACCGGCTGGTTCCATGGCATTCCCCTCATTCGGAAAATGAAGACATGACCCGTCCCGAAATCGTGGAAATGTCTTTTGAAACACATCGGAAACAGGAAGAAACCGCCATGTGCCGGCATGAAATCCAGGTTTTTGTGGAGAGGTTGGCACAGTACGGGATCTCTTTGGAAGAATTGGTGAAGAAAAAACCGAAGCACCGGGACACGCGGGAGAACCTGCTGAATGCGGCGCGCTTTCTGGTTTCCGATCGGACGCTTCTGAGCAGGTTTTACACTCAGAAAAAGCCGGACAAGGAAGTGGCGGAAGCACTCGGAATGCATCGGAGAACCTTGAGTCGCCATCGCTCCTATCTGATTGCGCTCACCATTGTGGTGATTGAAGATTTGACCATGATCCGCGGTTACATCGGTTTGTGACCGCGGTTCCCTGATTTCACGGACAGAGAGGAGGGAAAAATGATGAAACGCGGATTGATTTTGGAAGTGCAGAAAAAGCACTGGATCGTGTTGACACCGGACGGTGACTTTGTGAAAGTACGACGAACGAATCTCCAGGCGGAGGCGGGAGAAGAAGTGTTTTTCCATGAGGAGCGGAAAAGGTTCGCGGGCCGTTCCTGGCTGGCATCACTTTCCGCTGCTGCGGCCGCCGTTCTGGGGATCTTTTTTGTTTATCCCTTGTTTGACGCCAGTCCGGCCGAGGCCGAAACATATATATACCTTGACATGAATCCCAGTTTGGCCATCGGGATTGACGGGAAACGTCACGTGGTGGATGTGAAGCCTCTCAACAAATCGGCGAATGATTTGATTGAAAGCGCGAAATGGCAAGGAGAAGACGCCGGTGAATTTGTGGCGGACATGATCGATGCGGCCCGCGACAAAGGGATGGTTCAACAGCGTGACCGGATCGTTCTTTCCGGTTTCTCCGATCCCAAGGCGGAGAAGACGCTTAAGGAAATCAAGGAAGAAGTTTCCCACGATCTCAAAAAGAAACAAGCCGAGCAAGTCGAACTGAAGGTGTTGACCATCCCGGAGAAGGTTCGGAAAAACGTGGAACAGACCGGTCTTTCCCCCGCGAAATACGCCGCTCTTTTGGTGGCGAACAGGGAAGGCAACGATCTGACTCCCGACAAGCTGGAGGAAGCCTCCATCAACGAATTGGCCGAATCCATCCAGCCGGTGTCCAAACTGCTGGAGCAGCCTCCGACAGAGACGGAATGGGATGAGATGATCCAGACGATGCCGGAACCGAAGCCGGTCACGACGGAGGGGTCCGATCCCGGGGTGACCGGAGGAGGTCGTTCGGGAACAGAACCGGCGACAACGCCGGCTTCGGGAGAATCTTCCGGTACAAGCGGTCCGCCGACGAACGAGCAACCGCATCCTCCCGCGGGCGTACCGAACGGGGATCCCGGTCCAAAGCCGGCGGTGGAACAGCCGGGAACCCAATCCGGTGAACCTCAACCGAATGCACCCGCCACGGAAAGTTCCGGATCTTCGTCGCCCGCCGAAAAGTAGGGGCACCCGAATCCCGTCCTGATCATGGTCGGTTCGCCGCCCGCAAAAAAACCTCTCCCGAGCAGTCAAAGAGAGGAGTCGTGGGATGAAGGGCATCGGCATTGTCAGGAAAGTGGACCATTTGGGACGGATTGTCCTGCCCAAGGAACTCAGGGACGCACTTCGGATTCATCCGCACGACGGCGTGGAAATTCTCGTGGACAACGATTCCATCATTCTGCAGAAATACCTGCCCCGGTGCGTGATTTGCGAAGCCGGTCAAGATCGCCAACTCTATTCCTTCAAAAACAAGATCATCTGCGAAACCTGTGTGGAAGACACCGCGAGAGTGGTTCTGAGCAGAGGGCAGGAACCGTATTCGGATCGTTGAATCGGCAGGGATTCAGTCGCTTTCCTTGTTCGGAAAAAAGGGGAGGGACTGGATCCTTTTTTTGTTTTGTCCCTTTCGCACTTTGATGCTTTCAAGCAAAGAACTGACAAACAACCGCTTGTTTGGTAAAATGAAGGCAGTTCATCTGAATAAATTCATTTTTTTTTAAAGTATGGTATGTAAACGCTTTCTCCCGGGGAGGAGATGTTGGAATGAGTGAACCGCTGCTGCTGGTGGAGAGACGCGAAGCGGTGGGCCTGATCCGGCTGAACCGGCCGCGTGTTCTCAATGCGCTGAATACCACCCTTGTCCGTGAACTGGCCGACGTGATGGAGGAGATGGACAGGGATGACGAGATTCGCGTGATTGTTCTGACCGGGAATGAAAAGGCTTTCGCCGCCGGTGCGGACATTCAGGAAATGGCGGAAACGACGCCGGTACAGTTTGTCGTCAAGCAATTCTTCGCGGATTGGGAGCGCATTCGCCGCATTGCCAAACCGATCATTGCCTCGGTTTCGGGGTATGCTCTTGGCGGAGGCAATGAGCTGGCCATGTGCTGTGACATGATCGTCGCTTCGGAAACGGCGCGTTTCGGCCAACCGGAAATCAATCTCGGCGTGATCCCCGGAGCGGGAGGAACCCAGCGTCTCACCAAAGCCGTCGGAAAGATGAAAGCCATGGAACTGATCCTGACCGGCCGGATGATGTCGGCTCAGGAAGCTTTCGAGTTGGGGCTTGTCAACCGGGTGGTACCGCAGGACAAGCTGGAGGAAGAAACCATGGCGCTCGCCGGGGAAATCGCCTCCAAACCGCCGATCGCCGTCCGACTGGGCAAGCAGGCCGTTCTGAAGGCGCTGGATTTGACGCTCGAGCACGGTCTCCATTTCGAACAAAATGCCTTTTTCATGCTGTTCTCGTCGGAAGATCAACGCGAGGGCATGAAAGCGTTCGTTGAGAAGAGAAAACCGGAATTCAAGGGAAAATAACCCGTACGGGATCCCGGTACTGGAGGGGAAGCGAATGAGCGAAAAGACCGTGATTCTGGAACGCGTGGACGGTGTCGGCATCATCCGGCTGAATCGCCCGCGCGTGTACAATGCCGTCAATGATCAAATGGGCCATGAACTGCTCCAAACGTTGCGACAAGTGCGACAGGATCCGGAAATCAGGGCCGTGGTCCTGACGGGAGAAGGAAAGGCGTTTTGCTCCGGACAGGACCTCAATGACCGGAGCACCGTGCGCGAAAAAGGGGAAACCTTTTCGCTCGGGGAAAGCGTCCGGAATCGTTACAACCCGATCATTCGTGAAATCGCCGGAATGGAAAAACCGGTGATCGCCGCGGTGAACGGAGTGGCCGCAGGGGCCGGAGCCAGCATGGCGTTTGCCTGCGACTTCCGGTTCATCGTTCCGGAAACGCGGTTCATTCAAGCTTTCGTGCGGATCGGTCTGGTGCCGGACAGCGGATCCAGTTATTTCCTCCCGAAATTGGTCGGCCTCGGGCGGGCACTCGAGATTGCCATGACCGGTCGGGACGTCGGTGCGGAAGAAGCCGTCTCCATCGGTTTGGCCAATCGGGTGATTCCCGGGGAACAACTGATGGATGAAACACTGGAATTCGCCAAAAAGCTGGCGGAAGGCCCCACCGTGGCCCTTGGCTTGATCAAGAAAGCCATGTACCGGGGAGCCGAAGCGTCCCTGGAAGAAATCCTGGAGATGGAAGCCGAGTTCCAGGAACAGGCGGGCCGTACGGAAGATTATCTGGAAGGCGTCCGTGCGTTCACGGAAAAACGGAAACCGGTTTATCGGGGCAGATGACGCGCGAAAGTTCCCGGTCATAGAATGCATCAAGCATTTCGCATCGTCGACGTCTGTGGCGGGGGACGCGTCCGGAGCCGTTTCCCCGCCTTCCCTGTGCAGGGGGAATGTTTCCGGCTGGACCGGAAAGGATTCAAGTTGACTATGTAATGGGGATGATGCTCATGGAAAGCGTGAAAGAACAACGCCGGATGGATGAAAAAGAGCGGGAAATGCCGGTGATGCGTGACATTTTCGCCTTGATGGAGAAGTACGGACATGAACAGGTGGTCTTTTGCCGCCATGAGGGAACCGGACTGAAAGCCATCATCGGCATCCATGACACCACCATGGGACCGGCGCTCGGCGGATGCCGGATGATTCCGTACGAATCGACGGATGAAGCGCTGGAAGACGTGCTTCGGCTTTCGCGGGGCATGACGTTCAAATGCGGCGTGGCCGATGTCGATTTCGGCGGAGGAAAAATGGTGATCATCGGAGATCCCGTCAGTGACAAATCACCGGAGATGTTCCGGGCCATCGGCCGGTTCGTGGGAGGTCTCGGCGGCCGGTTTTTCACCGGGACGGACATGGGAACGATGCCGGAAGACTTCGTGCACGCCAAGCGGGAGTCCAACCATTTCGTCGGATTGCCGAAGGAACACGGCGGAAGCGGTGACACCTCGATTCCGACCGCACTCGGCGTGTTGCAGGGCATGCGGGCAACCGCCAAGTTCCTGTGGGGCACCGAAAGCCTGGAAGGGCGTGTGGTGTCCATCCAGGGAGTGGGCAAAGTGGGCGGGCGCCTGTTGGATCTCCTGATGGAAGAAGGAGCCCGGGCCGTCATCGCCGACATCAATGAAGAGAGAGTTCACCAGCTGAAAGAGAAATACGGCGATCGGGTGGAGCTGTCCACGGTGACCGACATTCACCGGGTGGAAGTGGACATCTTCTCTCCGTGTGCCCGCGGCGGCGTGGTCAATGACACGTCCATCGATGAATTGCGGTGCCAGGCCATTGTCGGGTCCGCCAACAACCAGCTGCAGGAAGACCGTCACGGTGACGAGCTGCATGAACGGGGCATTTTGTATGCACCGGACTATCTGGTGAATGCCGGTGGCCTCATTCAGGTGGCCGACGAACTGGAAGGCTACAACGAGGAACGGGTGCTGGCCAAGACCCGGGCCATCTACGAGATGTTGCTGCAAATCTACGAGCGTTCCAGACAGGAAAACATCGGAACCCATCGTGCGGCCGACCGCCTGGTGTTGGAACGCTTGGAAAAAGTGGCGGACATTCGCCGCATCATGTTGGGGTGGAATGGGAGGTAACCGGAAGTGAAGTTGGAGCAATTGGAAAGAGAGACCGCTTGGGTCCGCCACTTGTCTCCGGAAGGTGAACTGACGGAACAAGGACGGAAATTCTGGGACAGTCTCTCCGTGGAAAGAAAAAAAGATTTCTATCGCTGGATGAGCTACATCCGGATGTTTGATCGCCGTTCCGTCATTCTCCAGCGGCAGGGACGCATCGGGACGTACGCACCGCTGGAAGGGCAGGAAGCGGCCCAGGTGGGGAGCGCGCTCGCTCTCGGCAAGGAAGACTGGATTTTCCCGTCTTACCGGGAGCACGGCGTCGCGATGATCGCCGGCATGCCGCTTCCGCAGATTTTCCTGTACTGGATGGGACGGGTGGAAGGCTGCAAACCTCCGGAAGGAGTCCGGTTGTTGCCGCCTTCGGTGCCGATCGCCACGCAAATTCCGCATGCCGTGGGGGCTGCGTGGGCGTCCAAACTGAAGAAGGAACGTTCCGTTGCCGTGGCTTATTTCGGTGACGGCGCCACCTCGGAAGGCGATTTTCATGAAGCCTGCAACTTTGCCGGGGTGTTCAAGGTGCCGGCCATTTTGTTCTGCCAGAACAACGGATATGCGATCAGCGTGCCGTTTTCGCGCCAGTCCGCTTCCGAAACCGTGGCGCAAAAAGCCGCCGCGTACAATTTCCCCGGAATCCGGGTGGACGGGAATGACGTGCTCGCCGTGTATGACGTGATGACGCAGGCGGTGGAGCGTGCGCGCGCAGGACAAGGTCCGACGCTGATCGAAGCCGTCACGTACCGGAAAGGGAACCACACCACGGCGGATGATGCCACCCGCTACCGTCCGGAACAAGAAGTCACGGAATGGGTGGAGCGCCGTGATCCGCTGGAGCGTTACGTGAAGCTGATGAAAGCGGAAGGGCTCCTCACGGATGAGGAAATGGCAGAATGGGAAGAAGAATGCAAAGAGCGCGTCGACCGGGGCATCCGGGAAGCCGAGGCCTCCGTTCCCGCACCGCCGCCGCATTTGTTCGCCCATGTGTACGCCGAGCCGGGCGCCAATGAACTGCGGCAAATCAAGGAGCTGGAAGAGATGGGGGGAAGCGGCAAATGAAGAAGTTGACGATGGTGCAAGCAATCTCCGACGCCCTCCGGACCGCTCTGGCCACTGATCCGACCGTGGTTGTACTGGGAGAGGATGTCGGCAAAAACGGCGGCGTGTTCCGGGCGACGGAAGGATTGTGGCAGGAATTCGGGGATGAACGGGTGATCGATACACCGCTGGCGGAAGCCGGCATCATCGGCACTTCGATCGGCATGGCGGTCAACGGACTGAAGCCGGTGCCGGAAATCCAGTTCATGGGCTTCATCTATCCCGCATTCGAACAAATCGTGACCCATGCGGCCCGTCTCCGGACGCGGACACAGGGAGCTTTTCCGGCCACCCTCACGATTCGCGCCCCGTACGGAGGCGGCATTCGGGCTCCCGAACTTCATTGCGATTCGACCGAGAGCCTGTTTGTTCACATTCCCGGTCTGAAAGTGGTGACGCCGTCCACGCCGTATGATGCAAAAGGCCTCTTGTTGGCGGCCATCAAGGATCCGGATCCGGTCATTTTCCTCGAACCCATGAAGCTTTATCGGTCCGTCAAACAGGAGGTGCCCGACGGTTGGTACGAAGTGCCGATCGGAAAGGCACGCAAAGTCCGCGACGGGGAAGACGTGACCCTGATCGCGTGGGGCACGATGGTTCCGGTGGCGGAAGCGGCGGCCAACGAATGGGCGGCCAAAGGAGTCAGCTGCGATGTCCTGGATCTGCGTTCCCTGTATCCGCTCGACGAAGAAGCCATCATCGAATCGGTGAAGAAAACGGGGAGGGTGGTCATCGTTCACGAAGCGCCGAAAACGGCAGGTCTGGCCGGTGAGCTGACCGCGCTGATCAATGAACACGCGTTCCTGTATCTGGAGGCGCCGATCACCCGCGTGACGGGCTATGACGCTCCGGTGCCGATGTATGCGCTGGAAGACTGGTTCCGTCCGGACGCAAAACGTGTGTCCAAAGCGATTCAACAGGTGGTTTCGTTCTAGAGGAGGGAGGACGGGAACATGGCAGTGGAATTTCGTTTGCCCGATGTCGGCGAGGGTGTTCACGAGGCGGAAGTGGTTCGTTGGCTCGTCGCCGAGGGCGATCAAGTGGAAGAAAACCAACCGGTGATCGAGGTGCAGACGGACAAGGCCGTGGTGGAGTTGCCCACTCCGGCCGCCGGGCGGATCGCCGGCATGAAGTGGAAAGAAGGAGACATCGTTCCGGTCGGGGAGATTTTGTTTGTCATTGAAGGAGAGGGTGCCGCAACCGCCGCACCCGTCGCGGAGCAGCCCCGGCCCCGGGAACAAGCGCCTGAACAAACCGCCGTGCAAACCGGTCCGGAACCGGAAGCCGCGGCTCCGGCCGCTCAGGCATCCGGCCGCAAAAGAGTGCTCGCCGCTCCGTCGACCCGGCGATTGGCACGGGAATTGGGCGTGGACATCCGGCAGGTGCAGGGAACCGGCAGCGGAGGCCGGGTGACGGATGAGGATGTCCGCCGTCATGCCGAACGGATGAAGGGAGGCGACCCTGCGGAAATATCCTTGCCGACCGTTTCTTCCGCACCGCCCATCACCGCCGAGGTTCCGGTGATCGGAACGGGTGAAGTGACGGAAACGCCGCTTTCCCCGATCCGCAAGGTGATTGCGGAGCGCCTGCTCTGGTCGGTCACCCGCAAGCCGCATGCCACTCACTTTGACGAGCTCCCCGTGGAAGGGCTGGTCGAGTGGCGAAAACGGCGGGTACAGGAATGCAAACAGGATCCGTCGGCTCCGAAGCTGACGTACATGGCGATCCTGGCCAAACTGGTGGCGGCCACCATCAAGCATCATCCGCACTTCAATGCGCATTATGACGCAGAGAAACAAGTGGTGCGCACGTTCCCGTCCATTTCACTCGGGATTGCCACCGATACCCCCCGGGGCCTGCTGGTACCGGTCATCCACCGGGCGGAGAGCAAGACGATCGATCAGATTGCCTGTGAGCTGAACGAATTGACCGTGCTGGCGAGAGAAGGAAAGCTGGGACCGGATCGCCTGAAGGGCAGCACGTTCACCATCAGCAATGCCGGCTCGCTCGGCGGAAAATGGGCCACCCCGATCATCAATCCGCCGGAAGTGGCCATTCTGGCGATCCATCCGATCGAACAGAAACCGGTGGTGGTGAACGGAGAACTGACCGTCGGCTGGCGCATGAACGTTTCGCTCAGCTTTGACCACAGCGTGATCGACGGGGCGGATGCCATCCGCTTTACCAAAACGCTGGCAAGCTACACGGCCGATCCCGGAAGACTGCTCCGGGAAATGATCTGAAACGGATTCAAAGCCACGCAGCGGTCGGAACATCGATGACGACCAAAGGGATTCAGGCATGCTTCTGAAAAGAGGCGCTTGAATCCCTTTTTGGCGTTGCCCGGGATGGTTCGTGGGGCGGCGCGGATGTGTGCCCGCTTGTGGAGAAATTCATGTCCATCAACCTCTGTTCCTGATACAATATGAATGAATATTCAGGGAAAAGAGATGGGCGAGGTGGATCCATCATCATGTTTCGAAAAGTGAGCGTTCGTCCCGGGAATTTCGGGGGAAGCGTGCGGGTGTACGGAGGGGTGATTCGTCTTCCGGGACGGAACATGCGTTTTTTCTGTTATCTGGTGGACGGCTTGCTGATCGATGCGGGACCGGTCCATGCGAGGAAGGAGCTGATGAATCTCCTCTCCCGCACACCTCCGGAGTCCGTGACCGTCACCCATCATCACGAGGATCACACGGGAAATGCGGCATACTTTGCAAAGACATGGGACATCCCTTTGTATTTTCCGGAGCGGACCCGGGAGCTGTTGCAGACGTTGGACATGCCATTGTACCGGAGGTTGGTGTGGGGGGACATTCGTGATCCGGTTCCCACGGCGGAGATTCCCGGAGACCGGCTCGCCACTCCCCGAGGCGGAACGCTGCGCGTCATCGCCACTCCGGGCCATGCGGATGATCACGTCTGTTATCTGGATGAGGAGCGGGGCTGGCTGTTCGCCGGGGATTTGTTCGTGTCGGACAGGATGATCACGGGGTTCCGCTTCGAGTCGGTGCCGGCGATCATCCGGTCCCTGGATGTCGTGCTGAATTTCCCGTTTGATACGGTGTTTTGCGGTCACGCCGGCGTGGTGAAAGACGGAAAAGCCGCTTTGAAAAGAAAAAGGGAGTGGCTGGCCGGGTTTTCGGCGGACGTACATGAACTCGCCCGTCAAGGTTTGGGGATCCGGGAAATCACCCGCCGCCTTCTTCCGACTGACCGGTGGATTTCCTTTTTGTCCGGCGGAGAAATGTCTCCGGTGCATCTGGTTCAATCGGTGCTTGCGGATCAATGGGAGCAAGACGGCCTCCGGAAATGAAAGCTCTCCGGTTCTGTCGGGAGAAGAAGCCCGCCGAAGCCCGGACACGTTCGCGAAATGCGGTTCAAACCGCCATGATCGACATCCTCCCGACCGCGCTTCGGCGACATGAGGGCTCGTTCGCCCGTAAACAGGAATGGACGGGCGCGGATCAAACAAAAAAACGGGGGGGTGCCGTTTCTTTGTATACTTTTTATACATATATGTTTATTAAGTATCGTAAGTGGGTAAGGATACAGTGACGATCACGATTCAAAGATTCGGGAGGGATCTTTCATGGTCAAGGGCAAAGTGGTGATGATCACCGGCGCATCGAGGGGGTTGGGGAAGGCTCTTGCCAAGGCGTTTGCCGACCGGGGTGCCAAACTGGCGATCACGGCCCGGGGGGAGGAGGCGCTGCTTGAGGTCAAACGGGAGCTGGAGGCCGCCGGTGCGGAAGTGTTCGCTTTGGCCGGAGATATGTCCGATCCCCGCGATGCGGAGCGTTTCGTGTCCGCGGCGGAAGAGGCGTTCGGCAGCATCGACGTGCTGATCAACAATGCCGGCGTGTTCGGACCGAGCCCGTCGCCCAACCTGATCGATTATCCGGAAGACGATTTCCTGGAGGTGCTGCGGATCAACACGATGAATCCGTTTCTCGTCACCAAACGGGTCATGGCCGGCATGCTGGCCAGGGAGAGCGGTTCGGTGATCAATGTCACCTCGGAAGCGGGGCATGTGGGTTACGCAGGCTGGGGGGCCTACGGGATCTCCAAGTTCGCGCTGGAGGGAATGACACAGACCTGGGCGGATGAAGTGGACGGCACCGGTGTCCGGGTCAACATGGTGGATCCCGGGGAAATGGACACGGAGATGCATGCTCTGGCCGTGCCGGACTGTGATTATGAGCTGGCCGATCCGGAGGACGTGACGGACGTGTTTCTCTGGCTGGCTTCGGACGGGTCCGCGCATGTCAACGGTCAGCGGTTCAAGGCACAGGAATTTTCGTTGGATCGGAGGGATCGTTGATGGGCGCTCCCATTTCCTTCGAATTGCCGGCTCATCTGAATGCCGCGGCCCCTCCCGAACGGAGGGGGATCCGGCGCGATCGCGTGCGGCTCATGGTGTCGGACCGCGTGACCGGTCACTGTGTGCATACCCGGTTCGATCGGTTGGGGGATTTTCTGAAACCGGGAGATTTGCTTGTCCTGAACAACAGCCGAACGGTTCCGGCCGTATTGACCGGTGAATGGATTCGACATCCGAACCGGATCAAAAAAGTGGAGATCCGCCTCGCACACCGGCTGGATTCCTGCCGTTGGGAAGCGCTGATCCTCGGAGGGGAGCCCCGGCCGGGGGACCGGATTCGCATCTTGCGGGAGTTGGAGGCGGAGGTGCACAAAGCCGCTTCTCCTCCGCTTGTGAAGCTCCGCTTTTCCCTGTCGGGGCCGGAGCTCATTGCGGCCTTGCACCAAGCGGGCGAACCGGTGCGCTATGAATATGTCGGAAAACCGTGGCCGCTTCATGATTATCAGAACGTGTTTTCCACCGTGCCGGGCTCTGTCGAACCCGCTTCGGCCGGAAGGCCGTTTACGTGGGAGATGTTGCTTGGCTTGAAGCGGCGAGGAATCGGGTACGCGTTCGTGACCCTGCACACCGGTCTCAGCGATTGGCCGGGCGTTTCCGGGCCCCCTTCTCCCGGACAAAATTGCGAACCCTATTTCATTCCCCGGGAAGCGGCGGAACGCATCCATCACACCCGGAATGAAGGAGGTCGCGTCATCGCGGTGGGCACCACCGTCGTTCGTGCGCTGGAAAGTGCCGCAGGTTCGGACGGCATGCTGGCCGAGAGGAAAGGAATCACCTGTTTGCACATCAGCCGTTCCCGACCTCCGAGGGTGGTGGACGGACTGATCACCGGATTTCACGAACCGGAAGCTTCCCACCTCGACCTGCTGACCGGTTTTGCCGAGCCTTCCGTCCTGAAGCGAATGTATGAAGAAGCTCTCAGGGAGGAGTATCTCTGGCACGAATTCGGTGATGTGCATCTGATTCTCTGAAGGAGGAGAAGGCCATGTTCCATCATGCGGGAATTGCGGTTCGTGACCCGGAACGTTCCGTGCGGTTTTACCGGGAAGCGCTGGGGTTCAGGGAAGCGGGCAGATGGACGCTCGGCGGGGAGACAATCGTTTTCTTGGAACGGGACGATGTCAGACTGGAGCTGGTAAGCCCGGCGGATCGACCTCCTTCCGATTCTTTCCATCTGGCGTTTGCAACCGCTGACGTGGAGGGGGATGCAAAGCGGCTGGTCCGTGCGGGAGCCGTCCTGAGGGAAGGACCGCGGGCGCTCGAAAACGGATGGATCCTCGCGTTTCTTCAGGGACCGGACGGAGAATGGATTGAGCTTCTTTGCACCGAAAGGTGATGGAAAGGGCTCCGGAAACGTTCGATGGCACGGATTTCTCTCCCCGGATCCGCTCGGCCCGGGTCACGGACCGGGGAAGTTTTTTTCATTTGGGTTCTCCTGTCGGGATGTTTGGCGCATTTCCTCCTTGTTATGGTGTCTTCCGGGGGATCATTCATGAAGCAATTGCCCGATTGGACAAAGTTTCCTGATCGGTCGGATCGTTCATCATCCGTTTCCGGTTTTTCCGCCGTTTCGGCGTTCGTTTTTGAAGACTGTGGCTTTTTCCGGCCGGATTGATGTTCCGCAAAAAAAATTTTATAAAACCCCTTGCGTGTTTTCCCGGTCTGTGCTAAATTAATTTTCGTCGCCGCGAAAACGGCGATGCGAAAGAAACGCACACGCACCTTGAAAATGGGATATGGAATGTAAAGCCAAGTCGCGATAACACCGGAAGAGAACCGAGCAGCTTGAAGGTGAAGCTGGTAAGGGCGCACGGTGGATGCCTTGGCGCCAGGAGCCGATGAAGGACGGGGCGAACTCCGATAAGCCTCGGGGAGCCGTAAGCAGGCTTTGATCCGGGGATTTCCGAATGGGGCAACCCACCGGCTGGAAGAGCCGGTACCACCACCTGAATCCATAGGGTGGCTGGGGGCATACCAGGGGAACTGAAACATCTTAGTACCCTGAGGAAGAGAAAGCAACCGCGATTCCCTGAGTAGCGGCGAGCGAAACGGGAACAGCCCAAACCGTTTGCCTTCGGCAAACGGGGTTGTAGGACGTCTCACATGGAAGTCACAAAGGTTTGGGATAGGCGAACTGGTCCTGGAAAGGCCGGCCACAGCAGGTAACAGCCCTGTAGCCGAAATCCGAAACCCTTCCGAGGCGATCCTGAGTACCGCGGGACACGTGGAACCCCGTGGGAAGCAGGGAGGACCACCTCCCAAGGCTAAATACTCCCTGGCGACCGATAGTGAACCAGTACCGTGAGGGAAAGGTGAAAAGCACCCCGGGAGGGGAGTGAAAGAGAACCTGAAACCGTGTGCCTACAATCAGTCGGAGCTCCCTTGAGGAGTGACGGCGTGCCTTTTGTAGAATGAACCGGCGAGTGACGGTCACGTGCAAGGTTAAGGTGAGAAGCCGGAGCCGCAGCGAAAGCGAGTCTGAACAGGGCGTTTGAGTACGTGGCTGTCGACCCGAAACCGGGTGATCTACCCATGTCCAGGATGAAGTTCCGGTAACACGGAATGGAGGTCCGAACCTGTTGGTGTTGAAAAACCATAGGATGAGGTGTGGGTAGGGGTGAAATGCCAATCGAACCCGGAGATAGCTGGTTCTCCCCGAAATAGCTTTAGGGCTAGCCTCGAAGAGGAGTCGCGGAGGTAGAGCACTGATTGGGCTAGGGGCCCTCCCCGGGTTACCGAACTCAGTCAAACTCCGAATGCCGCAGACTTTGGTCTTCGGGAGTCAGACCGCGAGTGCCAAGATCCGTGGTCAAAAGGGAAACAGCCCAGACCGCCGGCTAAGGTCCCCAAGTGACCGTTCAGTGGTAAAGGATGTGGAGTTGCCGAGACAACCAGGATGTTGGCTTAGAAGCAGCCACCATTCAAAGAGTGCGTAATAGCTCACTGGTCAAGTGACTCTGCGCCGAAAATGTAACGGGGCTAAACGGTCCACCGAAGCCGCGGATCGTGCCTTCGGCACGATGGTAGGGGAGCGTTCCAGGCAGCGGCGAAGCCGGTCCGGAAGGATCGGTGGAGCGCCTGGAAGTGAGAATGCCGGTGTGAGTAACGAAAAGAGGGGTGAGAATCCCCTCCGCCGAAAGCCTAAGGGTTCCTGGGGAAGGTTCGTCCGCCCAGGGTCAGTCGGGACCTAAGTCGAGGCCGAAAGGCGTAGACGATGGACAACAGGTTGATATTCCTGTACCACCTGCAGCCGTTTGTACGATGGGGGGACGCAGGAGGATAGGGGATCGCGCGATCGGAAGTGCGCGTTCAAGCGGTTAGGCCGGAGAGCAGGCAAATCCGTTCTCCATCCAGGCGGAGCCGTGATGACGAGGGAAACTTCAAGTACCGAAGTCCTTGATTCCACACTGCCAAGAAAAGCCTCTAGGAGGATGCAGGTGCCCGTACCGCAAACCGACACAGGTAGGCGAGGAGAGAATCCTAAGGCGCTCGGGAAAACTCTCGCTAAGGAACTCGGCAAATTGACCCCGTAACTTCGGGAGAAGGGGTGCCCCGGTAGGGTTCACAGCCCGAGGGGGCCGCAGTGAAAAGGCCCAGGCGACTGTTTAGCAAAAACACAGGTCTCTGCGAAGCCGCAAGGCGATGTATAGGGGCTGACGCCTGCCCGGTGCTGGAAGGTTAAGGGGAAGGGTTAGCTTCGGCGAAGCTCTGAACCGAAGCCCCAGTAAACGGCGGCCGTAACTATAACGGTCCTAAGGTAGCGAAATTCCTTGTCGGGTAAGTTCCGACCCGCACGAAAGGCGTAACGATCTGGGCGCTGTCTCGGCGAGAGACCCGGTGAAATCGTACTGCCTGTGAAGATGCAGGCTACCCGCGACTAGACGGAAAGACCCCGTGGAGCTTTACTGCAACCTGATATTGAATTCGGGTACAGCTTGTACAGGATAGGTGGGAGACTGAGAAGCCGGAGCGCCAGCTTCGGTGGAGTCGTCGGTGGGATACCACTCTGGCTGTGCCGGGGTTCTAACTCGCTGCCGTCATCCGGCAGGAGGACCGTGTCAGGCGGGCAGTTTGACTGGGGCGGTCGCCTCCCAAAAGGTAACGGAGGCGTTCAAAGGTTCCCTCAGCGCGGTCGGAAATCGCGCGTCAGAGTGCAAAGGCAGAAGGGAGCTTGACTGCGAGACCCACAAGTCGAGCAGGGACGAAAGTCGGACTTAGTGATCCGGTGGTTCCGTGTGGAAGGGCCATCGCTCAACGGATAAAAGCTACCCCGGGGATAACAGGCTGATCTCCCCCAAGAGTCCACATCGACGGGGAGGTTTGGCACCTCGATGTCGGCTCATCGCATCCTGGGGCTGTAGTCGGTCCCAAGGGTTGGGCTGTTCGCCCATTAAAGCGGTACGTGAGCTGGGTTCAGAACGTCGTGAGACAGTTCGGTCCCTATCTGTCGCGGGCGCAGGAAATTTGAGAGGAGCTGTCCCTAGTACGAGAGGACCGGGATGGACGCACCTCTGGTGTACCAGTTGTTCCGCCAGGAGCACCGCTGGGTAGCCATGTGCGGACGGGATAAGCGCTGAAAGCATCTAAGCGCGAAGCCCCCCTCAAGATGAGATTTCCCATTCCCTCGTGGAAGTAAGACCCCTTGCAGATGACGAGGTAGATCGGTCCGAGGTGTAAGCGCAGCAATGCGTTCAGCTGACGGATACGAATCGGTCGAGGGCTTCACCTCACTTCTTCTCTTCCACATCACGCTTGCTTTACACTCCATACTCATTTTCAGGGTGTGTGGCCTCCCGAAGGGAGGACAACAAAACCTGATCAAACCTGTCTGGTGACCATAGCGGAGGGGTTCCACCCGTTCCCATCCCGAACACGGAAGTTAAGCCCTCCAGCGCCGATGGTACTGAGGGATGGCCCTTGGGAGAGCAGGTCGTTGCCAGGCAGGTTTTTTCATGTCCAGGGGAGCTTTCCGAAGAAACCGGCGCCTTCCGTGAAAAGCCGGCGTATTTCGGAAGCTCTTTTTTTGCTCTTCTTTTTTGCGGAACCTTCTGCGAAAAGAATCCAAAAATCTGAAACAGAGAAAACCGGACGCCGTATGGCCGTTTGCCTTCTGCGCCCGGTTTGGAAACGGAAACATCTCCGGATATGCCGGTTCACACGCCCCCAAACGGCACGATCCATGTCGAAAGTCTTCGTTCCAAGGTTTCATGGTTGGGACTGATCCGGATGAGTCATCAATGTCCGGTAAACCGCCGGATGACATTCCGGGTGATTTGGCTCACGATCGGGTCGACGGTGAGACTGCTGGTGTAGGCCACGGATCCCGTTGAAAACACCCCTCCTCCTCCCGGATGATCGTAATAGATCATATCGGCGCCGCCGTTGTCCGGATTGGTTCCCTTGGCCAACAAGACGGCGTTTTTCGGTGTGACAGACGTCATTTTGTCCGTTTCCAGTCCCGAAGCTCCGGGTCCCCAGCGATTGAGCCCTTTTTCTCCGAACAAACTTCCTTTTTTCAGATCCGTTCCTGCAAACACCCAGTGATCCGGCTCTTTCACTTCATAAGGATGGAACGTCATGTAGCCGGCCGTGGTGTATTGCACGCCCAACACCGATGATTCCGGTTGGCCGACGTCTCTCCACAGGCCGCCGGGTTCTCCGGTGAGGGTGTGGTGAGTCGAGATTTTGCAGACCTCCACATGGTGATCCTGAATGATGGTTTTCCAATAAATCGAATTGCCGGCGAGCGTCATCAGGTTTCCTCCGCGATCAAGGAACTTGAGCAAGGCATTCCGCATCACCGGAGTCCAGTATTCGCCGTGCGTGTTGATCAACAGAGTTCCGAATTGATCAAGAATGCCAGGATCTTCATGCAGATCCGAATCACAGATCAACGTGTAAGGGATGTTATGAGTTTCCAACCAGGCCAGCGTCAATTTTTCCGCATTGGTCAGATGGTTGGGCTCGCCCATGGGAGTGGCTTCGATGACCGGTCGGTCCAAGCTGACCATTTGCGCGTGTTTCGGGCGGATCTCTTCGTTCAGCCGATATCCGTACAGGGATGCCCCTCCCCAGGTGTTGTAGGCGCACCAGGTGTTGGTGGACGAAAGAACGGCCAATCTGCGCTCTCTGGGGATGGATTCGTCGATGGATTTCAGGATGAACGGAGCGTAAAACTCTTTGCCCGTACCGTCGGTCAGGCGGCAGCTGTACAGCCCCGTCGACCAGGTTTTCGGAATCGGAAATCGAAGCGTGGTCTTCCAGCGTGCCCCGTTCCGGTATGCATACGGGGGAACGGCTTGCTTCATTCCCGGAAGGTTTCGGACGGTGTGAATCACCTTCTCTTCGGCTCCGTGGCGGATGAATTCCACATGATACACAGGTTGATGGGTATGCACTTTCAATTCCAGCATCTCACCGGGAGCCAAGGAGATCCGCGCGGGATATCCGGCGATGTCCGGCAGATATTCGGGAGACGGTACGTCAGGGTCCGGTTCCAGGGAAGAAGCCAAAAGCCGAACGAGATTGGACGTCCAGACCCGGGTATGGATGAAGTCCGGTTCCACCGACTCCGGCGATACCGACAGTTTCACCATAAATCTTCCGTTTCCCATCTTCCGGATCTTTTGCTGAGCGGCCAACAACATCAGGGAGCTCGTGCCCAGGATCTTTTCCTGTTTGGACAACAGATACACCTGGATTCGTTCCGGAACTTCTCCTTCGAAAATCAAAGTCAGCAGCCAGCGCCGGGCCTTTTTGGGATCGAAATGGGGAACGGGAGTGACGGTGTTGGTATGGTGCAGTTTTCGGGAAATGGCGTGGATCAACGGCAGTTTGTTCAGGCCGGTCAACGCGAAACCGGCCGCTCCGATGGTAAAGATGGACGCCTTTTTCAAAAATTCCCGTCTGTTCATGCTGTTCCTCCGAGAACCAATATCTGTTCATGTAGTAAATACGGATCCAAGAATGGAAGGTTCTCGAAAAAGATAAAACAAATTCAATTCAGACAATTAATAGCCCCGAGGAACCCTTCGTTTCCGAAACGGGTTTTCGTCGGAGCGGTGATCGACACAGACGGGAAAAAGAACGGGTCTTGATGCGATGTGACATCGTCGAGCGTCCGCGGAACATCCGGCCAGTCCGGATTCTCATCGGCCGGACGGAAACGGGGAGAGCGAATGCACAAAGTCGCGTGATGTTTGCGGGTCGCGCGTCCGGCATCCCGGAGCTTGACGAACCGGTGGAAAGGCAATCATGACAATGACTGACGTGGCTGGAGTTCGCCGGGAACCGGAAAAATTTTTTTCGGGACAAAAGGAGCCAATAAGCAAATGATATCATATGATAAGCTTGAAAAAAGAGCGGATGGAACAGATTTCAGAATAAACAATCATTGATTTTGGCTGTTGACATGGAGGGGAAAGGTGTGTATTATAAAACTTGTCAGTTGAACACGGCAAAAATCAAAGGAAGTTGAGCACCAGACATCGCAGACAGACTGACGATCCAACTGCAAGGTGGAACGCGGAGAGATGTCCGAGTGGTCGAAGGAGCACGACTGGAAATCGTGTAGACGGGGCTAAACCTCGTCTCGAGGGTTCGAATCCCTCTCTCTCCGCCACATTCTCACTTCTGTCGGATGCAGAAGTTTTTTGTCTGTGATGCCGATGGGGATCAAAAACGTGGCTCGGTAGCTCAGTTGGTAGAGCAGAGGACTGAAAATCCTCGTGTCGGCGGTTCGATTCCGTCCCGAGCCACCATTTCAACCCTTGCGCTGGTGTAGCTCAATCGGTAGAGCAACTGACTTGTAATCAGTAGGTTGGGGGTTCAAGTCCTCTCACCAGCACCATTTGAACGTAGGGGCGTAGTTTAATGGCAGAACAGAGGTCTCCAAAACCTCCAGTGTGGGTTCGATTCCTACCGCCCCTGCCATTTCTCTTCAACTTTTCAGCTTCTTTTCAACCGATGCGATCACACTTCGTGCACGGTCGATCCATTGCGGGTCGATTTGGTCTTGGTCAACGGGGATGGGTTTGCTGAACTGATTGACCACTGCACTCACCAATCCGATATCTCCCGTGGGATCATTTCCCGTGACGAACTCATGCCGGATCAAGAAGGGAGTTCCCAACTCAACGACGGCTTCCTCGGATTCCAGCTCGCCGCTGATGGTCCGGACGGGAATGCGGAGATAATAGTGGTGACCGTGTTCGTTTTCCAGGTCGAGCGGTCGATCCATGTATCCGTGGTCATACTCATATCCGCCGCCCAGCTGGAAGGATTCGGTTGAAAGGATGCGCTTCAAGTCACCATAACGGAGTTGCATTCCTTCGATGGTTGACTGGATCGTAATCATGAAGATCCTCCTCCTCGGAGTGTAGTCTGCGGTGAGTTCCGCGGATTCATTCATGAATACGGCGGCATAGCCAAGTGGTAAGGCAGAGGTCTGCAAAACCTTTATCCCCGGTTCGAATCCGGGTGCCGCCTCCAATCATTCATTGCCTGCGGACGTGGCGGAATTGGCAGACGCGCAAGATTCAGGTTCTTGTGGTAGCAATACCGTGGGGGTTCAAGTCCCTTCGTCCGCACCATTCTTGTGCCCTTAGCTCAACTGGATAGAGCATCTGACTACGGATCAGAAGGTTGGGAGTTCGAATCTTCCAGGGCACGCCATTTTTTCGTGCACTTCCGGTCAGTTCCGGAAGTGTTCTCAATGTCAAAGGGACCCTTCGCTGCATGCGCCCTTAGCTCAATTGGATAGAGCGTCTGACTACGGATCAGAAGGTTGGGAGTTCGAGTCTTCCAGGGCGCGCCATGATGGCGAAGCGGTCCGAAAAATTTTCTTGACAAACTCATGCCACAGTCGATATAATATCGATTGTCTCAATTGAAAACTCACTTGCGGACGTGGCGGAATTGGCAGACGCGCAAGATTCAGGTTCTTGTGGTAGCAATACCGTGGGGGTTCAAGTCCCTTCGTCCGCACCAGTCACGCGCCCTTAGCTCAATTGGATAGAGCGTCTGACTACGGATCAGAAGGTTGGGAGTTCGAGTCTTCCAGGGCGCACCATTCACACAGAAAAACAGCTGAAACCACTCAGCTGTTTTTTTCATTTCCTCCATTTTTCGCCCCTCTGAAGAACGCTCGATGATCAAGGCATGGGTTGCCGATCCATGGTTGTGAATGGGTTGGCTCTTCTCACGAAGATTCGTCATCGCTTGACAACTCGATGAACACTCCCCCCAGCTTTTCATGTTTCTCCCGGAGTTGCTTCATTTTGTACTTCATGCTGCGGAGATCCTGGGCATAGATGACCTGGGGATAGCCGGCGATGGAGAAAGATGCGTGAAGTTCTCCGTTTTCATCGCGAAGGGAAATGCCCGTGAGAGCTTCGAGGATTTCCAGCAAATCGCTCAAGGTGCGGGAGACCAATGTGTTGTTCGACCAATGGGCGGCATCTTTCCTGTATTCCGCAAACGCTTTGTGCGCCGGAACCAGCGTGGTGAGGCGGTTCATCACCTGCTCGGTCCAGGCAAGCGGGGAGATGGGGCCCGGCCGTTTTTGCAGATCCGGTCGCTCCTGAATCAAGGTCACTTCGTCGGCGGCCTGACCGATCCGCTTGAGGGCGGCTGCCGAATCGGGGTCCGGGTTCCCGTCAAGCTGGAACAAATGCGGCTTGAATGAGACGGAAAGTCGAACTCCCTTTTTGTGCAAGGCATCTGCCAGCTGTTCCACGAACGTGGCGAGTTCATCCCGGGAGTCCGCCTGCAGTTGGGGAATCTCCAGGTTGAGGCCTTGGAAACCATGTTTTTCAGCGAATTGAGCAAGATTTTCGAATGCTGAGTATTGAACTTTCTGTTTATTTGACATAAAATCCGACCAGTCGGCATCTGAAGGGGTCAAAATGGAGGCAATCACGCGAATTCCGGGGTTCTTGGCACGGGCTTTGGCCGGAAAGGTCCGATGAAACTCCTCATTCAGAATCCGTACATTTCCGTCCGCTTCCATCCGATAACCGGCGATTTGCACCTGACGATAGGAGACCATGGAATCGGCCAGCCTGTCGGAATCCCGCGAGTCATCCGTCGGGGATACTTTGGCGGAAGACAGCCAATACCGGATGAGCTCGCTGTCCGTCGCCGATTGCCAATTTCGGGGTTCGGTCTGTGCGGGAACGGGTTTGGTCACGCCCCCGTGTTCCGAAGGAAGAGGCAGTGGTTCGTCGGGCGTGCTCCCGATCGTTTCACCTTGCCTTTCGGCATGGACCGTTTTGTTGCCGAATTGCCGGAATCGCTCCTGCAGCGCCGTTTCACTGCCCGGGGCCTCGGCCGGACCCCATGCGGTGAGATGGGGATCCCTTTTTCCGGGAGAATTCAGGAGGAATACGCCGAAAGACAGTACGGAACAAGCCACCCCGGCACCGATGAAACCGATGGCTTTGCGCTTGATGACCAAACCGTGTTCAAATGCGGAACATTCTTCTTTTTCCGCATCGGAACCGGTTGGTTTGTATGTATTTCTCAATGCGAATCCCCCTTTTATGCCGAAAAGCTCGTTTTTATGCTACTCGATTTGCCAATTTTTGAATAGTGGGCTAAAGTCCCGTTTTTCTTTTGGTAATATTTCAGCATCGAAATTCGGGACGAAAAAATCCGGCAACCTCCGGGTGTTGTCCCGGGGCTGCCGGATGTTGCGTCAATACGTGCGGTCAATGACGGCTCCTCCCAGACAGATCTCTCCGTCGTAAAAAACGACGGATTGACCGGGAGTGACGGCCCGTTGCGGCTCTTTGAATTCCACCCGCACGGTGCGGTCGGGGCCCGGAATGACCCGCACGGGTTGATCCTGTTGCCGGTAGCGGAATTTGGCCGTGCATTCGAAAGGCGCTTCCGGGGGAGCGGGGAGCAGCCAGTTGGCGTCGCTGGCATCGAGCGCCCGGGAATAAAGGGATTCGTGATCATGTCCCTGCGCTACGTACAGGGTGTTGGTCTCCAGATCCTTGCGAACGACGAACCATGGCTCTCCGGTACCGCCTCCGCCGATCCCCAGTCCCTGGCGCTGACCGAGCGTATAGTACATCAGCCCGTGGTGCCGCCCTTTCCATTCCCCGGAGAGCGTCCGGATGTCTCCGGGCTGGGCGGGAAGATATTGGCTCAGGAATTCCCGGAAATTGCGCTCGCCGATGAAGCAGATCCCGGTGCTGTCCTTCTTGCGGGCGGTGGGCAGATCCGCCGAGGCGGCCAGTTCCCGGACTTCCCGTTTGTGCAAATGGCCGATGGGGAACATGGCCTGGAGCAACTGCGAACGGGGAACCGCCCACAGGAAATACGTTTGGTCCTTGTTGGGATCGGCGCCGCGGAGCAACCATTTTTCCCCGTCCCGCTCTTCGAGCCGCGCATAATGTCCCGTGGCGATGTAATCGGCTCCCAGGCTTTTCGCTTTCCTCAGAAAATCGCCGAATTTGATCTCCCGGTTGCACAGCACGTCGGGATTGGGAGTTCTCCCTTTGCGGTATTCATCCAGAAAGTGTTCGAAGACCTTCCGGTAATATTCCCGTTCAAAATTGACAGAGTAATAAGGGATGCCGATCTTTGCGCACACGCGGCGGACATCCTCGAAGTCTTCCGCGGCGGTGCAATGACCGAATTCATCCGTGTCATCCCAGTTTTTCATGAACAGACCGATGACGTCATAGCCTTGTTCCTTGAGCAGCCAGGCGGTGACGGACGAATCGACGCCGCCGGACATGCCCACGACGACGCGTATGTGTTTGTTCTGCATGTGAACCCGTCCTGCTCTCACAGATTTGTCTCGCTTGTTGTGCGGACATGCCTCCATTATAATCGAAACAAAATGCGTTTCACAAATGGACGCAGGGGAAAATCGGGTGAATCCTCAACATGGTGAATCAATCAAGATCTTTCAGGCAGCTTTCTCCTCCCCGGGTGCTGGTGATCGGTTTTGCGGTCACCATCCTGGCGGGTGCCGTTCTGCTGAGTTTGCCGATCAGCACGGAAAGCGGAACCGCTCTGCCGTTCATCGATGCTTTGTTCATGGCAACCAGCGCGGTTTGCGTCACGGGTCTGGCGGTGGTCGATCCGGGAACGACGTTCAACAGGTTCGGGGAAATGGTCATCCTCTTCCTGATCCAAATCGGCGGCCTCGGCTTCATGACATTCGCCACCTTTTTTTCTTATTTGATCGGGAAGAAAATCGGATTTCGCGAACGGTTGATCCTTCAGGAATCGTTCAAAAAAGTGGATGTGCAGGGTGTGGTCCGCCTGATGGTGATGGTGATCTCCATGACCCTGTTGATCGAAGCCGTCGGTTTTGTGCTTTTGAGCAGCCGGTTCATCCCGGAATGGGGATGGAAGGACGGATTGTATTATGCCCTTTTTCACACGGTTTCCGCGTTTACCAACGCCGGGTTTGATCTGTTCGGGGAACGGCAAGGTCCTTTCGTCAGCCTGTCCCATTACGCCGCCGACCCGGTCGTCAATCTGACGGTCGGCGTGTTGATCATTTTGGGGGGAATCGGATTCATCGTCCTCCTTGAACTCTTCGACTGGAATAAAACCCGGATGCTCAGCCTGCACTCGAAAATCGTGCTGACGGTCACCGCCATTCTCATTCCGCTCGGGATGCTGGTGATTTTGCTGATGGAGTGGGAAAACCCGGCCACGTTGGGATCCCTCCCCTTCGGGGAAAAACTGTACGCATCCGGGTTCCACGCGATCGCCCCCAGATCGGGAGGGTTCAGTACGCTGGATGTCGGCGGCATGAATGAAGCCACTCAATTCTTCACCGTCATGCTGATGTTTGTGGGAGCGTCTCCCGGTTCGATGGGCGGAGGCATCAAAACCACCACCCTGGCCATCATTCTGTTGGCGGTCTGGACCATGTTGCGGGGACGGAAACATGTGCAGGCATTCAGAAGGCAGATTCCCGCCGACTTGGTGTACAAGGCGCTCACGGTGACGGTGATGGCCGGTGCCTTGGTGATCCTGATGACCATGCTGCTGACGGTGACGGAACATGCGGACTTGCTCACCGCCCTGTTTGAAACCGTATCGGCCTTTTGCACCGTCGGATTGTCCATGGGGCTTACGCCTCTTTTGTCTCCTTTGGGGAAAATCATCCTCATTGTCGGCATGTTTGTCGGACGTCTCGGCCCGGTCACCATTGCCTATGCAATCGCGCAAAAACAGGGACATCAACCTTTCAGATATCCGGAAGAGAAACCGCTCATCGGATGAAAGAACCATGGAATCATGGAATGCCGCGACATTTGTGCCAAGTTTGTCGAAAGCACCCCGTATGGCGCGGTTGTCAAGCGGGAAGAGTTTCGAGTAAGCTAGAAGCAAACCGGGGTCCTCTGTTCGGACCCCGTGCTTGTCCGAAATTCCGGTTTCGGAAGGAGGTCCTATGAACAGACTGACAAGCCGGGTTCTGGTGACACTGGTGATTTGCGTCCCGCTTTTCGCCGGCGGTTGCGCGTCCGTGATGCAGAGAATTCAGGAAACCACGGGCAGTCGCATCGAAAACGTCGATCAGCTGGCCGATGAAGAGCGGGCGGAAAGTGTCGAATCGGAAGGAACGTCAGCCAAGCGCCAGGATGTACCCAAGAGCCCCGCTCCTCATATTGAACTGTCCGACATTCTGCGGGACGAAGGCCGGGGAGAATATGCCGGAGACCGTTATGACCGAAGCCGCGTGCTGGATGCTTTGACCCGGATGCCCAAAGGACTCGCCGAAGACAAGGCATATGCGTACCTCCTGGGGTTGGTGGGGGAAAATTACCGGGAAGACGTGTCCGCATTCGACTCGATGAAAAACCCGGATTACCGGGAAAGGCTGAATGCCTGGAAGGCGTACGGGGCCAAGGAGCCGCCGCCCGAACAGGAACCGCCCGAAGCCAAGCAGGCCGGTGATCAGCAGCAGCAACCGGAGCCGAAAAAGCTGAACGTGGTGATCCTGCTCGACGCCAGCGGAAGCATGGGAGGCAAACTGGGAGACAAGACGAAGATGGAGTGGGCCAAACAGGCCATCGATGAGCTGGCGAGAAGCATTCCCGCGGACACCGGAACGCTTCAGGTTCGCGTTTTCGGACACAAGGGAAGCAACAAGACGGAGGACAAAGAGTTGTCCTGCAGCGTCACCGAATCGGTGTACGGGCCGGAAAAACCGGATCCACTCAAGGTGAAGCCGGCGGTGGATGCGATCAAAGCGACCGGTTACACACCGCTTGCGCTTGCGATTCAGGAAGCGGGAAAAAGCCTGCCGCAAGGGGAACCGGGAACCTGGGAAAACCAACTGATCGTCATCAGCGACGGATATGAAAATTGCGGCGGAGATCCGGTTCGCGCAGCGCGGGAAGTGCACCGCAGCAAAGCGCTCACCGGCATCCACGTGATTGCGCTGGACACGGACGAGCAGGCTTCCAAGGATCTTGAGCAACTGGCCGAAGTGACCGGCGGTAACTTCCAGCCGGTGGAGAAACCGGAAGATTTGCAAAAGACGTTGGCCGACCGGGGGAACGGGTTCAAAAACTACCGGCAACCTTGGGCGATTCGCGCGTTGAACAGTTTGGTCGAGGCGCACCGGATGGATGAACGGCGTCTCAATCGCCAACATTCCATGATGGTCGAAAAGGCACGGCAGGAATACACCCGGTTGGATGAAGCCAACGATTTCATCAAAGCGCAGGGGAAAATCGACGCCAAAGCCTGGAAAGAGATCGGATCCTGGATCGATCACCGCTGGAAGCAGCTGGGCGGCTATGCCGACTTGAGATGGAAGGAAATCGGAACGCAGCTGAACAGGGAGTGGTTGAACGGATTCAGGGAAATCCGGAAGGAATGGGAACGGAAGGGCGGAGAAGGACAAATGTTGGACCACGCCGCCAAAAGCCACGAAAGTGAATCCTTGTTCAGGCAAATGTTCCGGGACTATCAGTCCAGGGGAGACGTGATTCGTGTCGAGCCCGGTGACGTCGGAAATGCGGAAAGCGGTGAACGGCCTTGAGCGGAAAACCGTATGAGTTCGTTTTCGATGAAAGGTTGGGGGTGCTTCGCCCCCTTCTTCATGTCGATTACGAGTCGATGACGGAATCCCAGCAGCAGGACTTCGAACTGGGGTGCCAGGAAGTGCTCGCCGCCATCCCGGAAAAAATCCGCGATTGGGAGACCGAGTACTTGCACCGGTTTGAACAGTTGCAGACGGCGGAGGATGACCGGGACTTTGTACGGTTGAGTGAAGAGTTGAATCGCATTTCCAGCATTTTGAGCGATCTCAATCTGCTGTATCTCCATATAGAAGGAAATTATTTGGGCGCCAACGTCACTGCCTGAGCGGTGACTTGGCGTTATTTTTTGTGTGTTGTCAAATCTTTCCTCTTTATCTTGCTAACGAGACAGAGTATCATTGATAACTGATTGTATTTCCATATAACCGATCAACAGAGACAGAAAGGACGAAACAGGGTGGACAGGAAACAGTTGGGGCTCTGGACACTGATGGCTGCCGTGGTCGGATGCATGATCGGCGGCGGCGTCTTCAATTTGCCGAAAGACATGGCCGTTGCGGGAAGCGGTGCCGTGCTCGTCGCCTGGCTGATCACGGGTGTCGGCATGATTGCTCTTGCTCTGGTCTTTCAAAATCTATCTCTCCGCAAGGAGGAGCTGTCCGGCGGGATTTACAGTTATGCCCGTGCCGGATTCGGACCGTTCATCGGTTTCAGCAGCGCATGGGGATACTGGATCTCCGCCATCCTGGGGAATGTGTCGTTCGTGGTGCTGCTTTTGAGCACCTTGAACTGGTTCGTTCCGATTTTCGGCGAGACGAAGGGCTTTGCCTGGTTGATGGCCGGGTCCGTGTTTGTCTGGATTTATCATTTGCTCATTTTGCGCGGTGTGAGAGAAGCGGCCGTGGTGGGACTGATCACCACCGTGGCGAAACTGTTGCCCATTTTTGTGTTTGTGGTTTTCCTCGCGTTTTCGTTCAAGCGGGACATTTTTTTCAGCGACTTCTGGGGGACGGGAGGTTCCTTTGACTGGAGTGCCGTTTTGTCCCAGGTGAAAGATGTCATGCTGGTCACCCTGTGGACCTTTGTCGGGATTGAAGGGGCCGTGGTCCTGTCCGGACGGGCGAAACGGGTGAGGGACGTCGGAAAGGCCACCGTGTTCGGCCTGCTCGGAACACTTCTCGTGTACATGCTGATTTCCGTGTTGTCGATGGGCATGCTCAGCCGGGAAGAATTGGCTGCCTTGGACGAGCCGTCCATGGCTTTCGTGCTGGAGCATGCGGTGGGGCCCTGGGGTGCGGCCCTCATCAATCTCGGTTTGATCACATCGATCGCCGGCGCCATGCTCAGCTGGACGTTGCTGGCCATTGAGATTCCGTACGTGGCGGCCAAGGACGGAATGTTTCCCCGGACGTTCACCCGGGAAAACCGGCGAGGCACTCCGGTGGTCTCGCTGTGGTGGACCAACGGGATCACGCAGCTGTTCGTCTTGATCGTCTTTTTCCAAGAAAGCACGTACCAATTTGTTTATTCGATGGCCAGTGTCGCCATTTTGCTGCCGTACCTTTTGGCATCCCTGTATCAGCTCAAACTTGTGCGGACCGGTGAAACCTATTCCGACGGGGAGAGCCGCGGCAAGGATCTATTGATCGGGATGGTGGCCACGTTGTATGCGGTGTGGCTCCTCTATGCCGCCGGTTTGGAGTATGTGCTGATGGTGGCGGCCCTGTATCTGGCAGGCCTGGTGTTGTACGCGTGGGTGCGACGCGCATCCGGCCTCCGGATCTTGACCGGCTGGGATTGGGGTCCCGCGCTGATCATCGTGATATTCGGTGTCGCGGCCGTCTGGCTGATGGTGACCGGTGAACTCAGGCCGTGATTCCGGAGTGTAAAGAATTTGTAAAGATGTGCTTAACACTTCGTAAAAAGTGCGTTGAACCGGTTTTCAACGCGCTTTTTTATACCTAACATAATTTTTGGTTAAAGTAAGGTGAACAATCGGAAGACGGGAGGTTCCCACAGTGCTGTTCAACCGTTCGAAGGACCGTCTGTTTTTCCAGATGATGCAGGACATCGTCGGAAACATCGCCGAAGCGGCCGAGCTTTTCCGCGAAAACATGGAAACCCTTTCCGACAAGGTGACCTTTGCCGAACGAATCAAGGATCTGGAAACCAAAGGCGACGAATTCACGCACCAGTTGATCCAGGAGCTGAACAAAACGTTTGTCACACCGCTGGATCACGAAGATTTTCTCAAACTGGTGTTCAACCTTGACGACGTGCTGGACGGCATCGAAGCTTGCGCGGCACGGTTTGTCTATCTGCACGTGGAGCAATCCAACCCGCGTTTCGTGAAGTATGCCGAATTGCTGAAGGAAGCCGCCAAGAATCTGCAAGACGCGTTCTTTGCGCTGGAGAAACGGGATTATGAAGCCGTTCGCAAGGCATCCATGGAAATCCAGCGCCTGGAGAGCGAGGGAGACAAGCTCACCCGCGAAGCGATCGGCAAACTTTTCGAGGAGAAAACGGATCCGATCGATCTGATCCGGATGAAAGAGATTTACGAGAAACTGGAGAGTGTGATCGACAGGTTCGAAGACGTCATGGACGTCATGGAAAGCGTGGTAATGAAATATGCTTGATCCGTTTTGGCTGCTGGTGGCCGTGATCGTGCTTGCCCTGATCTTCGACTTCACGAACGGATGGCATGATACGGCCAATGCGATTGCAACGGTGGTGGGAACGCGCACCCTGTCCCCTTGGACGGCCATTTTGATGGCGGCGGTGCTCAACCTGGCCGGGGCGTTTTTTTCCGAAGCGGTGGCCAAAACCATCGGAAAAGACATCGTCGATCCGACGAACATTACCATGATCGTGTTGATTTCGGCGCTTTTGGCCGTGATCGTGTGGAACATCATCACCGTGATGTTGGGGCTTCCCACCAGCTCATCCCATGCGCTGATCGGCAGCCTGGTGGGTTCCGTGATGGCGTACAAGGGTCCGGCCGTGTTGAAAGCGGAAGGGCTGATCATGATTCTCGTGGCTCTCTTGATTTCGCCCGTGCTCGGAGCGCTTGCGGGAGCAGGACTCATCAAATTGATTCGTTTCTTGTTCAGTGATACCCCGCGCTCCAAAGTGAAGCGGATTTTCCGTCCGCTGCAAATCCTTTCTTCGGGATTCATGGCATTTTCCCACGGTGCAGCCGACGCGCAGAAAGCGATGGGAATCATTGTGATGGCTCTGGTTGCCTCCGGTTACCAAACGGAAATGGACGTGCCTGCTTGGGTGAAAATTTCGGCCGGCGTGGCCATGGGCTTGGGAACGGCCATGGGCGGTCGAAAAATCATCCACACCATCGGTTCCAGACTCAGCCGGCTCGAAACGCCGCAAGGTTTTTCCGCGGAGACGGGGGCGGGCCTTCTCCTGGCGGCCGTTGCCAAAATCGGCATCCCCGTCTCCACCACGCACACGATCACGGGTTCGATCATCGGGGTGGGTGCGGCCGAGCGCATTCGCAGCGTTCGCTGGAGCGTGGCCACCAAGATCATCTATGCCTGGGTGTTGACCTTGCCGGGCACCGCCCTGATGGGATTCGTGTTTTACCTGGCGCTCAAAGTGCTCGAAAACTGAACGAAAAAAGACCCGGTTTCCGCCCGGTGCGGACAAAGCCGGGTCTTTTTTCGTTCGTCATCATTTCCGTTTTCTTGCACATACTGATTCTGACACCATTTTCCACACCGGTGACTCCGGAAAAAAGTCGTTTCCCATGGTACCGGAAATACGGACCGGCAGGTCTTTCATGCCTGAAAGAAGCCGTGTTATAGTAGATCTTGGTTTCATCATTCCGGATGCATGTCGGATCGGGCAAACCTTCCGGAATCCAGCCCTTTTGTCCGGAGAGCGCGACAGTCCTCCGGATGAAAGGGCTTTCGGTGATGAACAGGGAGATTCCACCGTCGTACAAGGAGGGGTACATATGGGAACCGGCGCATTCTCACCGGGTGTGGGCAGAGAAGGAGGACGCCGATTGACGGCCATCGACTGGCAAGGGGAAGTGATGAAGAGAAAGGAGGAGATGTTGGAGCGGCTGAAAGAGTTCCTTGCGATCGACAGTGTGCTGGACGAAAGCACGGCCGGTCCGGGAGCCCCGTTCGGCCGGAAAGTGGCCGAAGCGTTGGAATACATGCTTGACCTCGGGAAACGGGACGGTTTCGGCGTGAAAAACGTTGACGGCTATGCCGGCCATGTGGAGATGGGAACGGGGGACGAGCTGGTCGGCGTGCTGGCGCATGTCGACGTGGTGCCGGCGGGAGAGGGATGGACTTCTCCGCCGTTTGAGCCGGAGATCCGTGACGGCAAATTGTTCGCGCGTGGAGCGATCGACGACAAGGGACCGGCCATGGCGGCCTATTTCGCCATGAAGATCGTGAAGGAACTCGGACTGCCCCTCTCCAAAAGAGTCCGCCTGATTCTCGGTGCCGACGAAGAATCCCGGTGGCGCTGCATGAACCATTATTTCAAACATGAAGAGATGCCGTCGGCGGGATTCACTCCGGATGCGGACTTTCCGCTCATCTATGCGGAAAAAGGCCTGCTGGACATTTTGGCGACCGGCACCGACCGAAACGTGAGCGATGATTCGACCGGTGAATGGACGCTGCTTTCGTTCAAAGCCGGACAACGGGTGAATATGGTGCCGGATTTTGCGGAAGCCAGGCTGGAAGGAAGCGGGGACGTGTTCGAGCTCAAGGAGAAGGTGCAGGATTGGCTTCTGACGCACCGGATCCAGGGATATGCCGAGGAATCCAATGACGACGTGATCATCGTGTTCCGCGGCAAAGCACATCACGGTATGGAACCCCACAAAGGGGTGAACGCCGCCCTGGAGCTGGTCCGGTTTCTTTCCGGCATCTCCCTCGACAAGGAAGGCACGGCCTGGGTTGACTGGATCAACCGGTATCTCGTGGACAGCTTCTTCGGGGAAAAAATGGGGCTGGCGATGGAAGAAGAAGTGCTGGGCAAGCTGACCGTCAACGGCGGCGTGTTCGGCTACGAACGCGGAGGCGAGCGGTTTGTGCGACTCAACATCCGTTATCCGCTGACGGGGGATCACCAAAAAATCCTGAAACGGGTGGAAGAGATCATCGCGGAAATCGGCTTGTCCATCGGGGATGTGGATCACAAACCGCTTCATTACCTGGAACCGTCCCATCCGTTGATTCAAACGCTCTCCCGGGTATACGAGGAACAAACCGGGGAAAAAGCGCGGCTGCTGTCCATCGGAGGCGGAACCTACGCGCGCACGCTGGATGTCGGCGTGGCGTTCGGACCGCTGTTCCCCGGAAAAGAAGAGACGGCTCATCAGAAAGATGAGTTCATCGAAGTCAACGATCTGCTGAAAGCCACCGCCATTTACGCCCAGGCGATTTACGAGCTGGCCCGGTGAGGCGCGGCGAGGCTCGATGATTTGACATTTGGAAAGTACGGACGAGTCCCTGTTTCCGAAGCGAAGACCCCTGTGTTCCCTTCCGGGGACCAGGGGTCTTCGGTTTGAGTTACGGTTGATAATAAAACATCCGGTAGATGAACGACGATGTTTCCACGGTGTCGGGGAGGGAGCGGGCGATGTTCACCGGCACCCCGTGTTTCAGGATGGTCCGGTGAATGGTCAGAAATTGTTCCGCGGTATAAAGGGGCGAATTGTAGTGGTTCAGATCCACCACCGGACCGTCCCGGAACTGGATGATGTAGCGGAGCCGGACGTCGGATGCGCTTTTGACCGGCAACCGTTTTTCCTGATAGTCGAGCGTCACCTCTTCAATGTCCCGCCACCGGGTCACCTTCATGTCTTCCACGTGGAAGAACGGATTGTACGCCATTCCTTTCGGCGTCACGAGCAGATAATTGTCGAACGCGAGAAGCACCAGCGGCGCTCCCACAAGGTAAAACGCGCTGAACAGCAAAAAGCGGCTCTTCAGGATCCCTGGATTGTTCCGGTGCTTGAAGAAAGTGAAGATGAAAAACACCACCAGGCAGAGAAAGAGAAACACATAGCCGAGCGAGAGCGTGGTGCCCATCAGATACACCTGGTCAGGTTGGGAGTAATTGATTTGCTGCAGCGCGATGAATCCGATCCAGAGGACAGTGGCCATCAATAGACCCGACAGGAACTTGAGTCCGATTGTCAGGAATCTGCGCAAGGGGCGACCCTCCATGATGTCAGGATGGATGTCCGATCAGGGAACGGAGATAGCGAAGCACTTCTTTGAGTTCATCCACGAAACGGTTCACGTCTTCTTCCGTTGTTTCCCTTCCGAAGGTGACACGCAGGCTCTGCCAAGCGGTTTCGGGATCCTTGCCCATGGCCGTCAGCACATGGGAAGCGGCGTGTTTGCCCGCGCTGCAAGCTGAACCGCTGGAGACGTAAATCTTTTTCCGGTTCAGCTCGAGCAAAATGGCTTGTCCCTCCACGCGGTGGAAGCTGAGATTCAAATTGCCGGGCAGACGCTCCGTGGGATGTCCGTTCAATTCCACCCCGCCGATTTCCTCCCGGATTCGCCGGAAACATTTGTCTCTGAGCGCGGAAAGGCGGACATGTTCGCTTTCCGCTTCACGGGCGGCCAGCCATGCCGCCGTGCCGAAACCGACGATGGCCGGGGTGTTGAGCGTGGCCGGCCGCAGCCCGCGTTCCTGACCGCCCCCGAACATGATCGGCTCCAGGCGAACCCCTTTTCGAACATACAGGGCGCCGGCTCCTTTGGGACCGGAAACTTTGTGACTGCCGATCGACATGAGGTCCACGCCCAGTTCCTTCACATCGGTGGGAAGCTTGCCGAAGTATTGGACCGCATCGGTGTGAAACAATGCGGATGAGCCTTTGAGCACATCGGCGATTTCGCGGATGGGCTGGATGGTGCCGACTTCATTGTTGGCGGCCATCACGGAAACGAGCACGGTCCTGTCATCGAGTGCATCGCGGACGTCTTGCGGTTTCACGCGTCCCGTTTCATCCACCGGAAGCAACACCAGTTCAAATCCTTCCCGCTCCAGTTGCCGGCAGGCTTCCAGCACGGAAGGATGCTCCACGGGGGTGGTGATGATCCGGTTGCCGAGGTGTTTCCGTTTGCGGGCGGCTCCCAGAATGGCCAGATTATTTGATTCGGTTCCGCTTCCCGTGAAGATGATTTCACGGGGCGAGGAGGCTCCGACGGCTTCCATGATCATGCGTCTCGCACGTTCGATCGCTTCCCGGCTGCGCTGACCGAAGTCGTGAATGCTGCCGGAGTTTCCGAACTCCGAAGTGAGAAACGGCATCATGGCTTCCAGTGCCTCGGGCCTGACCGGGCTGGTCGCTCCGTAATCGAGATAGATGGCTTTCATGACAGATCCTCCATATGTTCATGCGCCCTCAAGACGGTTGAAGAATCCCTTCCTCCGCCGATCTCTTGCACCGGGTGCGCTTCTTTTCCGGAACCGGGTCCGGAGAAGCAAAAGGGCTCCGGCAAGGCACGACGGAATGCCGGGATTTTCATCCGACGCGGGCAAATCGGTTCGTACGCACTCTTCTCTCCATTATAGCGAATCAAACGTCCGATTTGACGACATGCTGTTCAAATTTCCGTTACATCGCCGGCGCTGATTCGGCTCGGGAGAGAGGCGGGGATCCGGAGCCGGCGGGAGAGGGCGCGGCCATGATCGGCAGGGACCAAAAATTTGAGGTTGACATTCCCGGCTTTCCTGAGAAAATAATACTGAAGCAAAATGTTAAGATTTCGTGAAAGGATCGAATCCGATGAACCGGACAGTGGCCGATTTCATAGTGGTGGGAAGCGGCATTGCCGGATTGACGACGGCACTCTCACTCGGAGAATCCGGTCATGTCATCGTTTTGACCAAAGCGGGCGGCGAGTCCGGGAACTCCTGGAGAGCCCAGGGCGGCATCGCGGCGGCCGTGGGGAAAGATGATTCGCCAAGCCTACATCTTCAGGACACTCTGCGGACGGGTGTCGGTCTGTGCGATCCGGTCTCCGCGGAAGTCATGGTCAACATGGCTCCGTCCACCGTTCGGCTGCTGGCCGAATGGGGTACCCGGTTTGACAGAAACGGTGACGGGTGGGCACTCGCCCGAGAGGGTTCGCATTCCGTATCCCGCATTCTTCACGTCAAAGGGGACGCGACCGGCGCGGGAATCACGGGAGCCCTGCTTGAGCGGGCCAAAAGCCACGGAAATATCGAAATGAAGACGCATACAATGGTTGCGGACCTGATCGTGAAAGACGGCACATGCCGGGGAGTGGTGGCCGTTGATCAGGGCCGTTCCGAACCGGCGGTGTATCTGGCCCGCAAGGGAGTGGTGCTGGCGACCGGCGGCAGCGGGCAGGTTTACCGGTACACGACCAACGACCGGGGCTCCACGGGAGACGGATTTGCCATGGCTTACCGGGCGGGGGTCCAGCTGACCGATATGGAATTCGTTCAGTTTCATCCCACTGCGCTCGCGGTGGACCAAAATCCGATGTTTCTGGTGTCGGAAGCGGTGCGCGGAGAGGGAGCGATCCTGGTGAATGATCACGGCGAGGCATTCATGCATCGCTATCACGAATGGAAGGATCTCGCTCCGCGGGATGTGGTTTCCCGGGCGATCTTCACGGAGATGAGCGAGGGAAGAACCGTTTTCCTGGATGCATCTCCGCTCAAGGACCGTTTTCGGGAGCGCTTTCCGGGCATTTACCGGGAGTGCGTCCGTCACGGCATCACACCCGGCGTCGACCCGATTCCCGTGACTCCGGCGGCCCATTTCATCATGGGCGGCATCCGGACGGATCACCACGGTCGCACGACACTTCCCGGTTTGTTTGCGTGCGGAGAAGTGGCATGCACCGGTGTTCACGGTGCCAATCGCCTCGCGAGCAATTCGCTGCTGGAAGGCGCGGTGTTCGCCCGGCGGGTGGCCGAATGCCTGAATGAAATGCCCGTGCAATCGACCGAAATCGGGGATGTGTTTTGGACCGGTTTGTGCAATGATAAGCAAGATGAAGAACGCATCAAGGACGAAATCCGCGACATCATGTGGGAATACGCGGGGATCGTGCGATCCGGGGAAAGTTTGCGAATCGGAAAGGAAAAGCTCGCCAAGCTTCGTTCCCGGATCCGGGAAGGCATGCCGGAATGTGAAAATATGTTAACAGTTGCACAAATGATCGTCGACTCGGCCTTGTGGCGGGAAGAGAGCCGCGGCGGGCACTATCGCGGGGATTTCCCGCAAAGCATTCCTGAATGGGAAATGCGACATCATGTGATTCAAAGGGGAACAGTCCATGAATCCCATTGAGCTGAAACGTTTCATTCGTGAAGTTTTGAACGAGGATATCGGGGCGGGAGATCTGACCACGGAGGCGCTCGTTCCCGAAGAGCACCGGGTTTCCTGCGTGCTGCTCGTCAAACAGGACGGCGTGGTCGCCGGACTTCCGGTGGTCGAAGCGGTCTTTCGGGAACTGGATCCCGAAATCCGGTTCACGCGGCTGGTGGAGGAAGGGGACGAAGTGACCCGGGGAACGCCGATTGCGCGCATACAGGGACGCACCCGCCCGATCCTCACCGGTGAACGCGTGGCCCTCAACCTGCTTCAGCGAATGTCCGGAATCGCCACGTTGACCCGGCAGGTGGTCAAAAAGCTGGAAGGGTTGGATTGCCGGGTTCTGGACACGCGCAAAACCACTCCGGGCCTCCGGCAGCTGGAAAAATACGCGGTCCGGATCGGGGGCGGAGTGAATCACCGGTTCGGCCTGAGTCACGGCGTGATGATCAAGGACAATCACATCGCGATGGCGGGAAGCCTGAAGAAAGCGGTGGAACTGGCGAGACGGCGCGTGGGGCACATGGTGCAGATTGAAGTGGAAGCGGACACGCTCGAACAGGTGAAGCAAATCCTCGAGCTGGACGTGGACGCGATTCTGCTGGACAACATGCCGCCCGATGTGCTTCGTGAAGCGGTGAAGCTGATCGACGGCAAGGTTTGGACGGAAGCGTCCGGCGGGATCACGCCGGAAAACGTGCGGGAAGTGGCGGAGACGGGAGTGAACGCGGTTTCGCTCGGATTTCTCACCCATTCCGCCCGCGCGCTGGACATCAGTTTGGATTTCGAACAGGAAATGAGGGATGCCTGATGGCATACGAACTGCTGCAATACGTGGACAGTGAATTGCCGGAAGCATACCGGACCATGTCGGGAGAAGAACTGGATCGCCGAATCCTCGAAGCCAAACGGAAGCTTGGCAAGGATCTGGTGATTCTCGGTCATCACTACCAGCGGGACGATGTCATCCGGTTTGCGGATTTCCGGGGAGATTCCCTGAAACTGGCCCGCTTGGGCGCGGAACAGAAAGATGCCAGGTACATCGTCTTTTGCGGTGTCCACTTCATGGCCGAAACGGCGGACACCTTGGCCGGAGAACACCAACAGGTGATCCTGCCCGATCTTCGTGCGGGCTGTTCCATGGCGGACATGGCGGATCTCGAGGAAGTGGAGGAAGCTTGGGAAATTCTGACCGAACGGTTCGGTGACACCATCATCCCGGTGACTTATGTCAACTCCTCTGCCGCGATCAAGGCATTTGTGGGGCGGCACGGAGGCACCACTTGCACGTCTTCCAACGCCCGTGGCGTTCTGGAATGGGCCTTCAGCCAAAAAAAGCGCATTTTGTTCCTGCCGGACCAGCATCTTGGCCGGAACACGGCGTACGACATGGGCATCCCGCTGGAAGAAATGGTCGTGTGGGATCCGAAGTCGGGAAAGTTTGAGGAGATTCGCGGGGATTTGGGCGCGGTGCGGATGATTTTGTGGAAAGGGCACTGTTCGGTGCACCAGAAGTTCACGGAGGAACAGATCAAGAGCTGGCGGGAACGCATTCCGGACATCAACATTCTCGTTCATCCGGAATGCAATTTTGACGTCGTGCAAAATGCCGACTACTCCGGCTCGACGGAATACATCATCAAGACGATCGAAGCGGCACCGGCCGGAAGCAAATGGGCGATCGGCACCGAAGTCAATCTGGTGCAACGTCTGGCCAACGAGCATCCGGACAAAATGATCGTCTTGCTCAGCTCCACCATGTGTCCGTGCCTGACGATGAACCGGATCGACCGTCCGCATCTCCTGTGGGCGCTGGACAGCATTCTGGACGGTACGCCGATCCACGTGATCGAAGTGGACGAAGAGACGAAGCATTGGTCCAAAAAGGCGCTTGATCGCATGCTGGCCATCAAGTGAAAGGGAATTTCCCCCGGAATCCGGGGGGTTTTTTTGTTCAGGATTTCTGCACAAGGATCACGCCGGCGATGATCAGCAGCGCTCCGACGAGCCGGCCCGGGGTGAGGGAATGGACCGGCACCTGCAGCAGACCGAAGTGATCGATGAACAGGGAAGCGATCACCTGACCGGTGAGAACCAGGGCAACCGTGGTGCCGGCCCCCAGCTTGGGAATGAGGATCACCGTGGCAAAAACGTAAAATGCGCCGAGCAATCCTCCCGTCCAGATCCAGGAGGGAGCCTGAAGGGCGGGAGTCAGTCGCACGGGCTGCCGGGTCAGCACGACCGCCAGAACCAGGACCATCGTCCCCGTCAGAAAAGAAATGGCCGATGCGGACAGCGGAGAACCGACGGCATTTCTCAGCTGGGCATTGACGGAGAATTGGAAGGGAAGAACGATCCCGGCAATCAGGGCGAACAGGATCAAAAGCCAGTGTGAAGGCATCGGGGATCACCTCGGTTTCAGGAATCGTCGGATCGGCAAAAACCCCGTTCCGATCAACATCGGAGCGGGGTTTTTGTCAAAAGGAATCATATCACTTCGCCACGCTGTTGTGAATGAATCCGGTTCGTCCTCCGGAAAGTTTCACAATGTGCCATTCGCCGTTGGTTCCCACTTTTTCAATGGTGGTCCCTTTCGCGACGCGCATGATGATGGTCGCCGACTGGGAAGGAGCGGAACGGATGTTGGCCAGATTGACGAACACGGTCACCTTTTTCGTGGCGGGAGGAGCCGCTTTCAACGATTGGGCCACCGTTTTGTGGACATAGGCGGTGTACCCGGTCGCCAGCCGGACCCGGAACCATTCGGAGTTTTCCCCGGTCAGGGTCAGTTTGGTTCCTTTCGAAGCTTTCTGCACGATCGGGGCGCTCAAAGAGGCATCGGAACGAACATTTGCGATCGACGCCGTGATTTCAATCATTCCGGAAGCCTGTTTGAACGAATCGGCCGGAGGCGTGTTCGCGTGGTCGGACGTTTTTTGAACCGTGGACTGATGGATGAATCCGGTTTTTCCGTTGTGATTCACCCTGTACCAGTCCTGGATTTGACCGGTGACCTCCAGCACGTGTCCGGTCTTGAGCTGGGTGATGATGAAGGCACCGAGTGAAGGACCGGTGCGGAGGTTGGCCAGATTCACGGTCACTTTGATCTTGCCGCTCATCGGCTGGACCGCGAAGGAAGGGTCCCCTTCCCACTTGCCGGTGTGACGGCCGTTGTGGATCCAGACGGGGGTTCCTTCCGGAATGGTACCGTACAGTTCGCGCAGGTCTTCCGCTCCCATGCGGATGCATCCGCTGGAAGCGTGGGTTCCGATCGAATTCGGTTGGTTCGTGCCATGAATGCCGTATGTACGACCGTTGTCTCCGTTCACCGTAAGACCCATCCATTTTTCTCCGAGCGGATTGCGCGGATCTCCTCCGGGGATGTCTTTCCAACCGGGCAGGTTGATCTTCACCACCATGGGGAACGTTCCTTCCGGAGTGAGGTCTTCGGTGCGACCGGTGGCAACCCGATATTCTTTCACCAGACTCCCGTCTTTGTACAGGTACAGCCTGTTGGTTTTCTTGTCCACTTCCACCTGGTAATTGGCGGCGGCACCCGCATTGCTGAAGAAAAATCCGAAAGCGGCGACTGCCACGGCAACGACGCTCAATACCGCGATTTTCAGATACTTGTTCGTAACAACCCCCTGGCGCGGACCCGACGGGTCGGGCAGGCGTCAGGGTTTCACCTCTCTTTTATGGGGTTGTCGGTTTTTACTATACAGGAAAATCGGGGGAGCAGGGGGCCTCTTTTATTACTGAAATTTGAATTCTTGAACGAAAAAAAGAGACACCCGAAAGGTGTCTTTCTCGCATGTGATCGCATATGCGCGAGCCGTTCGATCCGTGCCCGGTTCTTTTGCGCAGGCGTCGGATCGGAGGACATCAAAGGTCATTTTTTGCGGGCCACGCTGTGATGCAGATAAGCCGTGGAACCGTTGGAAAGGCGGACCCGGAACCATTCCTTGCTGTCGCCGGTCAAGGTGAACGTGGTGCCTTTGGTCGCGACATACAGCACTTTGGAGCTGAGGCTCGGCTGTTGTCTGACATTGGCGCGGTTCACGGAGATGGCCACCTTTCCGCTGGCCGGGGTGAACGAGGAATTGCCGGAGCCGGCCTTTTGGGCCACGCTGTGATGCAGATAAGCCGTGGAACCGTTGGAAAGGCGGACCCGGAACCATTCCTTGCTGTCACCGGTCAGGGTGAACTTGGTCCCCTTGTTTGCGACATACAGCACTTTGGAGCTGAGGCTCGGCTGTTGTCTGACATTGGCGCGGTTCACGGAGATGACCACTTGTCCGCTGGCCGAAGAGAACGACGGAGATCCGGTGTTCGGCGCGGATCCGGTGTTTGTCGATGCGAGCGGCTTGTGCACAAAGGCTTTGCGTCCGTTGGACAGGAGCACCTGATACCAGTCACCGGAGGTTCCGATGAGCGGAAGGACCGTGCCCTTGCGAAGCTGGGTGATGACGAACGAACCGGTGGAAGGACCCGTACGGGCGTTCACATTGTCAGCCGTGATTTTGACCTGCCCGGAAGCGGGTTTCAGACCCACACGGCTGTCTCCCCGCCATTTGTTGTTGCTGGTGCCGCTGTGAATCCAAACGGCGGTTCCTTCGTGGATCGTGTTGTACAGTTCGATCACATGGTTGTTGTGCATGCGGACGCAACCGCTGGACGCATGCTTTCCGATGGACGAGGGGTCGTTGGTTCCGTGGATTCCGTACGTGCGTCCGTTGTCACCGCGAACGCTCAAACCGTTCCAACGCTCTCCCAGCGGATTGTTCGGATGTCCGCCGGGAATGCCTTTCCAACCCGGTTTGACGATCTTTACCACGATCGGAAAAGTGCCTTCCGGTGTCAGACTGCTCGTACGCCCGGTGGCGACGGGATATACCTTGACCACGCTGCCGTTTTTGTACAGGTACAGTTTGTTGGTTCGTTTGTTGATTTCAATTTTGTAATCGACGAATGCAGCCGCGTCGGCTTCCTTCGCCCCGACCGGACCGAAGGCGGCGGCAAGCAGGAGCAGAGCAGCCGTGAAGACGGTGAACAGCCGGCGGAACTTGGTGTTCATGTCACACTCCCCTTTGGCAATCATGAGAGAAAACACCTTTTTCCGACACTCCGGAAAATGGAAAATTTTTTCTCTCCTTTTATTTTACCGGGGTTCGACAGATTTGGGAAGGAGTCATTGCGGATCATTTGATATTTATACAAACATCCCGTTCCAGGTCCTCTCTTGAACGGGACGGATATCTTTATTAGAATAAAGCGAAAAAGCACAAGGTGGAAGTCGCAATGGTTCGAATGATCCTGTTTGACGTGGACGGGGTTTTTCTCAGTGAAGAGCGTTGTTTCGACGTTTCCGCGCTCAGCACCCGGGAACTTGTGACGGGCGACAAGTTTCTCGGACTTCGGGACGGATTGACCGTCCGGGGTGATTCGGATTCGGACATGACCACCGTACGGAAGGTGGTCTTTCGGGATGATGCGGTGCTTGACTGGTTGAAGAAACGGGGGGTCAACTCCAACTGGGACATGGTGTTTTTGGCGACCGGTGCCCAGCTGTTCCTGTATCTGAAGCGCCTCTTCCGCACCGAACCGCAGGAGGTGAAGCGCTTCCTGACGGGTTTTGCGGATGCCCGAAGCTTGAGGGAAATCCGGGAATGGGCCGGTGAAGAAGGACGTTCCCATCAAGCCGATTACGCCGGATTTTTTTCCGTGTTCCAAGGAGCGGAACATGTGGAGCGCGACGGCCTGCTCGATTGGTTCAATCGGCTGGCCAAGGAATGGTTCGGCGTGGAAACCGACCGATTCGGACCGAGCGGACCGCTTTGGGAGGCCGGACGGTCCCTCTTTCAGGAGTGGTATCTCGGGGATGCTCTGTATCGACAAATGGAGGGCCGGGAGCCGCTGACTCCCGGAAAGGAGGGGTTCCTGCACCGGGAAACTCCGTTGGCGGAACCGCAACGCCTCAGGGATTTGCTGTCCCGGCTGCGTGAGAAGGGCATCGCCGTCGGGATCGGGACGGGGCGAACGGAGCCGGAGACACGCATCCCCCTGGAATCGTTGGGGATCTGGGAATGTTTCGATCCGGAGCATGTGGCCACCGCCACCGACGTCCGGGAAGCGGAACGGTCGTTCCCCGATCGGACGCCGCTCGGCAAACCCGATCCGTTCACGTACGTGAGGGCCTTTCTGGGACGGTCCGTGTCCGTCAGGGAGTGTCTCGATCATCCGTTGCCGCTTGCGGACGGACAAAGCGTGTGGGTGGTGGGGGATTCGGTGGCTGACTATCTGGCCGCCAAAGCGATGGGATGCGGTTTTGTCGCCACGCTCACGGGACTGACGGGGGAACGTGCCCGCGAAACGTTTGAACGGCTGGGGGTGGACCGGATCATCCGCGATGTGACGGAGCTGGAAGAGCTCTTCGCCTGATTCAGACTTTTGAAACCAATTTGTTGACTAAATCGGACCGTTTTTCCATAATAATATTGGGCGCCTTTTTCGGGAACCTTATGTTCTCAAGCGGGGTTGCCCCGATTTTTACATATCAGGAGGGGATCTGACATGGCCAAGTACGAACTGCCTTCGCTTCCTTACGCTTACAACGCGCTCGAGCCGCATATCGATGCTCAGACCATGGAAATCCACCACAGCCGCCATCACGCAACCTATGTCAACAACCTGAATGCGGCACTGGAAGGTCATGATGTGGGTGGCAAAACGGTTGAAGAATTGATCTCCAACCTCGAAGCGCTGCCGGAAGGCATTCGCACCGCTGTGCGCAACAACGGGGGCGGACATGCCAACCACACTCTGTTCTGGCAAATCCTCAGCCCGAACGGCGGCGGGGAGCCGACCGGAGAACTGGCGGCCGCCATCAACGAAGCATTCGGCAGCTTTGAAGCTTTCAAGGAAAAGTTCACCGATGCTGCCCTGAAACGGTTCGGCAGCGGTTGGGCATGGCTGGTGGTCAAGGGCGGCAAGCTGGAAGTGACCAGCACCCCGAACCAGGACAGCCCGCTCATGGAAGGCGTCACCCCCATCCTCGGTCTGGATGTGTGGGAGCATGCCTACTATCTGAAGTATCAAAACAAACGTCCGGATTACGTGAAAGCGTTCTGGAACGTGGTCAACTGGGACGAAGTCAACAAGCGGTACCTGGCCGCACGCGGCTGAGTCGTGAAAGAGACGCAAACCTGACGGGGTTTGCGTCTTTTTTTGTGTTTTTTGAGGGATTTTATGGTTTGGGACCCTTTTGTTTACTATTGAGGGGTGTACGGGGCATGTTTATAATGTCCAAGAGCTTTGCCGTAATAACCTGTCCGGATTCCGGGTTTTTCTCCCGGATACGGAGAAACCTTTCCCTCGGGGTGAAGCATGTGCTCCCGCTGCCCGGTTCGTACCCGGGCTCACCCCGGAGGCAGGTCAATGAGGAGGTTTTCATGAAGGTTATGCGACAAGCCGTGTTTTTGCTGTTGGTATCCGCGTTGACGGTCTGTGTGATCACTCCCGCGACGGAATGGGCGGAAGCCCGGGGTTCCTTGGCGCAGCCGAAAAAGGGAGCGCCGGCGGATCCGGTCGAGGTGTTGAACGCGCAGGCTCAGGGTGGGCGGATCCTCCATGCATTGGACAACCATCCGGGACAAAGATTTCACCATCCATACATTCATGATGTGTTGTTGCAATCCGGCACGGATCATGCGTTTGTCATGGTGAAATCTCCCGCACGGCGGTCGGACATCCGTGCGCGGAACATGAACCGCTCCGCGGCCAAAGCGACGGTCAAAAAAGCGACCGCCGCCAAGACTTCACGCAAGTCCGCCGCTGTGTCGGGAGTGCGCCGGTCGGATTTGGAACTGCTGGCCAGGGCCGTTTACGGGGAAGCTCGAGGGGAGTCCTTCCGGGGACAGGTGGCCGTGGCAGCCGTGGTGCTCAATCGGGTCAAGAACCCCGGTTTTCCGAATTCGATCCGTGGCGTCATTTATCAGGACGGGGCTTTCACCGCGGTGGATGACGGGCAAATCCGACTCAAGCCGAACAAAACGGCGTACGAAGCGGCCCGTCGGGCGTTGGCGGGAGAAGATCCCACGCACGGTGCGGTTTATTATTTCAATCCGGAAATTGCCACTTCCAAGTGGATGTTCAACCGGGCCAAAAACCGCAAAACCGTCCGGATCGGCAGACATGTTTTCCTGAAATGAGTGGCATCCCCCGCCGATCGGGGCTGACGGGACCGTGTCCCCGCCCCGGAGCGGGGGATTCTTTTTTTGCACGGGAAAAAAGAGTAAAATAGTATGACCGGCTCGAAGATACATATTGCATGTGATGCCCGGCAAACTACCTCTGAAGGAGGTGGTTGACGTGGCCGCACGCTCCCGCAGGCGACGGCTTCTCGTACCGGAAGCCCGACGGGAATGGGACAAGTTCAAGGCTGAAGTCATGAGCCGGGAGCTCGGGACCGCGGTCCAACCGGACGAGATCCGGCTGGAAGTGGCCCGCATGCTCAAAATTCCTCTGAAAAAAGAGGACAACGGCCAAATCAGGGCGAAAGATGCAGGAAAAATCGGCGGTGTCATCGGAGGTGCGACGGTCAGGGAACTTGTTCGGATGGCTCAGGAAACGATGGCTCGCCGGCAGGGGTCCGACCCCACGTAAATCCGGCATGAAGCGGACATCCATCCCGGATGAAGGTTTGGTGTGGATTGTCAGTTTCTTGCAAAAGGCTTTCCGCGGTCAGGGTATAATGAGGGTAGCATTCAGGACCCGACAAGGAAGGAGGGGGTTACGATCGAACGGATCCTGCTGTTGACCATGGGCTTCGGGACCGGTCACAATTCGGCGGCCAGGGTATTGGAGAAAGCTTTTCGAGCCCGTTCCGCCGAGGTGGCGGAGACGATTGATCTCCTGGAGCTGGTTCCCGGGACGTTCCACCCCTTGCTTCAATCGGGCTACACAGGGATGTTGAACAAATTTCCGGCTTTTTATCACTGCCTGTATGACTGGACTCATCAGCATCGACTGATTCGCCATGCATCGTGTGAAGTGATCGAAAAAATGGGATGGACGATCCGCAAAAAGTTGCGGCAAGTGTTCCGGGACATCCGCCCCACGCGGATCGTTTCCACCCATCCGTTTTCCCTGTTGATGTGTCCGACGGATCAGGAACCGGTGAAGACGGTCGGAGTGCTGACCGACTATGAATTGCATCCCATCTGGTTGGTACGTGCACCGCAAGTGTTGTGCGTCCCCCGCGCGCTTCCCGAAAGGGATCGGTTGGAAAAGGTCCGTTGGAAAACGGGCTGCCGGCTGGTGGAGACGGGAATTCCCGTCGATCCTTCTTTTTATCGGGAGGTTTCCCGGGATGAGGCGAAGCGCCGACTGGGGCTGATCCCGGACCTTCCCGTCGTGCTGGTGATGGGGGGAGGAACCGGCATGGGACCGATGGAGCAACTGGTGCAGGAGCTCAGCCGGCCGGAAGGATATCAGGTGGCGGTTCTGACCGGAAAAAACGAAGCTCTTCTCCGGAAGCTCAGGAACAAAATTTCCGATCCGTTGATCCGGTTGGAAGGATACAGGGAAGACATTCCATTGTGGATGTCGGCGGCCGACCTGTTGGTCACGAAACCGGGAGGGCTCACCATCAGCGAAGCGATCGCCAAGCGGCTTCCGATGTTGCTCTTCGAGGCGTTTCCCGGTCAGGAAGAGGCCAACCAGCACTATCTGTTGCATCACCGGGTGGCGATGATCACCCGTCCGTCCACGGTTCGGATCCAGGTGAACAAATTTTTCTCTCCCCGCTACAAGCGGAAGGAAATGAGAGAGCGGTTTTCCGCGCTCCAGGCGGAGAATGCCGCCGACTGGATTGTCAGGGAAACGCTGTCGGCCGGCGCTCCCGTTTTGCAGACCTTGTGAAAAAGCGGGGTCTGCTTTTTTTGTCTTGCCACTGTCCGGTCTCGCCGAATATTCTTGAAACAGGGAGGGGATCGGAGTGAAACTTGCAACCTATACCGTCAAATCGGATGAACTCAACATTCAGACGCAGGGGCCGGCGGGTGCACGTCTCGGATGGATTTCCGGCGACTGGGTGGTGGACGCCGGTTTGGCGGCCAAATGGCTGGTCGTTCATGGACGGATGGAATTTCCGCATGAGCCGGCGACCGACATGATGACCCTGCTCGAGCGGGGAGAGGGAGAATGGCGCATGATTTCCCGGGCGAGGAAGGAGTTGGAAAACCAATCTCCCGACCGGTTGACGGTGGAAGGGGAACCGGTGGCCATTTCCCTGAAGGAAGCGAAGCTGTTGTCTCCGCTTCCGCTGCCGTCCAGCATCCGGGATTTTTACGCGTTTGAGCAGCATGTCAAAACGTCCCGGATGAGACGGGGTCTGCAGATGATTCCCGAGTGGTACGAGATCCCGGTTTTTTATTATTCCAATCACCGTTCGGTCTTCGGACCGGATGATCCGGTGAAGAAGCCCTCATACACGGACAGGCTTGATTTTGAACTTGAAATCGCGTGCGTCATCGGCAAGCGGGGGCGGGACATTCCGCGTGAACGCGCCCTGGAGCACATCGCGGGATTCACCGTGATGAACGACTGGAGCGCCCGTGATGAGCAGCGCAAGGAAATGGCGGTCGGTTTGGGGCCCGCAAAAGGAAAAGATTTCGCCACGTCTCTCGGACCGTGGCTCGTGACGCTCGATGAACTGGAAGACCGGAGGGTGGGGGAACATTGGGATCTGACCATGACGGCTCGCATCAACGGAACGGAAGTGTCTCGAGGCAACATGAAGGATCTTTACTGGAGTTTCGCCCAGATGATCGAACGGGCATCAAGGGACTGTGAATTGTTGCCCGGCGACGTGATCGGTTCGGGAACGGTGGGCACCGGTTGCATTCTGGAACTGGGGCAGGAGGTTCACCGCTGGCTGGAGCCCGGGGATGTCGTTGAACTGGAGATCGAACGCATCGGAGTGCTTCGCAACCGGATTGTTTGAGCGAGGAAATCGGGACGCCCGGTCGCGTTCGGGTGTCCGGGGGAGGAATCGCCATGTGCGGCCGATTTGTGCTGGATGCGGACAAACGGGAATTGATGGAGCGCTTTCTGTTGGAGGCATTGCCGGAGGAGGTTCCTCCCCGGTACAACATCGCGCCCACCCAGCCCGTGCTGACGGTCATGAGGGATGAGGGAACGATGAAAGCCGACTGGTTTCGCTGGGGGTTGGTCCCCGCATGGTCCGACTCGCCTCATCCCCGTTTCCGGATGATCAATGCGCGGGCGGAAACACTGGCGGAAAAACCGTCGTGGCGGCGGTTGCTGAAACGGCGCCGCTGTCTGATTCCCGCCACGGGTTACTACGAATGGAAGGCGGTATCAGGCAAAAAGCAGCCGTACCTGATCCGGCTCCCCGGAGGAAAACTGTTTTCGTTTGCCGGCTTGTGGGATGAGTGGGAGCGGGACGGTCAGGTGATCCGTTCCTGCACGATCATCACCACCGAAGCGAACGAACGGGCGCGGGATGTTCATGATCGCATGCCCGTCATTCTGACGCCGCAAACGGAAACGATGTGGCTGGACATGCAGGACACCGATCCCGGTGTTTACCGGGAGCTGCTCATGTCGGTTCCCGATCCGGACCTGGAAATGTACCCGGTGTCGACCCGGGTCAATTCCCCGAAGGCGGAGGGAGAACATCTGATTCACCCGGTTGAGTGAAGGAGGGTCCCGCTTTCCGATACGGAAGGGAAAAGCGGGACCGTTTTGCGGTTATTCCAAGATGGCCAACCGAAGGCCACTTCCCGACATCAAATCCCGCGGATGTGCACATCCTGTTCGGCAAATGCCCGGCCGCCCAATCGTTCACGGAATCGGGGGGCCGGGTTTTCCTTAAGTCCCCGGGGGTTCGTTCCATCACTTTCCCCGGTGACTGTCAACGGGTAGAATAAATCCGGGAGTTTCCGAAAGCGATGAACCGGGAAGGATCACATCCGCTTGAGCCGGCATGCCCGTCTGAGGGACGGGAGGACGGTCCCCCTCTCCGGATCATGAGCGGAAGCTTTCCCGAAAACAGCCTGAACCGGAAAGGGTTTTTGGATATGTCTGGATATCGGATGCGACTGAAAAAAGGAGAAGTGATCGAACTCCCCGTTCGCCGGATCGGCATCAACGGGGAGGGCGTGGGATATTTCCGCAAACAGGTGGTGTTCGTGGAAGGAGCCGTGCCGGGCGAAACGGTGACGGCCCGGGTGACGGAGGTGGACAAGCGTCATGCCCGTGCCCGGATCATCCGGGTGAACAAGAAGTCCGCCTACCGGACGAAACCGGAATGTCCCGTCTATCGCGAATGCGGGGCGTGTCAACTGATGCACATCGACCGGCGCATGCAAAAGCGGTTGAAACGGGAGCTGGTGCAAGAGGCGTTCGCGCGCTACACCCCGTTCGACGAGGTTTCCGTCGATCCGGTGGTCGTCATGGACGAACCCCGCGGTTACCGCAACAAGGCGCAACTGCCGGTGCGGAAGGTGGGCGGCAGGGTGGTGACCGGACTCTATGCGGCCGGATCCCGCCGGTTGGTGGAAACAAGCGGTTGTCTCGTGCAACATCCGGTCCTGGACCGCGTTCTTTCCGGAGTGGCAGGGATCCTTGGAGAACTGAATATTCCCGTGTATGACGAAAGAACCCATCGCGGATCGGTGAGGCACCTGGCGGCGAGGGTCTCTTTTGCGTTCGGGGATGTTCAGCTGATGATCGTCTCCCGCACCGAAACATTGCCGAAAGAAGACGAACTGGTACGCTTGGTGCATCGTCGGCTGCCGGAAGTGAAAAGCATCGTGCTCAATCACAATCCGGACAGAACCCCGCTGGTGCTCGGCGAAAAGAGCCGGGTTCTTTTCGGGCCGAAAAAACTCAGGGAGCGCTTGGGAGATCTGGAGTTCCGCCTGTCTGCCCGTTCGTTCTTTCAGCTCAATCCCGTCCAGACGGTCCGTCTGTACGAGGAGGTACGCAAAGCCGCCCGTCTCACCGGAACGGAGACGGTGGTGGACGCCTACTGCGGAGCGGGCACGATCGGCTTGTGGCTGGCCCGGGACGCGGCCCGGGTGATCGGCATGGACACCGTTCCCGATGCGATCGAAGACGCACGGGAAAATGCGGACATCAACGGCATCCGTCATGCCGAATTTCACGTCGGCCGGGCGGAGGAGCTTCTTCCGGAGTGGCTGAAGGACGGATTGAGGCCGGATGTGGTGGTCACCGATCCTCCGCGCACGGGACTCGGAGAAGCGTTGATCCGCGCGCTGATCGAAGTGAAGCCGCCCCGCCTGGTGTACGTCTCCTGCAATCCGTCCACGCTGGCCAAGGACGTGGCCAAGCTTGCCGCGGGTGGGTATGTTCCGGAGAAAGTGGTGCCGGTGGACATGTTTCCGGAGACGGCCCATGTGGAAGCGGTGTGCGTGTTGACGGTGTCCGGCGGAGGACCGGGTGGGGAAAGGGCCGGGCAGTGACCCTTCGCCGGTCGTCTGCCGGAAGAGGTCCGTCGGATGGACGGGGAAGCGGATGGAACGTTGAAAGAAACGGAGAGAGGAGAGAACCATGTCGCGGATCAACTGGAGAAAAGGCTTCGAGTCGGGATGGAAGACGGCCCTCGAGCTCGTCAAGGTGGTCTTTCCCGTGGCGCTTGCCGTCCATCTTGCCAAACAGACGCCGCTGCTCGATCTGCTGGCGGACCTGTTGTCACCCGTGATGGGGTGGTTCGGTCTCGGGGGAGAAGCGGCCATTCCGTTGGTGCTCGGAAACGTGCTCAATCTGTATGCGGCCCTGGGAGCGATTCAGGCGCTCGATCTGACCGTGAAACAAGTGTTTGTGTTGGCGGTGATGCTCAGCTTCTCGCACAATTTGTTCATTGAAACGGCGTTGTGCCGTCGCGTGGGCGTCTCCGCCCTGCTGATCGCCTCGGTGCGCGTCGGTTTGGCTCTCGTTTCGGCGCTGCTCATTCACTGGCTGGTCCCGTTCGGAGATCGTCCGGCCGGATTCCGGTTGGTTTCCGGGGAGCCGGCGGGAGAGAACACGTGGATGGAAGTGGCGGGATCGGCGATCCTGGCCTCGTTGGAAGGAGTCATTCAGTTGGTCGTCATCGTCATTCCTCTCATGCTGATGATCCAGGTACTCAAAGATCTGGGAGTGATGGAGAGGACGGCCCGCCTCTTGGCTCCCGCGATGAAACTGCTGGGCATTGCGCCGACGGGAGCCGTCACGCTGGCCAGCGGACTGTTTGCCGGATTGTTTTTCGGGGCGGGACTCATCATCCAGGAAGCGCGCGAGCAAAACCTGTCCCGCCGTGACATTGCGCTGATCATGGTGTTTTTGGCCGCCTGTCATGCCGTCGTGGAGGATACGCTGGTCTTTGTCCCGCTCGGAATTCCCGTGCTTCCCCTTCTGCTGATCCGGCTGGCGGCCGCGATTCTGATCACCCTGGTCATCGCCAGACTGTGGAAAGTCCCGGCCGTGCAATCGTACGCGACCGCAGGGGACGGCAAACCGTAACGGTTCCGGCTTTCCGCGGATCTTTGAATCCATCCGATCAACCGGAACCCCGGGAAATTCCCGGGGTTTCCACTGTGGCGAATCATCGGGTGACCAGATCTTCATCGCTGAATCCGCTGACTTCGAAAGCCTTCGTCATCATATCTTGCCAGGAAAGTGACCTTTTGAAAACGTCATTCCGCACGTGTTGCCGGTTCGCCCCCCGTTCCTTCGTGGACGGGGTTTTTCTGTTTAAATCGCATGGTTTCGGGTGATATTGGGGAGGAAGAGGCTGTGAAAGCGAGGGGAGGTTCATGACGGAACGTTTCGCGGAATTGGCCGGCATTCTGAACCGGACCCGGGAGGCGGTCACCGAATTCATGAACATGCTGGATCCGGTGATTCGTGAGGCAACCGACGATTATGAGCGTTTGTACTATCACCACATCTATGAAGAGGAAGAACACCGGCTCGATCGCTTGCGGGATTTGCTGCCCAAGGTCGAAGCCATGGCGGAGCGCTCCGGAGACCGGGATCCGGATGATCCGGAATGGGTGTACCTGCTGCAGGATCTTGGCTTGGAGAAGTTCGGATTGCACAATTTTCTCGAACATATCGATCTGGCCCTGCATCATTTTCAGGACGAAGAACGGACCGGGGAATTGCGGCGCATGAGAGAGATGACCCATGACGATTACGGAGCCATCAAGGACATTCTGGAAGAACTCAATGAGCGTTACGGTGAGGCGGTTTCCGGGAGAGGTTCGGTTCCGACGGACGAAAAAGAGGACGTGGCGGATGATCTGAAGGTTCCGCTGCATTCCGACCCGGCAGCCCCGGATCCGAAGCCGGATCCCGCTTCGCTCCGGAAACGCTGGACCGTGGGAAGTCTGAAACACTGAGGGAGGCTGAACGCGATGAGCAAGTTGACACGTTTTCCGTCCGCACCGCTTCGCGAGGAAGAATGGGAGGCGCTTGAAAAAACGGTGGTGGAGACGGCTGCCAGACAGTTGGTCGGAAGAAGATTCATCGATTTGTACGGTCCCCTTGGGGAAGGAATCCAGACCGTGGTGAACGATTTCTACGAGAACCCGGAACGGGGAATGTTGAGTCTGCACGGAGACGAGCCGGATTTGTCCGTTCCGAACGGACGGGTCAATTTGACGGTGCCCATGCTGTACAAAGACTTCGTGCTGTACCGCAGGGACATTGACCAAAGCCGGTCCCTCGACATTCCGGTCGATTTTTCGCCGGCGGCCAACGCGGCCCAGCAATGTGCGCTTTTGGAGGATGAACTCATCTTCAACGGATCGGAAAAGTTCGGCTTGCCGGGTCTGATGAACGTGAAAGGCAGGCTCACCCACATTCGGAGCGACTGGATGAAATCCGGGAATGCTTTTGCCGATGTGGTGGAAGCCCGCAACAAACTCATGGCCATGGGACACACCGGTCCGTATGCCCTCGTGTTGTCCCCGACACTTTATGCCATGCTTCATCGGGTCCACGAAGGCACGCGTGTGCTGGAAGTGGAGCATGTCCGTGAGCTGATGACGGACGGGATCTACCAATCTCCGGTCATTCGCGGGGATGCCGGTGTCATCGTGTCGACCGGGCGGCAAAACCTCGATCTGGCGGTCTCCGAAGACATGGATGTGGTGTTCCTGGATACGGACAACATGAATTATCTGTTCAGGGTGTACGAAACGCTGGTGCTCCGGATCAAACGACCGGGCGCGATCTGTACGCTGGAATCCCCGACGGGAACATGAGTCGGCCGGCGAACATCCGTTTCACGCGGCGCTCAACGTTTTGCGGATCACCGGCAGGAGTTCCGGATGCAGCACTTCGTTGACCGCGTCCATGCCGATGTCATCGAGAATGACGATCACTTCTTTCACGAAGAAGGGATCGGAACTTCCCGCGTTTACTTCGCACAGACGCTTCAGATAAGCCAGTTTCCGGGCGGTCAGCATCTGCTTGCCATACCGGTTGTTCAATTCATGGATCCGTTTGTGTCCGGGGGAACCGATCACGGCGATTTCGTTGACGTGAACAATGAATTTGCGTCCGCTTTCATCCACGAAACTGACCGTGTAAACGTTCCCTCCGGTCACATCGATTCGGGTGATCACCGGCGATTGAAACATTTCCCCCGAATTCAGCCGGATGAAGTCGGCCTCCACGGCTCCTCCCAGTTTCCGCTCATGGGACAAGATGGTATGAATGTCGATCAGACCGTCAATTTCCCTGTTCATTCCGCTACCTCCCGGAAAACCTGTTTCCTTTGAGAGTCATTCTCGGTAGAATACTAATTGAAAATGATTCTTATCGTCAAGTGATGGCAATGGATTGTGAAAGGTAAATGATTCCTTTGAAGTCACTCGTAGAGCGCGACCCCTGTCTGCCATGACGGGCCGGTTCGTCCGCACGCTCCGGGAACATTTTCAACCGCGAAAGGTCGAAACCCGACAGGGATGTTTCCCCGTCTTTTTCGCCGGAGGTGGACGGGATTGGACAAGGATCCCCTGTACTATGAATTGATGGTGAAATTGTACTTTGAACGGGAGAGGGAAGGGAACCGGGGGACCGGCCGGAATGCTCCGCCGAGCGGAAAATGCGGCCCGTGGTGGCGGGCGAAACGGACGATGAAACGGGCGGGGCAATGGCTTCGAATCACGCGGAGATGGTGACGGCCTTCTCCGCCGTTTGCTTTCTGAAGGAGAGAAACCGATGGGGATTTGGAATGAATCAAAACGGATGACCGCCCCGGAGAAAACCCTGTGGCTGTTTGTCGGGGTGACGGCGGTCTCTTTTTCCGCCATTTTCATCAAGTGGTCGGAGGCACCCGCCGGGGTGCTGGGGATGTACCGGTTGTTCATCGCCATGGCGTTCATGATTCCCTGGGTCTGGCGGCGAAAGAAAGAGTGGGGAAATCTGACGGGCCGTGACTGGGGATGGCTGTTTCTTTCCGGACTCTTTCTGGGGCTTCATTTTTGGGGATGGATCTCTTCGTTTCGTTATACCAGTGTGGCCAGTTCCATGGTGTTGCTCAGCACCGGACCGCTCTTTGCCGCGTGGGGAGCCCGGGTGGTGTTCCGCCGGAACATCGGCAGAATGGCCCTTTTCGGGATGATGCTGGCGGTGACGGGTTCCGCGTTGGTGGCCGGTGCGGACCTGCAGGTGGGAGGAACGGCCTGGATCGGGGATCTGCTTTCCCTGTTCGGAGCGTTTGCCGTCTCCGTCCACATGTTGATCGGGGAGCGGCTGCGGGAGAAATTGTCCACTTCCATCTACAGTTTTTCCGTGTTCGGAGTGGCCGGTTTGTTTCTCGCCGGAATGAATGCTTGGCAGGAGATGCCTCTGTTCACTTGGCCGGCGCGGGAATGGGGCATTTTCTTTCTTTTGGCTCTGGTTCCCACCGTGTTCGGGCATGTGCTGTTCAACCGCCTCCTTCGCCAAGTGGATGCGGTGACCATTCAAACGGCCGTTCTGGGTGAGCCGGTGGGCGCGATTTTGCTGGCATTCTGGCTCCTCGGGGAGCCGGTCACCCCGGTGCAGATTCTCGGCTGCATGCTGACGGTCGGCGGAATCGCTTGGTATTTGCGCCGGTCGTCATGAGCTCAGTCCGGGATGACAATCCACCTCGGCTCCGGAAGGAACAGACGGCTGATGACGGGGTGTTCGATCCCCATGGACTCCGGCTGCGTCACAAATGCGGGTATTTCGCTTTGTGATTCATGGTGATGCACTTTCTCGTGTCTCCAGAATGTCAGAATCCGGAACTGCCGGGATCTGTCAAGATCCTGCGTCCACATGCGGCCCAAAAGGGCGCCTGAATCCCTTGAACAGGGAAAGCGAACGGTTTCGGCGTTGTGAAGAACATCGCTTTCGCGGGAGGGATCAACCGTTATCGAGTCCATCCGGATCAGTCCGGCCCGCTCCAGGACCAGGGAGAGGGAGAAATCGCCGGACTCATGCAAGAT